>JAUMUD010000032.1 GCA_030530875.1 Corynebacterium sp.
GACTAACTAACCACCCGGAGGGGTGCCACAACGGCACTCCTCCCTTATTTTATTTTCCCCACTAACGCAACAACACATTCTGTCCTATAGTCCGAAAAATTTGGCAAGCCACCACAGGGCCAGCCAAATCCAGCACCACAACTTCCATACGGCATTGTTGTTTGGGTGCCAACCGCGTAATCTATTCTTCAAAACCGCTATGACTACTGACTGGGATGCGAAAGCACCCCGTTATTTTTTATGCCCTAGCGTGCATTTACCCGAGGATCTGCTAATCTTATTCCCGTGAATCTAGACTTTTCTTCCGCTTTTACTGAACGAACCCCACGTATCGTCAATGCCGCCAAGCTCCTTAAAGCTGCCGGCAGGAAGAAAAGCAGCGGCTTTCTTGTCGAAGGCTCCAACTGTGTGGACGCCGCTATTGCCACCGGGGCTGCCACCGATGTATTCGTAACCGAAGAGGGCAGTGCTCGCTATGCCGATCTCATTAGCCTTGCGCGCAATATGAGCATCTACGTGCACCCCATCACTGAGCGCGCCGCAAAAAGCCTCTCAGCTACTGTCACCACCCCTGGTATCTTTGCGCTTTGCACCGATGTGCTCTGGAGCCCCAAGGAAGTACTGGGCCGAAGCCCACGGCTCGTTGCCGTGCCAGTAGATACCAATGACCCAGGCAATGCCGGCACCATGATTCGTGTGGCCGATGCCATGGGTGCCGATGCTGTACTCTTTGCCGGTAACTCCACCGACCCCCAGGGCCCAAAGGCTGTGCGCTCCACCGCAGGCTCGCTCTTCCACATCCCAGTAGCCAAGGACCCAAGTATTGAGTCTTCACTCCAGCGCCTCAAGGCCAAGGGATTGACCGTCCTTGCCACCGCAGCCGATGGTGAATTGAACCTCGACGAAGCTGAAGAGCTACTTTCCCAGCCAACCGCATGGCTTTTTGGCAATGAAGCCCACGGTCTTGGCGAAGAACTGCTCGCACAGGCAGACCACCGCGTGCGCATCCCAATCCACGGCCGTGCCGAGAGCCTCAATCTGGCCACCGCAGCATCCATCTGCCTGTATTCCTCAGCACGAATCCAAAACCGTTAACAAGGGCAAAACGGCACGCAAGACTTAAACCCTGCAGGCCATTTGTAGTATCATGGTGGGGTTGAATCTATAGTCTACCGAGATGAGGAGACACGTGTCTGACTCGCAATCAACCTCCCCGTTGACCGAGACTGCCCTTAATAAGTTCGCAGAAGCAGCCCTTGCCGCTATTGAAAAGGCAGAGAATGTGGCTGATCTGATGGCAGTTCGTCGTGAGCACCTGGGTGAGGATGCTGCTATTCCACAAGCCCGTCGATCCCTGGGCTCCATTCCAAAGGACCAGCGCAAGGAAGCTGGCCGCCTGGTCAACATGGCCCTTGGTCGTGTTGAGAAGCGATTTAGCCAGGTTAAGGAAGTACTGGAAGCTAAGGCTGCTGCAGAGCAGCTCGCAGCTGAGCGCGTCGACGTCACCGTGCCAACCACCACCCACCAGCTCGGTGCACTGCACCCAATTACCCAGCTCAATGAAGAAATCGCCGATATCTTCGTGGGCATGGGTTGGGAAATCGCCGATGGTCCAGAGGTCGAGTCCGAGTACTTCAACTTTGATGCTCTGAACTTCCTCCCAGACCACCCAGCACGTACCCTGCAGGACACTTTCCACATTGCACCGGAAAACTCCAAGCAGGTTCTGCGTACCCACACTAGCCCTGTGCAGATGCGCACCATGCTCAGCCGTGAGCTGCCAATCTATGTGGCCTGCCCAGGTCGTGTGTTCCGTACCGATGAGCTTGATGCCACCCACACCCCAGTTTTCCACCAGGTGGAAGGCTTGGCTATTGATAAGGGCCTGACCATGGCCCACCTGCGTGGCACCCTGGACCACCTGGCCAAGACCCTCTTTGGTCCAGATACCCACACCCGCATGCGCACCAACTACTTCCCATTCACCGAGCCTTCCGCAGAGGTCGATGTCTGGTTCCCAAATAAGAAGGGCGGTGCTGGCTGGATCGAATGGGGCGGCTGTGGCATGGTCAACCCTAATGTGCTTCGTGCAGCTGGCATTGATCCAGAGGTTTATACCGGCTTTGCTTTCGGCATGGGCATTGAGCGTACCCTGCAGTTCCGCAATGGCCTCACCGATATGCGCGACATGGTCGAAGGCGATGTTCGCTTCACCCTCCCATTCGGTATCCACGTCTAAGGCACAAGGAGAAAATCTATGTTTATTGCAAAGAACTGGCTCCTGCGCCTCATTGGTGTAGACCCAGCAAAGATTACCGACGAAGAAATGGACTCGGCATTCGTCCGCGTCGGTTTTGAAACTGAAGGCTACGCACCAATCCCAGAGACCACCGGCCCACTGGTCGTTGGTCGTGTGGAAGAGATTGAAGAGCTCACTGGTTTCAAGAAGCCAATCCGCTTCTGCCAGGTCAATGTTGGCAACCCAGAAATGCAGCAGATCATCTGTGGTGCCCGCAACTTTGAAGTTGGCTCCTATGTGGTTGTCGCCCTCCCAGGTGCTGTGCTTCCAGGCGACTTCAAAATTGCCGCCCGTAAGACCTATGACCATGTCTCCGAGGGCATGCTCTGCTCGGCTGCTGAGCTGGGTATGGCTGATAAGCAGACCAAGGGTATTATCACTCTGACCGGCGAACCAACCATTGGTATGGATGCCCGTGAGCTGCTTGGTCTTGATGACACTGTCTTCGAGGTCAACATCACCCCAGACCGTGGCTATGCACTTTCTGCCCGTGGTCTTGCCCGCGAGGTAGCATCCGCCCTTGATGTGGACTATGTGGATGTGGCCAAGCGTGCCGAGGATGCTATCCGCCTTACCTGTGACGCCTCCTTCACCCTTGATGTTCCAGCCCCACAGGCTGACCTGCTCACCATCAGTGTGGATCCTGCCACTAAGATGCGCCGCTTTGGTCTGCGTAAGGTCACTGGCATTGACCCTAAGGCTGAGTCCCCACTGTGGATGCAGCGCGAGCTTATGCTTTGTGGTCAGCGCCCAGTGAACCTGGCCACCGACATCACTAACTTTGTGATGTTCCTCCTTGGCCAGCCAATGCACGCCTTCGACGCCGGCAAGATTGCTGGTGGCCTGCAGATTCGTCAGGCAAAGGCAGGGGAGAAGCTTGTTACCCTGGATGAGCAGACTCGTGAACTGCACCCAGAGGATGTTGTCATCTGTGATGATGAGGGCATCCAGTCCCTGGCAGCAGTGATGGGTGGCTCCACCTCCGAAATTTCGGATGACACCACCGATGTCTACTTTGAGGCTGCTAACTGGGATCCTGTTTTTGTGGCTCGCACCTGCCGCCGTCAGAAGCTTAGCTCTGAAGCCTCTCGCCGCTTCGAGCGTGGTGTCGACCCAGCCATGGTTGAGGTTGCTTTGGATTTGGCCTGCAGCCTGCTGGTCACCTATGGCGGCGGCCAGGTTGAGGCCAGCCGCACCCTGATTGGTGAAATTCCAGCCATGCCTGAAATCATCATGGATGCCGGCCGCCCAGCCCAGATTATTGGTGTGCCATATACCCAGGAAACTGTGGTTGCCCGCCTCGAAGAGGTCGGCTGCCAGGTCACCACCGCTTCTGATGCCGCAGTGTCTGCCTTTGGTTCCACCGTGGCTGTTCCTGCCTCCACTACCTCTGGTCTTACTAACCTGCTCAGCGTTGTGCCACCAACCTGGCGTCCTGACCTCACCATGTCTGCTGACCTGGTCGAAGAGGTTGTTCGCCTAGAGGGTTTGGATGCTATCCCATCCATCACCCCACAGGCACCGGCCGGTCGCGGTTTGACTGAGGCACAGATTCGCCGCCGCGCTATTGGCCATGCACTGGCCTACCAGGGCTATGCTGAGATTCTGCCAACCCCATTTATGTCCAATACCATTTTGGAAGAGTGGGGTGTGACCGATGAGCGCACCAAGACCGTTAAGGTTCTGAATCCACTCGAGTCTGACCATGGTGTTCTTGCCACCACGCTGCTTCCTGCCATGCTCGAAAGCCTTGGCCGCAACGTAGCCCGTGGCGAAAATAATGTGCGCCTCTTTGGCCAGGAGCAGGTCTCCATTGCCTATGGTGATGGTATTTCCCCAATGCCAGCAACCGACCACCGCCCAAGCAATGAGGAAATCCAGGCTGTTCTGGACGCCCTGCCAATCCAGCAGCTGCATGTTGCCACTGTGGCTTGTGGCAAGGTTGAGCTTGATGGTCCGTGGGGTGAAGGCCGCGAATACACCTGGGCAGATGCTATTGAATCTGCACGTATGGTGGCACGCGCCGCCGATGTGGAGCTTGAAGTCGAGAACGCTGAGATGCTCCCATGGCACCCAGGCCGCTGTGCAGCTCTCAAGGTCAATGGTGAAATTGTGGGCTATGCTGGTGAGCTCCACCCACAGCTTCTCGGTGACCTGCCTCCACGCACCTGCGCTATGGAGATCAATGTGGCCATGCTGCCATTCGCACCATCCACCCCAGCACCAATCCCATCTCCATTCCCAGTGCTTCTCCAGGACGTAGCCCTGGTTGTCAATGAGGATGTTCCAGCAGAGACCGTACGCAAGGTCCTTGCGGAAAATGTTGGTCCACTGGCCGAGTCCGTTGAGCTCTTCGATATTTACCGCTCCCCACTTCTGGGTCTCGGTAAGAAGTCCCTGGCCTTCAACATCCGCTTCCGTGCAGCCGACCGCACTCTCACTGACGATGAGTGCTCCGAGGCACGCATGAAGGGCGTTGAGGCCGCAAGCCGTGAACTCGGCGCAGTCCTGCGCGGCTAATCAGGCACACTAAAGCCTGGGAAACTGACCCGTCTGCCACTTGGCAGGCGGGTTTTGCTCTACGCACCCCAATACTTAGGGTCATCTTTGATGCGTGCCTTGGTCTTCCCAACCAGAATCTGTTTCAACCTCTGGAACTCTTCCGGAACCAATGGGTCCAAATCCAATTCCTTGCCTTTGGCCCGGATAATGGAGGAACTAGGATGGCCAATCAACCCGATGGATACTCTCTTAGTATGCGGGTCTATCCACACGCTGGTAGCTAAATCATGGAAGACCGTGAGATTGTCCGGGTACCTGGTGACCAACTCGTGGTGTTTCACACAGATGGGGCAGACATCCTCAGTATTGGTTCTTCGTGTTTTCACCCACTGTTCAAGGTGGTGGTATTGAAGACCATGCATACAGTCACAGAACGGGATAATGCACTTATTGGTCATTGCCTGCCAGGCTACCCGTTGTGGTTCGGTAGCAAAGCGGACATTAGACTGGCTCACCACCCGGCCACTAAGGTCCGTAATCATAAGCCGGTGCTTATCCTCCCACTGCTTAACGAGCTCATAGAGCTGCTCGGTAGTGAGGAACTCACCTTCATAGTAGATAGCCCACTCAGGGTGATCTTTAAGCAGGTCAGCACTAATAACCACATTGGTAGTCACCTTAGCCAGTGCCTTTGAAGTACGGGCAGATTCCACCAAAGCTAGATATGCTGCGTGGCCATCGCGTACTGGGGCCGGGGCATTCTGAATCTCCTCAGGAAGCTGGGTATACATGCGGCGCATCAGCTGCTTAAAGGTCGCCGCATCAGTGTCAGAGACACCCTCCCAGGTAAGCGTGTTATATCCACGGCGCTCCTTGGTAATGGTGAAGCGCAGATCTTCCGTGGTCCAGGCATACTTTGGCTCACCGAGTTCCACCTCAGGCATTGGGGCGCCAGCCACATAGGGTGGGGGAGTAAGAGCTGCCTCGGTCAAGAGTGCTGCGAAGCCATCCTGGGTATCCTCAACCTTCTGGGTCTCTTCCTCGGTTGGTCCTTGAGCAAGCCGCTCCTCATAGGCCTCCTGCTTAGCACGGGCTAAAGCCTCAGCCCGCTTCGCATTATGCTCCTTGACACGGGAGGCAAGAATACCAAGGCCACTCATGGCGTGAGAGAAGTCAATATCGGCGGCAAGTTTGGCAAGAATACGAAGCTGCTCCTGGCGCACACCACCAGTCTTGGGCTTATTCCAATCACCCTCAATCTTCATTGCCAAAGCACAAAGCTCAGCTGCTGCTTCATAGCGCAGCTCATAGCGCTCACAAATCTTATCGAGCGCCTTATGCGCATAGATGAACCCGGCGCGACGAAGGTTGACTGCCTCACTGCGAACCGTATTGTAGGTCGCACCCATGTGGCTGATATATTCACCATTATTCATATTGCGGTAGTTCTGGTGCACGTATTGTGCGAAAGCATGATAATTAGTGGCGCGACCTTCGGCAATAGCTGCGGGTGCAGTAGTCATTGGAATTCACCTCCTTCTATGGTGTGCGGGTTTAGGACTCATTATGGCAGAGAGGACAAGTCTGTTTTTAAAATCGTGCACACGTAGAGCACAGAACTAATTACATGAAACTTTTCCCTGGACTATTCGTCCAGCTAGGACAAGGAAAATATAATTACAAGTTTTAGAAAAATTCCCCAAAAATTTTTTGGAACTGTCCTAAAATCGCGCGCAATTTAACCTGTTTCTAATGTTTGGTCAGGAAAGTTGCGTATATTCACAAAAATATGCAAAAAATACTAGTACTTGCATAATTTACTATTCGCTGCTATTCTTTCACTATGTCTATTAAGGTTGCAGTTGTCGGTGCTAGTGGTTATGCCGGCAGTGAAATTATTCGCCTTCTGCTTGGTCATCCGGCCTACCAGGCAGGCGAACTCGAAATTGGCTCGCTGTGTGCGGGCTCTTCTGCTGGTAGCCCAGTGCCACCGCATCTTAGCCCACTGGCTGGTCGCCTTATTGAGGCCACTGATATTAACGTGCTTGCTCAGCATGATGTGGTTTTCCTCTGTTTGCCACATGGCCACAGTGCAGAAATCGCGAAGGGTATTGAAGCAGTAGGCGGTAACACCCCAGTCATTATTGACTGTGCTGCTGACTTCCGCTTGAAGAGCGAAGAGGACTGGAATGCCTACTATGGCGGCACCTATGCAGGCTCCTGGCCATACGGTATTCCAGAAATGCCGGGCCACCGCGAGGCTTTGAAGGGCGCACCACATGTGGCCGTTCCAGGTTGCTTCCCAACCGGCGCAACCCTGGCCCTTATGCCAGCAGTGGCCAAGGACCTTATTAACCCAACCATTAGCCTGGTATCGGTAACTGGTGTTTCCGGTGCTGGTAAGAAGCCAAATGCTGCCATGCTTGGCTCCGAAACCATGGGCTCGGTGCGCGCCTATAACACTGCTGGTAAGCACCGTCATAACCCAGAAATTATCCAGAACCTTGGTGAATATACCGATAAGGACATTAGCCTTTCTTTTACCCCGGTTCTTGCGCCAATGACCCGCGGCATTCTTAGTACCGCCTCCGCACCACTAACCGGGGAACTCACCACGGAGAAGGCCCATGAGGTCTATAGTGAGTTCTATAAGGACGAGCCATTTGTTCAGGTGCTGCCACTGGGTGTACAGCCAGAAACCCAAAATGTTGTGGGCTCTAATATGGTCCACATCCAGGTCGAGGTTGATGTCAAGGCCGGTCGTCTCTTGATGATTAGTGCCATTGACAATCTCACCAAGGGCACTGGTGGCGCAGCTATCCAATGCATGAATCTCGCCCTTGGCTTTAATGAACTGGCTGGCCTGCCAATGGTTGGTTTGGCACCATAAGAAAGGAAAAATATGAGCTCCACAGGTATTACTGCACCTGCAGGTTTTAGTGCCGCAGCCACAACAGCAGGTATCAAGCCCTCCGGTAAATCCGATATGGCCCTCGTGGTCAACAACGGCCCACTCTTTAATGCTGCCGCTGTCTTCACTAAAAACCGTGTCTTCGCTAGCCCAGTCAAGCATTCCCGCGAAGCCATCAAGGACGGCACCCTGCATGCCGTTATTTATAACTCGGGAAATGCTAATGCCTGCAATGGCACCCAGGGTGATGTGGACTGTGCCGCAGTAGTCAGCAGCGTTGCCGGTGCGCTTTCTTTGAAAACCACTGATGTGGCAGCTTGCTCCACCGGCATTATCGGTGAGCTACTCCCAGTAGATAAGATGCTTGCCGCTATCCCCGGCCTCGTAGAGTCCCAGGGTGACTATGGTCTTAATGCTGCAACCGCAATTATGACCACTGATACTGTGCGCAAGGAAGCTGTCTTCCGTGGCCAGGGCTTTACCGTTGGTGCCATGGGTAAGGGTGTGGGCATGATGGCTCCAAGCCTTGCCACCATGCTGGTTTGTGTCACCACCGATGCGGTAGCAACCCCAGAGCAACTCGACGCAGCACTGCGCAAGGCAACTGCAACCACCTTCGACCGCGTCGATATTGATGGCTCCACCTCCACCAATGACACCGTGATCCTCATGGCAAGCGGTGCTTCGGAAGTGGCCCCAAGCCAGGAAGAACTCGACGAGGCCGTGCACGCTGTCTGTCTCGATATTGCGAAGCAGATGCAGGCCGATGGTGAAGGTGTCACAAAGCGCGTATCCATTACCGTTACTGGCACTACCACCGAACAAATGGCTCTCAATGCTGCCCGCACGGTGGGCCGTGACAATCTCTTCAAGTGCGCCATGTTTGGCTCTGATCCTAACTGGGGTCGTGTGCTTGCAGCAGTGGGCATGGCGGATGCCGATATGGACGCCGAAAAGATCAGCGTCTACTTCAATGACCAGCCAGTGTGCATCAACTCCACTGGTGCAGAAGGCGCCCGCGAGGTCGACCTCAGTGGCGTAGATATTGCCGTGCGCATCGACCTTGGTCTCGATGGCCCAGGCGAAGCCACCGTCTACACCACCGACCTTTCCCACCAGTATGTGGAAATCAACTCCGCCTACACCACCTAAAGGACCCCATAATGGATTTGAATCTCAGCAATGAACAGCGCGCCAATGTGCTAGCCGATGCTCTCCCATGGCTACAGCGCTACCGCGACAAAATTGTGGTCGTGAAATATGGTGGCAATGCCATGGTGGACGAAGAACTCAAAGAAGCCTTTGCCGCTGACATGGTCTTTCTTCGCACTGTGGGCATTAAACCTGTGGTTGTGCATGGTGGTGGCCCACAGATCACCGAAATGCTCGGTCGCCTGGGCGTAGAAGGGGAGTTCCGTGGTGGCTTCCGCGTCACCACCCCAGAGGTAATGGAAATTGCCCGCATGGTGCTCTTTGGCAAAGTCGGCCGTGACCTGGTGAATCTCATCAATAGCCACGGCCCACTGGCCGTTGGTACCTCTGGTGAGGATGCGGGTCTTTTTACCGCCGCCAAGCGCGAAGTCACGGTTAATGGCGAGCCAGTCGACGTTGGTTTGGTTGGTGACATTGTCCATGTGGATGCCACCAGCATTATGGACATTATTGAAGCTGGACGTATCCCCGTGGTCTCCACCGTCGCCCCGGATGAGGATGGTCAGGTCTACAACATCAATGCCGATACCGCAGCTGGTGCATTGGCCGCAGCCCTTGGTGCTGAGCGACTACTCATTCTTACCAATGTGGCAGGCCTCTACACCGACTGGCCAAATCAGGACTCGCTCGTGCGTCAGATTAACTCCGATGATCTCACCGCACTTCTGCCAAGCCTGGATAGTGGCATGATTCCTAAGATGGAAAGCTGCCTGCACGCAGTAGAAAGCGGTGTGGGTGCAGCAACCGTGATCGATGGCCGTATTGCACATTCCGTGATTTTGGAACTACTGACCTCCGGTGGCATTGGCACCATGGTCTATAAGGAAGATAATGACTAAGAATTTTGGACATGCCGTAGAAAACTGGCCACACTACCTGATGGATAACTACGGCACCCCTGCCCGCGAATTTGAACGCGGACAAGGATCCTGGCTTTACGACGCCGAGGATAACCGCTACCTCGACCTGCTTGCAGGCATCGCTGTTAATGCACTTGGCTATGCACACCCAGATATTGTGGAGGCCATTGCTAGCCAGGCAGCAACCCTTGGACACATCTCCAATCTCTTTACCACCGGCATTGTGGTCGACCTTGCTGAAGAGCTGGTTGGCCGCGTGGGGGATTCCAGCGCCCGTGTGCTTTTCTGTAACTCCGGCACCGAGGCCAATGAAGCAGCCTTCAAGCTTGCCCGTCTAACCGGCAAGCCTCGTATTCTTGCAGCCCTGCACGGCTTCCACGGCCGCACCATGGGCTCCCTTGCCATGACCGGCCAGCCATCCAAGGCCGAACCATTCGCCCCACTGCCAGCAGGTGTGGAATTCTACGAATACGGCAACCTTGAGGCCCTCGAGGCCATGATGGATGAGAATGTGGCCGCCATTATTCTCGAACCAATCCAGGGTGAGACCGGTGTCATCCCAGCCCCAGAGGGCTTCCTCAAGGGAGTCGAAGCACTCTGCCACAAGTACGATGCCCTCTTTATCATCGATGAAGTCCAGACCGGTGTTGGTCGTACGGGTGATTTCTTTGCCCACGAATATGACGGTGTCAAGCCCGATATCATCACTATGGCCAAGGGTCTTGGCGGTGGCCTACCAATGGGTGCCTGCATTGCCCGTGGCAAGGCCGCAGGCTTCTTTACCCCTGGTAAGCACGGCACCACCTTTGGTGGTAACCCAATTGTGGCAGCAGCAGCGCTTACGGTGCTTAACCACCTCACCCCAGAATTCCTCGACGAGGTCAAGCGCAAGGGCGAGTACTTTGCCAGCGAGCTTGAAAAGCTTGATGGGGTAGAGAGCGTACGTGGTCGTGGCCTCATGCTTGGTGTTGTACTTACTAAGCCAGTAGCCAAGGACATTGTGAAGGAAGGTCTGGATGCAGGCCTGGTACTCAATGCCCCAGATGAGAGCGTGCTGCGCCTTACCCCACCACTGATCATTACACTGGAAGAAATTGACTACGCCATCCAAAAACTGGCTGAACTACTAAAGGAGCATAACTAATGCGCCACTTTCTCGCTGATGATGACCTAAGCCCAGCAGAACAGGCAGAGGTCCTCAACCTCGCAGCCGAACTCAAGAAGGCACCACTGTCCAGGCGACCTCTCGAGGGGCCACTCTCTGTTGCAGTGCTCTTTGATAAAACCTCCACCCGTACCCGTTTCTCCTTCGAAGCGGGCATCACACACCTTGGTGGTCACGCAATTGTGGCCGATACTGGCAAGACCCAGATGGGCAAGGGCGAAACCTACCAGGACACCGGTGCTGTGCTCAGCCGCTTTGTGGAGGCCATTGTCTGGCGCACCTACGCCCACCAGAATTTCCACGACATGGCAGAAACCGCAACTGTGCCAATCATCAATGCACTGAGCGATGATCTTCACCCATGTCAGATTCTTGCTGACCTTCAGACCATTATCGAAAAGCTCTGCCCAGAAGAAGGCCCAGCAGGCCTCAAGGGCAAGAAGGCCGTCTATCTCGGCGATGGCGATAACAATATGGCCAATTCCTACATGATTGGTTTTGCCACCGCCGGCATGGATATTTCCATCATCGGACCTGAGGGATTCCTGCCAAAAACCGAATTTGTTGAACGAGCCAAGGCCCGCGGAGCCGAAACTGGCGCAACTGTGACTATTACCTCAGATGTTAATGAGGTCGCCGGTGCCGACGTGGTTATCACCGATACCTGGGTATCCATGGGTATGGAGAATGACGGTAAAGACCGCCGCACCCCATTCCTTCCATACCAGGTCAACAGCGAAATTATGGCCAAGGCCAAGGAAAGTGCCATCTTCCTTCACTGCCTGCCAGCCTACCGTGGCAATGAAGTCACATCTGAGGTAATTGATGGACCGCAGTCCGTAGTCTTTGATGAAGCAGAAAATCGCCTACATGCGCAGAAAGCTCTGCTAGTATGGTTACTAGAACAGGAATCACGTAAGGAGTTTTAGGAGAGAAAAATGCCTACCCCATCTTCCCGTGCAGCCCGACAGGGTCTTATCCTTCAAATTTTGGATAGGATGCGCGTGAAAAACCAGCAGCAGCTGGCGGAACTTCTCCGCGAACAGGGCTTTAACTTTACACAGGCCACTCTTTCGAGGGATCTTGATGAACTCGGAGCGGTGAAAATCCGAACTGAGGAAGGGGAGAGCTACTATACCGTTGATACGCACAATGTCGGTTCTGATCGTGTCACAGGGCTGGTAGACAAGTTCTACCGTATACTGACCGACCTGGTAATCAGCGTTGAGGCCTCCGGTAATGTCGCCTTGTTGCGCACACCACCGGGTGCGGCACAGTATCTTGCCTCTTATGTGGACCGTGTGGGACTCAAAGAAGTGCTCGGCTGTATTGCCGGCGACGACACCATCTTTGTCCTCTCCCGCGAGCCTGCAACCGGTAAGGACCTCGCAGACCTGTTCAGGCGACACCTAGACCGCTAAAACCTTAGCCCACCCTTCGGGGTGGGCTTTTTCTGTCTTAGGCAAAACTTAATGTGTGAATAAAATCACAGCGTAGGTGGAAATAAAAACAGGCCTCAATATCAACGCACTACCTGCGGAAATGCTGGATGTTTATCGGCCAAAAACAACAACACGATTGCAATTGAATGTGCTGTGGGTCACATAGGAAAGTGGCATTTGGGGGCCAATTATGAACTTGGAAATTCACTTGTCTTATGTTTAACCGGGGGATTTGGCGCAATTACCCCCGTAATGGGGGATTAAAGTGCATATTAATTGGCGGTTCAATTGGAAAACTATGTGAGAACAGCTCTTTTCTTTTGGGGAACTTAAGCGTACTCTCGACTCTGTCAAAAAATTAATAGCCACGAAAGGACTAACGGTGGAAGACCAACAAGAGAAGCTCTTTAATGCGGGCTTCGTCGGTATCACCCTTATTAACTTCTTTGTTTATATGGTGTATTACCTGCTGGTGACAATCATTGCTTTTGTTGCCACGAGTAAGCTCCATGCATCGACCTCCTCTGCAGGTCTGGCAACGGGTATCTACATTATTGGTACCCTGCTTGCACGTCTCTACTTTGGTAAGACCATCGAGATGATGGGCCGCAAGGCTGTGCTCCGCTGGGGTGCAATCTTCTATCTCATCACCACCGTCATGTACTTCTGGATTCCAGGCATGGCCGTCCTCTTCATTATCCGTTTCCTTAACGGCTTCTTCTACGGCATGGTCTCCACCGCTACCAACACCATTGTGACTGCCTACATTCCTAAGGCTCGTCAGGGTGAGGGCATTAACTACTACGGTCTGTCCACCGCACTGGCAGCCGCCCTTGGCCCATTCGTTGGTTCCCTGATTCTGCACGCAACCAACTTCACCGTGACCCTGATTGTCTGCGTGGTTCTGGTTGCTATCTCCACCATCGGTGCTCTGGTCTTCCCAGCCAAGAACATCGAGATCACCGACGCAATGCGCAAGGCTTCCAAGGACTGGAGCATCAACTCCCTGCTCGAGCGTCGCGTCTACGTCATCACCATTGTTGGCTTCTTCATGGGTCTGTCCTATGCTGCCGTCGTGGGCTTCCTCAACAGCTACGCTGCTTCCGGCGAGCTTGTTGACGGCATCGTGGTCTGGAGCTCCTTCTTCTTCCTGGTTTACGCCCTCGTGGTTGCTGTTACCCGTCCAATCCTTGGCCGTGTCTTCGACCGCTACGGTGAGAGCTCCGTTCTCTATCCGTCCTATATCTTCCTGGCTATCGGCTGCTGGATCCTCATGGCTCTGGCCCACATCCACTCCGTTGCAGGCGCTGGTATCCTGATGCTCATTGCTGGTGCTCTTATCGGTCTTGGTTATGGTAACTTCATGTCCAATGGCCAGGCCGTCTGCCTCAAGCTCGTTACCGCTCCAAGCCGCGTTGGTGTGGCTCTGTCCACCTACTTCATCGGCCTGGATCTCGGCCTTGGTGTTGGCCCATTCTTCCACGGTATGCTCCACAGCATGCTCGGTTCCTGGGCTAATGTCTACATTGTTGCTGGCTTCATCGCCGTGCTCTCCATGGTTCTCTACAAGATCTTCTACCGTGGTCTCTCTGCCGAGGAGATTGCACAGCGCAATGCCGCTTCCACCTCTACCGTTCAGTAATAACCTGAATACCTATGCCGTCCGTGAAATGCGGGCGGCATTTTTGTATATGTGCAGGTAGCTACCTGTATATCCGGCTTTATGCGTATAATTTGCAGGAACTAGTAAGTTATACTATTCTTTATTCTGTTGTTGTACCAAATCTATGACACAATAGTAGGTACAGTAAGTTCACTACTCAGTATGGTTAGGAGCCATTACCTATGACTAATCGCGTTGTCCTCGCGTATTCCGGCGGCCTGGATACCTCCGTCGCTATCCCTTATCTCTCCAAGATGATTGACGGCGAAGTTATCGCCGTGTCCCTGGACCTTGGCCAGGGCGGCGAGGATATGGAATCTGTGCGCCAGCGCGCCCTTGACTGCGGTGCCGTTGAGGCCGTCGTCGTTGACGCTAAGGATGAATTCGCTGAAGAGTACTGCCTGCCAACCATCAAGGCCAATGGCCTCTATATGAAGCAGTACCCACTTGTCTCCGCCATCTCCCGTCCGCTGATTGTCAAGCACCTTGTGGAGGCAGCCAAGGAATTCGGCGGCACCCACGTGGCCCACGGCTGCACCGGTAAGGGTAATGACCAGGTTCGCTTCGAGGTGGGCTTCATGGATACCCACCCAGACCTTGAAATCATCGCACCTGCCCGCGACTATGCCTGGACCCGCGATAAGGCCATTGCCTTCGCTGAGGAAATCAAGCTCCCAATTGAGCAGTCCACCAAGAGCCCATTCTCCATCGACCAGAATGTCTGGGGCCGCGCCATTGAGACCGGCTTCCTTGAGGATCTGTGGAACCCACCAACCAAGGACCTCTATGCCTATACCGAGGACCCAGCCATTGGCAATGCTCCAGACGAGGTCATTATCTCCTTCAAGGCCGGTAAGCCAGTAGCTATCGACGGCCGTCCAGTCACCGTCCTTGAGGCCATTGAGGAACTCAACCGTCGCGGTGGAGCCCAGGGTGTTGGCCGCCTGGATATGGTTGAGGACCGTCTGGTTGGTATCAAGAGCCGTGAAATCTATGAGGCCCCAGGTGCCATGGTGCTCATCACAGCCCACGAGGCCCTCGAAGATGTCACCATTGAGCGTGAGCTTGCTCGCTACAAGCGCCTCATTGAGGCTCGTTGGTCCGAAGAGGTCTACGATGGCCTGTGGTTCGGCCCACTCAAGCGCTCCCTGGATGCCTTCATCGAATCCACCCAGGAGCACGTCACCGGTGATATTCGCCTCGTTCTTCACCAGGGTCGTATCACTGTTAATGGTCGTCGCAGCGACCACAGCCTCTATGACTTCAACCTGGCCACCTATGACACTGGTGATACCTTCGACCAGACCCTGGCTAAGGGCTTCGTTCAGCTTCACGGTCTTAGCTCCAAGATTGCTTGTGAGCGTGACCGCAAGGCCAAGTAAGAAAACCGGACTAGCCTATGCATAAGACTAATGAAGGTGCCCTCTGGGGTGGTCGCTTTAGTGGCGGCCCCTCCGAGGCCATGTTTGCACTGAGTGTCTCCACCCACTTTGACTGGGTACTTGCCCCGTATGATGTGCTGGCCTCTAAGGCGCACGCCAAGGTGCTGCACAAGGCAGGCCTGCTCAGCGATGAGGACCTGGCCACCATGCTTGCCGGCCTCGATGAGCTTGGCGCCAAGGTTAAAAGTGGTGAGTTTGGTCCGCTTCCTACCGATGAGGATGTCCATGGTGCCATGGAACGTGGCCTCATCGATATTGTGGGTCCAACCGTTGGTGGACGCCTGCGTGCCGGCCGCTCCCGCAATGACCAGGTAGCTACACTCTTCCGCATGTGGGTGCGCGATGCCATCCGCGAGGTGGGCGAGGGTGTGACGGAGCTCGTCGATAAGCTCTTGGAGCAAGCTAAGAAGCACGATACGGCCATTATGCCTGGCAAGACCCACTCGCAGGCAGCGCAGCCAGTGCTCCTAGCTCATCAGCTGCTGGCCCATGTGCAGCCACTGCTGCGCGATGTGGACCGCCTGAAGGACCTGGATAAGCGCCTGGCTGTTAGCCCCTATGGTTCTGGTGCGCTGGCCGGATCCTCCCTGCATTTGGACCCTGAGGCCATTGCCGAGGAGTTGGGCTTTGACTCGAGTGCTGAAAACTCCATTGATGGCACGAGTTCTCGTGACTTTGCCTCAGAGACCGCCTTTGTTCTGGCGCAGATAGCTGTGGATATGTCCCGTCTTGCCGAGGAGATTATCTACTGGTGTACGCCGGAATATGGCTATGTGACCTTGAGCGATGCCTGGTCGACCGGGTCCTCGATCATGCCACAGAAGAAGAATCCTGATGTGGCTGAGCTTACCCGTGGTAAGACCGGCCGTCTGATTGGTAACCTCACGGGCTTGATGGCGACGCTGAAGGCGCAGCCATTGGCCTATAACCGTGATTTGCAGGAGGACAAGGAACCAATTGTGGATTCCGTGGCGCAGCTTAATCTGCTGCTTCCTGCCATGACTGGTTTGGTGGGGACACTGACCTTCCATGAGGACCGCATGCGTGAATTGGCTCCACGAGGCTTTACGCTGGCGACTGATTTGGCTGAGTGGATGGTGCGCCAGGGTGTGCCATTCCGTGAAGCCCATGAGGCTAGTGGTGCCTGCGTGCAGATTGCCGAAAAGCGCGGTGTGGATTTGGTTGATTTGACCGATGAGGAACTAGCCAGTGTGGATGAGCGCCTGACCCCTGAGGTACGTGAGGTGCTCACCATTGATGGTGCTGTGGCTGCGCGTGCTACCCGTGGTGGTACTGCTGGGGTGCGTGTGGCTGAGCAGTGGGAGCGCGCCAAGGCTAAGAATGAGGAGGCCAAGGTTTGGGCTTCCCATAAGCCTGTGGAGCACTAAGGCATAACAGCCATCAACACAAAAAAGTAGCGGAGAGGAAATTCCTCTCCGCTATTTGCGTATAGCCCTAGTGGGCCTCGGTTGGGGCCGTGGTTGGGGTCAGACCAAATTCATTGTGCACGCACTCGGTGTACTCGGTGCTGGTGACCTCATACTGGCCGCAGGACTCCTGGACATTCTTGACATGGCCAAAGGCCCAGTAGTAAATCACTGTGAAGAGAATACCCAGCAAAATACCAATCACGGAAAGAATCACGCCGGCAATGGCCATGCCGCGGCGTGCGGTGCGTGGGTCGCTATTGGCAACCGCCTTAAGACCAAGGACGCTCAGCACAATGCCCACAATGCCGATAATCAGACCCACTGGGCCCGTCCAGCACAGAAGGATGCTGAGAATGCCAAGGATCAGCGCGGCAAGGGCCTTGCCATTTGGCTTCTTTGGTACATCGAAAATTTCCCCGGAGGATTCGAAGGAATACTGGTTGGTCATGGCGACCTCCTTAGAAAAAGAAACGAACTTTTAACACGATTTTAACAATGCTCGTCTAAGAAAACAATCATTAGCGCGTGGGGCAAAAATAATACCCCCGAATGGGGGCATTATTAGTACTACCTTATGGAATCACCGGGTAAGGAAGATGCGGTAGCCATGGCCAGCGTGGCAGGATCGCCTCATTGTAGAAGTAAATCAGCACCGCGACTACTGCTGCAATACCTGGGATTGCTAGCAGCCACCACTTGCTACCGCCATTAGCACTGGTTGACGGTGGGGTTTCGGAATCCGTCTGGTTAGTGGTGTTGGTGGTATTGGTTGTGTTGGTGGTGTTCGTGGAATTGCTCGATGCGGGCAGTGCGGTCTGGGCCTTGCTCAGCGCCTCAATAGCCTCACGAATAGCATTGGCCGATGCATTTCCATTATTGAGCGTGCTTGTGGCCTTCTCCACAGCCTTGTCGAAATTCTCCTTTTGCTCATCCGTCGCGTTTGTGTACTTGGCGGAATTGCGGATCATGTCAGCCAAATCAGTAAGGGCAGTCAGGGTTGCCTTGTCGGACGCCAAGTCCTTGGAATTTGCATTCTCGGTGGACGTGGTCACAACAACACTCGTGGATGGCACAATCTGCGTGCTGGTGGTGGTTTCCGTGGCAGTGCTCGTTGTTGGGATGACTTGTGTGCTGGTTGTAGTTTCCGTAGCTGTGCCGGTGGTAGTTGGCACAACCTGCGTCGACGTGACTGTTTCTGTGACCGTGGCAGTGCTCGTAGCAGTCTCGGTAACAGTGCTGGTAGTCGGTACAACCTGAGTGCTGGTTTCTAGCGCAGTACTGGTAGTGGTCGCCGTCTGGGTCGTCGTTGTTGGGACAACCTGCGTGCTCGTCACAACATCCGTGCTGGTGGTTGGGATAACCTGCGTACTAGTGGTGGTCTCTGTTGCCGTAGTAGTAGTCGGTACAGTGGTAGTAGCAGTCTCCGTGGTTGTGCTGGTAGTAGGCACTGTCGTAGTGTCTGTTGCCGTCTCCGTCACGGTTGTGGTTTCAGTGGTGGACTCCGTGACCGTGGCAGTCGTGGTAACAGTCGAGGTCTCGGTTGGCATGTTCATGAGATCCTCGGCAGCATTGAGGAACGCACGGGTGGCGTTGGCATAATCGATCGTGAACACCGAAGATGGATCATCTAACGTGGAATAGTCACCTGTTTGTCCGTTGTCTGTCAGGTTTGACGTACTAGCTGCGAGCTTCCGCCACTGGGTCAAGTAATTATTCTTAGCGGTTGTATAGGCATTTTTCTTAGCCTCGCTGGCTGTTTTCCAATTGTCTGATCCTTCCATAATCTCACCGCCAGCCCTGACGACATTCAGAAGCAGAGCTGCTGGAGAGTTAAGGCGCCCCGCGGTATCTACGGAAGCCAATAGACTGTCGAGTGATGGCGCATTGAAAAGGTACCCTGGAGTTCCGTATAGCTCCACCATCTTAGATTGATTCGTGTATTCCTCAGTTGTTGGTTGTCCCCATGCTAATTGGTACATTGCAGCACGAACCCATTCCGGCTGGTAACGGGTTTGAAACAGTGGAGAGATTTCTTCAATGTCAGGGTTTAGTCCGCCAGTACTGAAAAGATTACCAACTTGCTGGATGATCGCGTTGCGGTACGGCTCGACTAGGCTTGAAAACCCCGTAAGATACATCGAGTACAGCCGCGGGAATGCGAAATATCCAGTGCCACCAGTGCCTAAGAAGTCTTTATAATTAGGAAGTTTGGAAAAATAGGCAGAGACAAGTACGTTGTTTACTGCTTGGATGTACTTTGCCTGGTCAATGTTGGGAAGACTAGTGTTATTGTTTGGTACTTGAACCCACCTGGTTTCACTCGGATCGGCCGTTGCATAATCGGTGATTCCAGCGGCACTGTAGGAATCTTGGAGTGAGGTCGCCGCATCCTTTAGCTCTTGTACATATGTTGGATCGGGCGTTCCCAACTTATTTGCTTCAGTAATCCAGGGGTCAACAACTGGATTAAACACATTCATAGGCATCGCGTTATCTAAAGCAGGTATGAGGTAACTGGCGACAGTTTCACGACTCGAACTGCTTCCGCTGTCCGCTATGGTGACAGTCGTGCCCTTAGAGATTGCGGGGATGGGATCGTGAAGATCAAAAGTTGATTGAGCCGTTGCACTAATCACATAGTAGGTTGTGTCGCCACTAGCACTTGTTTGGATTTGGTATTTATGGTTGCGGTACCAGGAGAGAGCCGCAGCGAGTCTTGAATTACTAATTTTGCTCGTCGGAACGCCAATTTGAATGTACTTCCGCACGGGGAGACTTCCATTGGTGAGGTCAATCGTGTCTACCAAGCTGTTATTTTCTAGATTTGCCAACAAGTCGTAAGCTTGGGAAAAATCAGTGGCGCTATCTGAGGCCTTGGCTGAGGTTACCAATTGCTCGTTCGAGGGGTTTGTGCTGTCTGTACCGGCGTAATAGAGATTTTGCGGAGTAAAAGTAGCAACGCGGGGCATGAAGTTGGAGTAGAAGCCGTCCTTGGTGGAGGTCATTTCATAGGCTTGGGTGACGGTGCTGTTCCATGGGGCCACGACCACAGTGGTTGCTGTGGATACTGCGAGTAGGCCGGCGAGTGCGGCCTTGCCAAAAGTATTGATTTTCATAGTTTGACATGCTCCTTTGATCGAAGTTGCTTGCCAGTAAAGCGGCGTTTTAAAGAAAAAACAAGGCGAGGGTTTTCAGGTAGTAGTTTTGCTTTGTTTGTATAAAAATTAACATTGTGATCTTGCTGGTCAATGGCGCCTAATAGTGATATGCGTTGCGTTTTGTCAATATTGTGATGTTATGCACAACCTGACAGAATCCTTGGGGTTGCATAAAAATTGA
>JAUMUD010000033.1 GCA_030530875.1 Corynebacterium sp.
ACAATCGCGCCTTTACTTTTGACTAGCTACCTATCAACACAGTCGTGGCCTATACTCCAATTTTTCTCGGGCGAGCCATCTGTTGATGTCGTCGACCTATTTAAGCGCTCCACTATCAGGGACAGGATTCTGCTTCTGGCCCCGGTTCTGGTCTGCCTAATTTGCCTCTTCTATAGCCTGGAATGGCTGATTGCATATCTGCGCTTCGGCCACCCCATTGATATGGGTATTTTTCAGCTCGCGGGTAAGCAGATGCGGGAGCATAAGTCGCTCTACACTGACTTCTTAAGTGAAACCGGCGTTGACCTCGCCTTCATTTATCCACCTTTTGCCGCCATCATCTTCATTCCACTCTCTTTCCTTTCCCGTACTGTGGGAAAGGTAGTCTGGACT
This sequence comes from Corynebacterium sp., assembly GCA_030530875.1. Classification (GTDB taxonomy): domain Bacteria; phylum Actinomycetota; class Actinomycetes; order Mycobacteriales; family Mycobacteriaceae; genus Corynebacterium. The sequence continues at coordinate 394 of JAUMUD010000033.1, forward strand.
CTGCTCACAGTGCTCGCCCTTTGGGCAGTGCTCTTTATGGTTGGCCGTCGACTAGCTCCAAAGCAGAAGCCATATTGGACCGCTCTGCTTTCCATTCTTTTCATGGGCCCAACCATGCTCATGGAGCCAATTGCAGCAGGCATCCACTATGCGCAGATCGACGTCTTCCTCCTATTCCTGGTGGCTCTCGACGTGCTTGGCTTTATGCCTAAGAAGCTGCGTGGTGTCGGTATTGGCCTGGCTGCCGGAATTAAGATCACTCCCGCCTGTTATGCCGTGATTCTTCTCGGCCGTAAGGACTGGTATGGCATTATTACCTCCGCCATTACTTTCCTTATCACCGCCATTATCGGTTTTATTGTGACCCCATCGGAGAGCAAGCTTTTCTGAACCAATCTTGCTTGGGACCGCACTCGTGGTGGCACAATCGACTACTGGCTCAATGAATCCATCCGTAGCCTCTTCACCATTAAAAATGCCTCGCAGGATACGACCCTGACGTGGATGAATGTCATCCTGCTCATTATGGCGCTGATTTCTATTTGGGCATGTTGGAAGCTTGCTAAGGCTCAGCGCGGCGTTACTGCCTTCCTGCTGGTAGCACTATCCATCGTGCTTTCTGCTCCGGTGGCGGTCACCCATCACTGGGCTTGCGTGATCATCTTCGTGCCTATGCTATTCATGCTTAGGGACCGAATTTTGTCCTATGGTCTTGGCCTGATGGCTGTGGGTCTGGTGCTCACCGGCATCAATAACCATGGTGGTTTTGTTCTGGAGCTTGCTGGCACGGAAATTTACCATAATACGTGGGCCATTCTTCGCGCCCAGTGCATCTATGGCCTGGTCATGTATGCGCTTCTGCTTGTTTCTGTGTTTAGAATTGACCCAAAATCCCATAAGAATGAAGTCCTAGAAGCCTAAATTCACCCGCGAGGGTCCGCCGATCCACGGCTAATTCCGGTACCCTTAATCCTATGACTAGCGCCTTTTCACCTGCGGTATGTGAGAATATCGCAGCCGTCATTGTCACCCACAAGCGTGTGGAGATGCTCCGCCATAGCCTCGAGGTTGTGGCCACCCAATCCCACCCCGTGCGCTGGATTATTGTGGTGGACAATGGCTGCGAGAAGGAGGTTAAGGACCTTCTTGCCGAGGTCGCTGGTGAACGTGGCGTCTATCTGCCCTCTGAGGCCAATCTCGGCGGCGCTGGCGGTTTCGCCTACGGCTTCCTTCACGCCATGGCGCTTGGCGCCCAGGCCGTGTGGTGTGCCGATGATGATGGCCGCCCGGAGGGCACTGAGGTCCTCACCACCCTGATTGATTGCGCCCGCCGCCATGGCCTTGATGAGGTCTCCCCGGTGGTCTGCAATATTGATGAGCCAAATAGGCTGGCTTTCCCGTTAAGGCGCGGCGTGGAGTGGCGCCGCTACCGCTCCGAGCTGCTTGACCCTGCTCACCCTGAGGATGATCTCCTCCCCGGCATCGCCTCCCTCTTCAATGGCATGCTGATTACCACCAAGGCCATGGAGCAGATTGGTGTGCCGGATCTGCGCCTCTTCATTCGTGGTGATGAAGTGGAGTACCACCGTCGTCTTGTCCGTTCCGGCCTCGCGTTTGGAACGTGCTTGTCTACCGCCTATCTTCACCCGGATGGCTCCGATGAATTCAAGCCAATCCTGGGTGGCCGCATGCACACCCAGTATCCGGATAATGAAACCAAGCGCTATTTCACCTATCGCAACCGCGGCTATCTGATGAATCAGCCGGGTATGCGCCGTCTTCTCCCCCAGGAATATGCCCGCTTCGCCTGGTTCTTCCTCATCCAGGAGAAAAACCCGAAGGGCTTTATCACCTGGTTTAAGCTTCACCGTCAGGGCCGCAAGGAACGCTTCACGAGGCCCTAATGACTCATATCTCATGGAAGCGCCTATGGGGTTTTTGGGTCCTGAGTCGCGCCCTCATGATCCCCATCCTCCCGCATCTCTCGGGACTCTATACCTTCGACGTCAGCTACTATCGCGATAACCTCACCTCGGGCAACGGCCTTGCGGAGTACCCTCTACTCACCTATTGGATTCTTGCCCTCATTAACCTCATCTTCGGCGAGGGCTTCCGCTATGCCTTCCCCATCATCCTTGTGCTTCTCGACGCCGCCCCCTTAGCCATCACGAACCGCTACCACCATCTTCGTGCTGGTCTCTTCTGGCTCGTGGTTTCCACACCACTGCTGCCATTGATGATCCACCGAACGGACTATTTCTCCGCCGCCCTCGTCACCATGGGTCTTTGGGCTTTTTACCGGAAAAAGAATTGGTGGCTGGGCATGTTTTTCAGCCTGGCGACAACAATTAAAGTCTGGCCAGCTGCCCTTTTCTCCCTCGCTGTGGGTCACATCAAAAGGCAAACCACCTGGGTGCGCATTGCGACCTTCGCCATTGCCACCCTTGCCATCACTGCCCTCGGCTTCTTACTCACCAGTACCGATCGCGTCCTTAGCCCATTCCGCACCCAAGGTGAGCGTGGCCTCCAAGTCGAGTCAATCCCCGCCACCTTCGCCCATATTGGCCGTCTCTTTAGCGCTCCCGGCACCTACGTCATCTCCAAGCCTGTGAATATCGAAACTGATGAGCTCGTGGGTCCAGGAACTTCGATATTGACTCAACTAAGTTCCCTCGCCTTCATTATTTCCCTCATTCTCATTGCGCTGTGCTCGCTCTGGTTCTTTTTCCGCCCAACCTCTGCCCCAGTGATTGGCTCTGCAATCACCTCAGCTATTCTCCTTATCATCTGCACCAATAAGGTTCTGAGTCCCCAGTATTTGTGCTGGTTCCTCATGCCTTTCTGCATTATTTTGATTTTCAATCAGCAGGTTTCGCGCCTCTTACTCATTCTCCTGTGCCTCACGCCTTGGCTCACCGCCATCTATTTCCCCTTCCTGTGGGAAGGCCTCCTTGCCGGCCAGCGTCTACCCACCCTAATTCTCATTCTTCGCAATCTCTGCCTTGTGGCTGCCACTCTCCTTTCTCTTAGGGACTTTCTTACTCGCCTCCGTATGGAAAGAGCACGAACCTAATGTCCACCACGCGCCGTCGCCTCTCTGCGCTACTGCTCATCATCCTTATTCTGTGCCCACTCATTGCCAATCTCTATACGGCACGGGTGCCCAATATTGTCCAGGACCTCTCGGTTTTCCGTGATGCCTCCACGGCCTTCCTTCATTCCCGCCCGATCTATGGGCCGGATTTTATTGTCCATACCCAGTCCCCCTTCGTCTACCCACCCTTCGCGGTTCTTTTATTCCTTCCTCTGGCTCCCCTACCAGCTGTGCTTACCCAGTATTTGTGGATTTTCGCACTCTTCATCGCGGTTTTTCTCCTCAATATTCTCTTCATGAAATCCCAGAGTGCACGTCCTACCCTTCTTAGTGTTCTGGCCATTTCTACCGCCGGCATTTTTACCGCGCCGGTCCAAACAGCCATCGCCCTGGGTCAGGTTGACCTCCTACTCTATATCCTCATCCTCCTCGATATTTTGGGCTTCATGCCTAAACGCCTCCGTGGCATTGGCATTGGTCTGGCTGCTGCAATTAAAATGACTCCGGCCGTCTTTGGCCTCCTTCTCCTCTTCCAACGCGACTGGCGCGCCGTTGCCCGCAGCGCCATCACCTTCCTTGCCACCGTCCTCCTCGGCTTCATTCTGATGCCAGAGTCCGCAAAATATTTCTGGCTTAACTCGGCCTTCGACAGTACCCGCGCCGTATCACCAAATTACGAGCGCGATATGTCCCTACGTGCCCTTTTAGCCAAGAGTATGCTCTCCTTCGGGCAGGCCGACGCGATCAAATCTATCCTCTTTGTCCTCGGTTTCGGCTTTGCGGCCTATTGTGCCTACCGCTGCGTGAAGAATAACAATCTTCCCCTCGCCTACGTCATTCTCGTCCTGGGCCTGATGGTCTTCCAGCCAGTAGCCAACTTCCACCACTGGGTGGGCACTATTGTGATTTTTGGCCTGCTCTTCCACACTCCTTACCCGCGCATTATCCGCATCGGCCTGTGGATTCTCGGCTGTAGCCTCATCCTCTCATGGGTGATTCCATATTTCCTTAGCCCATGGGTCCCTGCCTATTTTGTCCAGGATCCACTCGCCTGGCTGCTAAATAACCAGCTGGGCATCTGTGGTCTCATCTCCTTCTTCCTCATTTCTCTCGGGAGCCTGCGTCATCGTGTTTAAAAAACTCATTCTGCTTGGTGCTACCCTCTTCTTGACCGCCTGCGCCGGCCAAGCCCAGCATGGCACCATTGCCACTGGCAGCACCGGCCAGGAAATCTCCATCCCTGAGGTAAAAATCACCCTCAATTCCTGCACCTATGCCCAGAGCTTCCCGGTCAAATCCGGCTATGAGGACCCTCCCACTGCCCGCTATGTGCTTATCGACGCCTCCTTCACATCCACCTCCACCGACCAGAGCTATAACCCTGTCCGTTATCTCATCGCTGAGGCCGTCGATACGCAAGGAAACCGCTACTCTCAGGTGCCGATCAATCAAATTGCGGGTAACCCGAGCGTCGACACTGCCGATAATCTACAGCCCGGCGGCCATGTTTCGCTGCGCTACGCTTTTAAAATCCCCGAGGATGCCGAGATCACCGGCCTGCGTATTAGCGACCAGTGGTTTGATTTCAATTCCTGGGCTGAGATTTCAACCCGCTGCCTAGGGCCACAAGCAGCACCAGCGCAATGAGGCTGCTAATCCCAAGGAAGTTGAGGCAGATCCATTCCCACCCGTTAGGATGAAAAATCAGGGTCGGGGAACGCAAGTCCCAACTATCCACAAAATAGCCAAGGACCTGGGCAACCACGGCAATCCCTGCCGCCACACGTGCCCAGAAAATTTTTCCCTGCAGCATCACAGGAACAGCAAGCATAATGGGCGCCCAGTTATGGATATTGGAGATTGGGGCGCCCAGGCACATGCCGAGTACCAGGCACAGAACCGCAATACTCAATTGCCCGGCGCGCAGCCACATATAGACACCGACCAGGGCCAGGATCAGCACAGCCAACCAAATCAGATTCTGCCAATGAGCGAGGCTTTGCTCCGAAATTCCACTACGCGCAAGGATGGCCACCACCGATTGGTTGCGGCCATAGGCCAGGTCATTGACCATATTCACATCATTCCAGTGGCCACCAAACCAGTATTGCTTGGATTGTTCAGGGCGAAGCACAAAGGCGAAGCCAGTAACAAGAATTCCCGTAATAATACTGCGCAGGGCGGAGGCCCAGTCCTTGCGTAAGAGGAAGATAATTCCATAGAAGGCCGGAGAAATTTTGATGGCGGCGCTGAGGCCTAGGAGGATACCTCGGAATCGCTGTGGGATGATTCCCAGCACGTCAAGGAAGATAAGGCAGCTTAGCACAATATCAATCTGGCCTAGGGTCATTCCATTTACCGTGGCCCACAAGCCGCTGATGATGAGGAAGGCCAGAACAGCAGTCTTTTTTTCTTTTATGTAGAAATAGCTAAAGAGTGCGATGGCCGCCCAGGCAAGGACCAGTGAAATTTTCTTTACCGTGAGGTCATCCAGGTGGGCGTAGGCACTAAAGAGAAAACTTGCAAAAGGCGGGTAGATAAACGGGGTGGGGCCAGCGTAGCCATTGCCATAGAGGATGCCATTGTTCAGCCAGGCCTCGCCTGCGGCCTTGTAGGTTGCAAGGTCGAGGAAGGCCTCATCGGTTCTGAAGAAGTCGTGGATACGACCCAGGGCACGCCAAAAACCTACTGCGGCTAAAAGCATAAAGAAGCCACAAAGGATATTGGTTCTTCGCACCGCTTCCTCCGTCACTATAGGGACATCACATCCTTATAGTATAGGTAATATATTAATTATGCTTCGCAGCTTTCCTAGGCCTCTTCGTGTCCTGCTTCCCATCATCGGGTTCGCAGGCTTTGTTTTGGCATGCTCCTATATCATTGTTACTTTCATTACCCCACGCATTGATTTCAATGTGTACCAGGCTGCGGGGCGTGCTTGGCTGCATGGGGCTGCGCTTTACGATGACTCCTTCACCCAAGGCCATACTCTATCCCCTTATATTTATCCCCCTCTTGCGGCTCTCTTCTTTGTGGTGCTGACCCCATTTCCGCCGGTTGTGGGTGCACTGATTGTTGAGATTGCTTCGCTCGCTTCCCTGTGGGCCATTAATTTCATGGTGCTGCGTCGCGCGGGTCAGCCCATGTCCATTGTGTGGTTGAGCTTCCTTATTTGCTGTACTTTTCATCCGGTGCGCATTCTCTTTGATTTGGGTCAGATTGACCTCATCCTTCTCTGCCTCATTGTCGCCGATGTCTGTGGGTTTTTGCCTGACTGTCTTCGTGGCTTCGGGGTTGGCTTAGCCGGCGCACTTAAATTGAGTCCTGCCCTATTCGGCATGATTTTTCTGGTTCGTCGCCAGTGGCCGGCCGTTATTCGCGCGGCTGTTATTTTCTTTGCTTCTATCGGCCTAACCGGTATTCTCAATTGGCCTCAGACCAAGGAATTCTGGCTCCACCAGCTAAACGCCGTTTCTGTGGTGAACCCTGCGGATTATTTCCGCAACCAGTCTTTACGAGGCTTCCTTAGCCGTTCCGGTCTTCCCGAGTCCTATTGGGATACGGTCGCCAACCCGATTTTCTTGATTTTCATTGTCATTGCACTGGTCATTGTTTTTAGGCTCCGCAAAAACCCTGATTACACAAGCTCGCTATTGATCGTCTGCCTGGCGACGTATCTCGGTTCCCCAGTCTCCAATATCCACAACTGGGTCGGGGTCGTGATTTTCGCCCCTTGGCTTTTCACCATGACCAGTCGCCGTGCCCAGGTGCTTGTTTTTGCTGTGGTATTCCTCTTCGCTATCCACTTCAGCGCTGGTAATGCCTACCTCACCCATGCCCATTCTCTTGCCGGGGTTATCGAATGGCTATGGAATAACGCCATTTTCTTCGGTGGCTTCGTCGCCCTTGTCGGCCTAGGGATTTATGCTTTCACATACGCACCCACCCCTAGGCATTCATACCCTGCGGTATAGGATGCGGATTTTATGCCCTGACGATTCCGGCCTAGTGAGCATCGAGGGTTCTATCTCCTTGATGCGTGATAACCAGGCCATGCCAACCAGCAGCAGCAAAACCTTGAGAAAATCCGGATAGTCAGCCCGTACTTCGGAGCGCAAATGGGCAATGACATGCCGATTAATAGTGCTGGGAATTCCCATCTTATCGCCCCGAGCAAAGGGCGCATGAAACCCAGCCATACTGAGCACCACATTGGCTTCTAATAGCTGGAAAGGAGTCTGTTCTGTCGGCGGGAACCCCACGTCGATATAGCGCCAACGGAGGTAATTTGGCGCCAGGCGTTTATTATTCTCTTTCGCATAAAAGCTGGTAGAAATGTAATGCTTCTCCTCCGCATATTTTCCCGTAAGAAACTCATAGAGTTCATGCTCGTAATTTGCCAAGATGTCAATCGCACACGTAGGCCTTTTCGCCCCAATTTCGCAGGCAAACTTGATGTCTTCCCGCATTGCATCCCACCCAGGGGGCTGAATCCGATCGAGAAAATCCAAGGCCTCAGCTGTGCTCTCTTCCCCATGCTCAGAGAGCACGCATTGACCCGCTCATGCGGTCTCAGCCGCAGCCAATTTCGCAAGTACAGCTGGGTTCAGGCTCAACACACAAGCATCATGAATTTGAGGGGAGCTAAATGCGACAAGTGAAGCATAGGCGTCCTCATCCCGCATAACAGCAGGCAACAGCATTAAATCCACCAGCTCTTGGCTCCCATAGTCATCAAGAAGCATGGGAAGATCTGTGACCGATGCCTGCCGGATGTCCTGAACCTGCTCAGCACGTATTTCCCCAATGGGTAAAGACCGCAGGGCATCAGCGAAGTTGCGGACAAATTCCGCAAGAAAATTGCTCAGCCTAGAAGAACTCATTTCTTTGGATTGTTGAAAATCCACACGCGCTGCACCACAAAGTTAATAACCGTCGCGGTACCCTGCGCAGCGCAGAAAGCAATCAGGGTGGCCAGGGCTTCGGCCAGGCCAAGGGACCTCAGGCCAATAAAGCCGTACTTATAGCCGAGCACATTGACAAAATAGGTGATGCAGTAGAGAATCGCGACCTGCACCATGCGCTTGGTGGATGGCTCCGCCTTGAATGTCCAGCGGCGGTTGATCATATAGGCCACAATGGTGCCGAAAATGAAGCCAATAGTACGGGCCCCGGCCTCACCAAAACCAAACTTATATTGGAAAAGCGCGGTCAAACCGAGGTCAACCACCGCCGAGATGGCGCCAGAAATAATAAATTTAATGCCCTGGCTGGCCACATCCTTGGTGACTGAAGTATTTTCTTGTTCTTTCTGCACGGAACCATCCTACTAGAAATGAAGAATTTCCCGATAATAATCAAGCTTTTCGACGACACTTCGCGCCTTTTCCCCATAAAGCCCATATTTGGCAAGGGTATCCAGCGAACGCGCACATAAAGCACGAATCTTCGGCCCGGTGAGGAAGGAACCATCATCATCCTCCCAGCCCAGGTTATCCATAGTGGTCTCAATAATCTCATTAGAGAGTGCTTCCCCACCAAGCGAAGCCAGGGCCAAAACCATCACCCAATAGGCATCGCGGGCAGCCTTATCTTCCTCAAAGGGAAGGGCGCGAAGCGCTGCCACGGTCGCCTCATCGAGGTTCGTCGGCCGGCCCAAATCCAGGGCCTGCAGCAGCGGCACAAAATCAAACATGCCAGAGCGCTCGATGATATCCCGTACATACGGGTGGACAGTAGAAAGAATGGCCTCCGTGGTTTCCCGGCCGGTCAGGCGCGCATTAATCTCACTAATATCAAATTCCTGGCTAGCAAATTGCCCGCCACCACCAATGCAGAGCGCCTCAGGCGTTCCCGTATCACGGGGGTAAATATCGAGCACCTCAATGGCCATTTCCCACAGACCATAGATATAGCGCAGCCTATCGCCCTCCTCATCGAGGAAGAATCCAAGCGGCAGGCCCGCATGAGTCACGTCCCTATCGCCAATAAAGACCGCCCAGGGGCTATCTTCCTGCGGGAACCCGAAGCACACGCCGAGCACATGGTGCAGCTCCGGTGCCCCCATGGCACTATTGATGCCGATATGGCGCACAATCTCCTCCGCCGGCCCCTGCATAGACGCGCGCACGATGAGGGTGCGTGGTGTGTAGTCAGCGGGGAGAGTCATATATTCAAGCGTAGTCATTTTAGTCCCGGCGCGTTGGGGTAATCTAATAGCTGTGTTTAATTTTGGACGCCGTGCCCAGGCAAAAAAGGCCGATATTCATATTGCCGCCGAGCAGACTAACCTGCCGCTTAGCCAGCCAATGGTGCTCATGATGGCCCAGGAATTGCCAATCATGGATAGTGTGGATCGCGCACGCGTATATGAGATTTTGCGGGACTATGATGGCCCCCTTATTTCCTCCCAGGCGGAGCTACCAGAAGAAATCCGCAAAATCATGGATTTGGATTAAATTTTGCCCCACTAAGGACAAAATGGCATATATCACACTAGGCACGCCACTACCCCACAAGTCCCACAAACACGGGTAAATTTGATCCCAATGACTAGCAGTAGTGGCATGTCCAACACCGCAGCTTCGAGCGGTGCCTACGGAGCCCTTCACACAGAAGCCAAGACTTTGACCGGTTGGGGCCGCACTGCCCCTTCGACGGCTGAGGTTTTGTCCACCCCTGATCTCGACGAGATTGTCCGCGCAGTCAAGATGGTTGCCGAGTCCAATGAGGACAAGCCAGCCCACCTGCGTCGCGGCATTATTGCCCGCGGTATGGGCCGCTCCTACGGTGACCCTGCTATGAATGGTGGCGGCATTGTGGTCGACATGACTGCACTCAACCGCATCCACTCCATCGACCCAGAAACCGCCATTGTTGATGTTGACGGTGGTGTCACCCTGGACCAGCTCATGAAGGCTGCCCTCCCGTATGGCCTGTGGGTTCCTGTTTTGCCTGGTACCCGCCAGGTCACCATCGGTGGCGCTATCGGCCCTGATATTCACGGCAAGAACCACCACTCCGCAGGTTCCTTCGGCGACCACGTGGTTTCCATGGAGCTGCTCGTAGCCGATGGCCGTATCCTGCACCTCGAGCCAGAGGGCTCTAGCGACGACCCCGATGGCTCCCTCTTCTGGGCCACCGTCGGCGGCATGGGCCTGACCGGTATCATCGTGCGTGCTCGCATTAAGATGACCCGCACCGAGACCGCTTACTTCATTGCCGATGGCGATATGACCGCCAACCTGGACGAGACCATCGAGTTCCACTCTGATGGTTCTGAGAAGAACTACACCTATTCTTCTGCCTGGTTCGATGCGATTAGCCCTGAGCCAAAGCTCGGCCGTGCAGCTATCTCCCGTGGTTCTCTTGCCACCCTGGCTCAGCTCGAGGAGATTGCTCCTAAGCTTGCTAAGGAGCCACTGAAGTTCAACGCTCCTCAGCTGGTGACCGTTCCGGATATTTTCCCATCCTTCACCATGAATAAGCTCACCATGGTTACCATCGGTGAACTCTGGTGGCTCAAGTCCGGCACCTACCGCAACAAGGCCCAGAACCTCACCCAGTTCTACCAGCCACTGGATCTCATTGGCGAGTGGAACCGTGGCTATGGTTCCCGTGGCTTCCTGCAGTACCAGTTCGTGGTGCCTCGTGAGGCTGTGGAGCCATTCAAGGATATTGTTCGTGATATTCAGCGCTCCGGCCACTATTCGGCCCTCAATGTCTTCAAGCTCTTCGGCGAAGGCAACCGCGCCCCACTGTCCTACCCAATGCCAGGTTGGAATGTCTGCGTGGACTTCCCAATCAAGCCGGGCCTGGGCAAGTTCCTCGACGACCTGGATAAGCGCGTCATGGAATTCGGTGGCCGCCTCTATCTGGCCAAGGAATCCCGCACCTCTGCTGAGAATTTCCACAAGATGTATCCAGGCATGGAAGGCTGGTTGGAGACCCGCCGCAACATCGACCCAACCGGTGTCTTTGCCTCCGATATGTCCCGTCGTCTCGAGCTCAACTAAAGGAGAACCCATGCTTAATGCTGTTGGTAAGCCACAAACTATTCTGGTTCTTGGCGGTACCTCTGATATCGGCAATGCCGTAGTCAAGGAATTCCTCAAGAAGGGCCCAATCCACATCATCCTCGGCATCCGCCCAGGTGAGAAGGAGACCACCGAGGTTATCGAGGGTCTGCAGGCCGCCGGCGCCTCCGAGGTTGATGTCATCGACTTCGACGCCACCGACTTCGACTCCCACGAGCGTGTCATCAACCGCGCCTTTGAGATTGCCGATATCGACGTCGCCGTTATTGCCTTCGCAGTTCAGGGCGATAATGAAGAGGCTTGGCAGAACCAGCGCAAGGCTGTTCAGCTTGCCCAGATCAATTACACCGGCTCCGTCTCTGTTGGTGTGCTGCTCGGCCAGAAGATGAAGGAACAGGGCCACGGTTCTATCGTGATCTTCTCCTCCGCTGCTGGTGTGCGCGTTCGCCGCTCCAACTTCGTCTACGGCTCCTCCAAGGCCGGCGTGGACGGCTTCTTCCTCCAGCTCGGTGAGGCACTGCGTGGCACCGGCGTCAACGTCCTTGTTGTTCGCCCAGGTCAGGTGCGCACCAAGCTCACTGCTGGTATGAAGGAAGCCCCACTGACCATGGACCGCGAGCAGGTCGCCAAGCTCGTTGTGGATGGCGTGATTAACCGTAAGGACCTCGTGTGGGCCCCACCAGCCTTCGCACTGGTCATGCTTGTTATCACCCATATTCCACGCAAGCTCATGCGCTTTATGCCGTTCTAAGACACGGCGAGTACCCCGATATCACCTCGATATCGGGGTTATTTTTCTTTGTCCTCGCGTGCTTTATCCCCAGGGCGTGGCGGATTACCAGTCTGCTCACGGCTCTCCGTGATGCGCTTTCTTTTCGCTCTCAGACTATTATCATGCCGGTGGCCCTGTTTGTATTTTCGCCGACCATCAGGGAAATCCGTATAGGCATTGCCCTCTTCATCGGTACCTACCTGCCCGAATCTTCGGGGATTCTTTTGCTCCCCATGATGCGGGGGACAAACCGGCACCGTATTATCAATGGCCAGGGACCCGCCCGCCGAGACCTCCTCAATATGGTGCACCTGCACCTTAAGCGGAGGCGCCTCACAATCATCGGCCACACAGCCACCATAAAGAATGGTGAGGACCTCACGGTGCAGCGCTGAGGCATTGCGCAGTTCATGGATGCCCTGCACGGAACCATCCTCGCCCTGCACCACAATCTCCACGCGGTTCTCATCCTCATACACTCGGAGAATCTGCGCTAGCTCCTTGCGCAGCAACACGGTATCCCCATCGGTAAAGAACTCCACATTCTCGTGGATATTCTGCAAGTCTTCCAGGGTTGTGCCCACACGCAGCATCACGCCCCTCACGCCGCCCTCCTTCAGGGCCTGCTCAAGGGCCATAGCCAGTCGACGCTCATAAGGAATCTTCGCGTCCATCTTATTGATAATCGGCGCAAGCACACTCTCAAAGTACATCACCGTATCCTGGTCCTGATACCAGTCCACCCGGCGCCCACCATCACTATTAAGGGGCCCAAGCTTAATTGTGGACTTACGCACCGTACGCTCCAAATCCGCATGGGCCTTCTTCACCAGACCATGGGCATGCTTCCGAATCCCCTCAACAGTGCGCTCCTTGCCCATCAGCACAGCCGAAATCACCTGCGCCTTAGACATACTCGCCCCCGGCCGAATCTTATTGCTAATGGTGCCAATCATATCCAGCTCATGCACACCAAGCTGCTTCTCCAGCGCAGCCTCACGGTTGGAGTGGCTTCGCAGCGTGCGCCCGGCGCGCACAAACTGGGCCGCCTCCTTCGCCCCCATGCCACTAGCCGCACTCACCTCAAGCTCAGGGGACTTCACTCCACGCGGCGCCACATCATCGGCAATACGGCACATCAGCCGCTCCACGGCCTTCTTCACCGCCGTCAGTCGCATCAAGAATCCCTCAGGCATGGCAGCCCCATCCAAGCTCTGCTCCTCAAGCAGCGCTGTCAGGTCTTCCATGCGGCTTAGCGTCGCGTCCACGTCCCCCTCCTTTCTATGGTTTGTATGGGCTAGGGTTCTTCAAGCATGCCATAGTTTTCCACCACTGAAAAGCCCCCAAATCCCTAACAGCGCAAACCTCTGTCCAAGCCTAGAAAATTCCTGTATGATCGATCCGGTGCCCCCGCACCCCCTCCCCAAAAGACCAGCGTAGACCCCACCCTCGCGCCCGTATAGGGCCAAATCCCCCTATCGTGATATATCCCATAGCGCGCGCCACTAGCCAAAATCCCCTCATTTTATGCGACACTAGTAGTTATGACATCTTCGGGAACTGAAGCTGGCGTGGGCATTGAGTACACCAAGGACCGCCTAGGCACCTGGGCCACCCTGGTCTCTATTCTCTGTGCTTTTTTCGGCGGCGGTATTTTTATGCTTATCTGCTGGAAAGTACTTAAGCATACTCATCTGCCCGCTTTCGGCGCCTCCATGGTTTCGCGCGCACTGGCCACGGCCGGCACCGTCCTGGTGCTGGTTGTCGTCGCAGCGCTGGTTATGCTCTGGCTCAACGCCTCTGACCAGCACCGCTCACGCCGCCTCCTGCGCCCCATTACCTATGTGGTCACCTATCTTTCCCCGGCCGCCCTGGTAATGACCTCCACCGCCATCCCCCTGGCCGCCACCAAGCTCTACCTCGACGGCATCACCGTTGACCAGGGCTTCCGCACGCAGTTCCTGACCCGCCTGACCGACACCACCCACCTGGTGGACATGAACTATATTGACATGCCCTCCTACTACCCAGGTCTGTGGTTCTGGCTTGGCGGCCGCTTCGCCCACCTCATGCATCTTTCCGGCTGGGAGGCCTTCCAGCCCTGGGCCCTTATTACCATCGCCGCAGTGACCAGCGCGCTCGTCCCTATCTGGCAGCGCCTCACCGGCTCCCTTCCCGTTGGTGTAGCCATCGCCCTGGTCACCACCTGCATCGGCCTCACCGTCGCCGCCGAGGAACCATACGCCCTGCTCATCGCACTCCTGATGCCAGCAGCCACCGTGATTCTTACCCGTGGCCTTCGCGGCGATTGGCTCGCCATCATCGCCATCGGCCTTTACGCCGGCCTCTCCGCCTCCACCTACACCCTCTACACCGTGGTCCTCACCTTAAGCTTCGGTGTCATCGCCCTGGTTGTGGTAGTAGTCAAGGAACACTCCCTCAAGCCGCTCCTTAATATTATTTGGATGGCGATTATCGCGGCGATTATCGCCCTTCCCGTATGGTGGGGCTACTTCCACGCCGTACTCACCGGCGGGGTTCGCCCAAATGCCACCGCAGGCCACTATCTTCCTGCCCAGGCAACCCAGCTCCCACTTCCGATGCTCTCCTGGTCCATTGTGGGCATCCTCTGCCTCATTGGCACCGTGGTTCTCATCATCCGCTTCAATGACAAAGAGCTGCGCTCCATGGCGCTCTCAGTTATTGTCTTCTACTGCTGGATTGTTGCCTCCCAAATTGCGACCCTGGGCGGAACTACGCTGCTGGGATTCCGCGTCGATACGCTAATTATTTTCCAGTTAGCAACCGCCGGTGTCATTGGTATTGCAGAAATCAGAACGGTCGGACTCTACCGCTTCTACCCCGAGGCTTTCAACGCCCGCACCCGCCAGATTGTCACCTTTACCCTGGTCACAGTCCTATCCTTCGCTGGCCTGAGCTACGCCCAGTCCATCCCGGACCGCAACCACAACTCCATCGACCTCGCGTATACGGACACCGACGGCAATGGCGACCGCGCCGACCTCTACCCCGCCGACTCCGGCCAATACTATTCGCAGATCGACGAATACATCCGCTCCTTTGGATATGTCCCGGACCAGACCGTCGTGCTTACCGACGAAAACAACTTCATGTCCTACTATCCATACTTCGGTTTCCAGGCCTTTACCAGCCACTATGCCAATCCGCTCGGTGAGTTCAGCGCCCGAAACCAGACCATCGAATCCTGGGCCACAAGCTCCTGGGTCGAAATCAACACACCTGAGAAATTCCAGCAAGAATTGGAAAATTCCAAGTGGCGTAGCCCGGATGTCTTCATTCTTCGTGGTAACCTTAATGACTTTGAAGGTACTAACCAGTCGGATCACGGCGCCAGCTCCGGATGGCGCTATGACCTGTCTGAGGATATTTACCCGAATAATCCGAATGTGCGATTCCGAGGGATTTTCTTCAATCCTGCTGTATTTGCCACCGGCTGGCACACGCAGCAGATTGGCCCCTTTGTCGTAATTGTTGCAGAAAAGAATGAGTAGAGAATTGGAGACCATGACCAAGTCCTGTCCAGGATGGGTAAAGTACCTAGCCATCATCAGTGGTGTGCTGGGTGCCTTGTGCTTCATCCTTATCCCGTTCCTCCCGGTCAAGCAGGTACAATCCTCAATTTCCTGGCCGCAGAATGATACCACCCAGTCGGTGAGCGCCCCGCTTATTAGCTACACCGCCACCGACTTTGAGGCCGACGTCCCTATTTCCTCCGTCAATCACCTGATTGATGATTCCCGCGTCATCCTCTCCACCCTCCCGGTCGATTACACCAACGCCCCTACCCGTGGCCTGGTCGTCCGCTATACGGGAAGCGTGCTCGAAGTGGTGCTGCGTAACCGTGTGCCTCTGGACATCCCGAGGGAGGAGCTCGCTACCCTCCCACAGGACGCCGTCATCCACATCTCCTCCAAGGAGGAAGGCACCACGGTCACCGTCTCCGGTACTGACCTCGAAGGCGAAGTCGAAGGCGATTACCGCCCGCAGATCACCGGTGTCTACTCCGACCTCTCCAAGGACTCCCAGACCGCCCAGGAGCTCACCTCCCAGGGCCTGAAGGTCAATATCCAGGTCGACTCCCGCTATACCTCCTCCCCAACGCTGCTTAAGAGCCTCGCTATTTGGGGTGGCCTGGTACTGCTCCTCATCTCTCTCTTCTGCCTCTGGCGCATGGACCATGCCGATATCGACAAGGCCACCAAGCCACGCATGCTCCCACGCCGCTGGTATATCCCACAGCCACTCGATATTCTCGTCGTGGCCATCCTTGGCTTCTGGCATATTTTCGGTGCTAATACCTCCGATGATGGCTATCTGCTGACCATGGGCCGTGAAGCCCAGCACGCCTCCTATATGGCCAACTACTACCGTTGGTTCGGTGTGCCTGAGTCCCCATTCGGCGCCCCATATTATGACCTGCTTGGTTTTATGACCAAGGTCTCTACTAACTCGGTGTGGATGCGTCTGCCTGCCACCATCGCCGCCCTGGCCATCTGGTTCCTTCTCTCCCGTTGTGTACTCCCACGCCTGGGCAGGAAGATTCGCTTCCGTCAGGCCGCCCGTTGGACTGCTGCTTTTGCTTTCCTGGCTGTGTGGCTGCCATATAATAACGGTCTTCGCCCTGAGCCAGTGGTTGCCCTTGGTGCCCTGCTGACCTGGGTGTGCTTTGAGCGCGCGATTGTGACTGAGCGCCTCTTCCCTGCCGCCCTCGGCGTGATTATTGCGACTGTCTCCCTGGCTGCAGGTCCTACCGGCCTGATGGCTGTGGCTGCTATTTTGGCCGCGCTCTCCGCCCTGATTCGTATCCTCTACCAGCGCATCCAGGTAATGAAGGGCTCCCGCGCCTTTAATGCGATTGCCTACCTCGCGCCATTCCTTCCTTCGGGCTTGGCCATCCTGATTGCTGTCTTTGCGGATCAGACCCTGGCGAGTGTGATGGAGTCTATCCGTGTCCGTAAGACGATCGGCCCATCCCTGGCCTGGTATAACGAATATGTTCGCTATCAGACTCTGATGCAGTCCACGGTGGATGGCTCTTTTGCTCGTCGTCTGCCTATCTTCCTGATGTTTGCCGCTGTGGTGGTCATTATTGGTGTGACCCTTAATCGCGGTAAGGTGCCGGGTGCGAATCGTGATGCGGCCTGGCGTCTGCTGCTGATGTTCCTGGGTACGCTGTTCTTCTTCATGTTCACCCCAACCAAGTGGTCCCACCACTTCGGTACTTTCGCTGGCATCATCGGTGCGCTTGCGGCCCTTGGTGCGGTTGCGGTGACTACGCTTACTGCAAATTCGCGTCGTAACCGCTGGATGATGCTTGGTGGCGTGGCTGCTATTACGGCCTTTGCCCTTGCTGGTCCTAATGGTTGGTGGTATGCCAGCTCCTATGGCATTCCTTGGTGGGATAAGACCATTCAGCTCAAGGGTATTGAGGCTGCCACGGTGATGCTGGGTATCTCCCTGCTCATCCTGCTTATTGGTGTGGTTCTTTCCTACCGCATCGATGCCCGCAAGGCCCGTGCGGAGACCACCGGCACCGAATACACCAGCGATGATGGCTCCAACCGTCACCGCCGCTTCAACCGCATTGTGAATAACCCACTGGGTATTGCCTATGTGGTAATTGTTCTCTTCTCCATGGCTTCCTTGGCTAAGGGTTTTGTGGCCCAGTATCCTGCATACTCTATCGGCAAGGGTAATCTCGAGGCGCTGAAGGGTAATACCTGCAACTTGGCCTCGGAGGTCCGCGTTGAATCTAATACCAACGCCTCCTTCCTCCAGCCTGCCGACGGCTCCCCGCTCGGTGATTCTCTTATCGACACCGGCCAGGGCTTCGGTCCAAATAATATTCCGGCAAGTATTGCTGCGGATGATATTGATGTGTCCAGTGCTTCGGCCGGTACCATTTCTGGTTCGGTTTCTAGTTCCGGTTCTGCCTCCTCCGGCGATAGCGCTGAGAGCCTGGCCGCCGAGTCGGGTCTTCGTGCCGAGCCTGGCATTAATGGCTCCCACGCGAAGCTCCCATTCGGCCTGGATTACCGCACCGTACCAATGGTCGGTTCCTACTCTGATAGCGCTCAGAGCCCAGCTAACCTGAAGACCAAGTGGTACAGCCTGCCAGCACGTAGCGAAAATACCCCACTTCTGGTGGTTTCTGCTGCTGGTCGTATCAAGCACCATGATATGAATGGCGTTGAGCAGGATGGTCAGGAAATCACCATCGAATATGGCACTATCGACGCCTCCGGTAATGTCACCAACACTGGTGAGATTGAGCCAATTGATATTGGTCCTACCCCGGCTTGGCGTAATCTCCGCGTGCCAATGACTGAGATTCCTACCACCGCCAATGTGGTTCGTATTGTTGCTAATGACAAGAGCCTGGATAAGAACGAGTGGCTGGCCGTTACGCCTCCTCGCGTTCCTGAACTTGAGCCTCTGACTCAGGTCATCACCCCATCCACCCCAACGGTGATTGACTGGGCCGTGGGTCTGCAGTTCCCTTGCGAGCACCCATACTGGCACTACGCTGGTGTGACTGAGGTTCCTGAATACCGCATCAGCCCTGACTATTCCGGCAAGGTCACCCTGACCCCATGGCAGGACTATGAGGGCGGCGGCACCATGGGTATCTATGAGGCCCTGGGTACTGCTGAGGAGCTGCCAACCTACCTGAACAATAATTGGCAGCGCGACTGGGGTAGCGTCGAGAAGCTCGACCTGCGCCAGGACGCCTCGGAGACCGATCCGGTTCCAGCCAAGATTGACTACCAGACCATCACGCGTTCCGGTCTGTGGAGCCCTGGTCATATTAAGACCAAGGACGAGAACTAGTCTCTCGCGCAAAGAGGAGTTGCTTTCAGAGCAGCTCCTCTTTTTTCATCCCCATCCCTATACGGGTGCGCGTGCAAAAATAACAAAATTCAAGGCAGACCCCAATCTTTGATGGTGACTGAAACCACAAGGCAACCCATTGCCTAATTTGGTAGCGGTCGAATAGAATAAAGATACCACCACTTCTCGATAGAAGGTCCAAGGATTATGACCGCTAAGAAAATAACTCGGGTTTGTGCAGCAGCAGTCCTCGCACTAGCCGCGCTTCAGACCGTGCCGAGTGTCGCTGAAGATATCACCACAACCCAAAGCACAAGCTGGTGGAACGACTGGGGTCGCTGCACCGCTGGTATTGCCGCTGGCATAGCTTCCGGCGCTGCCGCTGGCGCAAGTGTCGGGCTCATCTCCGGCAGCGTAGTGCCTGGCCCTGGTAACCTGGCTGGCCTGGTGGCCGGCACCGGTATCGGCGCTGTTGGCGTTGGTCTCATTGCTGCTTCTCAAACTTGCTAGGAGGAATAACCCATGAAAAACATGACTAGAGGCGACCTTGCTGTTCTCCTCGCCTTCCTAAGCCTTGCGTTCTTTATGATTGTCGGGATGCTCGCAGGTAGAGCATTTTTCGCAACCGGCGGCTGCCTATCGCTTCTCGCGATATTCTTCGCCGCCATCCGATATAGGGAGAACACTAAGCACTAGCCCTTAAGGCACAAGCCAGAACCAAGCCAGTTTTATTTACTAGGCTTGGTTCTTTTTGACTCGCACTTCAGCTCCTTTGCCAATATCGCCTCCTCGAAGTATGACTCCAAGAAATGGGGACAGGTTCATTGTGTAAGTTACAGTTGGAGGAGTATGAGAACTTTAGGAACTATAATTGCAGCCCTCGGCATCGCGATGGGCTTGAGCATGTCTATTAGTCCTTCACCAGCATCTTTCGCAGCTGACGCTGCCTACGAGAAGCCCTATGTGAAGGAGGGGACCTACACGGATAAAGCCCTGATTCCTGTCACTGGCCTAGGCCCATTGGCGCAAACA
>JAUMUD010000034.1:0-15226 GCA_030530875.1 Corynebacterium sp.
ATGCTCTGAGCATGGCGGATAATATTATGACCTTCCGCTACCTGATTAAGCAGGTCGCCATGAAAAATGGCGTGCATGCCACCTTCATGCCAAAGCCATTCAATGAACATGCCGGCTCCGGTCTGCATACCCACATCTCCCTCTTCGAAGGTGATAATAACGCCTTCCACGACCCGGATGATGAGTACAATCTCTCCCCAACTGCCCGCTCCTTTATCGCCGGCATCTTGGAACACGCCCCGGAATTTACCGCAGTAACCAACCAGTGGGTGAATTCCTATAAGCGCATTATGTTCGGCTCGGAAGCACCAACCGCCGCCACCTGGGGTCTCTCCAACCGCTCGGCCCTCATCCGCGTGCCTAATTACCGTCCTGGTAAGGGCGAATCCCGCCGCGTGGAAGTCCGCAGCCCTGATTCCGGCTGCAACCCCTACCTCGCCTACTCACTCCTTCTCTCCGCTGGCCTGAAGGGCATCAAGGAAGGCTATGAACTTGGTTCCCCTGCCATGGATGATATTTCCTCCATGTCGCGCCGGGAGCGCTTGGCCATGGGCTATAAGGACCTGCCACGTTCCCTCGACCACGCCCTCGCTTTGATGGAACGCTCGGAACTGGTCGCTGATACCCTAGGCGAGCACGTCTTCGAATTCTTCCTGCGTAATAAGTGGCGTGAGTGGCGTGAATACCAAAGCCAAATCACCCCATGGGAACTGCGTTCCACCCTTGATTATTAATTAGGAGGCCCCCATGAATCCCCTCGGTAATACTGCCCGCACCTCGCGCAACCGCACAGGCACCGGCCTCTCCGGTCTCGGCCTTGCCGGCCCGCATGCCCAGCAGGACCTGGCCGATCTCGGATGGGTGGATCAGACCGATATTCTGTGGGGCCTCGCCGGCGCCGGCAACCCCGATATGGCGCTCAACCAGTTCGTGCGCCTGAAGCAGGCCCTAGAGTACCAGGCGGAAAATCAGGACAGTGACAGCGGCGCTGCCACCGAAATCAACGAAAAAAATAACTACGCCGCTCTGGATCACAAGATGCGCACGGATAAAGAACTGCGTATCCGCCTCTTCGCCGTCCTCGGTGGCTCCAGCGCCCTGGGCGACTTCCTCGTCGCCCACCCGCACCTCTGGCCAAGCCTCGATCTTGCACTGCCAACACAGACAGAAATGATGCGCACCATGCTGGCAGCAGTAGATGCCAAGCCAGCGCAGTTTTCGTCGATAAGCCCAGAAGACACTGCACAAAGCAGCACTGAGGGGGCCGATGTCGAGCACACCGCATTGACAACTGACACTGCTTCGGCGGATCTCTCAACACCGGGTACCTATGTGGCTGGTTTTGATGGGCGTGAGGCGGATGTAAAGCTCATTGATGCCTATAAGGCGCTGCTTTTGCGCATTGCTGCCCATGACTTGGCGGGCACGTATATTTCCATGCCGGGTCATGTGAGTAATGAGCAGCCAGCCGTACCATTCCCACAGGTTGCTGGTGCTTTGACCAGCCTTGCGGATGCGGCTTTGAATGCCTCGCTGGCGGTTGCCATGCGTACTGTCTATGGGGATAATCCGGCGGGCAGCCACCTGGCCATTCTTGCCATGGGTAAGTGTGGCGCCAGGGAACTTAACTATATATCCGATGTGGATGTGATCTTTGTTGGTTCCGATGCGGAATCCAAGATTACCCGCGTGGCCAGCGAATTTATCCGTGTGGGTTCGCGTTGCTTTTTTGATGTGGATGCGGCGCTTCGCCCCGAGGGCAAGCATGGGGCTTTGGTGCGCACGGAGGAATCCCATATGGCCTATTACAAGAAATGGGCTCATACCTGGGAGTTTCAAGCACAGCTCAAGGCCCGCCCAATGGCTGGTGATATGGCGCTTGCCCAGCAGCATGTGGATAACCTTCAGCCGCTAGTGTGGACAGCTAGTCAGCGTGAGGACTTTGTGCCCGACGTGCAGGCCATGCGTGCACGCGTGGTGGAAAATGTGCCAAAGGATCTGCGCGCCAGGGAATTGAAGCTTGGTCATGGTGGTCTGCGCGATGTGGAATTTGCTGTGCAGATGCTGCAGCTGGTTCATGGCCGCTCCGATGAAAATCTGCGCGTGACCGCCACCACCGAGGCCCTGACGCGTCTTATTGATGGTGGCTATGTGGGCCGTGAAGATGGCGCGCAGCTAATTAAGTCCTATGAGTTCTTGCGCCTTTTGGAACACCGTCTCCAATTGCAGCGCCTCAAGCGCACGCACTTGCTGCCAGCCGATGATGATACGGATAATCTACGCTGGCTGGCCCGTGCTGCCGGTGTGGTACCAAATGGTGGCGAGAGCTATGTGGATGCCATTAAGAATGCAGTGCGTAAGACCGCAATTTCCGTGCGCGACCTGCACACCAAGCTCTTCTTCAGGCCACTGCTCAACTCGGTGGTGAACCTCAGTGTGGATCAGCTACGCCTCACCCCGGAAGCTGCAAAGCGCCAGTTGGCAGCGCTCAACTATGCCTATCCCGATAGGGCCTATGAGCACCTGGTGGCCTTGGCCTCTGGTACGCGTAGGCGCGCAAAGATCCAGGCCATGCTGCTACCAACCCTGCTTGGTTGGCTCTCCCAAACTTATGACCCGGATGCTGGTCTGCTCAATTACCGCAAGCTCTCCGAAACTGCCGGGGATTCCCAGTGGTACCTGCGCATGCTGCGCGATGAGGGCGTGGTGGGCCAGCGCCTCATGCAGCTTCTTGGTACCTCGCCCTATGTTTCTGATTTGATTCTGGGTAATCCGGAAACCGTCCAGCTCTTGGGTGATGGCGCCACCGGACCAAAGCTCCTCGACGTCTCCCCGGAGACAGTCTCCACAAGCCTGGTTGCGGCAGCTTCGCGCCAAACAGATCCCGATAAGGCCATTGCCGTGGCCCGTTCCCTGCGCCGGGCCGAACTTGCCCGTGTAGCCAGCGCTGACCTGCTGGGTCTGCTCAATGTGGTAGAAGTTGCCGAGAGCCTTAGCCGCGTATGGTGCGCCGTGCTTGAGGCAGCTCTTCGCGCCGAAATTAAGGCCTGCGATGAACAGCTGGCCCGAATCTGCGTTATTGGTATGGGCCGTCTTGGTGGCATGGAACTTGGCTATGCCTCCGATGCTGATGTCATGTTTGTCTGCGAGCCAACCGAGGGCGTGGATAATGACACCGCCATCAAGTGGTCCATCGGCGTGGTAGACAGGCTACGAAAGCGCCTGGCCAAACCAAGCGGCGACCCACCACTGGAACTCGACCTTGGCCTTCGCCCTGAGGGCCGAAGCGGGGCAGCAGTGCGCACCGTAGAGTCCTATAAGCAATACTATGAGCGCTGGGGCGAGCCATGGGAACTCCAGGCTTTGCTACGTGCCGTACCAGTAGCCGGCGATATGGAAGTCGGCCAAGCCTTCCTCGATGTTATTAACCCACTGCGCTACCCGGAGGGTGGCTGCAGCGAGGAAACCAGCCGTGAGATTAAGCGCATGAAGGCACGCGTGGATAATGAACGCCTGCCACGTGGGGCCGATAAAAAGACCCACACCAAGCTTGGTCGCGGTGGCCTGGGTGATGTGGAGTGGACAGTGCAGCTGCTCCAAATGCAGCACCCGGAGGTCCGCGAAACTGGCACTCTGCAGGCGCTCACACACCTGGAAGAAATCTCAGCACTGACCATGGAACAGGCCCGTCAGCTGCGCGAATCCTGGCTACTTGCCACTAAGAGCCGTAATGCACTGGCCCTGGTTCGCCGCAAGTGGACCGACCAACTTCCGGAACCCGGTTCCCAACTAGCCCCCGTGGCTAAGGCCGCAGGCTGGGAGGACTACCAGGCCTTCTATGACCACTATCTCAAGGTCACGCGCCGGGCCCGTGGAGTGGTCGATGAAGTCTTCTGGGGTGAACGACTAAGGTATACCTAAAGATCAAACCAAAGATTGATCTCAATAAAGGCTAACCTAAGTAATATATGGTTCATGAGCACAAATTCTGAACCATTGAGCCTGGCCCTGCGTACCTCTACCCAGGAAGCCCACGATCAGACTGAGCACTCCCATTTCATGGATAATCTAATCGGGGGCGACCTGGACAAGGCCGCTTTCACCCGCCTCCAGGAACAGTCCTGGCATTTCTACAAGGCCATTGAGGAAGCTGCCCGCGACCTCAAGGAGGGCATGGGCGATATCTATGATGAGGTTCTTGAGCGCGTCCCCGCCCTGGAAAATGACATCACTGTCCTTGGTGGCACCATTGATGCCCCACTTCTTCCTGGCACGCAGCAATATGTGGACCGCATCAAGGAAATCCACGCCAAGAAGGACGCTCACCGCCTCGTTGCTCACCACTATGTGCGCTACCTTGGTGACCTCTCTGGCGGCCAGGTCATTGGACGCATGATGGAACGCCACTACGAGGTTCCTGAAGAGGGTGTGACTTTCTATGACTTCCCATTCAAGCGCAAGCCATATAAGGACCGCTACCGTGAGGCCCTGGACAATCTGAACCTCACCGAAACCCAGCGCGAGGAACTGCTCGCTGAGGCTGCTGAGGCCTTCCTCTGCAACCTCCGTGTATTCCAAGACCTGGGCGAAGCAACCCAAAAGGTTGCCCAATAAGGACATTCAAAAAGACTAAAGCGCCCTAGAGGATCAAATTACTGAACCTCTAGGGCACTAGTTCTCTCTGTTCCTTGCGTCGATACGCTAATTAATCAGCCGGAACAAAGGTAGAGAAGCGAGCCTCCATCTCCTCGAGCGGGACGTCATAGTAGCCACGGTCTCTGTCCAGAGCGCTAATGGCAGCCTGCTCTTCAGGGCTTAGCTCAAAGTCAAAAATGTCAATATTCTCGGCCATGTGAGCTGGGTTTGTGGTGCGTGGGAAGACCACGTTGCCCTCCTGAATATGCCAGCGAAGCAGCGCCTGGGCTGGGGTCTTGCCATGGGCCTCGGCGGCAGCAACAATGGCTGGCTCGCTCAGGAGCTTTGGGTCACCGTGGCCCAGTGGATACCAGGATTCAAAAACAGTACCCAGTGGTGCCATGCGCTCCTTGAGCCGGCGCCGCTGGTGATAAGGGTGAAGCTCTACCTGAGTGATAGCTGGTGGCACAGTGGTATTAGCCAACAGGTCATCAAGGCGCTCATCGAAATTGGACAGACCAATGGAGCGGACCTGACCAAGTTCCTTGGCCTTCTCCAGGAGCTTATAGCCAGCCACATAATCACCAAACTGCTGGTGAAGCAGCATAAGGTCCACATATTCAAGACCGAGGCGATCCAAGGTCTTATTCATTGCCTCCGGGTCAGTATAATCAGTAATCCACAGCTTGGAGGTAATCCAGATTTCTTCGCGGGTGACCAGGCCATCGGCAATAGCTGCACGAACAGCCTCACCAACACTGCGTTCGTTCTGATACGCATGGGCCGTATCAATATGGCGATAGCCCTGCTTGATGGCATCATAGACGGCCTTATAGGTGGCCTCACCAGGTTCTATCTGGTATACGCCAAGGCCAAACTGGGGGATGGAATTGGAATCATTAAGCTTAATAGTCTTCTGCATGTGTCAATTTTACTCCTGTCCCTTGTTGGAGGAGTGTGAAATTCTTTTAGCCTGCACCTTATGATGTATATGTTCTGGTTAACTGTCCGCTTCCTGTGTTAGAATTCTGGATACACAATAGTTTGTATACTCACTCCGGAAACCAAGCGCCGATACCGGCTGGATTCTTTAACCCAGGGAATTTTCCCCCAAGTACCGTAAGGAGCGGATACCATGAACACCCCAGAAATTTCACGGGCGCGCATTTTCTTTGCGCAGCTCATGCCATTTATCCAATATTCTGCGCTGGTGTTGATGGTGGCCACTATCTTTCCACCGATTATGAGTCCGCGCCTCGGATGGTGCTTCTTCATACTTAGTTTCGCAGCCTATTGTCTGCGGTATTCTTTGGTTCCGCAGCCCTGCCCGCTCTGTGGGAAGAAAGCCGCAATATCCAAGTGGTGGCTTCTGGTTTGTGCCATTGCTATCCCGGTGTTCTTCGGACTGACTGATTATCTCATTGTGCAGGATGCTAAGTGGTATCTTATTATTCTTGTTCGCGGCTTAGGTGCGGGCTTCCTCATTCAGCTTTATTGCTCTTTCTGCCAGTGCAATGATGGCTTTATTTCTGTGCTTGACCGCAAGAGCCCGCCAATTTCTCCCGCGGCCTATGCCACACTTCAGCTTCTGTGGATCCTCATTGTGATGTGGGCCTTTGTGCCGGATGTGTCGCGGCTTGGCGTGGTGCTGATTATCTATGTCATTGCGCAGGTTCTCAGTGCGGTCTTTGATGGCAATGTGCGCCGCTATGAGCCAAGTGCTGCGGAATACCGTGACTATTTTTCCTATCATTACCGGGCCACAATGGCCAGCGCACGCCGCCGTATTGCCAAACAGCGTCAGGGTGACATCACCCAGCCAGGGGGATAATCATGGCCATTAATGCCGCCAATAGTGGGCTCTCCGTTAGGCTTCGGACACTGAGTGTTGTCTACGGGATTTATGGCCTTGCCTGGGCCTGTGCGGCTTTGGTTGGTCCCATTGGTTCTTCTTCCTCAGTTATCACTTATGTCTTTTTGGCGCTCTCGGCTTATTATCTTTATCGCCTAAGCCTGCCTTTGACCTGCGCGGACTGTGAGAAATATATGGGTGGTCAGAATTTCACGGTGATGGCCGGTGCTCTTGGTACAGTCTGTGGGACTGTGGCACTGCTTAATCCACCATTCCTGTTGTGGATTCTGCTTACCACCATGTTTCTCTGCTATTTCGTGGGCTTTTTACCTTATTGCCGCAATTGTGAAAGTGTGAATCTTTGCGTGCGCGTGCTGCCATCAAAGTGGCGCTTCCTGGGCTATACCTGGGCAATCACTCCACCCATAGTCTGCATTACTGCCGGCAATGGGGCACCCACTCTCTATCATGTGCCCATGATTCTGCTTCTTGCGCTTACAGCTGTCTATGGGCAGAAGTTCGGTTAGTGAGAAAAAGCCGTGCCCGTTCCCTAAAGCGCATTTTTCTTTGCCAGCGCATTGATGCGTAGTTGCAGAAGAAGAATCAGGACCGCGGAGAGCAGCCACATGATGCCAGGGAACCAGGCGGAATCGGCGAAGGCTGCCCAGTTGAGTTCCGCATGGCGGTTAAGCAGCACACCATAAACCTGGCCAATAATCATGGCGCCAATCCAGCCACCCATATTGGCAAGGCCGGTGGCAGTACCGATGACCTCAGGGCGCATGCGCTCACGGATATTATCAAAGCCATAGCCAGAGACCGTACCAAAACCGGCGGTCACAATATTGACAAGAATAAGCAGGGCCATGGAGTGGTGGCCCGCAAGGAAAAAGAGCATCCAGGACAGAATAATGAGCAGGCCCATTAGCAGATTAAAGCGGTAGCGGTGGTAGCCCAGGCGGATGGAAATCATACCAATGAGTGGGGAGAATGCCACCGTGGAGACCGTGTTGACCACAAGCAGCGTATGGGCGGTGGCCTCGCTAATGCCCATGCCAAGAGTCATCAGTGGGATAGCCCAGAGCAGGGTATAGGTGGCTTGAAGGGCAAAGCCGGACCAGTGCAAGAAGAAAGCCTGCCAGGAGATTGGGCTGCTAAAGACATAGCGGAGCTGCTCAGTGATGTTGCCCTCATAGACACGGTGGGTACCGGTGGGGCTATCACGCACAATGAGCACGCAGCCAAGAACAATAATGAAGCTAATGGCGCCAAGGGAAATAAAGCTGGTGGTCCAGGAGCTCACTGCTAGCAGTGCTGCGAAGGGGACGGCGGAGAGGAACTGGCCAATCTGGCCAATGGAGCCGGTGAGCTGGGAGAAAAGAGGGGCGTGCTTATTTGGAATCCACTCCGGCAGCAGGCGCATTACGGAGAGGAAGGCAGTGGAATCACCAAGGCCAATGAAGATACGGCCAATAATGGCCACGGAAAAGCTACTGGTAAGCGCCAGAATAAGCTGACCAAGGAACATGCAGAGGCCGCCGTAGAGAATAATGCGCTTGGCGCCGTAGCGGTCAATGATGCGACCCATGGGGATTTGGGTAAGGGCATAAACACCCACCTGAACGGAGGTGAAGACTGCCAATTGGGCGGCATTAATATGGAAATGATCCAGGGCATAGACGCCGGCCACACCCATGGAGGTGCGGCCGGTAACCGCAAGCATCATGGCAATAACAGCGGCTAACCATACTGCCACACCACGAGTCGTGAGTACTTTCTTTGGGGATTTTGATGGGTCTAATTCAGGGGTGGTACTTGCGGCTGTTTTCTTCACACAGCTAATTCTAATCTTCTACTTTTGAAGAAAACTAATAGCTAGCTGTGGGCGCGCTTGGGGCGAAGAAGAATGATGGCCACTGCGGCCACCAACCACGTAAATCCAATGAACCAGACAGAATCAGCAAAGGCATCCCAGTTCACCGCCTCATGGTGGTTGAGCAGAATACCAAAGACCTGGCTCATAATCATTGCACCAATCCAGGCGCCCATATTGCCAAGGCCGGTGGCAGTACCGATAACCTCAGGGCGCATCTGTTCGCGAATATCATCAAAGCCATAGCCGGAAACAGCAGCAGTACCGGCCATTGCAATATTGGCAATGAGGAAGAGCACGAAGTTCTGGTGGCCGAGAAGGAAGAAGAGCGCCCAAAGAACCATCACAATGGCCATGGAAATCACATTGGCCAAGGAACGGTGATGAGGCAGTCGGCCGGAAAGAATACCCATGAATGGGGCAAAGACCATGCAGCCAATGGTGATAATCACAAGAATGGAGTGGGCCTTGGCATCACTAAAGCCCATGCCAAGCTTCATCAGTGGCACACCCCAGAGCAGGGTATAGGTGGTAAGAAGTGCGAAGCCGGACCAATGCATAAAGAATGCGCGCCAGGTAATGCGGCTGGTTACCACATAACGAAGCTGCTCACGGATGCTATCCTGCTGAATCTTCTTCCGTGGCTTGGCGGAATCACGAATAATCAAGAAAGCCGCCAGGCAGATGACAAAACTAATGGCACCAAGGGAAATGAAGCTTGTGGTCCAGGAGCTTGTGGAGAGCAGAGCCGCAAATGGGATAGCGGAGAGGAACTGGCCAAGCTGGCCCAAGGAACCGGTGAACTGTGCGAAGAGCGGTGCCTTTGAGCGGGGAATCCACTCCGGGATAAGGCGCATCACGGAAACAAAGGCTGTGGCATCACCCAGGCCAATAAAAATGCGGCCAACAATGGCCACGCTAAAAACATGGGCGAAGGCCAGAATCAGCTGGCCAATAAACATGGAAATGGCGCCGCCAAAAAGAATACGGCGTGGGCCGAAATTATCAATCATGCGGCCCATCGGGATCTGACTCAGTGCGTAGACCGCCACCTGCACCGAGGTAAAGACAGCAAGCTGTGCGGTATTGATATGGAAGTGATCCATGGCGTAGAGGCCGGCCACACCAAAGGAGGTGCGTCCAGTCACTGCCAAAATCAGGCAGCATACTGCGGCAAACCAAATGCTCACGCCGCGTGTGGTTAGTTGCTTGGTTGGATCGGGTCTAAGGCTTGGATCATTCTGAATCTGAGTCGACACGGCCTCAATTCTACCAAAATGCCTAATAAATGATAGTTATATGCCCGGCAAAGTAGCCGGTGGCCGGGGAGAAAAGGAAACCCAGTATGTGGCCACAGATTGTGGAAGCAAGCGCTAAGGGATCGGACTAGTAGGCAAGCCGCATCCAATAATCCCCACGCACAAAGCAAAAAGATGAGGACGTGGCATTCTTATTGCCGCGTCCTCATCTTCTTGAGTTCAGCTTAGAGCTGATGTGAAATTAGTCGTCGGTGACGGTGACAGTCACGTCGATATTGCCACGGGTGGCATTGGAGTATGGGCAGACCTCATGGGCCTTATTAGCCACAGCCTGGGCGGTTTCGTGGTCGAGTTCAGGAATGGTGACTTCGAGCTCCACAGCAAGGCCGAAACCGCCATTCTCAAGCTTGCCGATGCTCACACGGGCACCAACGCTGGAGCCGTCCACGTTGACCTTATCCTGGCGGGCAACCAGCTTCAGTGCGCTGTGATAGCAAGCAGAATAACCAGCAGCGAAGAGGAGCTCAGGATTAGCAGCGCCACCGGCACCGCCCATTTCCTTTGGGATTGCCAGATCAAAATCAATCAGCCCATCGGTGGAACGAACATGGCCATCGCGACCCTCACCAGTGGCAAGAACCTCAGCGGTATACAAAGTCTCCATTTTTAGCCTTTCCTTTAGGTCAAACTTGTACTACCAGTTGAAACAAAAAAGACGGGAAGTATATTCCCGTCTTTCATAGTGAAAAATCTTTAGACCATGTGGCCAAGAACAATCACGTTATAGTCAAGATCAGCATGGCCCTGAACAGCACAGGTAATGAGGGCAATGCGGCCGCGGATGCTGTTATTCATCAGGTCAGCATCAGCAATGGAGTCATTCTTGTGGATGAGGTAAGCAGTATCCACAACCCAGGTGCGGGCATTGCCAGCGGAGTCAGCCATGATGATGGTGGAACCATTAAGTGCACCGGTGTAGTAGCGGTTCACAGTACCGCCGCCAATGGCGTTGACTGGTACTGGGGCATTGAGGTTGGTGGTGTTGGTAGCCAACTCAGAGATTGGGTTGAAGACCAGACGCTGCTGACCCCATGCGTGGCCGAGCACATACATGGTGCCGTCCTGCGCATTGGTTGGGCCAACGCCCATGCCGTATACCCAGCGAACCATGGTTGCCTGTGGTCCTGGTGGGTTCAGTGGGATATGGTATGCCATGGAATCATAGTTGGCATTAACAGTGGCAGCGCCACGGATACTGAAGTTGCCGGCTGGGCCAGGCATTGCGCCGGTGGCAGCGGTCAGATTAACAACATTCTCGCCGACCTGGGTAGCAGCGGTATCAGCGCTTACAGCAGGGGCAGGGGCAGCGGCAGCGGAGTTAACAGCAGTTTCACCAGCAGGGGCGGCCACATTGGTGGCTGGCTGTGCGGCAGCAAGATCCTCAGCGGCAGCGGCTGGGCTCACGGAACTATCAGCAGCAGCGCTAATAGAAGCTGGGGCATCAGACTGGTGGGACACACCCACGGCGGCGGCGAAAATGCCGGCAGCGGCTACAATACCTGCAGCGCTTAGAAGCATAGGACGGCGTCGAAAATTCATGGGTGTAATTCTACCTTGTTTTCGCACAGAAGAGAAATAGCATTTTTGCGCAAAGAGACGCCGTAATTCCCAAAATAAATATGGTATTTTTCCTGGTTGCAGAGCTATCCGCAAAGCGCCCCCTGCATCCCGAATGGGAAAAATTCACAGCTTTGGCCTCCCCATCCCATCAACGCGATATTGCTTGAGTGTGGCCTCATGGAGCAAGACTTCCAGGTTTCACGGTCGCCTCGAGTTCTCAGCCGAATCAATCCACTCCAGGACGTGGTAGCGCTCGCTATTGAGTAACCTTTAAAAAACACCGCGCCCCCAATGATGCCAGCCCAGCCAGAGTCCTCAAAGCGCCGCCTCGCTCTTAGCCAGTTGAAGGATAAGCTGTGGCTGTCGTGTCGCGATAAATGCGCAGGTGGATGTCCACCTATGTCTTCAGGTCCAACCGAACAACATTAATCCAGCCGTGAGGCCGAAATCTCGTAGCCCTAAAGGATGGGAATTTCAAACTGCCATGGCTCATTTGCACGAATCCTACAAGGGGATTGACCCGGTGTTTAGATTCTCTATTGCACTTGGCGTACTCCTATGCGCCCAGCTCATGAAACCAAAGGTGTTGTCGGCATACCGCGCGTACCTTTACCAAAAATTTGCCGCATACTACTTAGTCGGCGGAGAGAAAACTCCAGGTGCGCACGTGATCCGCGATGCGCCGCAGAAAAGCGCAAAAAAAGACCCGCGCCACTTGATTGCGGCGCGGGTCGTGGCTGATGCCAGTGTCTGCTAATTAGCAGTCGAAGTACATCTCGAATTCCTGTGGGGTAGGACGCAGACGAACTGGGGTGATCTCATTGTCGTACTTGAGCTTCACATAGGTGTCGATGAGGTCATCGGTGAAGACATCGCCCTCAGTAAGGAAGTCATGATCCTCTTCCAGGGCCTTGAGGGAAGCCTCAAGGGAGGTAGGAGCCTGAGGGATGGATGCAGCCTCCTCAGGAGGAAGCTCATAGAGGTCCTTATCCACTGGAGCATGTGGCTCAATGCGGTTCTTGATACCGTCCAGACCAGCCATCATCATGGCAGCGAAGCCGAAGTATGGGTTACCGGATGGGTCAGGAGCGCGGAACTCAATACGCTTTGCCTTAGGGTTGGAACCCGTAATTGGAATACGGATAGCAGCAGAGCGGTTACGCTGGGAGTACACCAGGTTGATTGGGGCCTCGAAGCCTGGAACCAGACGGTGGTAGGAGTTCAGGGATGGGTTGGTGAAGGCAAGAACAGCACCAGCGTGGTGGAGAATGCCACCGATGTAGTAGCGAGCCATATCGGAAAGACCAGCATAACCAGCCTCATCGTGGAACAGTGGCTTGCCGTCCTTCCACAGGGACTGGTGGCAGTGCATACCGGAACCATTATCGCCAGCCAGTGGCTTTGGCATGAAGGTAGCAACCTTGCCGGCAGCCCATGCGGTGTTCTTGATGATGTACTTGAAGGTCTGAAGATCATCAGCTGCGTGGAGCAGGGTGTTGAACTTGTAGTTGATCTCCTGCTGGCCACCGGTACCCACCTCATGGTGAGCACGCTCAATGTCGAAACCAGCAGCAATGAGGTTCTTGGTCATCTCATCGCGGATTTCCTGGGTCTGGTCATAAGGAGCAACTGGGAAGTAACCGCCCTTAACACGGGTCTTGTTACCACGGTTTGGAGTGCCGTCGAACTCGGTCTCAACGCCACGGTTCCACCAACCCTCAATGGAGTCAACCTCGTAGAATGAGTTGTTGATATCGGTGGAGTAACGAGCGGAGTCAAAGAGGTAGAACTCAGCCTCAGGACCGAAGAAGCAAGTATCAGCAATACCGGTGGAGGAGAGGTACTGCTCAGCCTTACGGGCCACATTACGTGGGTCGCGGGAGAATGCCTCGTGGGTGAATGGATCAGAAACGAAGAACTTAACGTTCAGGGTCTTGGCCTTGCGGAAAGGATCAAGCTGTGCGGTAGCAAGGTCAGGAAGAAGAGTCATATCGGACTCGTCGATGGTGGTAAAACCACGAACGGAGGAACCGTCGAAGGCGAGACCTTCTTCAATGGCGTCCTCGTCAAAAGCAGCAGCAGGAATGGTGAAGTGCTGCTCAACACCAGGAACGTCGGTGAAGCGAACGTCGACGAATTCTACGCCTTCGTCCTTAATGAACTTGATGACATCTTGGGCAGTTTCAAAAGCCACGGTGAGTCCTTTCAGAAGGTGTTTCAGTGCCACATCAGCGATGAAGCATTCTTTCAGATGCCTAGGTCAGTACCAGGGTAACCGCCCGAGGCAACGTACGGTAGCAATTTTACCTGTCTGCTAATTGGTAATCCAAATTCCATGGATATATCGTGTTTTGGTAATCTTATAGCTATGTCTCAAAAGAAGCGCCGTAGCTGGCTTGAAGGTCCTCAAATCCCCGCCGAGTTTGATGGTTCTGATGCTCAATCCCGCTGGCCAGGGGAGAAAATTGGCCTTCCGCAATCTGGTCCTGGCGCACTAGCTTCCGTCATGCGTCGCGTCGGTGGCGTGGCCATTGACTGGTTTATGAGTCTCTTCATTGCCGGTATCATCACAGCATTTACACACCAACTTGGTGGGCTCTCAACAGTCACGCTCATCGTCTTCTTCATTCTCGGCATCCTCAGTGTCTGGCTCTTCGCTCGCACTCCTGGTCAGCTGATTCTCAGCATGGGTGTGGCGCGTATCGACGCTGAGGCTCGCGTTGGCTTGTGGCGTGCGGTGGTCCGCACTCTACTCACTTGCTTCATTTTCCCCGCCATCATTGTTGACTCTGATGGACGTGGTCTTCATGACCGTGCGACGGGCACTGCAGTTATCCTCGGCTGAGATAGCACGTTAGCTGCATAAATATTTGTATCCAAAAGCCTGGTCCAATATTGACTAAACCTTAATTTTTCCCTAAAATTTTTAATAAAACATTTGGCCAATTCCATGCGCTTGAAAGGACTTGAAATGGATAAGCGTACTCGGCTGATCAAGGTGGTTGGTGCCGCTACAACTTCTCTTGCTTTGGTAACTTCTGGTGTCACAGCGGCTTCTATGAGTCCTCTTGCTTCAGCTGAGGAAAGCTCCCAAAGTGTATCTATTAATACCAAGGTTTATCGTGTCGGTGGGCGATTGGGGTTGAAGATCGACGGTGCTGTAACGGGACAATCGGCTACTTTTAAGATTGGGCGAAAAGACTCTTCAACTTTCACCGATATTCCGGTTAAGGAGGATGGTGTTGAGCAGGAAACCTACTGGGCTCAAGATCCTGATAATCCGGACACTTACTATATTCAGAATGCGGCCACAGAAACTGGTGAATATACTCTGAAGGTTACGCCACAAGGCGGGTCTGAAGTCGATTTGGATGTCACAGCGTATCCACAACTTGCAATAAATAGTATTCAGCCAACTACCGTTGAAGTTGGTGGTTCGCTCGATGTTGCTGTTACAGGCGTCGCTGAAACGGCAACTATTGAATTAGTCCAAGGCACCACTTCCGTTAAAGTTCTTGGCACCAAGCTTTCTCCAAGCGATGGTAAATTTACGGTTCAAATTCCCGAGGATACGCCTGCCGGTACCTACAAACTCAGGGTTCGAGATGAGAAAGATACGAATGGCTCTACTTACCGTGTTGTATCGACTGATGATATTACGGTTCTTTCGCATTTGACGCTTAGTGCTGTAGGCGATACTCAGGTGGCTGCCGGTAAGACTGCCACGGTTGCTGTGACTGGTCTTTCTGCGAATGAGGGTCTTAAGTTCACGTTGGCGCCAAAGGCTAGTGGTACGGCTAGGGAAGTTAAAGGTACTGCTGTTGAAGGCCAAAGCGGTACCTATACGGTAAATATTCCCTCTGATCTTTCGACTGGTGGCTACACCCTCGCAGCTACCACAGATTCTCGCAAGAGCACTTCCAATGTTGACCTGACTGTTTATGGCAAGCTTGGTGTGAGTGTTGATTCCACTACGGTGAATGCTGG
>JAUMUD010000034.1:15326-19889 GCA_030530875.1 Corynebacterium sp.
GGTTCAAATGTTAGTGCTACCAAGGCTTTGACTGTTTATGGCAAGCTTGGTGTGAGTGTTGATTCCACTACGGTGAATGCTGGTGGGTCGGTTACTGCTACTGTGACTGGTCTTGCTGATGGCGAGGCTCCTGTTTTCAAGTTGGTGCCTTCCGCTGGTGGCGATGCTAAGACTGTGACTGGTACTGCTGTTACTGGTGAGGCTGGTAAGTATACGTTGGCTGTTTCTGCTGATGTGGCTACTGGTGTTTATACGTTGACTGTCACTGGTGATAAGGATCGTGTTGATGCGAATGCTTCTGCTTCCGTTGAGAATGTGAGTGTTCTTGGTGGGTTGGCTGTTGATACGGATTCTGACGCGGTTGCTGCGGGTAAGTCTGTGACTGCTACTGTGACTGGTCTTTCTGCGAATGAGGGTCTTAAGTTCACGTTGACGCCAAAGGCTGGTGGTACGGCTAGGGAAGTTGCTGGTACTGCTGTTACTGGTGAGGCTGGTAAGTACACGGTGGATGTTCCTGCTGATGTGGCTACTGGTTCTTATGATTTGACTGTTGCTGGTGGTTCTACGGATCGTCAGGGTTCAAATGTTAGTGCTACCAAGGCTTTGACTGTTTATGGCAAGCTTGGTGTGAACGCCGATAAGACCGCCGTTGTCGGTGGTTCCGTGAAGGCCACGGTTAGTGGTTTGGCTACCGATGAGACTCCTTCCTTCGCTTTTGTGAATGATGGTGGTTCGACTGATGTTCCTGCCGGTAATGTGACCAAGTATGACGACGGTAGCTTTACTGTCAAGCTTCCTGATGAGCTTAAGGCTGGTTCCTACAACCTCACTGTGAATGGCACGCATGACCGAGTGTCGGCTAATGCTCCAGCAACCAGTGAAGTGAAGGTCTATGACACGCTTGGTGTGACCGCTAATGATTCTGTTGCTGTTGGTGGTTCCTTGACTGCTACGGTTACTGGTGCTGATGCCAATGAGACACTGAGCTTCAAGCTGGTGTCTACTGATGGTGGTGCTGCAACGGACGTTACTGCTTCGTCTGCTGGTGATGGTAAGTACACCATTAAGCTTCCTGAAAGTGTTGGTGCGGGTGCTTACAAGCTCACTGTTTCTGGTGCGGTGGATCGTAGTGCTACTGCCGATGTGAAGGTTGTTAAGCCATCGGTCGCTGTTGATGATTCCAAGGTGACCACGGGTGGTTCCATGGTGGTTACCGTTGCTAACCTCGGTGATTCGACCCCAACCTTCACTTTGGAGAAGGACGGCAAGAAGACCACTGTTACTGGTACCGCTGTTGATGGTCAGCCAGGTAAGTACACTATCGTCCTTGGTGATGATATTGAGCCAGGTGAGTACACACTCAACGTGGTTGCTGGTGGTCTGACTTCCACCGCGAATGTCACGGTCGAGGCGAAGGCTACTTCCGAGCCAGGAGACAATGGCAATGATAATCAGCAGAACCCTGGTGATAACCAGAAGCCAAGTGGTTCCGCAGGTTCTGCAAGGAGCCACTGGTTCTGGATTATCCTCGTAGCCATCCTTGGCCTTATCGGTGCAGGTGTGGCACAGGCCCAGCAGATGGGTCTGCTCCCACCACCAGCACAGCAGCAATAGTCTGTAGATAGTGCAAGTGCCGCACTCCCTAGTGGGAGTGCGGCACTTTTTGTGTGCTTTGGCGATTTGGCGCTTATGCGCTTATGCTATGCGCTTATGCGTTTTGTGTCGGTCTTGGGGCGCTAGGAGGAGGTGATGAGCTTGAGGAATGCATCCACAAGGCCCTTCTGAGCTTCCTGGGTGCCGCGGGAGATGAGTGAAGTATTGCTGTACTTCAGCTGCTCCTGCTGGTCGTAGGCTACGCGCTGCTGATCGGCCTGCTTTTCCAGATTGAGGGCAGTGTCATTGACCTCCTCGATCATTTGGAAGAGGCGTGGGGAGCTTTTGTCGTACGTGCCGATGATATCGCGCAGGAGCAGCAGTTCACGCCAGCGGTAGTACACATCATTGGCCCAGAGCATCACGCGGGGATTAAGCGGGATAGAAGCAATGAGATTGATGTCCTTGCTTTCCGTGAGCTTAGCGCAGGCCTTGTCCACCAGTGCGGCCTGAGGGCGCATGAGGTTAATCCAGTCATCATTAGGAAGCAGAGGGTTTACGCCAATGAGTTTGGTGAAGTCCTCAATGCCGCCGGGATCCGTAGCAATGACAACGCGGGAGGCATTGGAAGGATTATTTGGGCCGTAGTATTCCGCATCGACCCAATCGGCAGCTTGACCGTGGTCAAATTTATTGAGCACAGACTCATCGAAATTCAGGTAGTAGCTGCCCGCATTGGCATAATAGTGCGGGTCATTATTCACTCCGCGTGGGCCATAGCCGAGCTGAAGGAGAGCAGAGAGGCGATTATCCTGCTCCTGCTGGCTGACGCGCTTGGAGGCGTCATAATCCGCCGTGCCAAGAGTATTAGCCACATAGAGGTAGTCCTGAATCCAGGTATTCCATGCTTCCTGCATGCCCGCCACATTGCGCTTTGATGTCAGAGCAGCAACAGTGTTGAACTGGTTCTCAAAGAGAGCCAGGCGGCGGACCGCCAGGGCCTCCTCATTGGAGTAGACATACTGGCAGTGCGCTCCATCCGGGGCGCTGGCATAGCGCAGGTCAATGGCCTGGGCGGGCAGGGCAGTGCCAAGGCCAATGCAGGCCGCAAGAGCAATGGCAAGGCCCTTCTTATGGCGACTAATGAATTGTGTACGCATGATTGCTCCTAACGGCTGCTACTTAGTGGGAATTGGCTGGAGAGATTGGCTAGGCCCTCGGCGTTCACGCTTGGGGCGCCATCAGTGAACCAGCGCTGCTTATCAATATTGGCGTCATAGTCCACGCGGGCCGCATCGGCATCGGCCTCAAGCTTCCTGGCGGTCGCATCCACACGGGCGATGAGACCATCAACCAGGGTGGTTGGGCGGCCGGCAGCCACGAGCATATCGCGGGCAAGCAGGAGGTTGCGCCAGTAGGCATAGTCATTATTGGTCCACAGCATCAGGCGTGGATTGAGAGCCAGGGTGGCGCGACGGGTAGTAGTCTTCGTCGCAGCGAGAGTATCGCAGATGTCCTTGTAGACCTGGTGCTGCGGGGCAAGAATATTGCGGTCATCATCATTAGGCAGCACATAGTCGCGACCAAGCATGGTCACATAGGCCTGGTGGTTAATCAGGTCCGTGCTAATGGGGTTACCCTCATGCCAGTCGTTGGCGCCATAGCCGATGCTATAGGCAGGTGGGTTGCGCAGCAGGGAGTTGAAGTGCAGGGTAGAAATGCCCGGTGCGGTTTGGGTAGATGCGGCAGCCACATAGCCGGCATTATTCTTGCCGAAAGTGCCGTCATAGAGGGCATTCCATTCAGCCAAGTTGTATTCAGCTTCCGTATCAGGATTCCAGCCTTGCTTGGCGGTGAGTGCCAGCATGGCATCCACATAGCGGACAAAAGCATCGCGGGTGTTCTGTTGGTTCAGACGGTCCTTAATGCCATTGAAGACATTGAAGGAGATTTCGAAGTTCCTCAGGCGGCTAATGGCGATCCACTCATCATTATTCAGCGTATTGCCGCAGACCAGTGTGTTATTGCGGGTCTGATTGCTGACTTCAATGGCGTGGGCAGGGGTGAGGGTGCCGAAGGCCGCGAGTGCGGCGCTGCTCATGGCGAGCAGGGTACGGGTCATCTTTTTCATGATTGGGTCCTAGGAAGAGGTAATGAGCTTGAAGAGATCGCTCATGGAACT
Organism: Corynebacterium sp.; assembly: GCA_030530875.1. Taxonomy (GTDB): domain Bacteria; phylum Actinomycetota; class Actinomycetes; order Mycobacteriales; family Mycobacteriaceae; genus Corynebacterium. The sequence continues at coordinate 19,102 of JAUMUD010000034.1, forward strand.
GGTAGTTGTGGTGTCGTCTTTTGGTGTCTTGTCTTTTTGGTTTTTGTCTGTGTCTTTTTGGTTTGCGGTGTTGTCCTTCACCATCTTCTCGGCATCGGAGCCGGGCAGTGGGGTTTCGGTGCGGAGGTTGTACTGGTTCTGCTCTTGGTAAGTGTTGGTTTCATTCTTGTAGCGCGAGTAGTCAACGTCGGTTTGGCCGCGGGAGTTGGCGCGGGTTTGGCTTGCACTTGGGGCGAGTTCCGCGAGCTTATTGAGTACGGCCTTGTTTTCTACCTTTGGGTCAATGCCCTCAAAGAAGGCGCGCAGAATCATGAGGTAGCGCCAGGAGGTGTAGTCGCTGCCAATCCAGTCCATGACGGTAAATGGGAGGTAGGCGATGTACTTGCGGTTCCAGCCGGTGCCCTTAGATTGGAAAGTGATGAGATTATTGCGCTTAAGGTCCTTGCAGATGACCTGACGGGTTTGAATGCCAGGGAGCACGGACTTGCGGGAATCATCGTAAGAGTCGCCGGTAACTGTCATGCCGCCGAGGCTGAACTGGTGGGTGAGGAAGTCTTCCTTGCCAATTTCATTGACGTCAGTGATGTCTTCGAGCAGGGCATCGCCGTGGGGGCCAAAGTCCGCCTTGAAGGAGCTAACCAGGGTAAGAAGAATACGCAGGCCCGCATCGGCGCGGTCACCGATCTTCATCTGTTGGGCCAGGGCCTTCCAGGTGGTGCGGACTTTATCCGGCTGAGGTGGTGTAAAAAGTGAGACCAATCGGTGGTTTCAGCCAACTAGCTCGTACT
>JAUMUD010000035.1 GCA_030530875.1 Corynebacterium sp.
CCTTCCAAGTCAACCAAGTTTTATTTTTATCGGTCAACTTTTGGGGAGCAGTTCACCGCTTCTACCGGTTTTTTCATGCCCACATCAGGAGCGGGTACACGCCACGAGCAAGCATGGGCATGCAAATACAACAGTTCAAGGCCCTAGATGATGCCACCGACACAGGCACACAAAAAGGCACAGACGAGTCTGAGCGCTGGTCTTGTAGGAGTAGACCACTTCCTAGGCTGCGGGCTTGGGGCGATTATGAGGCTTAGGTCTGTCAATGAACTGGGCTATAAACGCGAAAAGAGCAGCTCATCGCTGCTCTTGGATAAAGGAAACCCCCTCCAGGAGCGTAGTGTGAATGAGTTTAGCCTGAAGGGGGAGGTCTTTAGTAAACCACAACTAGTTAAACAGTAAATGGGACAGTGTGTCAAAACCCAAGGCAGCGTCCACAGAAAGTGCAACGAAAACCACGGAAAGATAATTATTGGAAAGAATAAAGAGGCGCAGTGGCTTAACCGGAATGCCCTTCTTCACCCCATAGTGAAGCTGGTAGGCGCGGATCAGGAACCATGCGCCGGCAGCCACAGCGGCAATGGAATAAAGCCAGCCAGCAGCAGGAATGAGCAGGAAGGTCGTAATGACCGTAGCCCAAGTGTAACCGATGATCTGACGCGTGACTTCAATTGGCTTACGAACCACAGGCATCATTGGAACACCGGCAGCAGCATAATCATCCTTATACTTCATGGCCAGAGCCCAAGTATGAGGCGGGGTCCAGAAGAAAATAATCAGGAAGAGGACAATAGCCTGCCACCAGGTGCTGAGATGAGTACCAGGGAGCTGATCCTTAACCACAGCCCAACCAACCATCACAGGCATACAGCCGGCAGCACCGCCCCAGACCACATTCATCGGGGTCGAGCGCTTAAGCCACTTGGTATAGACAAAAATATAGAAAGCAATGGTCAACCAGATAAAAATGCCGCCGAGAATGGAGTGGCACAGGAGCCACAACCATAGAAAACTCACAATGGTCAATGTCCAGGCGAAGATTTTGGCCTGCTTGATTGTGACCGACATGCTGGCAAGGGGGCGCTTTTCCGTGCGCTTCATCACCTTGTCAATATCGGAGTCGGCGATCATATTGAAAGTATTGGCCGCCGCAGCGCCCATCCAACCACCGATGAGGGTGAGAAGAATCAAGATGACGTGATTATGGCCACGATCAGCCTGCAACATTGCGGGAATAGTCGCAACTAGCAATAGCTCAATCACGCGTGGCTTTGTCAACGCAAAATATGCCTTGATCGTCTGCACTAATATGCCCTCCGGCGGTTCTACATTTTTATCAACCCGCCTATTTTAGCGCAATCCATAACCGGTTTCCACTTTAAATTGCCTATTTATTAAGGAAAAGGCACTTATTGTGACCTATCCCCTATAGTTCAAATTAAAGTGGCTCACGTTATAGGACACTTAGATAATGAAAACTAGTAATAAGTCTCACAAACGGGTATAATTTTTTGTTTAATGGTAGGTATTCCCATGCCTATTTACTCCCCCACTTTTCTCAAGCTTTTTAGAATGAGGTACCAACGTGAACCCTGAGCTGCAAAAACTCGCAGAGGCACATTACCCAGCAGATTGGACCGACCTTGATACCAAGGCCGTGGACACTGCTCGCATCCTTGCTGCCGATGCTGTCCAAAACTGCGGTTCCGGCCACCCAGGCACTGCAATGAGCCTGGCTCCCCTGGCATACACCCTCTTCCAGCGCGTTATGAACCTTGACCCATCGGATACCGAGTGGGCTGGTCGTGACCGCTTTGTCCTTTCTTGTGGCCACTCCTCCCTGACCCAGTACGTCCAGCTCTTCCTGGGTGGCTTCGGTCTTGAGATGGATGACCTCAAGGCTCTTCGTACCTGGGGTTCCCTCACCCCTGGCCACCCTGAGTATCGCCACACCAAGGGTGTGGAAATCACCACCGGCCCACTGGGTCAGGGCCTTGCTTCCGCAGTAGGTATGGCTATGGCTTCCCGTCGTGAGCGTGGTCTTTTCGATCCAGAGGCTCCAGCAGGTACCTCCCCATTCGACCACTACATCTACACCATCTGCTCCGATGGTGACCTCGAAGAGGGCGTCACCGCCGAGGCTTGCTCCTTGGCCGGCACCCAGCAGCTCGGTAACCTCATTGTTTTCTGGGATGATAACCGTATCTCTATTGAAGAGAACACCGGCATTGCTTTCACCGAAGATGTCGTGAAGCGCTATGAGGCCTATGGCTGGCAGACCCTTGAGATCGAGGGTGGCAATAATGTTGCTGCTTTCGAGGCTGCTGTTGAAGAAGCCAAGAAGGACCCACGCCCAACCTTCATTCGTGTCCGCACCATCATTGGTTACCCAGCACCAAATATGATGAACACCGGTGCCGTTCACGGCGCCGCCCTCGGCGACGCTGAGGTTGCTGCTACTAAGGAAGCCCTCGGCTTCGACCCAGCAGTAAACTTCCCAATGGAGGATGCTGTTCTTGCTCACACCCGTGAGCTCGTAGCTCGCGGTGCTACTAAGCACGCTGCATGGCAGGAGCGTTTCGATGCTTGGGCTGCAGCTAATCCAGAGCGCAAGGCTCTCTTCGACCGCGTCTCCAAGCGCGAACTCCCAGCCGGTTGGGCCGATAACCTCCCAACCTGGGATGAGGGTGACTCTGTAGCTACCCGTAAGGCTTCCGAGGCTGCTCTTCAGGCTCTCGGCGCTACCCTTCCTGAGCTGTGGGGCGGTTCCGCTGATCTTGCTGGTTCCAATAACACCACCATCAAGGGTTCCACCTCCTTCGGCCCTGAGTCCATCACCACCGAAACCTGGAATGCTGAGCCATATGGCCGCACCCTGCACTTCGGTATTCGTGAGCACGCCATGGGCTCCATCATGAATGGTATTGCCCTTCACGGTAATACCCGTGTTTATGGCGGTACCTTCCTCATCTTCTCTGACTACATGCGTCCTGCAGTTCGTCTTGCTGCTCTCATGGGCACCGATGCTTACTATGTTTGGACCCACGACTCCATCGGTCTTGGTGAAGATGGCCCTACCCACCAGCCAGTTGAGCAGCTCGCTTCCCTGCGCGCTATCCCTGGTGTTTCTATGCTCCGCCCTGCCGATGCTAATGAGACTGTGGCTGCATGGAAGGCCGCTCTTGAGTACAAGGAGGGCCCAAAGGGTCTTGCTCTGAGCCGCCAGAACCTCCCTATTCTCCCAGGTACTAAGGAAAAGGCTGCCGAGGGTGTCGCTCGCGGCGCTTATGTCCTGGTTGAGGGCTCCAAGGCCACCCCAGATGTTATCCTGATGGGCACCGGCTCCGAGGTTCAGCTTGCTGTTGAGGCAGCTGCTCAGCTCGAGGCCAAGGGCATTGCTGCCCGCGTGGTTTCCGTTCCTTGCCTCGACTGGTTCGAGGAGCAGCCACAGGAGTACAAGGATGAGGTTCTGCCACCAGCAGTTGAGGCTCGTGTCTCCGTTGAGGCTGGTATCGCAATGCCTTGGTACAAGTTCCTTGGTTCCAAGGGCCAGGCCGTGAGCCTTGAGCACTTCGGTGCTTCTGCCCCATATCAGCGCCTCTACCAGGAGTTCGGCATCACCACCGAGGCTGTGGTTGCTGCTGCTGAAAAGGCACTGGGCTAAGTCACCGCCCACAAGGGCGCAAGTCTGTGAACTGCCTGTCAGTTTCCAGCCTTGTACCCTAAGTGGGAATAGTGATTCCCACAGATAGGTTGTAAATACTGGGTAGCGGTATCCGCTATCCAGTTTTGGCTATATCCGAAACATAACAATTAGTTTTATAAAAAGAAGAAGGCTTCGAATGAACAATATTGACACCTTGCGTGAAATTGGCACCTCCACCTGGCTCGATGATCTTTCTCGCGAGCGCATCACCAGCGGTAACCTCGCTGAGATCATTAAGTCCAAGTCCGTTGTCGGTGTGACCACCAACCCAGCCATTTTCGCCGGTGCAATGTCCAAGGGTTCTGCTTATGATGCTCAGATTGCTGAGTTCAAGGCAGCTGGCGCTGATGCAACTGAGGCCGTGTACGCCATGGCTATCGATGATGTTCGCGCAGCCTGCGACCTCTTCCTCCCAGTATTCGAAGCCACTAATGGTGAAGATGGCCGCGTCTCTATCGAGGTTGACCCACGTATTGCGGAGGACACCGAGGCAACCATCGCCCAGGCTAAGGAGCTGTGGGAGAAGGTCGGCCGTCCAAACGCCATGATTAAGATCCCAGCCACCGATGGTTCCCTTAAGGCGATCCCTGAGGTTCTTGGTGCAGGTATCAGCGTCAATGTCACCCTGATCTTCTCTGTTGCTCGCTACCGTGAGGTTCTTGCAGCCTACGACAAGGGCATCGAGCTCGCTAAGGCAAATGGCATTGATCCTGCAAGCATCCAGTCTGTCGCTTCCTTCTTCGTCTCCCGTGTGGATACCGAGATTGATAAGCGTCTCGAGGCTATTGGCACCCCAGAGGCTCTCGCCGCTCGTGGCAAGGCCGGTGTTGCTAATGCTCAGCTCGCTTATGCTGCTTTCGAGGGCCACAACTTCGATGCTGCTGCTAATACCCAGCGTCCTCTGTGGGCTTCCACCAGTGTGAAGAACCCTGAGTACCCATCCACCCTTTATGTTGCTGAGCTCGCTGGCCCAAAGACCGTGAACACCATGCCTGAGGGCACCATTGATGCTGTTCTCAAGGACGGTGGTCTGCATGGCGATACCCTGACCGGTGCTGGCGATAAGGCAGCTCTGGTCTTCGCTGAGCTCGAGGGCCTCGGCATTGACTTTGATGATGTCTTCCACGTACTCGAGTCCGAGGGTGTGGAAAAGTTCGTTGCTAGCTGGCAGGAACTCATTGACTCCATGGCAGCTAAGTTGGCTTAAAGCTACTTACATCGGCTAGGCTGGAATCCCACCAGCCTAGCGCCCCTTATGTCTAGACTGCCGTCCTTTCGGCATACATACACAGCGTTTCTAAAAATAGATTAAAATAAAGATGGCTTTTACATTTTTTGAAAGAGAGCTAGAAAAGAGAGATTGTGACGACCACTGAACAAGCTAAAAACCCGCTCCGCGACGAGGATGATACTCGCCTTCCCCGTATTGCGGGACCATGCGGTATCGTAATGTTTGGTGTCACTGGCGATCTGGCTCGAAAGAAGCTGCTCCCAGCCATTTATGACTTGGCTAATCGCGGTCTTCTTCCACCGAGCTTTAGCCTCGTTGGCTATGGTCGTCGCCCTTGGTCTGATGATGACTTCCGCGAGCAGGTTTATGAAGCCGTCAAGGCAGGCGCCCGTACCCCAATCCACGAACACGTGTGGAAGCGTCTGGCTGAAGGCATCCACTTCGTAGAAGGTAACTTTGATGATGAAGACGGCTTCGACCGTCTCCAGGCTCGCATGGCCGAGCTCGATGTTGCCCGAGGCGTTGGTGGCAACTGGGCCTTCTACCTCTCCGTCCCACCAAACTTCTTCTTCCATGTCTGCGACCAGCTTCAGCGCACCGGCCTTGCCCGTTCCACTGATGACTACTGGCGTCGTGTGATCATTGAGAAGCCATTTGGTCATGATGAAGAGTCCGCTCGTGAGCTCAACCAGCTGGTGAACTCCGTCTTCCATGAGGACTCTGTCTTCCGCATTGACCACTACTTGGGCAAGGAAACTGTTCAGAATATTCTGGCTCTGCGCTTTGCTAATCAGCTCTTCGATCCACTGTGGAATAACCAGTACATCGACCACGTCCAGATCACCATGGCCGAGGACATCGGTCTTGGTGGCCGCGCCGGTTATTATGACGGCATTGGTGCTGCCCGTGACGTGATCCAAAATCACCTCCTGCAGCTCTTCGCTCTGATCACCATGGAAGAGCCAGTGGCCTTGACTCCTCGTGAGCTTCAGGCTGAGAAGACCAAGATTCTTCGCGCTACTACCCCGGTCTACCCACTCTCCCAGACCACCGCTCGTGGTCGCTATACCGCTGGTTGGCAGGGTTCTGAGTACGTGAAGGGCCTGGAGGAAGAGTCCGGCTTCTCCAATTCCACCACTGAGACCTACGCTGCTTGTACCCTCGAGATTAATTCTCGTCGTTGGGCTGGTGTGCCTTTCTACCTGCGCACTGGTAAGCGCCTTGGTCGTCGCGTGACGGAAATTGCGCTGGTCTTCAAGCGTGCACCAAAGACCATCTTCGGTGACTCCATCGATAATATGGGTCCAAACTGCTTGGTTATCCGTGTCCAGCCGGATGAGGGTGTGCTGATGCGCTTTGGCTCCAAGGTTCCAGGTTCCACCATGGAGCTGCGCGACGTGAATATGGACTTTTCCTATATGGAGTCCTTCACCGAGCAGTCCCCTGAAGCCTATGAGCGTCTGATCCTTGATGCCCTGCTGGATGAGGCTTCACTCTTCCCATCCAATGAGGAAGTTGAGCTCTCCTGGCACATTCTGGATCCAATCCTCTCTTATTGGCAGCAGCACGGTGCCCCTGAACCATATGAGGCCGGTACCTGGGGTCCAAAGTCTGCTGATGAAATGATGGCTCGCACCGGTCGTTCCTGGCGTCGTCCATAACACGGGTTAGAAGGAATTTTTCATGATTTTCGATTTGCCTAATACCAGTACTCGTGAGATCGCAAAGCAGCTGAGCCGTATTCGCGATATGGGCGCCCAGGTCACCACTGGTCGTGTGCTGACCCTCATTGTGATCGCTGATAAGGACCAGTCCATTGATGAGGTCATGCGAGTAACCACTGATGCTACCCGTGAGCACCCAGCTCGTATCCTGATTCTGACTGCTGAGCCAAACTCCGCAGAGAACCGTCTTGATGCTGATGTTCGTATCGGTGGCGATGCCGGTGCTTCTGAGATTATCAATATGCACTTCTATGGCGAGTTGGCACAGCAGCGCGCTGCAGTGGTGACTCCCCTGCTTTTGCCGGATACCCCGATTGTGTCGTGGTGGCCACGCACTGCACCGCTGGATCCATCTTCGGTTCCACTCGGTGCCATTGCGCAGCGTCGTATCACCGATGCCCTCAATGATCCCGGTGATGGTGCCCTGGCTCTGCGTCGCTCCAACTATACCCCTGGCGATTCTGACCTCGCATGGTCCCGCATCACCCAGTGGCGTGGCGTTGTGGCTACCTGCCTTGATGGCCCACAGACTGACCCAGTTGCCCAGGCTATTGTGGCTGGCCCAGTCAATGACCCATCGGTTGATCTTGCTGCCGCATGGTTGGCAGACCGTCTCGGTATCACTGTGAGTCGCAAGGAGGCTGATACCCTTCGTGCACAGCTCATCCGCAATGTAGACAAGATTGAGCTTGAGGTCGTTGATGACCACACCCTGCGTGTCTGCATGCCTGGTCGCAAGCCAGCTCTGGTTGCTCTTAATCGTCCAACCACCGCTGATTGCCTCTCAGAGGAACTGTCCCACCTTGAGGCTGACTCTGCCTATGCCCGCACACTGCGTGCACTGAATAAGGTCCGTTATCAGTAATTAACGGCATTGAATTTTAACCGCCCTTCGGGGCGGTTTTTTCTTTTGTCCGGAGTATGATTATAGGCATGGATGTTATTCGCTTTGATAACCGTGATGCATTGATGGATAAGGCAGCTGCCGATATTGCTGCCCTGATTAATTCTGTTGAGGGTCCTTCCCACGTTGTGCTCACTGGTGGCACTGTTGGTGTTGGTACTCTTGAGCGTCTGCGCGACCAGAAGATTGACTGGTCCCAGGTTCATATCTACTTCGGTGATGAGCGCAATGTTCCGCTCAATGACCCTGAGAGCAATGAGGGTCAGGCTCGTGCCGCTCTGCTCGACCACATTGATATTCCTGAGCAGAATATTCACGGCTGGCGCATGGGTGAGCTCAGCCTCGAGGAGGCTTGTGAGCGCTATGCTACCCTGCTTCCTGCTAAGTTCGATCTTCACCTGCTCGGCATGGGTGGCGAGGGTCATATCAATTCCCTCTTCCCAGATACCCCAGCCGTAAAGGAAGAAACTAAGCTGACCCTTCCGGTCACTGATTCCCCTAAGCCACCAGCTGAGCGCGGCACTCTTACTCTTCCAGCTGTTCACCGTGCCAAGGAAATTTGGCTGCTCGTTTCTGGTCCTGAAAAGGCCGAGGCTGCACAGCACGTTATTGATGGTGCTGCCGCCGTGGATTGGCCAGCTGCTGGTGCTGGTGCTACCCGCTTCTACCTCAACTAATAGGTATATAAGCAAAGAGCCGGAAAGTTATTTTCCGGCTCTTTTTCTGTTCTAGGACTGGCTCCATTGTGCCCAAAGGTAATTACGAATATCACCAAGTGCCTGGCCCAAAGCGGTGCTGTCGATATAATCACCGGCAAAGACCTTATCAAAGGTGGGTTCGCTTGGGTTATCTGGATCAATGCCACGAGCCTTCAGTGCCGCACGGGCCTTTTCCAGACGCTGCGCCTGGAAGTCAGCAAAGGTCATGCCTGTTGCAGCACGCATGCCTTCATCGATGGTACTTGCCTGACTGTACTTCTTCAGACCAGTCCAACCATTAGCGACCAAAGCATAGTAAGCGCCGGTGGCGTAATAAGAACCGGTGAGTGACGCCTTACCAGGCACAGCCAGGTACATATTGCGCAGCACATCGACATGATTTGAATCATCCGTGCGATTAAGCATGTTGAAATATCTGGTGTTGCTATTGGTCACTTGAGTCACGCCCGTGCCGGTAGCGTCGACGGTATTCAGCATGTAGGACAACGCCGGGGTATTGTCGGTGTTATCGGTGCCAACAAACTTCTTATCGTAGTTCTTACGGGCATAGGCGGCAGTCAATACATCGAGCTGGGCAAGTACTGCATCGGTCTTGGCATAAGAAGCCTGCAGGGACTTATCAGAAATATCAGCAAGGTCACCATTGCTCATGGAACCAACGAGATCATTGAGCGTCAGGTTCACTGGTGCACCGACAGAGCCATCAAATTGCTGGCGCAGGACGAGTCCGATGGCATTGGCCGGCAGGGTCTTGCCAATAAAGACATTATGGTAAGAATCCAGAATGGCAGTGCTAAGGTCCGACGTATTATCAAGGATATTAGTACCCTGCGGAACATACCAGGCATAGTTGTTGCCATCACTCTCGGCGCGGCCAAGGCTGTAGTTGCCTTGGTTAGCCGCAGCGGAGCTGCCCTCATGGGTCAGGCGAATAAGTGCGTAATCATACGGACTCGTATCGTCCGGATTGTAGTTGTCAAAGATAGTGAGGCTATGACCGGTGAGTGCATCGCTACCATTGAGTTTGGTCAGCGCGGTGCTCATATTGGCAAGCATGCGGCTAAGCATGCTGACCTTGGTCGCAGCATCAGAACCATAGCGCGACTTATCACCCATCACCAGAACATTGCCCCGTGAAACCATATAGAAGTTCGGGTCAGTAAAGGCAGTGCGCAGGACCTGGAATACATGCTGGCCATGGGTGGCAGTACGGCCGGCGTAACCAATATTCATAATGGCATCCCAGGCATTGCCGTCATTTTCCAACTGGCCAACAAAGTTAAGCCCCAGCCAGGCGTTGAAATCTGTTCCCTTATCCGAGTAGCGGGAAATCATGTACTCAAGGAAATCCTGAGGATTGGCGAAAGTAAGATTGAGGTTAGCGCTGGCAGAACCACCAAAGAGGTCACCAAACCAGTCACCGGCATGGCCTGTGCCATAACGCCAATTACTATCCAGAATCCTCTTAACACGATCATTAAGAGTGCCGAGAGTGTACTCGGGACCCATCTTGCCGCCACGATAGGAAAGCAAGAAGTCACGAGCATTGATGAGCAAGGCACCACGACTACCAATGCGGAAATTGGCTTGGGCATCAGTCCAGTTAAGGACCAAAGCAAGCCTACGGGCAACATCAGGGTCCACCGAATCGGTAGTGGCGGAAGAATTATTCGACTTCGGGAATGTCGCCAAGGCAAGGGCGTTGCGCGCGATATTACTTGAGTCACCGATAGGGGCCTTACCAATAGCAGTCTCCGGGCGACTGTTAAAGATGCTGGCCAGAGTGGTTTCCAGGCGGTTATCGCGGAAATCTTCCCAGTTCTGGCGAAGAACCTGGTTATTATAGGCACCCTCAGTAAAGCCGGGAGTGGCATCACCAGGAATAAGAACATCCGAAGCCTTGAGGTTCTTCAAAGCCTCGTAGTACTGCTGGAAGAGAGAGTTATTGCGGTCAAGGGTGCCCTTGGCCGGCTGATAGTAGAGTTCCGGACTACGGATCGCACTGGTATCTGGGGTCAGACGGAAGAGTGGCACATTATCGGACATTTCAATGAATTGTGCCTTGTAGATGGCGCGCAGAATCGAACCGTTAGAGTTTTGAAGGATAACGGCAACACGAGCAAGATTATTCTGCAGCCAATCCTCATCCTGATAGAGGGCAGGCAAATAAGTACCAGAATCATCCAGAGGAAGAACCTCAACTACGGTGAACTGATTAAATGGCGAGGTTGGATCAGCACCAGCACCAGTTTCCAAAAGTCGGGAAGCATTCAAATATGGTGCCACCATGCGCTCATTATTATAGAGACGATCAAGGGCAGGAATATAGCCCTTATAGTCACTAAACTTGGTGGCATTGACGACCTTGCCTCGGGCATCGACCTGCATGGTTGTCGTCGAATCGCCCATTGACAGGGTTACAGTGGAGGCGTTTTGACCAGTCTCAACCTTAGTCACCTTAAAGATGCGCTCAGCACCACTATTCATATGAACATTGGCATACCGAGCAGCGCTTGTAGCGCCAACTACCATACCAAAGCCGTTATAGAAGATGGCACTCTCAGCAGCACTGACATCCACACCAAAACCATCGGTAGGGGCGATACCGGTGGTGCTTGGCTGCTTTGAATCATCAGTAGGCTGACTTGGGTTTACTGGTGTTTCCGGGTTATCAGGTTTTTCTGGAGTGGAGCTTGGCTCCTCACCCTGACCCGGATTATCAGGGTTTTGTGGGTTATCCGGATCGGAAGTCTTATCAGGCGTCTTGGCAGGAGTTTCCGCTGGGGTTTCCTCAGTGGTGCTCTGCTCTGGCTTGACGGTAAACGGCTCAACAACCAGGGTAATATTTGGATTCTCAGAGTGACCATCAGCATAGGTCACCTTATCCACCACTAGGTCCTCAAGCTCGGAAAGAAAAATGCTGACTTTGCAGGTGCCACTGGAGCAATCAGCCTGCCCAGCACGGGAAATGTAGTACCAGGTGCCATTAATAGACACAGCCACCGGGTTATTAGAGGCATCTGCACGAATATACAGCGCATAAGTCACAAATGGGTGGGCATCATGAAGGGTGGTTTCATTTTGCCCCTGAACCCAAGAGAAAGAAATAGGGTACCCCGAATTACCATTAGAGTCGGTAGACTTCGAGATACCCGTCGAAGAGCATGAAGAGCCGAAGCACGATGAGGTATCACACGCAGCCAAAAATCCAGAGATCAGCACAACTGCTGCAAGACCTCCGAGAGGATTAACTAACCTCATCGATTCATCGACACCTTAAAAGCACTCTTTTTAGAGGAAATGAACAAGGTTCAAACCAATAATTGCGGCAACCCAGATGATTGCAACAATGATCGTCACGCGGTCGAGGTTCTTCTCAACGACAGTGGAGCCGGAGAGGTTCGACTGCACGCCACCACCAAAGAGGGAGGACAGACCGCCACCCTTACCCTTGTGGAGCAAGACGAACATGGCCATCAGAATACTACTGATGATCAAAATAATTTCAAGCGCAATTTCCATACTTATCCTTTAGCATGTTCACGGACTCATCTAATAGTACACGATTAAACGTGATTTAACCAGAATTACGCAGGGCTGTTGCCAAACCGTTCATGGTCAACTGAATACCACGGGAGACCTGAAGCTCATGATCGCCCTGACGGTAGCGGCGCATGAGTTCGATCTGCATGACATTCAATGGGATAAGGAATGGGAAGCGACTACGCACGGAGCGCTCCAGCTGTGGGTTATCGGCAAGAAGACGATCATAGCCGGTGACCTTGAAGAACATCTCCTTGGTCAGCTCATATTCCTCGCGGATCACACCATAAATACGCTCGGCAACCTCACGGTCAGGAACCAGCTCAGAGTAGAGCTTGGCCAAGGTCATATCCGCCTTACTCATCACCTGAGCCATATTGGAGAGAACCGAGTTGAAGAAAGGCCAGGTCTGGAAAAGATCACGCAGCTCCTGGAGTTTGGCTTCATCATCCCCTGCCCATTCCTTAATGGCGGTACCAACACCAAACCAGCCCGGCAGCATGGCGCGGGACTGCGACCAGGAGAGCACCCATGGAATAGCACGAAGGTCAGAGATGGCCTTGGTCTGCTTGCGAGCAGAAGGACGGGAACCAATATTGAGCTCACCAATCTCATTGAGAGGAGTGGAGGTGGTGAAGTACTCAATAAAGCCAGGATCCTCGTGCATCAGCTCAGAGTACTTGCGGATGGAAAGATCCGAAAGCTCCTGCATGATTTCGTAGGCACGCTGTGGGGCTGCCAGGTCGTTGACGTCGAGAAGCGTGGCCTCAATGGTTGCAGAAACCAAGGCTTCAAGATTACGACGAGCAGCTGCTGGGTGACCGTACTTGGCGGAAATAATCTCGCCCTGTTCCGTCACACGGACGGAACCCTGAACAGCACCCTTTGGCTGAGCCAGGATGGCATCATAGGAAGGACCGCCACCACGGCCGACCGTACCACCGCGACCATGGAAGAGACGCAGTGCTACCCCGTTCTCACGGCAGGCGGCAACAATGGCCATCTCTGCAGCATAGAGTGCCCAGTTGGCAGCAAAGTAGCCACCATCCTTATTGGAATCAGAATAGCCAAGCATGACTTCCTGAATATTATTGCGCTGGGCAAGGTAGCTGCGGTACAGAGGCACGGACCAGAGCTTGCGCAGAATATCAGCGCCTGCCTCAAGGTCCTCAATGGTCTCAAAGAGAGGAATGACGTCCACGCCACCGGTTGGGTTCTCACCATTGGCCTTGATAATGCCGAATTCCTTGAGCAGAATCATTGGCTCGAGAATATCGGAAACGGAGGTAGCCATGGAGATAATGCAGTGAGGGATCATATCGGCACCGAAGTGCTCCACTGCCTGGGCTGCCTCAGCGAAAATATCAAGCTCGCGCTGGACTGGCTCACTGAAGGTGGCACCGCCCTGTGGAATAAGTGGTCGTGGGGAACGAAGCTCATTAATGAGCAGTTCACACTTCTCATCCTCGCTAAGCTTGGAATAGTTATCACAGACCACGGCATTACGCAGAACCTCAGTCAGAACCTCCTCATAGGAGTCAGAGTTCTGGCGAATATCCATGGAATAGAGGTGGAAGCCGAAGCTCTTCACCGCACTGCGAAGCCTGCCAAGCCTATCCCCTGCAACAATCTCATCATTATTGGCGACCAGGGACTTTGCCACAATATAGAGGTCCTGGGAGAATTCCTCCGCGCTGGTATAAGGCTCAAAGACCTCGAACCAGTCGCCCTCAACCTCATCGCGACCAAGAATCTCTGCAGTGGTCTTGAGAATGCGACCACGCATGCCGTGAATTGCGCGTCGATAAGGCTCATCCACACGGCTAGGAACATCATTATGACCCCTATTGGCCAAGTCAAAGAGCTCCTGGGTTGGGTGGGTGAGACGATCGGAGAAGGAAAGCTCATGCTCAAGGGCATGAAGCTCCTGGGTGTAATGACGCAGCACGGTAGCTGCGGCACGGTGGGTGGCATAGTGAAGGGTCTCAGCAGTCACATATGGATTACCATCATGGTCGCCACCAATCCAGGAACCAGGCTTGACAATAGCGGCACGTGGCACCGCGTCCTTGCCATAGCGCTCACGGAGGGCACTGACAACATCATGGTTGATGCGTGGGATTTCCTCCAAAAGGCTAAGCCTGAAGTAACGCAGACCCACATTGACCTCATCCTCAATACGTGGACGAGCCACGCGGATAAGGGCGGTCTGCCACATCATTGTAATGCGACGACGAATATCGCGGTCAATGCGTTCCAGGTGAGTCTGGGTGCGGGCCGTCGGACGACCAGCTAGAACCTGGTGGCGCTCCTTCATCAGCGCAGTAATAGCCGACTGAGCATCAAAAACAGTACGGCGACGAGTTTCCGTTGGGTGCGCGGTGAGCACTGGGGCCACATTAGCATGGGCCATCATTTCACCAACGGCTTCTGGGGTAACGCCGGCATCGTCGAGTTTACGCCAGGTGGCCGCAAGGGTGGAGTCCTTTGGTGGAATACCAGCATCGAGGTCATCCTCGACCTGCTGCTCATCGTGGAGATCCTCAACGAGGTTTACCAGCAGTGCCATATGGGTGAAGGCACGAATCAGGCGTGGTACACGCTTATCATCAACCTCACGCAGCAGCGCAGCCAGCTCATCAATATGGCTGGTATCGGCGGCTACTGCAAAAGCCTTATTTCGGGCGTTTTCAATAAGCTGAAGGGTCTCTGGTCCTTCCTGCTCCTCAATAACAGAGTTGAGCACATGAGCAAGGTAGCGAATATCTTCATTTAGGGATACGCCAAAATCACTCAGGGCCACTGATCCTTTGTGTGGGGTGGTCACGATCTATTCCTCTCGATAAAGAAAATCCCGCACCAAAGTGTGAACTTATGATGCGGGATGGAAGCTGTTTTAATTAAACAGCGGAAGCAGCATTAGCTGCGAGTTCAGCGAAAGCTTCACCGTCGAGGGAAGCGCCGCCGACCAGGCCGCCATCAACATCTGGCTGGCCAACAATCTCAGCAACGGTGCCGGCCTTGACGGAACCGCCGTAGAGAATGCGCATACCATCGGCAACTTCGTCGCCGGCGATGCCGCGGATAGCCTCACGGATAGCTGCGCAAACTTCCTGAGCGTCAGCTGCGGAAGCAACCTTACCGGTGCCAATGGCCCATACTGGCTCATAGGCGATAACGGTCTTTGCGAGCTCCTCAGCAGAGAGACCTGCGAGGCTTGCCTTGGTCTGGGTAACTACATAGTCAACGTGGGTACCAGCTTCGCGGATTTCGAGTGGCTCACCAACGCAGACAATTGGGTGAATGCCCTTGCCCAGAGCAGCCTTGGACTTAGCTGCAACGAGCTCATCGGTCTCACCGTGGTACTGACGGCGCTCGGAGTGGCCGACAACAACCCAGGTGCAGCCAAGCTTCTCGAGCATGGTTGCGGAGATTTCACCGGTATAAGCACCGGATTCGTGAACAGAAACGTCCTGTGCACCGTAGGTGATCTTCAGGTTATCTGCATCGACCAGGGTCTGGACGGAGCGGATATCGGTGAAAGGAACGGTAACTGCGACATCTACCTTGGAGTAGAGGTCCTCTGGGAAGGAGAAGGCAAGCTTCTGAACAGTTGCCACTGCCTCGAGGTGATCGAGGTTCATCTTCCAGTTGCCGGCAATAAGCGGCTTACGTGCCATTATTCTGGCCCTTTCTAAAAAAGTTTAATTAGCTTTCGAGAACAGCAACGCCTGGGAGCTCCTTGCCTTCAAGGAACTCGAGGGAAGCGCCACCACCGGTGGAGATGTGGGAGAAGCCATTCTCGTCCAGGCCGAGGAGACGGACGGAAGCAGCGGAGTCGCCACCACCGACGACGGAGAATGCGCCGTTCTTCTCAGTTGCAGCAATGATGGCCTCGGCAACGCCGCGGGTACCATTGGAGAACTTCTTGAACTCGAACACACCCATTGGGCCGTTCCAGAAGACGGTCTTAGCGGAGGAAAGAACCTCAGCGAAGTACTCAACGGTCTTTGGTCCGACGTCAAGGGACTGCCAGCCCTCAGGAATGCCGTCGAGCTCAACAACCTGGGTGTCAACCTCTGGACCGAAGTCAGAAGCAGCAATGAGGTCAACTGGGAGAACCAGCTTATCGCCGTAGGTCTCGAGCAGCTTAGCGCAGGTCTCGATCATTTCGGTCTGGAGCAGGGACTTCTGAACATTGATGCCCTTAGCTGCCAGGAAGGTGTAGCACATGCCGCCACCGATGATGAGCTTGTCAGCCTTGGTTGCGAGAGCCTCGATAACGCCGAGCTTATCGGAGACCTTAGCGCCACCGAGAACCACAACGTAAGGGGAGGTTGGGTTCTTAGCAACATTACCAAGAACGGAAACTTCCTTCTCAACCAGCTTGCCAGCATAAGCTGGGAGGAGCTTGGCTACATCGTAGACGGAAGCCTGCTTGCGGTGAACAACACCGAAACCATCGGAAACAAAAGCGCCACCTGGAACCAGAGCAGCGAGCTGCTGAGCGAACTCAGCGCGCTCTGCCTCGTCCTTGGAGGTCTCACGTGCATCGAAACGGACGTTCTCGAGGAGGAGAACATCGCCAGCGGTCAGGCCGTTAGCGCGCTCGTGAGCATCCTCACCAACAACATCGCCAGCAAGAGCAACGAAAACGCCGAGCTTCTCAGAGAGAGCCTTAGCAACTGGAGCGAGAGAGTACTTTGGGTTAACCTCGCCCTTAGGACGACCGAGGTGAGCCATGAGAACAAGCTTGGCACCTGCGGACTGAAGAGCCTTCAGGGTTGGGAGGGAAGCGGTAATACGACCTGGGTCGGTGATTTCGCCCTTATCGTTGAGTGGGACGTTGAAATCAGAGCGAACAAGAACGTACTTGTCATTGACGCCCTCTGCGAGAAGATCCTCAAGGGTCTTAACAGACATCTAAACTCCTAAGTTTTACGGTGTTAATTCTGGGGTTCATGGGAACCACAGCAGCTGCCGCACTCATGTGACAACTGCTTGCGGGCCTCAAAAAGCCATAAAGAAAATGGCCCAAGGTGTGCGGGGCACACCCCGGGCCACAGGGTTTGCGAGTTAAACTCGCTGACCAAATCTAAAGATTAGATACGGTCTGCAACGTACTCGGTGAGGGAAACGAGCTGGTTGGAGTAACCCCACTCGTTGTCGTACCAAGAAACAACCTTAACCTGGTCGCCGATGACCTTGGTCAGGCCAGCGTCGAAGATGGAGGTACGTGGGTCGGTGGTGATGTCAGAGGAAACCAGTGGCTCCTCGGAGTAAGCCAGGATGCCCTTCAGAGGACCCTCAGAAGCAGCCTTCTTGATAGCCTCGTTAACAGCCTCAACAGAAACTGGCTTCTCAGCGGTGAAGGTGAGGTCGGTAGCAGAACCGGTTGGAACTGGAACGCGCATTGCGTAACCATCGAGCTTACCCTTGAGCTGTGGGAGAACCAGAGCAACGGCACGAGCAGCACCGGTGGAGGTAGGAACGAGGTTGGTAGCAGCAGAACGTGCACGACGCAGGTCTGGGTGAGGAGCGTCGAGGATGCGCTGGTCACCGGTGTAAGCGTGAACGGTGGTCATGAGGCCACGAGCAATGCCGAACTCTTCGTCCAGAACCTTAGCCAGTGGAGCGAGGCAGTTGGTGGTGCAGGAAGCGTTGGAGATGACATTGTGCTTTGCAGGATCGTAGTCGGTGTGGTTAACACCAACAACGAAGGTAGCATCTTCGTTCTTAGCAGGAGCGGAGATGATGACCTTCTTAGCGCCAGCCTCGATGTGAGCCTTAGCAGCATTTGCATCGGTGAAGAAACCGGTGGACTCGATCACGATGTCCACGTTGTGGTCTGCCCAGTTGATGTTCTTTGGATCGCGCTCAGCGGAAACAAAGATCTTGTGGCCGTCAACGGTGATGGACTCATCGTCATAGCTAACCTCGGCGTCGAGCTGACCCAGGGTGGAGTCGTGCTTGAGGAGGTGAGCCAGAGTCTTGTTGTCAGTGAGGTCGTTCAGAGCGACGATCTCGAAGTTAACACCGCGCTTAGCAGAAGCACGGAAGAAGTTGCGGCCGATGCGGCCAAAACCGTTGATACCTACGCGAACAGTCACGTTGTACTCCTTCTTAAGAAATATTCTAGTTCGGATAAGTCCACCTCAACCCTTGTGGCTGAAGCTCGCGTTATCCGCGTGAGACCCACAATACCTATTTGCGGGAGCTGTGCACTGAAAGCCCGCAATTTAACCCCCATAACCCCCGATGTGAGCACCTCCCCCGATCGCCCATGACCTGCAAAAACAACAAGTTGCCCACCCCACTATCAATTAAAAAAGTGCTCTTCGTCACACTTTAGTTTTCAAACGATGCGGTCAATTCGGGCTGTCATTTTTCTTTCCCACACTGATTCATCAACGCTATTTTGCGGCTAACCCAACACGCTCACTCACTACCCCCACACAGGGGTAAATATCAGAATAATAAACACGCACAACTTTATCCTTAGGCTTAAATCAAGGTAGAATAGTATCTACACCAAGTCCTTTGACTTAGCACTCCGGAAACCAAGCGCCCCAATCGGCGGATCGGTACACCGACCGGGACACACAAGTCCCCCAAGACACGACAGGAGAAAATGATGAAGGAGGTCACCGTGTCTGAGAAAAAGCCCTCGACCGAATACAGCATCCACCCAAACGCCATAATCTGTGGTGTTTTTGGAGCTATTGTTGCAGTGTGGATTGCTGGCCAACACGGATCAGTAATAGGCGGTGAAGCTTTCCTTGCTTTCATCATCCTCGGCTCAGTTATCCTGAACCGTATCAAGAAAGCCCAGCGACCAAAGTATTGAGCCACTAAGGGTCAGCAATTTAGTCGGATAATCCAACAAATGAGACTAGATGACCAGGGCCTGGTACCGATGGATAATCGGCACCAGGCCCTTTGCTTCGATTAATGGCGTTATAGCTTTATGCCGGTACACGTAATGCTAACTTGGTGGAATCAACCCAACCAGTTACCCTCGATGCAAAGAAAAATTCCTGGCGCCCGGAAATCAGGCACCAGGAATCTGGGTATGCACCTATGCTCCCCTACTCACAACCAACCTAGGAAATGTCAACCCGTGGAATCCGGATAAATCCGTAGATGATTGGGAGGAATACCCACACGATAACCGAGACGAAAATCTGGGTATTGGTCTGCATCACGTGTCCTGCAGTGAACACCGAGGACGAGTGATCAAGATAAATCCACTTGAAGGTTTCGGCGATGTGCGGTAGTTGGGCAAGAACTGTCGTCACAGGAGGTATAACGAAGAACATCGCCACCGCATAGACAAGCGTCCTTGTGGCCAATGCGGGGTATAGGTCAGAATGTGTTGCTAGTTTTCCGCGTTTCTGCTGGTAGCGGTGTGTAAATTCTGGGTTATGCAACTTTCGGTTTTTTGC
>JAUMUD010000036.1:0-2798 GCA_030530875.1 Corynebacterium sp.
AACTCGCGACCTTCTCATTACGAGTGAGATGCTCTGCCGACTGAGCTAAGGCGGCACAAGGGATAATCCTAATAGAGAATTTCCCTAAACACAAACCCCCGCATGCCCACTAGCATACGAGAGCCAGTTTCAAGCGCCCCACCAGGGAGGACAGCACCAAATCAGGGCTCACACTAAAGGCCAGCAGCTCGCGGGATCGCATGACAGCATCCACCGCACCCAGGGCCTGCTGGGCGCTCAACTTCCCAGCCCAGAAATTAATCGCCTCTTCCTGATCAATATTGAGCACCGCCACACCAGGACCAGCATTAATCCGCAGCAGCACATCCCGATAAAAACCGACCATATCAATCAGTGCCAAATCATAGAGGTCACGCAGAGTCCTGGTCCGGCGCCGCTTATGATTCTCTTCCAAATCCTTCATCGCCGCCGCCGAGGCCGCACGCCCACCAGCATCCTGCTTCATACCAGTCGCCGTGCCGGTCTCACCGAAGGACTCAAGCAGCTTCGCTTTTTCCTGCTCCTCCCGCGCGGACAACATCACATCTACCTGGGACTTAATGGACACAGTCAAAGCCGCAGCACGCCTAAAAGCCACATCACCCTGGCCAATACTAGCCAGAAAATCCAGCACCTCCTTGCGCCGCTCACGCACCTCCGGATGCGCCAAAAAGGCACGCGCCCGCCCAATATGCCCGCCGGTCACGGTACTAGCCAGCCGCACCGCCGAAGCATCAGAAAACTCACGGCCCAGCAGCGCTTCCACCTCCTCCACCTTCGGAGTCGGCACATACACATGACGGCAGCGCGAACGCAGGGTCACAATCAGGTCCTGCGGGTCCAAGCTCGGCGTGCACAAAATGATCACGGTCCTCGCCGGTGGCTCCTCCACAGTTTTCAAAAAGGCATTAGCCGCACCCTCAGTCAGACGGTCCGCATCCTCCACAATCACAATGCGCCACCGCCCGTGGTCCGGACTCAAAGATGCCTGTCGCACCACCTCACGCACAGTGGCCACAGAAATCGAGAGCCCCTCGGGCTGAATATAGAGCAAATCCGAGTGCGTACCAGCAAAAACAGCCTTACAGGCCCAGCACTCCCCACAGCCCGGATGCTGCCGATTCTCACACAAAAGTGCCGCAGCAAAGACCTTCGCCGCCACCGAACGCCCCGAACCCGGCGGGCCCGTAAAAACCCACGCATGAGTCATTGCGCGCTCCTGGTTCGACGCAACCTCCCACAGGCCACGCCGCAATTCCTCACCATTGGCCAGGCGCAAAAAGACCCCATAATCCGCGTTCATAGTGACAATCATACCCAACAATTGCACCCCGTGAGCCAACTCACTACTCTGGTACCCATGAAGGTTCGTGGATTTTGGCTCCTCTACGCGGGGGCCGTTTTGGGCGTTAACGCAGGTGGTATTCTCACCCTGCTCACTGTCTTCCACGTCCTGGGTTTCTCCACCTCAACCGCACCCCTGCTCTACTCCATCATCGCCTGCATCCTGGGCATGTTCGCCACCTGGGTTATCCTCCGCCCGGCTCTGGCCTGGTCCAACGGCCGGGAGTACTACTCCGAGAATGCGTTACGACGCCTCGTTCTGCGCATTCCCACCTTCCAGGCCCGCATTTGCTCAATTCTTTGGGTTCTTGGCGCGCTGCTTATGGTCCTGACCGGCCTTTATGACCGCTCCACGAGTCTCGCCCTTCTCATCGCTATTGCCTCTGCCGGTGCGGTCTCCACCTTCCTCACCTATTGCATTGCCCTGCGTACTATCCGCCCCATTGCCACCGAGGTTGCCCGCAATTTCGAGGAAAGCACCATTGAGCTACCCCTCAGCATTCGCCTGGGTTTGGGCTGGTTAACCACCAATTTCATCCCCGCCATTGATATTTTCATCCTTCAAACCCAGAAGGATGAGGCCTCCCAGACGGCCTCCATGGTAATTCTCCTCTTCTTCGTGCCGGTCTCGGCGCTGGCCACCTACCTGCTTATTTCCTCCATCGCCACCCCAATTCGCCAGCTCAAAAATGCCATTATGGATGTCCGCCGCGGCACTCTTAGCTCCCGCGTCCCTATTTACGATGGCTCCGAGATTGGCACCCTCCAGTCGGGTTTCAATGAAATGATGGAGGGCCTCACCCAGGAGCATCGCCTAAAGCACCTGCTCACCCACTATATTGGTGCCGAGGTTGCCTCCCAGGCCTTCGAAACCGACCCCGTCCTTGGCGGCGAAAACCGCCCCGTGGCTGTGCTCTTCGTCGATATTCTCGGTTCGACTCATTTCGCCATGGATCACTCCCCTGAACAGGTAGTTTCCACCCTCAACCAGTTCTTCGCCACGGTGATCGAGGTTGTGCACCGCAATCACGGCATTGTCAATAAATTCGAGGGCGACGCAGCCCTGATCCTCTTCGGCGCCCCCACCCCGCTTATCGACGCCCCCTCACACGCCCTCACCGCTGCCCGCGAACTCCAGGCAGCTCTCTCCTCCTCGCCCCTCCAATGTGGCATTGGTGTGGCCTCCGGCCGCGTCATCGCTGGTCATATTGGCGCCACCGAGCGTTATGAGTACACCGTCATTGGTGATGCCGTCAATGAGGCCGCCCGCCTCACCGAGCTTGCTAAGACCACTCCCGGTGGTGTGCTCACCTCTGTGGAGACTCTCTCCAAAGCCAATGAGGCCGAGCGCGCCCGCTGGGTGCGCCTGAAGTCCGTGGAACTTCGCGGGCGTGACCACATGACCCAAATCGCCAGGCCCCTGCGCCACACCCAAGCAGAAAGGTCCTAGGAGG
>JAUMUD010000036.1:2898-19013 GCA_030530875.1 Corynebacterium sp.
GGCTGCGCGTAGATAGCACGGGCCTCATCCAGGGTGATGCTGAAGATCTGCTCCTCATTAGCCAGGGAGCGCGAGTCATTGCCCTTCTTCAGATATGGACCAAAGCGACCATTCTGCGCGGTAATGACCTCACCATCATCATCCTTACCCACCTCACGAGGCAGGCTGAGCAGCTGCAAGGCCTGTTCCAAGGTAATCGTGGATGGCTCCATGCTCTTGAACAAAGAAGCAGTGCCAGGCTTCAGAGTTTCCTCAATGACCTGGTTAATGCGCTTTTCCTTAGCGGCCATAGCCGTCTTGGTTTCCCAGTTCTTTGGACGCTTGCCCTCAGCAGCACGCTGGGCATCTTCCTCTGCGCGCTCCTTGGCCACAACCTCCTCAGCAACCACAGTCGCCTTGGCCTTTTCCTCATCGGTGACCATCTCCGTCACATAAGGACCAAAGCGGCCTTCACGAGCCACAATCATGCGACCATTAGCTGGGTTCACACCCACCTCACGGCCATTCTGCGGGGTGGCAAAGAGGCGTTCAGCTTCCTCAAGGTTGAGCTCATCCGGGGTCACCGCATCCGGCAGATTTGCGCGCTGGTACTGTGGGTTGCCCTCGGCATCCTGGCCGATAACGCGCTCCAAATAAGGACCGAACTTGCCCACACGCACATAAATATCGCGGCCCTCAGCATCCTTGAACAGAGCCAAGGAGTTCACGGTACGGGCGTCAATATGCTCAAGATTGTCACCGATAACATTCTTCAAACCACCCTGGCGGGCAATGCTATCAGCCATACGCTCCGAGGCCTTCTCATTACCAAAATAGAAGGCATTGAGCCACTGGGTGCGGTCCTGCTCACCAGTAGCAATATCATCAAGCTCATCCTCCATGGAGGAGGTAAAGTCATAGTCCACCAGGGAGCCAAAATTGCTCTCCATAAGACCAACCACCGCGAAGGCCACCCAGCTTGGCACCAGCGCATTACCACGCGAGTACACATAGCCACGGTCCTGAATGGTGCGAATAATCGCAGCATAGGTCGATGGACGACCAATACCCAGGTCCTCCATGCGCTTAACCAAGCTGGCCTCGGTATAGCGGGCAGGTGGGTTGGTGGAGTGCCCCTCAGTCTCGACAGAATCAGCGGACATTACACCGAGGCTATCGCCCTCAACCAAGATAGGCAGGCGTGGGCTATCACCCTCGTCACTATCGGCCACATCATAGGCACGCAGGAAGCCAGCAAAGGTCAGGGTGCGACCAGTGGCCACAAAGGTGCAGTCAGTCGAACCACTAGGAGCCAAAATCTCCGCACGAACCGTTGTACCGCGCGCATCGGCCATCTGGCAGGCCACAGTGCGCTTCCAAATCAGCTCATAGACCTTAAATTCCTCAGCATCCAGCACACCACGCAGCTCCTCAGGGCTACGGAAGGACTCACCAGCTGGACGAATAGCCTCGTGGGCCTCCTGGCTATTCTTCACACGACGCGTATACTGACGCGGCTCAAGGCTCAGGAACTCCTTACCAAAAGCCGACACAGCCGCCTCACGGGCAGCCGCAACACCAGCAGTCGAGAGCGTGGTGGAGTCAGTACGCATGTAGGTAATATGGCCATTTTCATAGAGGCGCTGCGCAATACGCATAGTGCGCTCAGAGGTATAGTGCAGCTTACGACCGGCCTCCTGCTGAAGCGTGGAGGTAATAAATGGCGCATAAGGCTTACGGGTATATGGCTTTTCCTCAACGCTGGTCACGGTGGCCGTGGCGCCAACCAGGCCCTCCTTCAGAGCAGCAGCCTTGGCCTCATCAACCAAAACCACATCAGAGGAGGTCAGCCCACCCTTCTGGTTAAAATCGCGACCGGTAGCCACGCGCACACCATCAAGGGCTGCAAGGCGGCCATCAAAAGGCTGCCCATCAACAAAATGCGCAATCAAGTCCCAATAAGCAGCCGAAACAAAGGCCATGCGCTCGCGTTCACGCTCCACAATGACGCGAGTGGCCACAGACTGCACACGGCCAGCCGAGAGACGCGGCATGACCTTCTTCCACAGCACCGGGCTAATTTCATAACCATAAAGGCGGTCCAAAATACGGCGGGTTTCCTGCGCATCCACCAGATTCACATCCAGTTCGCGCGTATTTTCCGCCGCCGCCAAAATAGCCGGCTTCGTAATCTCATTAAAGACCATGCGGCGCACAGGTACCTTAGGCTTGAGCACCTCAAGCAGGTGCCAGGCAATAGCCTCACCCTCACGGTCGGGGTCTGTGGCCAGGTAAAGCTCATCAACTTCCTTGAGCTTGGCCTTCAAATCAGCCACCTTGCGCTTCTTATCAGCGCTCACCACATAGAGCGGCGCAAAACCATGGTCCACATCCACACCCAGACGCGCCCACTTCTCGGACTTATACTTTGCTGGAATATCAGACGCACCGCGTGGAAGGTCACGGATGTGTCCCACCGAGGCCTCGACGATATAGTCCTTACCCAGGTAAGGCGCAATCTTCTTTGCCTTGGTGGCCGACTCAACAATGACAAGACGCTTCGGAGCCACGGGTTTAACACCTCTCATTCAATTAGTGCAACAGATCCCTACTATACCAAGATATAGATAGGCGCCCCACAGAAATGCTATCCGCAGGGCGCCTACAGGTCAGGAATTATCCAAGAGCACGAACTTTTTGGGCCTGTAGGCCCTTCGCACTCTCTCCGACCTCAAATTCGACTCGCTGGTCTTCATCGAGGGTTCGGAAACCTGTACCTTGAATTTCGGTGTAATGAACGAAGACGTCCGAAGAGCCATCATCTGGCTCAATAAACCCGAAACCTTTCTCGGCGTTAAACCATTTAACTTTTCCAGTAGCCATGGGCACACTTCCTGTCGTTCGAAGTCGACAGCGCAATTTCACGACTGCCGGGCCGAATTTTGGGGTTGCCCAATAGGCTGAAGCTACGCTTCGTTATACTGCGCGGAGCCCGCAAAATATATCCCTACGCGCACCTGCCCCACGCAAAGAAACTACGACCACTTTTATTTTCTCACGTTTTCGGTAAATTTAATAGTAAGCACACGAACTTTTTTCATTTACCCAGGTCAGGAAGTTACGCACCCATGGAATATTTACCCGAACCGAGCTCCTACGCCACCGAACTTGTCGAACTCCTACACACCGAGCTCCCCGAATCCACCATCCGTGCCATCTTCCACCGCCCCGCATCCGCCGCTACCAGCGCCGATTGGCCGCACTGGACTTCCCCTTTGCTTATCGACGCCCTCCACTCCCGCTCCATCACCCGCCCCTACTTGCACCAGGTCCAGGCTGCGGATTCTGCCTGGTCAGGGCAACATACGGTGATTGCTACCGGGACTAGTTCAGGTAAATCTATCGCCTATCTACTGCCAACATTAACCACCCTTGCCCAGGAACATGCCACCGCCCTGTATCTCACCCCGACCAAGGCCCTTGGTATGGACCAGGTTCGTAGCACAGCAAAGCTCATCCGCGATGCCGGTTTACCCATTGCCACGGGTGCATATGATGGTGATACGGCGCCGAATGTCCGCGCCAGTATCCGATCTGCTAGCCAGCGACGCAGCCAATTATTATTCACCAATCCGGATATGCTGCAGGCCTCAATCCTTGGTAATCCCGCAGCCTGGGGTCCTTTTCTTGCCCGCCTGCGCTATATCATTATCGACGAATGCCATGCCTACAAGGGCACCTTCGGCACCCATATTGCTCTGCTCATTCGGCGCCTTCGTAGGCTCGTGCCTAAACCCACCTTTATTCTTGCCTCTGCTACCAGCGCCAATCCTGCCGAGCACGCCTCCCGCCTCATTGGCCTACCAGTCACAGCAGTGACCACAGATACCTCCCCCGTCGGCGCCAAAGATATTGTGCTTTGGGAGCCCGCCATGGAAGAGGATGCCTTCGCCGAACCCACACCACGCCCGCTTACTGTGGAGACCGCCCTGGTTACCCGCACCCTGCTCAAAGCCGGTCTCCGCACACTGGTCTTCCTTCGTTCCCGCCGCCAGGTGGAGGTCACCAATGACATGATCAATAACCCCCGCGTGCGCGCCTA
Organism: Corynebacterium sp.; assembly: GCA_030530875.1. GTDB lineage: Bacteria > Actinomycetota > Actinomycetes > Mycobacteriales > Mycobacteriaceae > Corynebacterium. Next base: position 6,980 of record JAUMUD010000036.1, read on the forward strand.
CCGAGCCGGCTATCTTCCCGAGGACCGCCGCAAACTCGAATCTGACCTCGAATCCGGCAAACTCCAGGGCCTCATTTCCACCAATGCCCTCGAACTCGGCGTCGACATCGGCGGCCTCGATGCCGTTATCTGCGCTGGTTATCCCGGCACCATTACCTCCTTCTGGCAGCAGGCCGGTCGTGCCGGCAGGCGCGGCCAGCATTCCCTGGTGCTCTTTATCCCCCGCGATCAACCCCTCGACCGCTACCTTATTAATCACCCCGAAGCCCTCATTAATAAATCCCTCGAGCATACACGATTCCAAATCAATAATCCCCATATCCTTGGCCCCCACCTTCTCCGTGCCGCCTATGAGAAGCCACTAACCCAGGATGACCTCGAACTTTTCCACACCACCGAGGACTTCCTCAATAACACCCCCGGCCTTCGTCGCCGTGGTGATAGCTGGTATGCCATCGACCAGGTCGATATTTCCCTTCGCGGCGGCTCCTCCTCCCAGCTCACCATCGTCGATATCGACAATGGCCGCATCCTTGGCCTCATTGACGCCGACCGCGCCTGCTATGAAACCCACCCCGGTGCCTATTACATCCATCAGGGCGAAAGCTTCGTCATCCAGGAACTCGACTTCGCCGAGAGCCTCGTCCTTGCCCGCCCCGAAAAACCCGAGTGGACCACCAAGCCACTAAGCACCACCGAGGTCTCCATCATCCCTGACCTTCCCCTCACACCTGGTCTCCACAATCTTCCCGTCCAGGTCACCGACCAGGTCCGCGGCTACCAAAGGCGCCTGCGCGGCCGCGTACTCGACACCATCGACCTTGACCTCCCCGAGCAGACCCTCCAAACCCGCGCCGTCTTCATCATCATCCCCCAACCCCTGCTCGACAAGGTCGAACTCGCCGATCAGCCCGGCGCGCTCCACGCCCTTGAACATGCCATGATTGGTCTTCTCCCCCTGCTTGCCACCTGCGACCGTTGGGATCTCGGCGGCCTGTCCACCCCGCAGCATCCCGAAACCAACCTCCCCACCATCTTTATTTACGATGGCTATTCCGGCGGCGCCGGCTTTGCCGATTGCGGCTATGAGCACTGGGAGCAGTGGCTCGCTCTTACCGTTGACCACATTTCCCAGTGCTCCTGCCATGATGGCTGCCCGGCCTGTATTCAGTCGCCCAAGTGTGGCAATGCCAATGAGCCCCTTTCCAAGGAGGGCGCCATTATCCTAGGGCGTGAACTCCTCAATTGGGCCCGCGCGGGCTACCCGCTGTACCCGAATCATTCCCGCTGAGACCACGGCGCTGACGACCGCGTCGCTCTCAAAGAGCCCGCAGCTTGCCATTTCCGCCCCATTGGCCCGCACGGTTTTTTCGCCCGCCTGGCAGCTTGTTGCCCGCGCAGCACTCACTGCCCCCAGGTCCGCTGCCACCTGGGCGCGGTGGCCTGCCACGTGCACTCTAATCCAGATGGCGGTGGCCGCAACCATGGCGACTACCGCCAGCAGGATGATTGCCATGGTGATCGTCGCATAACCCCTATCCGATCCCAGTTTCATTGGTCCTTGTCCTCCACTGGGAAGCGGGCGGTGGCCTTGGCCTTACCAATCAGCACCGGGATGTGGGCGGTAACCTCCACCCATCCGGCGCTTTCCACCACGGAGATCGTGCCGCGGGCCGGCGCATAGTCCTTGCCCACGGCATGTGCCCGCGCCGCCGCCCCCGCCATGGAGGTGGCCGCAATGGTGGCTGCCATAGTCATGCACGCTGCCACGGCGGCCGCCGCAACAACCATCAGACTCAGCATGGATAGGGCCGCTTCGACCGTCACCATTCCTGCCTCCGACCCAAGTCGAAGGCCACGCTCACATGGTGTTGAGCGCATTCGTGATGAGCCCCTCGAGGGCATCACGCACCGCACCTCCCTTCACAATTGCGTAGAGCACTGCAGCGAAGGCGGCTGCCGCGAGGCATCCCAGTGCATACTCGATGGTGGTCATTCCTTCTTCCCTGAGAAGAAGTTCGCGTGAAAAATTCTTCATGATGAAGCCTCCTACAAGAGATTGACAATGATGGGCACAAGCCCGAGAACAATAAACGCTGGTAGGTAGCACAGAGTCAGCGGCAGGGCGATGAGCACACCCGCCTTAGCACTCCGCTCTTCCATTTCCACCTCAGCCCTATCGCGCACCTCAGCAACCAACCGCGCGCCCGCCTTGGCAATTTCCGCCCCATGGCGCGCATTACGCATTAGTCGCCCAAGCCCCGAATAGTCCTCCGGTAGCAGGTTCCAGCACTCCTGATTGCCACGTTCAAGCAGGTAGGCAACCTGTTGCCAGGCCTGTTTCTCGCCCTCCTTGCTCGCCCGCGCCAAGATTCCCGCAGCCGAGGCCGGGTGCAATCCCGCCTCCAAAGCCGTACAAAATAGCTCAATATTGGCTGCCGTATCCAGGGCCGTGTGCGGGTCCGCCCGCGGCTTTCGCGCATGCGGCACAATCCGCCCCACCGGCCGTGGAAAAATCACCACACCCAGAGCAATCAAAATCCAACTCATGGCATCGCCTTTCCAATAATGCGCTGCGACCACCAGTAACCCAGCCCCGCCAGCGCCACACCCACACCAAGCACCACGCCGCCAATACCGCCGCCAAGCAGAAAATCCAGCGGTTCGGCGCCCATGGCACTGCCCAGCCCAATCCCGGCCAGCGGCAGCACCAGCAGCACCCGCGCGCTCATCATCGCGCCCTGCGCCTGCGCCCGATGACTGCGCTGATGTTTCGCATACGCGTCCAGCACCTCACGCTGATGGTCAATCACTGTTGCCAGCCCGATCCCATAGCGTCTCGACGCTCCCCACATCACGCCCAGCCGTCGTAGCTCATCATCAACCCTGCGGTGGACTTTGGCTTCGCCAAGGCTGTCCTCGACATTTCCGCCGGCTGCTGCCCGGCGCGATGCTGCTTCCAAAACCTGCACTGTCTCAAGGTGCAGGTCCTCATGTTCCTCCACAACAAGGGTGGTATTGCCGGCCCGCAGCTGCCCCGAGAAAATACCCAAGACCTCGGCCAGTGTTTCGCGTGCTGCTTGACCATCTTTGAAGTCCTTATAGCTTTTCCATGCCCGCCAGAGCACCAGGCCTATGGCTGCGAGGACGAGCATCGTCGTAAAGCTAAGCCCAAGGAAGCAGATGGCTGGCAGCAGCATTAGCCACCGCTTTGTGCGCACCCGGAGACCTAATCGCCCGGCGGGGCGCGGGTATATCAGCAGGCCAGCAGCTATAACCAATAGACTCATGCTGCCTCCCAGATTGTTTCCACCTTGGTGCCGTGTAACTCACCCAGGGCCGCAATGGCGCGGTCCTTGACGTGGATAATCACATCCACCGCCGCATCGAGCTGCGTGTGTAAGACCCGCGCTTCCATGCCGCCCAGGGCTGCCAGGGCTTCCATGCGGGCGGGAACCTCGTGAATGCTATTGGCATGCACGGTGCCACCGCCACCTTCGTGGCCGGTATTGAGTGCGCTCAGTAGATCCACAACCTCCGCCCCACGGATTTCCCCAACGATGATTCTGTCGGGTCGCATGCGAAGACTCTGCTTGAGCAGCGTGGCAATACTAATCGCACCCTTGCCCTCAATATTTGGACCGCGGCTTACCAGGGAAACCACATGCGGATGATTCGGCTGCAGTTCTGCCGTATCCTCCAGGCAGATAATCCGCTCCTCATGGGGCACCTCACCCAAGAGCGCCGAGAGCAGAGTCGTCTTGCCTGAGCCCGTGCCACCCACAACTAGCAGGCTTTTCTTGCTCAGCACAATATCGCGCAGTTTCCCCACAACTTCCTCGGGATAGCCCAAGTCCGCCAGGTTGTGGTTTGCCCGGCGCAGCATGCGCAGACTCAGAAGCACTCCCCTATCCGAGGGCGGACTCAACAAGGCGTGGAATCGGATAATCCCATCGGGTCGCATAATGCGCCCATCGGCCCAGGGGTGGGCATCATCCAGGCGCACCCCGCAGCGTGCCGCCAGGCGTTGGGCCAGGGCCCGCACAGCCTCCTCATTTTCGAAGCTCAGCGCAGCCTTGCGCATTCCACCGCCGCTGCTCACCCAGACTTCCTCCGGCCCATTGACCACAATGTCACTGAGTCCCGGTATGCCCATGAGCTGTTCCAGCGGACCAATGCCCACCGAATCAAAGCGGATGGTCTGCAGAATCTCAAAGAGCTCATGGTCCGAAATCACCCCGGCGGTTTCCCGCACCATGCCCGCAATAACCTGTGGCTCATAGGCCCCGTCGCTGCTGGCCAATTGGCGCTGTACGCGCTCAATAATTTCGCGCTTATCCATAGCCTGCCTCCTCCGCGACCTGCTCCAGCACCATGCGGTAGCTGCGAGGCAACCGCACATCACCGATGCCGAGCATCTCACTGCCCCGCGCAACCTTGCCCGAATAGTAAAACTCGCCCAAGCATTCCACCGCGCAGACTGTTTCCACATCATCCACAATGAGTCCCGACCAGGTCCTATTCACCCCAACCACCAACGGTTCGAGCTTCAAGGCACGCAGCATCATCACCAGCTCATGGGCTGCGGCCACCGCGCGCACCTCCAAGGGCACCAGGACCACAACCAGGTCCAGCAGCGCGAGACTATGGCTAAAGGCATTGGGCTCGGAGACCTGGTCGAAGCTCATATCCACCACCAAGGGCCGCCCTGTGTGGCTCAAGGTCGCAATGGCGCTTGGCAAGGCCTCCGGAACCAAAATCCCCGGCAGCCCTCCCATCACCCCGCGACTGTGGCTAAGAACAGCGACTCCGCTTTTCTGCGGCAGTGCGTCGGCAAGCTCACGGGGGTCAAGCTGGCCACGGCTGAAGTTGAGGTCCTGCCATCTAGCACCCGCCTCTTCCTCCATGCCCAGCAGCAGGTCCAGCCCGCCGCTGCGCGCCGAGCCATCAATGACCACCGGCTGGTGCGCCCGCATCACCACCGCCAGGGCCGCCGCAAAAGTCGAGCATCCTGCGCCGCCGACCGCACCGATAATGCCAATGGCGTTACGACGCCTCTCACCCCGCCGACTCACCAGGGCCTCCAACAAGCGCGTGGCCTCCGCCGGAATCCGATAATTTTCTAATCCCATGGCGTCATAGGAGCCAATATCCTGCGCAACCAAAATCAGCCTGTGAATTTCCGTCAGCCGCGCAATCTCGGCCGCGCCTAGCACTGCCGCACACTGGCTATCAATAATCACCGCATGGGCCTGCCGCAAAGTCATGCCCAGCCGCGCATCCGGCGCCAAATCAATCACATCACGCCCCGTGGCCGCGATGATATGTTGCAGCTCAGGGTGCAGTTGCTGGTCCCCGACCGCTATCACAATTGGAAGAGTTGAAGTATTCATAGCCCTAGTCTGCACTACTTCGGGCATGAAAAAAGCCCCCTGTCAGGAGGCCTGTGGATAGAGCAAGTTATCCACAATTTTTGACAGGGAGCTGTTTAATTATTCAGTATCCGACTGCTCAGTTGTAGTCTGAGTTTCGGATTTCTGTGAATCGAGCTTATCCGCTTCCATCATTCCGTAGTCCACGAAGCCATTGAGCTTCAGACCATCCATGTAGCGAGGATCATAACCAGCCACATTCGAGGTTGGGCGGCTTGCCGTATTCACATCACCAAGAGCCTCATCAAGGTTCGTCTTGAAAAGAATCACATTATAGGTGGTCCAGGTCGTGCCCACCCAGTAGAGCGTATTGCCCTCCTGATGCGGCAGCATGAAGGAACCATAGAGCTGCGGCACACTGCTCAGGTCCACCAGAACGCGCTGCTCAGACCATGGACCTGTGAGGCTATCAGCGGTACGAATCACAATGCCTGGCGTGTTCTTATTATCAAGAACCATCAGGTACATTGCCACATACTTCTTCAGATAATCATTCCACTGAATCGAGAGCTCAGAGACCGGCGCATTGAAAATACTCGAGGCATTATTCAGACCCGTATCGCCCGAAACCCACTGGCCATTGACATAGTATTCCCATGCGCTTTCCTTCGGGAATTCACTCTGCAGCGCACGCGCCAGAATTGCCGAACCGTAGCGGCCCGATGGGGTCGAGAAACGGTACACATAGGTGTCTGGGTCCTCATGGTCTCGCACAAAGTCCACCATCTGCACCTTGCTATTCGACGCCTTCTTATTCCCAGCCCATGGACTGAAATAGGCACCTAGCTCGGTCTTTGTGTCAGTATTGGTGGTGGACTGCATGCGGCCCGAATCATAAACCGGGAACCAGTTCACACCATCGGTGGACTTCACTGTGCCGGCATAGTTGGTGGACCAGGAGCCTGGGCCATTGTCATTCCATGCGCGCACGGACATAAAGTCAACGTACATGGTGCCATTGATGGTGATGCCGGAGGTTGGGATGACGGTACGCTCACCCACACCATCAGCATCCTTGCGGGAACTAATAAATTCCTTAGCCGTACCGCTGGTGGCGTAGCCTGCATTAGTCAAGGCATCATCAATGCTCAGACCATCGCTATAGTCCTCATCCGTGGTGCGGAGAATCACATTGGAGCGCCAGCCATCGCCGGTGGAGACACAGTCCATGGTGTCGCCAAAGACAAGCATGGTCTTGCCCGTTGGGTCCTCAAAGTTGAAGCCAAGGTCAGTACCACCCACATTCCAATTGTGGTGGGTTTCCGAGACGGAGCCCGGACCAGTCACCATGCTCACTGCCTGGGTGTGGCCCTCAAGGAGTGGCATCTGACCTGGCATACCAGCCTGCCAAGGCTCATTATAGAATGGGTTAAATGCCTGGTTGAGTGCCGAAGAACCATCCGAGGAGCCCTCAGTGGAACCATAAGGGTTCAAGAAACCCCAGTCCCCAAAACCACCAGAGAGCGAACTACCCAGCGCCTTCGCCTTAGAGCTCACACCACCATCCATATCAGCCTGACGAGCCTTCGCACGCTGCGCCCTCAATGCCTGCGAATAGGAAGCACAAGGACCCGAATCAGTACTGATATTAGAGCGGTCAATCAAATTCCACACGGCATTACTACTGCCCGAGGAGGACAGGGTGGAAGAGAGCGAGGATGCCGCCCACGCTGGAGTGCCTGCAATAGAGCACAAAGCAGACATCCCCAAAGCTGAGATAGCGATGGAAAATTTCTTCATGCCCCATAGTCTAAAGCGTAGAAATTCATAATAATGAGTGACACGCATTAAAAAGCGGCCCTGGTTAGTATGGGGGGCATATTCAGGGCCGCTAACCCAGCTGGGGGGGGATTAGCTGGGGCAGGCCACACTGTATATCGGGGCCTCGCAATCACTATTATGACATGGAAATAAGGTCAAGCGCAATACCTGCACCCATTTTCCACGCATGTGCTTGTTCCACCAGAGAATCAACCCCCACAATGGCATCCATATACCCCTGCACATTGCGTGTGTAATAACCCTCCGGAACACACAGTCCACGCGGGTCAAAGCCAGTCGATATAGCCCCAGCTCGCGCCACCGCCAATGCAACCGCTATGGACCGCTCCCCAAAAAAGCCATATTTTACAATTGCCGAGTGCACCGCCATTGGCATCAACACATCATCCGGCGCGCCAGCCGCCAAATCCATCACCCGCATCAATTCAACGCCACCGTGCTCCGGCACACCCGGCCCACCCGCCAGCAAATCCGCCTGCGCCAGAACCTGTCCCGGAGCCCGTCGAAAAGCCTCAGCCAATCGCGGCACTTCCAAGAAGAGCGACACATGCTCACCCCACCCCGCCTTCGAAACAAGCATTGCTGCCTGCAGCGCGGATTTTTCTTGCAATTCCCCCAACCGCCGCAAAGCAGCAGGTTGACGCTGCACTTCATTAATCGCTTCCTGCGCCTCACCGAGCGCCTGCTTTAAAGTCTGGTCCATATAAGGATAGAATAGAACACGGTTAAAAAAGAGGAAAGATCCTCCCGACTTTTAAGGAGCAGTTGTGAGCGACGGTCTATTTACCGATGGCACCGAAAATATCAAGTCCCGCGTTGAAAACATCCCACTGACCGATGCCGATGCGCGCGGCCAGGGCTCCCTCGGCCAGCTCGTCAGCGACGCAACTGCACAGATGTCCAGCCTCTTCCGCTCCGAGGTCGAGCTCGCCAAGGCTGAACTCGCCGCCGAGGCCAAGCGCGGCATCTGGGGCGGCGGCTTCTTCTCCGTCGCAGCTGCTATCGGCGTCTTCTCCTCCTTCTTCTTCTTCGCCTTCATCGCAGCCCTGCTCAATCTGGTCATGCCACTCTGGGCTTCCCTGCTCATTGTCTTCGTCGTCATGCTCTTCGTGGCCATCGTCCTCGCCCTCCTCGGCGTGCGCAAGGTCCGCTCCATCCGAGTCCCGAAGGCAACCATCGACTCCGCAAAGCAGCTCACCAAGCTCGTCCCAGGTAAGGCCGAAGAAAACCTCGCCCGCAACAAGCGCGGCATGTACAACTAGTGTATAAAAAGCAAGCCATCCAGCCCCCGCAGACAGTCGCCTACGAGGGCCCTTTCACCCACGAGTATGTCTATGCTCGTGGGTTACGCCTGCATGTGGCCCTGTCCACCGAGCACGCCCACGACACCTCCGTGCCGCTCGTCATCCTGCTCCATGACTCTTTCGGCGCCTGGTTCGACTATATGCACATGATCGATCCCCTGGCCAAGGCCGGTTTCCGCGTGGCCGCGCTCGATCTCCGCGGCGTTGGGCTCTCCGATAAGCCCCCAAGCGGTTATGATATTCGCCGCATGGTCGGCGATGTGGTCGGCGCTATCGGCGCACTCGGCGTCTCCTCCGCCATCATTGTTGGCGCTGGTACTGGCGCTTCCGTGGCCTGGACCCTGGCCGCAAATTATCCCGAGCATGTCGACGCCCTGGTCTCGATCGCGGGTATCCACCCCCTTGCTTTCCGACGCGCCTGTATCCTCCGCCCCTGGGCCCATTACGGTACCCTCACTCGCGCTCTACTTTCCCGCATTCCCTTCGCCGAAAACTTCCCCTGGATGGCACCAAATGCGGGTCTCATGCATGCCTGTTCCCGCGCTTTTATCGGCACGGATGCCTATAAGGAGGCCGTGGCCCACCGTGAGGCCGGTCTGCTCGTCGACAAAGCCTACCGAGCCATGGTCCGCACCACCAAGCTTGAAATTGGCCTTCTTCCCATAAAGTGGACCACCACAAAGGTCTCCTGCCCTATTCTTTCCATTGGCCTGACCCCCTACCTTCTCAAGTCAGCCAAAAGCACGGCCACTTCCCCCATTAAGGTCGCCAAGGTGCCACGCAGCCACCATGCCCCTTATCTGGAGAATCCACAGGGCACAGCGGCCGCTATCGCCAATTTCTTGCGCTCTATTTAGCCACACAGCTCTGAGTGCTGACACTTGAAGTCAAGCCAGTCACATCGCCAATGGTATTCTCCACATCAGCGGCCGTAAGCACATAGCCGGTATCCGTATCATCCACGGCAGCACCGAAGACCACGCCCAGCACATTGCCGTTATAGTCCAGCATTGGACCACCACTATTGCCCTGACGGATACTACCGCGCACGGTGTACACTTCCCTATCCAAGCGACTGGTGGCGTAGATATTCGGACCATTAATCGTGAGCTTCTCACGCACGCGGCCCGAAGAGGCCTCAAATGGGCCCGACTCCGGGAAGCCCATCACAATGGTGTCCTGGCCCGTCGTGGCAGTCCCACTAGCCCAGTTCAGCGCCTTAATCCCCAGTCCTGGGGAGTACAGCACAGCCAAGTCCTCATCCGGGTTATACAGCACCACGGTCGCCTTCTTCAGACCCACCGTCGTATCCAGCGTGACCGAGTCCGTACCCGCCACCACGTGCGCATTAGTAATCACATAATTATCGGCAATAACAAAACCCGATCCAAGCAGGCGTCGCTTACACTGCGTCGCATCACCAATCACGTGAATCACGGATGGTCGCACAGCCGCCACCAGCTCCGGGTCATCCACGCTAATCTTCGGCGCCGCCACATCCGTCGTATGAATGTCCTTAAACGGACTCAGCATTGGTGGCAGGCCCGAGTCATCGAGCATAGCCGAAATCTTCGCCGGCAACTGCTCCACGGAGTTCGGCGCCAAAGCATCAAAACCCGCCAAAATCTGCGAGTTCTTAATCCCCGCAGCCATGCTCACAGCACTACTCGTCGCCAGCGGAATAGCAATCAGCCAAATCACAAAAAGCGTGGCCACCGCCTGCAGCACCGAGCCAATGGCCGAGTCCACATAGCGTGCCGACTTCCAGTGATTATGCTCCCTCACAAAGCTACCCACATAGCCGCCAGCCATATTCCCCAGGCCGACCAGAAGCACAATCACACCGAGCCCAATCAAAAATCGCAGACCCGTATTAGTCGTATATGTCATGGCCTTCGGCGCAATCACCGCGCCAACAATCAAACCGGCAACAATACCAAGCGTGCTGAGCACCGCCATGATCGCACCCTTAACCCATCCCGTGTATAGCGAAAACAGCAGGATAAGGGCAATAATTAGGTCGATCACATGGGCGCTGGCCATAATGTTTCTATTCTAACGCAGAATTCACCGCAGCGCTGAAAGCGGCATAGCTATCAAAGGCCTGTGTCAAAGTCGCCGCCACCGAGCCATCCGCCCGCAGCACCACCGTGACTGGCACTACCGAAGGCAGCTGATACTTGGCCGCAAAAGCACCTGTCGCATCCTGATAGGACGGCAGCCCAATCCCCAAATCCTTCAAAAAGGCAGCACCATTGGCCGCATTCGTATCTTCATGCACGCCAACCACGGTCAAATCCGGCCGACTCTCGGCCAGCTGCTCCACAAATGGCAACTCCTTGCGGCATGGCTGGCACCACCAGGCCCACACATTGATCACCATTGGCTTTGCCGGCGTATCGACGACCTTCCCTCCCAAACATGGCAAATCCACTCCACTCGGGCAATCCGGGCGCCCCGCCACAGCTGCAGACATGGTGGCGGAACTCGTCGCACTGTCCTGCGTGACCGGCATATCATGCTTCAGCATGGTGGTCGCTGCGGCAATCACAATAGCGGTGAGAACCACGATAACAGTGATAGAGATTTTCATTGCCTTGTTCATCAGCTACTTACTGTATCATGGGTAAATATGTTTGTAATCCTGTCTCTCTTAACCCCAGTTGTTCTCGGTATTTTCGCCATGCAGATGGAGCGTTTTGAGCGATACTCAACTCGCAATGGTGAATAGTGATGAAGAACATAGTAAAGTGGTACTGATCAGTTTTTATGATTTGCCCCACAAGAACGAGGAGTATTGAGTGGAAGCGTCGCTAGAGACCCTCTCACGCGCAGGTATTTTCCAAGGCGTTGACCCTGTTGCTGTCCGTGCGCTGATCTCCCAGTTGGAGACTGTCCGCTACCCACGCAGTGCCACCATTTTTAATGAAGGTGAGCCTGGTGACCGCCTGTACATCATCACCTCCGGCAAGGTGAAGCTGGCCCGCCATGCCCATGACGGCCGCGAGAACCTGTTGACCGTGATGGGCCCTTCGGACATGTTCGGCGAACTCTCCATCTTCGATCCAGGTCCCCGCACTTCTTCGGCCATTTGCGTGACTGAGGTTCACTGCGCGACCATGAATTCCGAGACCCTCCATAATTGGATTGGTGCTCACCCTGAGATTTCCGACCAGCTGCTCCGCGTGCTTGCCCGCAGGTTGCGACGCACCAATGCAGCCCTCGCCGATCTCATCTTTACCGACGTCCCCGGTCGCGTCGCCAAGACCCTCCTCCAGCTCGCCAACCGCTTTGGCGTCCAGGAAGGTAGTGTGCTGCGTGTGAACCACGACCTCACCCAGGAAGAGATCGCCCAGCTTGTTGGTGCATCTCGCGAGACCGTGAACAAGGCCCTGGCCACCTTCTCCTCCCGTGGCTGGATCCGTCTCGAGGGCAAGTCTGTGCTCATCTGCGATACCGAGCACCTCGCCAAGCGCGCTCGCTAACCCACCTCTGCGCCAACCAACCTCGGCGCCA
>JAUMUD010000037.1 GCA_030530875.1 Corynebacterium sp.
GCGTTCGTCCTGAGCCAGGATCAAACTCTCCAAAAAAGAATTTAAGAAAAATCCTGGCCAATTCGAGCTGACGCTCTGAATTGTCCATAAATTAAGACGAGAAAGCTCACGCTTTCCCAATTCGTTGACCCAACCGGGGGCGGTCAAGCCAACACATTGATATATTTCAACAGCCCCAACAAAGGCTGCCGGTACATACCAACCAAAATAATCTGTGGCACACTATTGAGTTCTCAAACAACATAAAAAGTATCTCTACCAGGTCTTTCAACCCGCTTTGAAACTTTCCCCGTCGCTCTCGGCGACTTGATTAAACTTACACGGCTTCCAGAAAACACACAAATCCGCTGGTAGAAGCCATAAATGAGGCAGCGATACGCCCAAAAATTCGGCATTTCCGCAGCTTAAGCCACATTTTTAGCATGGTTCAATGCACATACTTAACATACCCCCACACTGAATTCCCTGGTCACAATGACGTAGAAAACATAAGGGGCTAAGATGGTTAATACTAGAAGTTATAAATTAGTTAGAACCATTAGCGAAAGAACTTAGGAGCCATGCTTGAACGCACACAAATTTTTGTCGACACCTCTTATTTGCTCGCGAGCTTTTATAACGCGTGGAATGCGGGGGCGCGTTCACAATTAGAAATTGACCTTCCGGCCGTGGTTGACCGCCTCAAGACCATGGCGGAAAACCACCTTGAGCAGCGCGTTCACCGCCAGCTATGGTATGACGGCATTCCAGATACTGGCCCGCACCGCTACCAGCGCACCCTGCGCAATTGCGATGGGGTACAAATGCGCGCAGGTCATCTGATTGAGGCCGGCGATCGCCGCACCCAAAAGGCCGTCGACACGCGCCTTGTGGCTGATATGGTCATTGCTAGCCTGCGCGGTCAGTGCTCCGATATTGTCCTGGTTTCCGGCGATGCCGATATGATTCCGGGCGTTGAAGAGGCCATTAATGCAGGTGTTCGCGTGCATCTTTATGGCTTCGGCTGGGATTCCATGTCCGCCGCCCTGCGCCACCGCTGCGATACGGTGACCATCCTCGACCCGCGCGAGGACTTCCAGGACACCATGGAGCTCCACCCACTCGAAGGCCCAATCCCTCCCGCCACATATGGGGAGGAATCCGCAGTTGAGGGCCCTATTTCTGAGCTTATCGACGAAACCAATGAAACCACCGAGCTTCCATCACCTATTACTATGAGCCCTGCTCCTGGTGATGACGAGCTGCCTTTGGAGCCCGCCGAGCCCGCCGAGCTTGAAGTGGAAGAAACCCTCGTTGCCGAGGAGCTCGAGGCCACCATCATTGAGGAGAAAGCCGATAAGACCGACGAGCCTATTAATGCTGCGGAGGCAACGAAGGAAGCTCCGCAGGTAAATAGCACAGAAGAGCAAGCCGCGCCACGCCCAAGGCCAAACCCCTCCATGATGGCCCCACGCCGCAAGCTCCAGAGCCACTTCGTGCCTGTGCCAAATGAGCTGTGGATTTCCGCCGGCTTCCACACCCCATTCGATGTGGGCCAGCAGTACGCCTCCTGGTGGTATCACAATGTGGCCACCCAGGACCAGCGCGATACCGCGCACCTGCTCAGCGGTGGCGGCCTGCCCCCAGAGATTGACCGCCCGCTGCTCCAATTCGCCTGCGAAACCCTCCATGAGTACACGCTCACCGAAACTCAGCGTGTGGGCCTGCGCGATGGCTTCCACTCTGGCATCCGCAGCATCCTCATGAACCCAAATAAGGACTAAAAAGGCATAAAAAACGCCCGGCCGGATTCTTTCCGGACCGGGCATTGTGCGTTTTAGCCCTGCGCAATATCAGCGCGGACCTTATCCATATCAAGCTCCTTGGCCTTGTTCACAACCTCTTCCAGGCCCTTGGCATCAAGCACGCCTGGCTGGTTGAAGACCACTACACCTTCACGGATGATGGCCACGGTCGGGATAGACTGCACACCAAGCGCACCAGCCAAATCCTGGTTCTCGTCCACATCGACTTTGGCAAAGACGACATCCTCATAGTTCTCCGAAACCTTCTCAAATACAGGTGCGAAGCGACGGCACGGAGCACACCAGCTAGCCCAAAAGTCGACGACTACCAGGTCGTTCTTGTTCACGGTCTCATTGAAATCATCCTGCGCGAGGTGAATGATAGCCATGGAATAATCTCCTTTGGTCTACTGTTGAAAGGGTACGTAAGACATAACACCAAAGAGTGCCGGTCTATTCCAGGCTACCGTGCCTGGTTTTTCTAGCACCAAAAATATGGAAAGTAGGATAGCCATGGCTACGAAGACTTTTGATGTTGAGGGCATGACCTGTGATCACTGCGTCAATGCCGTAACCGAAGAAATTCAGGCTGTTGGCGATTATGAGGTCGCAGTGGACCTGGCTGATGGCACCGTGACCGTCACCGCAGATTCTATCGACGACAAGGCCGTCACCGAGGCTATCACCGAGGCAGGCTACGAGGTCCTCGAAGCATGAGTCTCACTCTCGCCATCAGCGGAATGAGCTGCACTGCCTGCGCAAATCGCATTGAACGCAAGCTCAATAAGCTCGAAGGCGTGAGTGCCACCGTCAACTTCGCCACGGAAACGGCCAATGTTGACTTCACCGAAGGCGCCTACCAGGAGGAATACTTCATCCAGCTCATTGAAAAAATGGGCTATGGGGCAGCACCACGCTTCTCCCTGACTCCCCTGGTAGTCGCCTTTATTTTTGGCGTGCCCACCGCTTTCCTCTCCATGCTGCCCGCCACCATGCACAACCTCTATGCCCAGTGGTTCTGCCTGGTAGCAGCACTCGTGGTCTATTTTTATTCCGCCGCGCGCTTCCACAAAGCCACGCTCAAAAACCTCCGCCAATTCAGCTTCACCATGGACACCCTGGTCAGCCTTGGCACCACCGCAGCACTCCTGTGGTCCATCTACGAGTTCATCCGCATGGGCCATCACGCCCACCTGTACTTCGACTCGGTCACCATGGTCACCGCATTCCTGCTGCTTGGCAAGTACCTCGAGCATCGCTCCAAGGGCAAGGCCAGCGAGGCACTCAAAGCGCTGCTCAATCTCGGCCCCTCTGAGGCCCAGCTTGTCGACGGCCGCACAGTCCCCACCACCCGCATCAAGGTCGGCGATCGGTTCCTGGTTGGCGCCGGGGCACAGGTGGCCACCGACGGCATAGTCATTGAGGGTCATTCGCGTATCGACGAATCCATGCTCACTGGCGAGCCCCTCCCAGTGGACAAGGGCCCCGGTGATCCCGTCACTGGCGCGACCGTGAATACCAATGGTCGCCTGGTGGTCGAGGCCACCCGCGTGGGCAAGGACACGGTGCTTTCCCAGATCTCTGATTTGGTGATGAAAGCCCAGGCTGATAAGGCCCCAGTCCAGCATCTGGTGGATAAGATCACCCAGTACTTTGTGCCAGCAGTGATGATCATTGCGCTGCTCACCCTCATCTTCACCCCCGGCGAACATGTCCGCAGTGCCGTTGCTGTGCTTATCGTGGCTTGTCCTTGTGCCCTTGGTCTGGCCACCCCAATGGCCCTTCTCGTGGGTACCAGTGCTGGCGCCAAGCGCGGCCTGCTCATCAAGGGCGCCACGGCGCTGGAAAAGGCCAAGGATATTGATACTGTCGTGCTGGATAAGACCGGCACGGTAACCACCGGCCAAATGACAGTGGAAACCGAACTTCCGGATTCAGTCATGGCTATGGTTGCGGCCTTGGAAAAGTCGAGCACCCACCCAGTGGCCCAGGCTCTCGTGCGCTATGCCGAAGAGAAGAAGCTCCTTATCCCTGAGGCTACCGATGTGGAGGAAATCCCTGGCCAGGGCATTCGTGGCCGGGTCGATGGGGCAGAGGTGGAAATCAACCGCAGCCACGTCCTCATCAATCACAGGCCAACCGGCAGCTTCCAGGTTCATGACACCATCAAGGATGACAGTGCTGATGCCATTGCCCGCCTAGAGCAGATGGGTCTTCGGGTCATTATGCTTTCTGGCGATACCCGTGCCAATGCCGAGGCAGTGGCCACCCAGGTTGGCATTGATGAGGTCATTGCGGAGGTTACCCCTGCCACCAAGTCCGCTGAAATCCAGAAGCTTCAGGATGAGGGTAGGGTAGTGGCCATGGTTGGCGATGGCATTAATGATGCCGCCGCCCTTGCCCAGGCCGATCTTGGTTGTGCCATGGCAAGTGGCACCGATGTGGCCATTGCTGCCAGCGACATTACGCTCATGAACTCCCACCTAAGCAGTGTGCCTGAGGCTCTAAACCTGGCCCAGCGCGTGGTGCGCTGCATCCGCATGAACCTCGTCTGGGCCTTTGGCTACAATGTCATCCTCATCCCCGTGGCCGCCCTGGGCTATCTCAACCCCATGTACGCCGGCGCCGCCATGGCCCTCTCCAGCGTATTTGTCGTAACTCATTCCTTGACCCTGCGCCGCTAGGCGCCTCCACCGACGAAATTTTAATTTCGTCGGGCTGCAACGATCATGCGGTCAATCTCGGTCAGGACCTCGTCCACAATGGCGGGGTCCACGCCGGGTTCACGGCGGGCGGAGAGCAGTTCACGCTGGGCAGCAGCCAGGGCCTCAAAACGCACCTCCGCAGCCTTATGGCGCACATCCTTGGCCTTGGCCTTAAGCTCCTCTTCATCCATATTGGTTTCCTCCATAATCCAGTTCTGAAGGGCACTAATGGAGGAATGTGGCAGGGCATCCATATTGGCCTGAATGACCACATTGGCCGCATCGCGTGCCCGCCTAAATAGGCGCTCACGGGCAATATCGCCCTGGGCATCAGGACCACGGTCCAAGGACAGCTGACGCACAAGCCATGGCAGGGTCAGGCCAGGGAAGACCATGGTAAAGGCCATCACCGTAATCGCAATAACGGACAACTCATGCTGCCATGGGATATAACCACCGGCCGGAATGGCCAGCACCAAAGCCAGAGTCACCAGACCGCGCATACCCGACCAGGTCAGCAGCAAAACTTCCTGCAGGCGCAGCGGCGCCACATTCTTTTTCTTCTTGCGCGAATACAGGCGATACATAATCATCAGCCAGATAAAGCGCACCACGACCAACACGAGGGAAAGCAGGAAACCAACCCAGACGCCATGCCAAATGGTCGCACCCACGCTTTTTACGGCATCGCGAACACTCAAACCCACCAGGCCAAAGGCCGCCGCGGTAAAGAGCATCTCAATAGGCTCCCAGAAAGCATGGCCAGTCAGGCGGTCCTCCGCACCGACCTTCACGCGGGAGTGCATTTCCACACCAGCAATGATGACCGCGATAACACCAGAGGCGCCAACCTCATCCGTGACAAGATACACAGCAAAAGGCAAAACCCAGCTGAAGGCATTGCGGGCAACGGGGGAGTCAATCCAGTCGAAAATCTTGGCCGCAACAAAGCCCATGACCAAGCCCATAATAATGGCCACCGAGGCATTATAGAGGAAGTCCAAAACACCTTCGCGCAGGTCAATGGTGCCACCACTTTCCACAGCGCCCAGCGCAATAGAGAAGCAGACAATGGAAGCGGCATCATTAAACAAACCCTCATTTTGCAGGGTATTGGAGAGCCTTCGTGGAATACCAGCCGGTTCCGCCACGGCCTCCACGGCCACAGCATCGGTCGGCGCCAAAGCAGAGCTCAGCACCACCGCACCAGCCAAGGTCATACCAGGCATGAGCCACATGGCGGTGGCTGCACCAATGGCAGTGGATACCAAAACCAGCAGCACAGAGAGCATAACAATGCTAAACCACTGGGTTTTAATCACACCCCAGCTCGTGCGCCGCGCCATGGCCCACAGTAGTGGCGGAAGGAAGATCGGGAGAATCAGCTCAGCCGGAATATGAATGCTCGGCAAATCCGGCAGGAAGATGGCGCCGGCCGCCAAAACAGTCAGCAAAACCGGCCACGGCAAGCCCACTTTATTACCAATGGCCACGACCACAACCGCAGCCAGCATGAGGCTCACAACCATCATGAGCAAAGACATGAAATCTCCTTAACCACGGGCAAGATTAGCAAAACGCGAGAAGTGCAGCTGGTGGGCAACCGGAATGGTACCAATCGGGCCACCACGGTGCTTAGCCAGAATAATATCAGCCTCACCTGCACGAGGATCCTCCGCATCCTGCGAGTCCGGGCGATAGAGCAGCATAACCATATCGGCATCCTGCTCCAGGGAACCGGACTCACGAAGGTCAGCCACCTGCGGCTTCTTATCCGTACGGGACTCAGGACCACGGTTAAGCTGCGAAATTGCCACTAGCGGCACATCGAGCTCCTTGGCCAAAAGCTTGAGCTGACGGGAAAAATCCGAAACCTCTTGCTGGCGGCTTTCCACCCTCTTACCCGAGGTCATCAGCTGAAGGTAGTCGACCACAATCAAATCCAAGCCGTGCTGCTGCTTCAAGCGTCGCGCCTTGGAGCGAATATCCATCATGGTCAGGTTCGGGGAGTCATCAATATAGAGCGGCGCCTCATCGACCTTCTCAATAAAGCCTGCAAGTTTCTCCCACTGCTCATTATCCATGCGGCCCGCACGCATATCGGTGAGCTTAATCTCTGTCTCGGCGGACAAAAGACGCATGACCACCTCATTTTTACTCATCTCCAAGGAGAAAAGCACAGAGGTCTTGCCATGCTTAAGCGAGCAGGAGCGCATAAAGTCCAGGGCCAAGGTCGACTTACCCACACCAGGACGGGCAGCAACAATAATCATCTGCCCACCATGAAGGCCATTGGTTAGCTCATCCAAATCAGTAAAACCGGTGGGCACACCCGCAGCCAAACCGCCATTGGCGGCAATCTGCGAAAGCTCCTCATAGGTCGACCACAGAAGTTCATTGAGCGGCTGATAATCCTCCGACTCATTCTTTTCCGCGATGCGGTAAAACTCCTGCTCGGCTTCGTCGATAAGCGCCTCAATGCCGGTGCCATCATCACCGTTATAACCCAGGTTCGCAATGCGAGTACCAGCATCAATCAGACGCCGCAGCAGGGCATTGTGGTGCACAATATCGGCATAATACTGCGCATTGGCAGCGGTGGGCACAGTCTCAATCAAGTCATGGAGGTAGCTCGCCCCACCCACCTTTTCCAGCAGATTCTTCTGGTCCAGATAGGAGCGCAAAAGCAGCGGGTCAATCTTCTTATCATCAGCAAAAAGGTCCCGAATACCAGCAAAAATGGTCTTGTGCGCAGGCAGGTAGAAGTCCTCAGGATTCAGCTGCGTCATCACATCCACAATCATCTGTGGACTAATGAGCATCGAACCCAGGACACCCTTTTCCGCCATTTCATCCCATGGCGGCTGGCGATCATACTCGACCATTGCTCTCCCTCTCCAAAAATTCCTCAACTAAGCCGTCCAAGCTGCCGGCCTTGGGCAAATCTAGGCTGCTGGCCAGCGCGCCCAGCGGGTCCTCCAGGTCGACCATTCTTGGAGCGTATCGACGCTTCGCTACTCGCTCGCCATTCTCATCGAGCAGCAGCGGCACATGAATATAGTCTACGGGAGCATAGCCCAGCAGATGCCCAAGATAGGCCTGACGAGGCGCCGAACTCAGCAAGTCCTCACCGCGCACAACCTGGCGTACTTTTTGGTACTCATCATCGACAACCACCGCAAAGTTATAAGCCCAATCATCACGCTTTAGGACAAAATCATCCACCACCCCGGTGAACTCCCCATGGAGCTCATCCACAACCGTCCACTCCGAAACCTCCGAGCGAAGCCTAATCGCAGGTACCCGCCCTTGCTTCCCAAGCTCAGCCCTTTTGATTTCGCGTTCTGCCTCCGTTAGGTCACGGCAGGTGCCAGGGTAGGAGCCCGGCGCGGCGTGCGGGGCAGAGGCGGCGGCCTGAATGTCCTTGCGGGAGCAATAACATTCATAATGTGGAAGACTGTCCAAAATAGCCTTGTACTCTATATAACGATCGGACTGGAATAAAAGTTCCGACCAAGAAAAGCCCAAGGCAGCCAGGTCTTCCAACTGATGCTCCACAAACTCGGCCCGGGAGCGCCCCGTATCCACATCCTCAATGCGCAGCACAAAGCCCAAATCATCGCGCACCGCATAGGCATAGGCCAAAAAGGCGGTCCTCATATTTCCTAAATGAAGATCGCCTGAAGGTGTTGGCGCAAATCTACCGTTGCCTTGCATCCGCTCCGACACTAGTTCCTGCCGTGGTAATAGCGGCCCATAAACTCCGCCTTGTACTCGTAGAAGCGGTCCTCCTCAATGCTCTTGCGGATATTATCCACCAGGCGAATCATGAAGTGGAGGTTATGCATGGTGCAGAGCGTACCGGCCAAATATTCCTTGGCCTTAATCAGGTGGTGGATATAGGCGCGGGAGTAGTTCTCATTGACATAGCCACCGACCTCTTCATCAATAGGCCGCCAGTCGCGCTTATATACCGCCTTCTTGAGATTGGTGCGGCCATCGAGCGTATAGACACCACCACGGCGGCCAAGGCGGGTCGGGGCCACGCAGTCAAAGGTATCGGCGCCATTTTCAATGGCCAGGAATAAATCATCCGGTTCCGAAATGCCCAGCAGGTGGCGTGGCTTATTATCCGGCAGCTCATCACAAACCCAGCCCACAATGGTGCCAAGCTCAGATTTATCCAGCGCACCACCAATGCCAAAGCCACCAAAGCCCCGCTGGCCATTGGCCTCGAACTCCTCAGACAAGGAGACCAGTCCCTGCGCCGCCTTACGCCGCAAATCCTCATATTGGGCACCCTGGACCACACCCCAGAGACTCTGCAGGGGCTTGCCCACACGAAGCTCCGTCTGACGGTTGTGTTCCTCCAGGCAGCGGCGGGCCCAACGGTGCGTGCGCTCCACGGATCGCTCCTGGTAGTGCTTAGTGTCGACCAGGGTGGTCAACTCGTCAAAAGCAAAAATAATATCGGCACCGAGCTGGTGCTGAATCTGCATGGCCTTTTCCGGGGTGAAGCGGTGGCGGGAGCCGTCGATAACGCTGCGGAAATCAACGCCGTCCTCATCGACCTTGACCAGAGACTCACCCTTCTTGGAGCCCATCTTAATCATCTGATTTTCCCAGCCGGCCTCATCCATGGAGACTGTCTTCTTATAGCCGGCACCCAGGCTCATGACCTGGAATCCGCCCGAATCGGTATAGGTCGGCCCATCCCAGTGCTCAAAGGCACCGACACCGCCGGCCTCATCCACAATCTCGGGGCCCGGCTGCAGATAGAGATGATAGGCATTGGAGAGCATGGCCTGGGCACCAGTCTGCTTCAGCTGCTCAGTAGTCAGGGTCTTCACCGTGGCCTTCGTGCCCACCGGGATAAACGCGGGGGTGGCAATATCCCCATGTGGGGTATGAATTACACCGGTGCGACCATTCTTTGTAAACTGCGTGCCGAGCTCAAACATACCCACCAGCTTAGTGCTTCGCGCGCAGCCGCGCCAAGGCCTCCTCCTGGGCTTGATCACGGTCCTTCCGCTTTTGCTTTACGACGGCAACCAGACCCTCGCCCTCAACATCCACATGGGGCAGAATCTTATCCAACCACTTTGGAATCCACCAGGTGCTTCGACCAAGCAGGAAGAGGGTGGCTGGGACCAAGGTCATGCGCACAAAGAAGGCGTCGAAAAGCACACCGGCGCCAAGGGCGAAACCAAAGATCTGAATGAAGGCAATGGACTGATTAATGAAGGCCGCGAAGACCGAAATCATAATGATGGCCGCACCGGCAACCACGCGGGAGCCCAGGGAGAAGCCCTCAATGATGGACTTTTCCACGAGGTTATATTCATTCTTGCCCACCGGGATGCGCTTGCCTGGCTGGTGCTGGGTATAGGAGACATATCGCTCACGCATGCGGGAGACCAGGAAGACCTGATAGTCCATGGCCAGGCCGAAGGTCACGCCAATGAGGAAGATTGGCATGAAGGAAATTAGTGGGCCGGGCGCATCGACGAGCCCCCAGAGGCCCTTCTGCCAGAAGAGGACCGTGGTGCCAAAGGCCGCGCCCACGGAGAGCAGGAAGCCAAGGGCGGCCACAATCGGGACCATGAGCGACCTAAATACCATAAGAAGCAGCACAATGGCCAGGCCAACGATAATGGCCAGGTAAAGTGGCATGGCGTTTTCAAGCTTGCTGGTCACGTCCTGCTGAATTGGGGTGAGGCCCGTAATGCCGATTGTGATGCCAGTGACGTCTTCGACCTGGCTTTCTAGCACGCGAAGGCCCTGGAGGATTTGGGCCGTGACGGCCTCCTGCGGGCCGGCATTCGGCGTCAGGTAGATTTGGGCGGCCGACAGATCCTCATTGACTGAGAGTAGCTGGGCGTGCTGAACATCGGAGAGGCTGTTGAAAACACCGACCGTATAGAGGAAGCTTGCGGTACGCGCGGCCTGGGTGCGCTGCTCTGCGGTGGCGGTGGAGTCGACCTGGGCGTCGATAAAGGTCTGGAGGACAGGGGAGTCCTCCTTGACATTATGGGCGTCAACTACCACGAGGAATGGGGCGTTAATGCCAGGGCCGAAGCCCTCCTCGAGAATATCGGCGGCGCGGCGCTGGGTCATGGACTCCGAGGAGGTCTTATCCGATGGCAGGGCAAGTTGCAGCTCGGTGGTTGGCAGCGTCAACGCACCGAGGATAAATACCACAATGGCGAAGACCATGCCAGGGTGGCGGTGTACCAGGCGAATCCACCGCTCAGAAAGGGTGGAAAGGCCAGGCTTTGGCTTGCGCCAGCGGAAAATATTAACACCGAAGGTATAGCGGCCAAAGACACCGAGAAGGGCTGGCACCAGGGTGAGGGCCACGGCCACTGCGGTAGCCACAGTGAAGGCGGCAGCAAGGCCCATATAGGTAAGGAATGGAATGCCGGCAGTCACCAGGGCGGCCAGGGCGATGACCACTGTAAGACCAGCAAAAACCACGGCCGAACCGGCCGTACCCACGGCAAGGCCGGCGGCCTCCTCACGGGTCGTATGCTGGTACTCCGCCCTATAGCGACTGAGAATAAAGAGGGCATAGTCAATACCCACCGCCAGGCCAATCATGATGGAAAGCACTGGGGTGATGTTATTGAGGTCCACAAAGTGGGTGCCGATTAAGATGGAGGTCAGACCAATGGCCACACCAATGACTGCGGTGATGAGCGGGAGGCCAGCGGCAATCATGGAGCCAAAGGTAAAGAGCAGCACCAAAAAGGCCACGACCAGGCCGATAACCTCAGAACTGGTCTCAATCTCGATGGGGTCATCGGTGGCCTGGCCCAGCATCTCCACCTGGAGGTCCGAGTCCTGGATGACCTTCATGCCGTCATAGAAGCGCTGCCGGTCAGCATTGGTGAGCTCACTGGCGGTAGGCACGTCGATGGAGAAGGTGAAGAAACCGATACGGCCGTCATCGGAAAGCATGGAGAGATTATGCGCATCCGTCTTGGCCATATCCTCAGGAATACCCAGGTCAGTTTCCTGTTTAATCACCGAGTTGAGGAATTCCTCATTGTAGGTGACGGGGTTGCCAAAGCGCTCCGTGTCGGTGATATTGGGGACATTAGCTTTGACATAGTCCAGGACCTTGTCAATATCGGAGCTGTATTCGGCCAGCGTATGGCCCTCCGGGGCTTTAAAAGCATAGGTGACGCCCGTGGAATAGAGCGGATTTCGCGCATCCGGGAATTCCCGAAGAAGGGTCTCTACCGCGCTTTGCGAGGCCGTGCCAGGGATGGAAACGGAGTCGCTGAAGCCCTTTTGCAGTGTGCCGGCGGCGGTGCCAAAGAGAATGAGCACCAGCGCCCACAGGGCGACAACAATCCACTTGTAGTGGTAAGACCATCGCCCGAGTCGGTAGAGTAGTTTAGCCACGCGGATAGTTTACCTTATTAGTTTTAAAATATTCTTATGCGTAAACTCTCCCCGCAGTTGCTTGACGAGGCAACCGCCCTCATGGACCTTGCCCTGGCTGAGGCCCGCCGCACTCCTGCTACTGATGTGCCTGTGGGGGCTATTATTGTTGATTCCGCTGGCAAAATCCTTAGTCGGGGGCACAATGAGCGGGATTTTCGGGGCGATCCGACGGCCCACGCCGAGGTCGAGGCCATCCGCGCGGCTGCTCGCGCGCGCCTCGATGACTGCACGCTGGTCGTCACCCTTGAGCCCTGCACCATGTGCGCCGGCGCGATTCTCGGCGCCCGCATCGGTCGCCTCATTTTTGGGGCTTGGGAGCCAAAGACCGGTGCTTGCGGTTCGCTTATCGACGTCCTCCGTGACCCCCCAAACCTGCACCGACCCCAGGTCTTAGGTGGCATCAAGGAGCAAGCCTGTAGCAGGCTTTTAAGCGAGTTTTTTGCCACCAAGCGATAAAGGCGTTAAAGTGTTATGCGTTGGTGGCGTGTCCGAGCGGCCGAAGGTGCTCGCCTCGAAAGCGAGTGTTGGGTAATCCCCAACCGGGGGTTCAAATCCCCCCGCCACCGCCAAAAAGCCCAGCTTACGCTGGGCTTTTTCTGTGGGCAAGGAAGCCCGTGCGCGGCTCCCCGTTTTATGCTATTTAGTCACGGCACGAGAGGGGAGCTTAAGACAGCAGTAGGTCTCAGAGCGGGAAAGCTACGACTGCCGCTTAGAAAACCTCAATGCGGGCGCCGACATTTTCTGCCTGCACCAGCTGCGAAACCAAGTCCCCGGAGCCGAGGTGGATACGCAGCACTGGGCGCGCACTCATTGGCGGCACAGCCGAGGCAAACTGGGCCTTGGCAAAGGCCTTAGCAGCAGAGGTGCCAGAGCGGGCTTCGTAGCGGATGCGTGAGCGGTAGCCGGCGTCGACAAGCTCCTCGAGGCTAGGGCTGGAATCGGCCAGGTGCGCGCGAGCATCCTGCAAAATGCCAATGCATTCATCCAAAGCATCCAGCAGCGCCCCATGGTTGGTCTCACACATGGCGCGCACCAGCGAAGGCGCAGTGGCCGCCACGCGGGTCGCATCGCGGAAGCTCGAGGCGGCCAGGGACAAGGCCAGCGCGCCACCATTATCGCCAACAATGGCCAGGGCCTCGGCAAGCACATGGGGCAGATGCGAAATCCTCGCGGCTGCAGCATCATGCTGCGCCACGCGGGAAGGAATCACCTCAGCGCCAACACGGTTGGCCATATGCACCACGTCCACCCAAAGGCGAAGCCAATCACCAGGAATATCCCCCTCGGTGGCACGGTCATAGGTCACCACCCAGGCAGCGCCCTTAAAGAGGCCCGTCTGCGAGGCCGACCAGCCCGAATCCGCCGTGCCAGCCATCGGGTGGCTGCCCACGTAATTATCCTCAAGGCCAGCCTCACGCACCAGCGCCAGGACCTCGGCCTTCACACTCACCACATCAGTAAAACCACAATTCGGCGCAAATTCCTTAATGCCGGCCAGGAGCTTGCCAATCACCGGCATCGGCGTGGCCATCACAATCAGCGCATCCTCCTCAGAGGCCCGGCGCAGGGTGGCCTCCAAATCGCCGGAAACATCAAAACCCTCACCGGTGGCTTTGCTCACCACAGAGGGGGAGCGGTTATAACCATAGACCGCATGGCCAGCCTCTTTAAGGTCACGCAAGAGGGAGCCACCAATGAGACCGAGGCCAAGAATACACACCGGGCGAGAGATTTCGTACAACATGAATCCAGTGTACATTTTTAAGAATGAGTGTGAGGTTCTTCGCAGATACTCGGCCGCTTCAGATTCCCGCATATCGGCGGCTCTGGGTGGCTAATATCGCCACGGTGATTGGCGCGCAGCTCACCGTGGTTGCGGTTCCTGCACAGATTTATTCGCTGACTGGCTCCTCGGCCTATGTGGGCCTCACGGGCCTCTTCGGCCTGGTGCCGCTGGTGGTTTTTGGCCTCTACGGCGGGGCGATTTCGGATGCTTTTGATAAGCGCCGTGTGCTTTTGACTACGACCACTGGCATGATGGCCTGCGCTCTGGTATTTTGGGCGCTTTCCCTTTCGGGCTTGCATAATGTGTGGCTGCTGCTGGCGGCCTTTTCGCTGCAGCAGGCTTTCTTTGCGGTGAATCAGCCGACCCGTATTGCGATTTTCCCGCGTATTGTGCCGGCTGGGCAGCTGGCCGCGGCCTCGAGCCTGAATGGTACGCTGCAGCAGTTTGGCGCGGTGGTGGGGCCTTTGGTGGCGGGCGCTTTGATTCCTTTTACTGGCTACACCTGGCTCTACTTCTTGGATGCTTTGAGCATCCTTAGTTCATTGTGGGCGGTGATTGCGCTGCCTGCGCTGCCGGCTGTGGGCCAATCCAAAACTTATTCAGTCTCGCGCAGGCTTATCGACGGCTTCCGCTACATCTTTGCGCATCACATTTTGCTGGCCTCCTTCGCGGCGGATTTGATTGCCATGGTCTTTGGCATGCCCCGTGCCCTTTACCCGGAGATTGCCCATGTGAATTTTGGTGGGCCTGAGTCCGGTGGCACTGCGATGTCCTTGCTCTATTCGGCCATGGCAGTGGGTGCCATTATTGGTGGTTTGCTCTCCGGGTGGACGAGCCATGTGCGTCATGATGGCCGTGTGGTCTGCTGGGCCATTGCGGCCTGGGGTGCGGTGATTGCCCTTGGTGGTTTCTTTGCCACCCAATGCCATGGGGCCATGGGCTTCTATGGCGTGATGGTGATTGCCATGATTGTGATTGGTGGCATTACTGATATGTGGTCGGCTGCCTGCCGAGGCGCCATTCTGTCCCAGGCCGCCAATGCCGAGGTCCAAGGCCGTATCCAGGGTGTTCACGTGATTGTGATTGCGGGTGGCCCTCGTCTTGCCGATATTCTGCACGGCTGGTTGGCCCACTATCTTGGTGCCGGGGCGACCATGGCCTGGGGTGGTGTGGCCACGGTCATTGGCATTGGGCTTCTTGCCCTCGCTATCCCCGCTTTGCGAAATTACACTAGGCCTACTGCTTAGGCACACAGCAGGGCTAAAACCTTTGCTTCCTGGGTAAAAAAGAAGCTGACCTTCATATCAAGGTCAGCTTTCAGAGCGTGCGCCCGGAGGGATTCGAACCCCCAACCTTCTGATCCGTAGTCAGATGCTCTATCCGTTGAGCTACGGGCGCTAACAACAAGAGATTATCTTATTAGGATATTCCCTTGCTGTCAACTCTTACCCACAACCAGGGATTTAAACACTCTGGTGACACAGGTACCAGTGGGGGCTCTGCCTTGCTACAAGACCAGGCCGAAGACTGGAACGGCCAGGAAGTAGGTGACGATGGTGATGAGG
Organism: Corynebacterium sp.; assembly: GCA_030530875.1. Classification (GTDB taxonomy): domain Bacteria; phylum Actinomycetota; class Actinomycetes; order Mycobacteriales; family Mycobacteriaceae; genus Corynebacterium. The sequence continues at coordinate 15,293 of JAUMUD010000037.1, forward strand.
ATAATACCCACGATATTGAGCCAGAGGCCACCGCGGACCATTTCGCCAATCTTGACCACACCGGAACCGTAGGCGATAGCATTCGGTGGGGTTGCCACAGGGAGCATGAAGGCGCAGGTAGCAGCCAGGGCCACAGGGACGCAGAGCAGCATGAGGTTCTGCGGGGCGCCGTCCGTAAGCCCAATGCCAGTTGCGACACCACCCATGATTGGGAGGAAGGCTGCGGCCGTGGCGGTATTCGAGGTGAACTCGGTCAGGAAGATGACCAGCGCGGCGATGGCAGCGATGAGCAGGATGATTGGCAGGCCACCGAGACCCTTGGCCAGCTCACCGATGTAGAGGGAGAGGCCGGAGTCGCCGAACATCTTCGACAGTGCCAGGCCGCCGCCGAAGAGCAGGAGCACATCCCATGGGAGTTTGGAGGCTGTTGGCCAGTCCATGAGGCGCTCGCCGGTGCGCAAATCTGCTGGCAGGATGAAGAGAATCAGGGCACCGAGCATACCGATGGCGGCATCGGCAACAGTGATCTTGATGTCCATCTGCTTAATCATGATTGGCACGAAAATCCAGGCCATGGCGGTTAGGGCGAAGATAATGCCCACCATCCACTCGCGGCCACTCATGCGGCCCATGGCGTGAATTTCATCGCGGATAATTTCACGGCCACCGGGGATTTCATTGACCTCTGGGCGGAAGACGGTGGTGATGACCAACCAGGCCACGATGAGGAAGACCAGTGCCAGTGGGACGCCGACAATCATCCACTGGCCGAAGCCTACGTGCACATCATTATTGCTAAGGTAGGCGATGAGCAGGGCATTTGGCGGGGTGCCGATTGGGGTGCCGAGCGAGCCGATGGAGGCCGAGTAGGCAATACCAAGCATCATGGCGGTGGAGAAGCGACGAATCTGGCCAATGCCACCGACTACATCGGCGGTGAGCTTAAGCACGGAGATGCCGATTGGAATCATCACCACGGCGGTCGCGGTATTGGAAACCCACATGGACATCACGCCGGTGGCCAGCATGAAGCCGAGCACCATTTGGCGTGGGCGGGTACCCACCAGCATGACCACGCCGAGGGCCAAGCGACGATGCAGATTTGCCTTTTCCAGGGCGAGCGCCAGGATGAAGCCGCCCATGAAGAGGAAGATGGTTGGGTCGCCATAGGAGGCGCCAATGGTCTTAATTGGGCTCACCTGCAGAAGCGGGAAGAGCACCAATGGGACAAGGGCGGTGGCGGCCAGAGGGATGGCCTCGGTCATCCACCAGATGCCCATGAGGACAGCGACTGCGGCGGTGATGCGCAAGTTGCCATCCACATATGGGGTCTTGGCATCCGGGTTGGCCAGGTTAACGGCCTCCACGGCGCCATGTGGGAATAGGAAGTAGACGGCAATCGCGGCGAGAATGCCCGCCACGAGACCAATGGATTGACGTCGCCAGGCGTGGCCGACGTGCTCAGCCTCCTCCATGTGCTGCATGACTGAGGCGTGCTTTGGATTACGAATCGCCATGATGGCCTCCTTAGTGGATAAGATTGCATTAATAATGCACCCTCGAGGCTGAAAATAAAAATCCGTAATTTTCCCACTACCCCCGCGACTTTAGGGTTTGCATAAAGAAAACTGGGCATGGCCTGCGCTTTAAGTCCTTTGCAGGTTTTTGAAGCGGGGGTAATTTGCACTACCCCCTGGGGCAATTTTGCTGCAGGGGTTTCAATTCTTCCCCAAATGTGTTTTACTGGTCTCAGGGAAAGGGTGGAAAGGAAAAAATTGTTCCAATCCCCCGCAATAAACGCTCAGTCACTGAGCGATACAGAGCTTCGACTAGCCCTCGTTGCTCTTGAACATGAAGCCGCATCACGCGCTTTTTCTTCAACCCGTGGCCAAAAGGTTGATCATGCCCTGGCTACAGTCCGCTCACAGTGGAATGTGAGCACGGCGACCGCCACCGACTGGCTTTATGCTGGTGCGGCGCTGGCTCATAAGCTACTGGGGCCGTGGCTTAAGGAGCGCATGCTTACTGTGGCCACAATCGCGGCTCTCGTGCGCGCGATTCAGAGCCTGCCTGGGTATTCCAAGGCGAAGAGCGGGGCTGTTCTTAAAGCACGCCTTGATTGGCTCTATCAGCAGATTGCGAGTGCTAATCGCCATGATGCGCGTGCTATTGAGGCGCAGCTCAAGGCTGATGTTCGTGCGGCCAAAAACAGGCACGCGGAGGAGGAAAAGGCGCGCGAGGCTGAGGCTTATGCTTTACGACGCGCCGAATTCGCCCGTGCCAATCCTGACCTCATGCCGGTTAATCCGCCACCCCAGGAGGCCGTGGCAGAACCCGAGGTTGAGCCTGTGGCGGTTCCTGAGCCCACTGACGTTGCGCCTAAGCTAAATAGCACAGTTGCGCCACCAGAGCTACCGCAGTTCGTGCCGGAAGAGAAACTGGTCGAGCCCTTTGGTCTTGCCCATGAGGCCTGGCTCTCCTTTAGCGTGAAACGGCTTGGACCAAATAATAACCAGCTCATCCTGGAGGGTGTGCCTGACCTGGATACGAAGGTGATTCAGAAGGCCGTGAGCTCCTATATCTCCACCATTCCGGTCACTGAGCGACCGGTGGATTCCAAGCGCTTGGCGGGCAAGGCGGCCATGGCTTTGCTGCGCGACCAGATTCGCAGCGCCGAGCAGGCAGGACGCATCCAGCTAGTCGTCGTCATCGACGAAGCCCAGCTGCGCGAGAACCCCGACTGGGTCTTCCACGCCGAGGGTGAGACCCTGGATCCGCTGGAGATTGCCAATGCCATTGAGCGCTGGGGCGATGCGGAAAACCTGGTGGTCGTGGATGTTTTTGGCCGTACTGTGAGCTATAGTTCCGGCCGATTCTCCCCATCAAGTCACCGCATGATGAATTACACCATGCAGATTACCTGCGCCTTCCCGGACTGTGGAAAGACCCATAATCTGCAGGCCCATCATATGAAGCGCTGGATTGAGGAGCAGAAGAGCACAGTGGGTGGCACGACCCTGGTCTGCCCGCACCACCATGGGGTTATTACCCATGCGGAGGACCGGTTCCATATCTTCCGTGAGCTTGGCACTTCGGCCTGGCAGCAGGAGGATGGCACGCTCTTTATTGGCATGATGGCACACCCTGGTTCCACCCTGGCTAGCCGTCAGGCAAAGCGCTATGGGGTAGATATCAGCACCACCGAGGGCTGGGCACAGCTGCGCGCCCACCTGGTTAAGGAAACCTATATCCTGTGGAACAAGCTCGGAAAGGACGAGGTAAATGC
>JAUMUD010000038.1 GCA_030530875.1 Corynebacterium sp.
CCCCGTAGTGGCGGGCGGCACGCACCTGCACGGGGTCAATAATAAAGTCCTTGCAGAGCACCGGCAGATGGGTGGAGGCAGCCACCGTAGCCAAATGATCATAGTCACCATGGAAGCGCTCAGGCTCACAAAGTACGGAAATACCTGCAGCATAGCGGCTATAAATGCGTGCAATATCGCCCGGATGATAATCCGCACGAATCACACCCAGACTTGGGCTTGCAGACTTACATTCCATAATGAACTGGTGCCCCGGTTGATTCAAAGAATCATAAAGGCTGCGCGTACTTGGCCCAGGGGTCGCATCACCAATGCGCTCAGCAATGCCGGCAAGATGGGTTTTGCGCTTGGTTACAATATTTTCCAATACGGTAGGCAAAGCCATATTAATTCCTCTCCATCCACGAAAGCACGGCCCCCGAATCGAGAATTTCTTCGGCCTTCTGTGCACCTTCTGTGAAGTTTTCTGCCTTGCCAGCAAGGTAGAAGAGCATGGCCGCATTGGCCACAATGGCATCGCGGTGGGCCTTTTTACCCTTTCCCGCAAAAACTTCCTTGAGAAGCTCCGCATTTTCATTGCCATCGCCACCGCGCAGGTCCTCGAGAGTATGCGTGTCGACGCCAAAGTCACTGGGGCTCAGGGTGTAATGGCTGATCTCACCGTCCTTAAGCTCCCAGATCAGGGTCTCGCCATGAACAGCAATCTCATCGGTGCCGGCACCGTGAACCACCACGGCATGCCTGCGACCAAGCTCCTTGAGGGCCTCAATAATGATCGGGCCAAGACTTGGGTCGGCAATGCCCATGAGCTGCAGTTCAGGGCGGGCAGGGTTAATCAGTGGTCCCAGAATATTAAAGATAGTTGGGATGGCCAGTTCCTTGCGGATTGGCATCACATGCTTGAAAGCAGGGTGATAGGCCGGGGCAAAAAGGAAGGTGAAATTATGCCTTTCCACTTCCTTGGCGGCTTCCTCAGAGCTGAGGTCAAGTGGAATACCGAGGCTTTCAAGCACATCGGCAGCACCGGACTTGGAGGAAATGGAGCGGTTACCGTGCTTCACCATTGGAATGCCCGCAGCAGCCGCAAGAAGGGAGGCCGCGGTGGAAATATTGATGGTCTGTGCCCCATCGCCACCGGTACCCACGCAGTCCATAATTGGGCGGGTAGGAATATCAATCGGGGTGGCAGCATCCAGGAAAGCAGAGGCAGCACCGGAAATATCCGCCGCAGTGGCACCACGGGTACGGATTGTCGCAAGCAAAGCCGCAATCAGCACCGGCGAGTACTCACCGCGCGCAAGGGCAGCAAAAACTTCGGTGGCCTGCTCAGCAGTAGGTGCAGGATTGAGAATGTACTCACGAATGCTCATGATTATTCCTTAGTTAGTATTTTTATTAACGAGGGTCTCAATGGCACGGCGCAAAATATGCGGACCAGAAGGAGAAAGAACAGACTCCGGGTGGAACTGAAGACCAATACTCATCCCATCGGCACTCTGCGCGGCCATGGAAATTTCACCGGCATCCGCCTTAATGGTGGCGAGGGACACCATCCCCTCCGGTACATTAATGCAGCCCAAGGAATGGTAGCGGGCAACAGGAACCTCAGTGCCCTTCTCCCCTGGCAGGGCCCCAACAGTAAGACCATCAAAAAGCGGAGAATCCTGACCAGCTGTGGTCAAAATCATTCGGTCAGTCTTACCATGTACCGGACCAACAGGTTCCACAGTGCCACCAAAGTGATCGAGCAGCGCCTGGAAGCCGAGACAGATGCCAAGAATTGGGGTACGGCCCTGATATTTCTCAATCACATCCATCATCACACCCGCTTCACGGGGATGACCCGGACCAGGGCTAAGGCAAATCAAATCGGGCTGGAAGCGCTCAATTTCCTCAAGGCTCACCGTATTGCGATACACGGTGCATTCAAAACCAATGGTGGCAAAGGCATCAACCAGGTTATAAACAAAAGAATCCTGGTTATCAATGAGCAAAATTCGAGTGGACATATTACCTCACAATCTCCACGGTACCGCCATTAGCCAGGGCAATAGCATTCAGTACTGCATAGGCCTTGTGCACAGTTTCATTGGCCTCACCCTGCGGATTGGAATCACGAACCACACCCGCACCGGCCTGCACATGGGCCGTACCATCAGCCACAAAGGCACTGCGAATCACAATGCACGTATCCATATCGCCATTACCACGCAAATAACCAACGGCACCACCATAGGAACCACGGCGCTCCTTTTCCACACCGCGAAGCAGCTCCATGGCGCGCAGCTTCGGCGCACCAGTCAAAGTACCCATATTCATGCATGCACGATATGCATCCAAGGCATCAAAATCATCAGCCAAGGTTGCAGTCACATGGCTCACCAGGTGCATGACGCGACTATAACGGTCGACCTCCAAAAGCTTCTTCACTTTACGGGTTGCCGGCACAGCCACACGGGCCATATCATTGCGCGCAAGATCAACAAGCATCACATGTTCCGCAACTTCCTTGTCGTTGGTTCGGAGTTCAAGTTCAGCACGAGTATCCAATTCATGATCGATAACGGTCGAACCATCCTCAGCGGTGATCAAGCCACGCGGCTGCGTACCTGCGATGGGATAAAGCTCAACAATTCGGCTTGCTGCCGTATACTTCAAATTGGATTCCGGTGAAGCTGCAAAGAGTTCATAGCCATTGCCACGAATATAAAACATATACGGGCTTGGATTGGTTTCGCGCAGCTGACGGTAGGCGGCAAAGGCATTTGGGCATGCAATCTTAAAGGATCGTGCCGGTACGACCTGGTAGATATCACCCTCATAAATATTGTGCTGAAGATCAATTACGGCGCGACGGAAGTTTTCATCATTGATGTTCGCCTCAGCCTGGATTGGCTCCTTCTGGGCCGTCGATACGCAGCGTTCATTAATAACATTGTCTAAGTGTTCATCGCTCACAGTGTTGATCAATGATACAAAGTGCTGTAGATCCCTATCATCACCATTCAAGGTAACAGTGATCAATTCCGCTGTCTTTTCCTGATGATCAATAACGAGCAAAACCTCAGCAACCAGGAATTCATAATCAGGGAAGCTATTGCTGCCCGGTGCTACAGCCGGCAGATCCTCAAAGGTGTCAAGGAAGTCAAAGGCAAAGCCACCCGCAATAAAAGGCATCTGCTCATCGGTATAACCTGCATCCAATTGCAATTTACGCAGCGGTTCAATCGGGGACGGAGCCTTCAGGCGCTCACGCTCATCAGCCGCAGTAGAAGCAGGGAAAATAAAAGTATTCGGCTCCTCGGCACTCTTAAAATCAGCCAGCTGGCCAAAAAGCCTATCCACAATGGAACCACCGGTGGCGGTCAGCGGGGTGGGAATAACGCGGTCACCATGGCAGGTCACGCGCACGGATCCCTTAAGAATCATCACCGACTGAAGACCAGACTTGGTCGTAATATCCGCACTTTCCAAAAGCACAGCGTCATTACGGTCCGCACCCCCCAAGTAGGCGAAAAGCGCACTCGCATCTTCGTGATAGCGGACAGATTGACGCATAATCTGTGGGTGAAAACCGATCACCGAAGTCTTCCTTCCTAGTAGATGTTCCCTAATCCTAACATAGTTCACCTATAGGTATTCCAGCCGATTTAGGGTAGGATCCCCTTGTATTTGTTTCACTTTAGAGATTGGTTCATTTATGTCTTCTTTCTTGAATCGACCCCTTAGCCGCCGAGGGTTCCTTATCGGCAGCATTGTCGCAGCAGGCGCCACCCTTGCCGCCTGCTCAACTTCCAGCACGGGCCAGGGCAGCAGCTCCGCAACCAATGCTGCGACTGACTCCTTCCCTGTGACCGTGGAGCACGCCTTTGGTTCCACCACCATCGAATCCGCCCCGACCCGCGTTGCCTGCATTGGCTACCTCAATGCCGATGTGATCGCCTCCCTCGGCGTCATCCCCGTGGCCGCCGGCAAGGTCACCTGGGGCGGCACCGATGCCGGCTCCAATGTCTGGCTGGATAAGCAGATTGCCAATCTCGGCGCCCAGGCCCCAACCTTCTATGATGAGACCGACGGCACCAATTTCACCGCCCTTGCTGCCGCCAGCCCCGACCTCATCGTCTGCTTCTACGGCAACCTCAGCCAGGAAGATTATGACAAGCTCTCCAAGATCGCCCCAACGGTCACCTACACCGCCGCCGGCGCAAACTGGAATGAATCCTGGGAGGGCGCAACCCGCCAGGCCGGCAAGGCCCTGGGCAAGACTGCCCTCGCTGAGCAGCTCATTGCCGAAACCCAGGCCCGCCTTAAGAATGTCAGCACCAGCTTCCCTGAGCTCGCCAATACCACCTATATCGCCGGCTACCTCCAGGCCGGCGCCTCCGATGAAATCAGCATCTACGCCCCAACCGATGGCCGCTCCCACCTGCTTGAAGGCATGGGCCTCAAGGCTTCCGATGCCTATAATAAGATTGATTTCAAGGGTAGCTTCTACGGCTCCTGGTCCGCTGAGCGCGCCGATGAACTCGACTCCAGCATCTTCTTCACCTGGCTCAATAGCGAAGAGGACAAGGCCGCCATCCTTGGTGATCCACTGCTGAGCAAAATCCCGGCCGTCGCCCACGGTGGCCTCTTCGGTGTCGCTGACAAGGCCCAGGGCATTGCCATCTACTCCACCATCGGTCTCAATTGGCTTCTCGACGACTCCAATTTCGTCAATGCTCTTGTCGCCGCCGCCGGTGGCCACGGCAATGAAGCCGCCCCGACCTCCACTGGATTCGCCGCCGCTAACTAAGAAAATATGAACCCAACGGCCACCCAAAAACTGGCAACTTTCACAATCCTCCTGGGACTTTGTGTAATTTTAGGAATTTTTATCCTTGCCTCGCTCTATATCGGCGCCCGATCCTGGGTCGACCTACCGGGCTTCCATGAATTCATGGAAGCCCTTGCCGCCGCCCCGAATCACCCCGATCAGAGCCTTCTTGCCAGTGTGATTAATTCCCGCATCCCCCGCACTATTAATGCCATCCTGGCCGGTGCGGGTCTCGCCCTTGCCGGCACCGCCATTCAGGGCCTGACCCGCAACCCCCTGGCCGACCCCGGCCTACTCGGTATTAATTATGGTGCGGCGCTCTGCGTGGTGCTGGGATTCCTCATTGGGATCCCCGCCAGCCTCGCCGCTATTATCGGTGCCCTTCTCACCTCCGCCCTGGTCTATGCACTCTCCCGCCGTCAATCCATGGTGGGCATGGTCCTTGTGGGCGCGGCAGTCAGCAGTGGTGCCAGTGCACTTATCAGCGCGCTAGTCCTCAGGCGAAATGACACCTTGGATGATTTCCGCACCTGGCAGATCGGTGGGCTTAGCCGTTCCACCGTCACGGAGGCCCTGCATCTAAGCCCTCTCTTCCTGGTGGGCTTTATAGTGCTGCTCGCCTCCGCCCGTGGCCTTGATATCCTCGCCCTTGGTGAGGACATGGCCGCCTCCTTGGGAATTAATCTCAACCGCTACCGAATTGCCATTATCACGGCAATCACCCTGCTCTGCGCCGGTAGTGTTGCTTTGGTTGGCCCGCTGGGTTTTGTTGGCCTCATCGTCCCCCATATGGTGCGCGCCCTCTTGGTGCGCTTCACCGGGGTGCGCCATACTATCCTCGTCCCGGCCGCAGCCCTAAGTGGTGCAAGCCTGGTTCTCTTCTGCGATATTATCGGCCGCATCCTTACCCCACCCGCCGAAATCCCCGTTGGCCTTAGCCTTGCGGTCATCGGCGTCCCACTCTTCCTCTTCCAACTCAATAATGCCAGGGGGATCCGCCGATGATCCTTCGCCGCAATCTCCTGCTCGCCCTCCTCCTGCTGGTCCTCATCCCCGTCTATATTCTGCTGGGCTCCTTCCACGTCTCCATCCCGGATTTTTTCGCCATCCTCGGCGGCAAAAATATCCCCGGTGCCAGCTTCATCATCCGTGAGGAACGCCTCCCGCGCCTCCTCATCGGCATCCTCGCTGGCATGGCCTTGGGCCTTGGCGGCACCTGCTTCCAGCTCATCCTCCGCAACCCTCTGGCCAGCCCCGATGTGGTCGGTGTGAGTGCTGCTAGTTCCTTTGCCGTGGTCACCGCCATGGCTTTCTTCGGCCTCTCTGGCCTGCCCCTTGCTGGGGTTTCCTTCCTCGGTGGCATAATCGCCACCCTGCTCATTATTCTCTTCGCCGGCCGTGATGGCAGCAGTGCCGCCTCCTCCCGCTTCGTGCTGGGTGGCGTGGCCATGGCCGCCCTCTTCGTGGCACTTGTCCACTACATGCTCTCTCGCATGTCACTCTATAAAGCCGCCTCGGCCAGCATCTGGCTTACCGGTTCACTCGGCCAAGCCACCTGGCCCCGCGTCTACATCCTGGCCGCCCTCGTCCTCGCCGGCTGCCTCCTACTGTGCTTGTGTGCCCGCGCACTCCATCAGCTTTCCCTTGGCGACGACCTCGCCACAGCCCTTGGCATCAATGTCGGGCGGCTGCGTTGGACGGTCATTATCCTTGGTGTCTTTCTCAGCAGTGCGGCCGTGGCTGCCACCGGCCCCATTGCCTTTGTCGGTTTTATGGCTGGCCCCGTGGTGCGCCTACTCATGCGCGGCCCCGATAGCCTCTGGGGCAGCGCCATAATGGGTGCCATTCTGGTCCTCGCCTCCGACTTTATTGGCCGCGAACTAGGCCTGCCCGTGGGTGTCATTACCGGCATAATCGGCATGCCAATTCTGCTCTTCTTTGTGCTTCGGAGGAGCCGCTAATGCGCATCTATACCGGCACCGTTTCCGCTGTTTCTACCCCCTACCCTGGCTTTATCCGCGTGCGTCTTGAGCACAAAGATTTTAGGTGGAGCCGCCCAATTGGGGATTTCTATATAAAAATCTTGGTCGGTGATGTCCCAGAGGACCTCGAATCCAGGAATCTCTCCCGAAGGGAAATTCTGCAATTGGATATCCTCATGCGCACCTATACCATTGCCGATGTGGGTCCGGGCTGGATTGAGCTTGACTGCGTGGCCGGCCATGCGGGTCCCGGCACCGACTGGTTCCGACAGGCTGAGATTGGCCAGCGCCTGTGCATTATCGCCCCCGACCCCGGTGAAGAACTTTGGGCGCCAGCCTTAAAGCTCCCACCAAGCTGCGAGCTCATCGCGGTCATTGATAGCACCGCTTTTCCAGCCCTTAAAAATCTTGAGGCCGAATGGGAAGGCCCCATTACTAGCCTGCTCTATGGTTTTGAGATTGAGGGCTATGAGAGCGCCCATAATTTTGAAGAATTACTTTCCTTCTTAGACGGGTACCTTCCGAACGAAGAGAGGGAGGTTAGCGAGCAAGAGGAATCCGAGTGCAGCGAGGATTACCTCTGGGATATGGCCACCAGTTCGAGCCCAACCCAATTCTTCTTCGCCGGGGAATCCGGCATGATTAAAAAGCTGCGCCGCCATAGCTTGGCCCGTGGCGTGGAGCGCACCAGTGTGAGCTTCATGGGCTACTGGCGTAGATTAGAATAAGACTATGAATTCTTTCTCCCGCCTGAGCCGACGCTCCTTCTTGGCCGGTGGCCTCATTGCCACCGGCGCAGTACTCGCAGCCTGCTCCGGGAAAGGAAATGGCGTATCCACCACCGGCACCGCAGCCCCAAGCTTCCCGGTAAGCATCGACCATGCCTTTGGCACCACCACAATTTCCGAAAAGCCAAGCAAGGTCGCCACCGTGGGCTACTATAGTGCCGATGTGGCCGCCTCCCTCGGCGTCATCCCACTGGCTGCCGGCCGCGCCACCCAGGGCGCCACCGATAGCGGATCCACCGACTGGCTCAATAGCCAAATCAGCAACCTTGGGGCCAATAACCCCACCTTCTACGATGAAAGCAGCGGGATTAATACCGCAGCACTTAGCCAAGCAAGCCCTGATCTGATTCTGTGCCTCTATGGCAATATCACTGCGGAGGATTATCAGCATCTTTCCGCTATTGCCCCCACCGTGGTCTACACCACCGATGCCGCGAACTGGGCTGGATCCTGGCAGGATGCCACCCGCCAAGCCGGCCTGGCACTGGGCAAAGCCGCGCTGGCCGAGCAGCTCATTGCCGAAACCGAGACGCGCCTGAAAAATATTGGCAAAACCTACCCGGCACTCGCCGAAACTACCTATATTGCTGGCTACCTTGAGGCCGACTCCATTAATATCTACGCCAAAACCGAGGCCCATGCACGCCTCCTAGGCGATATGGGACTCAAGGCCGCCGATATTTATGACTCCACCGATTTTGGTGGCAATTTTTATCAAAACTGGACTGGAGCCGCCTCCCAATTGGACTCCACCATTTTCCTCACTGCCCTGGACACCGAAGATTCCAAGGCCGAGATTCTTGCCAATCTTGATTCCATCCCCGCCATTAAAAATGGTGGCCTACTCGGCATGTCCGATGCCCGCCAACCGGCAGCCTTCTACTCCACCCTCGGAATTAATTGGCTTTTGGATAAGTCGAATTTCATTAATAATCTCGTCTCCGCCGCAGCCGGCCACGGATCCGAGGCGGAACCAACTGCCATCGGCCTGGCCAGCACCCAAACCGCAAGCCCGACAGCAAGCGCAAGCAGCAGTTCGAGTGCGGCGTCGACAAGCTAAAAAATATTAGTGCGAATCAGCACTGGCTGCAGCATTCTTGACCGCATCAAGATTCACAGCCGGAGCATTCTCACAACCAGAATCACCGCAATTGCAGTCCTGGCCGCAGCCACCTTCCTCCTCGGCCTTAGCATCGAGGAAAGCCACAGCATTGGCAGCCATACCAGCGCCCATGCCCACAAAAACCAGCCAACCAACAACCGCAATAATCGGCAGGGCCCAAAGCCAACCGGAAGCGAAAAGGGAAATCACACCGCCCACAGCCAGGCAAATACCCGCCAAAGTCCACAGCGGACCGGCAATAAGATGGGCCTTATTCCACATGTCCTGGGATTTGCGAACCTCAGGAACACGGATACCAATATAAGGATTACCAGGGAGTTTCTGCTTCCACCCCGCAATGCCAACAATGCATTGGATGAGGGCAATAACCAGCAGAACCACACCAATGATTGCATTCACGATACTCATGGATCTAAGTATAATAGCGGGTATGCCAAAAATGAATGTAGAATCCTTCAATCTTGACCACACCACCGTTGCGGCCCCATATGTGCGCATTGCTGACCGCAAGACCCTTCCTGGTGGTGACATCCTGGTTAAGTATGATGTCCGCTTCTGCCAGCCAAATTCCGAGCATCTTGAGATGCCAACCGTCCACTCCATTGAGCACCTGGTTGCTGAGCTGATGCGCAACCACACTGATAAGCTCATTGATTTCTCCCCAATGGGCTGCCAGACCGGTTTCTATGCCATTACCCTTGGCATTGAGTACGATGACTTCCTCCCAATCCTCGAGGCCAGTCTCAAGGATGTTCTGGAGGCCACCGAGGTTCCTGCCGCCAATGAGGTCCAGTGCGGTTGGGGTGCTAACCACAGCCTCGAGGGTGCGCAGGATGCTGTGCGCAAGTTCCTGGCTAAGCGCGATGAGTGGGCACAGGTGACCAAGTAATGGAGCGAGTCCACGCCATTGTCTCCGTGGCCATGGTTGAGGAGGCCGCCCCTTTCCTCGCCCACTGCGATTATAAGGAGCTCGGTGTACGCGGCGGCGCACAGTTCTACCTGCTCAAGCGCGAAAATCAGCTCCCGGTTCTGCTCATTCAATCCGGCATCGGCCTTGCCTGCGCTGCCGGTGCGCTGGCCTATGCACTGACCCAGTTCGAGACTGAAACGGTCATTTCCGCTGGCACTTGCGGTGGCCTTGGCCGTGCAGTTGAGGTCGGCGATATTTGCGTATCGACGACTATCGCCTACACCGACGTGGATGCCACCGCTTTTGGCTATGAGCGTGGCCAAAACCCAGGCCAGCCAGCCCGTTTTGAAAGCCCACGCGCTTTGACCTCGGCCATGCGTGTGGCCGCTGAGGCTGTGCGCGCCACCAAGGGTGAGGAACTGGCCAAGCAGCAAATTCACACTGGTCAGATGCTTGCCGGTAACTCCTTTGTTACCGCCCATAATGTTAAGGACACCCGTGAGGCCTTCCCGGAGGCCATCAGCACCGATATGGAAACTGTGGCCCTGGCGCAGCTTTGCCATGCCTATGGCCTGAGCTTTGTCAGTGTGCGTTCTGCTTCTGATCTGTGTGGCCCTGAGGCCGGCCAGGACTTCCACATGGATTCCGGTTTGGCAGCTGCCCGTAGCGCCGATGTGGTCTGCGCCTGGGCAGAAATTTAGAGGTTTTTAACTACCGATAAGCAGGTAATATGCAGGGGTACCCGTTTGGGTGCCCCTTTTTCGCTATGTTTTTCCCGGTTATTCCTATATTCTAAAGAAGCCAATCACACGCAAAACCTAAAGAGAGTTGGTTTCTTGTGGATCTCAAAAAACTGAGCGGTTCCCTCTTATTCCGCATTGTCTGCGCCATCATTCTTGGTGTGGTCTGCAGCCTTTTCTTCCCAAATTGGCTGGCACGAGTTTTCGTGACCTTCAATGGCCTTTTTGGTAACTTCCTGAGCTTCTTTATTCCTGTGCTGATTTTCGCCCTGATTACCCCAGCCATTGCTGGTTTGGGTAAGGGCGCTGGTAAGTGGCTTGCCATTACCACTGGCATTGCTTATGTCAGTACGGTGCTCTCCGGCCTTCTGGCCTATGCTGTGGCTGCGGGCGTCTACCCTCATCTTCTGAAGAATGAAAGCCTGCTCTCCGTTAAGGACGTCTCCGATGGTGAGCTCTCCGCCTACTTCACCATTGCTATGGATCCCCCAATGGGCGTGATGACGGCCCTCCTGCTTGCCTTCACCATTGGTGTGGCCATGACCGCGGTGCGTTCCGATAGCCTCTACAATGGCGTCAAGGACCTGGAACGCGTCATTATGCGCGTGATTTCCAAGTTTATTATTCCTCTTCTGCCACTCTTCATCTTTGGCATGTTCCTCTCCATGGGTAAGAATGGCAACCTGCTCCACGTGCTGACCGGTTTTGCCAAGGTCCTGGTTCTGGCCATTGTGCTTACCGTGGTGCTGCTTCTGGCCCAGTTCATTATTGCCGGTTCCATTGCTGGCCGTAACCCACTGACCAGCCTCAAGAATATGCTTCCTGCCTATGCCACCGCGCTGGGCACCTCCTCCTCGGCTGCGACCATTCCAGTGACCTATGAGTGCGCGAAGAAAAATGGCGTCTCCCCTTCCATCGCGGGCTTCGTGATTCCGCTCTGCGCCACCACCCACCTGGCTGGCTCCATGCTGAAGATCACCCTCTTCGCCCTGGCCGTCATGCACATGACCGACCACCCATTCCACCTTGGTGCGGTGCTGGGCTTCATCTTCATGCTGGCCATCACTATGGTTGCCGCTCCTGGTGTTCCTGGCGGTGCGATTATGGCTGCTACCGGTCTTTTGAGCTCCTCCCTGGGCTTCGATGACAATATGGTGGCCCTCATGATTGCCGCCTATATTGCCATTGACTCCTTCGGTACTGCTGCCAATGTCACCGGTGACGGCGCGATTGCTCTGATTGTTAATCGCCTCACCCGCGGCGTGCTCGCCCGCAATGAACTCTCGGAGGATAATTCCTACGAGGTCGACCTCATTGAGGAAGATAGCTAAACTCCGAGTTAATTTATAATTTCCCTTGCTACTTAGCGGGGAAATTTTTTTTATAATTGCTGGGTGAAGAAACAGGAATTACACGGCTGGCTGATTGCCGCCCTTGGTCTACTAACCGCCATTGGCTCCTTTGCCACAGATATGTATCTGCCCAGCCTTCCGCGCATCGTGGAGGATTTTCATACCCGCCAATCCCTGGTTCAGATTAGCCTCACGGCCTATCTGGTTGGTTCCGGTCTGGGTCAGCTTGTTATCGGCCCTATTTCTGATTCGATGGGCCGTAAGAAGCTTATGGTTGGTGCCTCTGTTGTGGCCGTGCTGAGTTCTTTCGCTTGTGCCTTTGCCCCAAGTATTGGCATCCTCATTGCTGCCCGCTTTATTCTCGGCCTGGCTGGTGGTGGCTCTACTGTCATCGCCCGCTCCGTTGTCTCTGACCTTGCCAGTGGTAAGAAAGCCGCTGCTGCCTATTCCCTGCTTGGCATGGTTCAAGGTGTCGCCCCTGTTACTGCCCCACTCATTGGTGGTGCACTGGCTGACCCTATCGGGTGGCGTGGTGTCTTCGGTGTACTCGCCGCCATTAATATTGCCCAGCTTCTCGTCGCGGCCTTCTATATCAAGGAATCCCGTCCTCCTGAGGAGCGTACCCCTGGGGATCCGAAAGCCCTGGTGCGTACCTTCGGCTGGCTTGCCCGCAACCGCAATTTTGTCTCCTATTCGGCTGTTGTGACTTTCGCCTTCGCTGCCCTCTTTGCTTATGTTTCGGCCTCCCCCTTCGTCTTTGAGGTGCAATTCGGTCTCCCTGTTTCCGCCTACACCCTCATCTTTGCACTGAATTCTTGTGCTCTCATTATCGCGGGCTTCCTTAATTCCCGCTTGGTGCGCACCTTCCAACCCCAAGCCATTATGCGTGTGGCCCTCGTTGCCATGAGCATCCTTGGTCTGATTCAGCTGCTTTCCGCGCTCTTCCTGCCACATCTCTGGATTGTCATTCCTGGTCTCTTCTTCTTTATGAGCACCGCCTCCTTCATCATGGGTAACGGCAGTGCGCTGGGTGCCCGCGCCGCCGGCAAGTACTCCGGCACCGGCCTTGCCATTATGGGCTTCTTCCAGCTCGGCATTGGCGGCCTCATGAGCCCCGTGGTCGGCCTTGGCTCCGACCACCGCCTCACCATGGCCATCACCCTATTCGTCTGCGCCCTCATCTCCCTCGGCTGCTCCTTCATGGCTAAGAAGGACGTGGTGCACTAATAGGCTATATACGGTTCATATCCTTTGGCAGATCTGCCCTATGACCGTGAATCCATGTGGGGTGTCATGCGATTGTTTACTATAATCCGAGTGGTTGAAAAAGTCCGCAACCTTGCGTTTTACTGAAAAACATTGGGTTTTCCTGAGGCGGTGTTGACATTTAAATTTCAAAGCGTATCATTTTTATTGTCAGATAGATAAAAATCTCCGACATTTGTTGCCGGGGATTCCGTTTTAAGGAGTTCCAAATGCAACTACGTAATTTCTGCGCAGCCGTTCTCGCATCCACTACTTTGATTGCTGGTGGTTTTGCACTGAATAACCCGTCCGCTGCTGCCGCTGAAGCAACGCCAAGCTACTCGGTTTCCCTCAGTAATGGGTACCATGTAGCGACGCTGAAGAATGCGACTGTCGCACAAACTGATGAAGGAGTTCTTGTTACCGCTGCAGATGGTGAATCTGCGCTTTTGCCTAATCTTCTGACTTTCGGAGATGGTAGTTAGTATGTTGTAACCTACAAGGTCCTCAATTCGAAGACGGTTGCTGTTCGTGGCGTTGTTCCTCTAGCTGATTATGGCGATCGTGGTTGGGGCAGTGTTGCAAAGTGCGCCGGCCGTAGTATTGCTGCGGCAACTGCTGTTGGTGCTGCAACCGGCTTCTTGGGTGGCCCTTTTGCTGAGGTTACTGTCCCTGGTGGTGCTCTTACAGGCCTTGTCGGTGGCATTGCAAGCGCCCTTGGGTCTTGCTGATAAAGTTACTTCTTAAGGAAGGTGTTCAAAATGGGTGCAAAGATTTGGCAGTCAGCAATTGTACAGTCCCCTGTTTTCATTGT
Source organism: Corynebacterium sp. (assembly GCA_030530875.1). Classification (GTDB taxonomy): domain Bacteria; phylum Actinomycetota; class Actinomycetes; order Mycobacteriales; family Mycobacteriaceae; genus Corynebacterium. The sequence goes on from JAUMUD010000038.1 coordinate 13,771, forward strand.
TTTGTGGCTAGTTAACCTGTTCTGGGGTACTAGCAGCGCAGTGCATGTCACGGTTGGTACGGTAATTGCCTACATTGTTTGTGTTTTGGGTCGAGCCTTTTATGTCTCTGCTAAAGCCAATAGGTAGGTAATGCGTAGCCGTCACTTAAAGTGACAAGTATGAATTCGAGAGGCTACACAGCTCGCTGTGTGGCCTTTTCCAATGCGTTGTCCTATACCCTCACGTGATTGCTGGTGAGGGAGGCGTCGGGTGTAAAATACATACTAAGCAATTGGTATCAATCCCCGACATTTGCTGCCGGAGATTCTGTTTTTGGAAGGTCGCAAAATGAACGCAGCATTCACCAAGTCGTTGAAGAGCGTTACGCCAGTAGTTCTTGTTCTTTGGATTGTGACCATGATTATGAGCTACGCCGATCGTGGTAGTGAGCGTCTGCTGAGCGTCACTATCTATGATGTCATTGCATGGGTCGTGCTCGTGGTTGCCTACGCAATCTACTACCAGCGCAAGTCGCACTCATAAACTTTGGGCCGCACAATCACTGTGCGGCCTCTTTTTTTATACTCTCTCCTTCACCGTAACCTGTATAGTCTGGGCTTCCTGCTTTGTGAACACAATGGAGGCCGTGGAGGAGAGTACGCGCACCCACACCAGCACGAGGCCGAGATAATAAATGCAGGCCAGTGCGCCAAAAACATAGAGTCCCGTGTGGGCATAGAGTCCACTGAGGCCGGTGGTTACCGTGCCCACCGGGAAGGTAAAGGACCACCAGGTAAGGTTAAAGGGCATGCCCATACGTAGGGTGCGCAGGGTAATAATGCCCGCAATTGCTGTCCACAGGAGGGCAAAACCGAGGGTGGCTGCGCCGTAGATGATGCCAAAAAGAAAGAGTCCATCAGCCCAAGAATTCCCATAAATCAGGTGCGCATTGCCACCAAGGATATTGACGGCAGTAATAGATTGGCCAAGTGGCCCAAGAATAATCCAGTAGGTGGGAACCGTGGCGCGTGCACCGATACCCCAATGAAATAGTTTATTCCAAATAAGGCTGATGATAATCACAGAAGCGAGAAGGCTCAGGCCAAAGCAGCCATAGCAGCACCACAAGAGCGTTTCACGCACCTGCCCCGCAGGGGTATGAGGAATCAATAGGCCGCCACTGGAGGCAGACACCATCGGCGGAACCACTGCCATCAACCATCCGCCGAAGGCCGCATCCTGCTTATATGTATGATCCATAAAGGCCTTCATTGGAATGATGATCGCAGTACCGAGTCCCATCGTGGTGCCAATACCAAAGAGCACCCAGTCAACGGCGACGCCCCAGGATCCGCCGTAGATCAAAAACCCGTTGCCAACTGTCATAAAGGCCATGGCTGGTGCCCCATAAAAGTGGCACATGGAGGAATCATCTACATAGCTTTCGGCCTTCCTAAAGCTGAAACACAAGGTGATAAGCATGATGCTTGCCAGGATCCACACGATCCGCCCGGCGGTATGTAGTCCAGGAAATTGCACAGGCAGACTATTTGCCGCAACGGCAATAATGCCCGTTCCCATAACGGAGGCGAACCAATTGGGGGTATGTTTCACGTGAAACGGTGGTGTGCTGATTGACATACTTCCACTCTAAATTTGGGAATTTTCCCTGTCCACAGCTTTTTACTTAGGGGTGCTACAATTTTTATTTGTGGCTTCTCGACGCATCACCGACCGGCTCGCCGATATAGATAATTGCATACTGCTTCGTGCTATTGCCATGACCGGTTCAATGAGCCAGGTCGCAGTTAATCTTGGCATTACACAGCAGGCTATTTCCGCACGTATTGGTGCCATGGAGCGCAAGCTTGGTATTCCCCTATTGGAGCGTGGGGCGCGCGGTTCCTATCTTACGGAGGCAGGCAGGCTCGTCGTCGAGCTTGCTGAGCCATTGATTGCTGCCTCTGATCGCTTGGAGTCGAACCTTCAAGCCATGAAAGATGCTGGTAAAAGCACTACTCAACTTCGTATTGCTGCCAGCCAGACCATTGCGGAGCTATTTATGCCCGAATGGCTCACAAAATTCAGGGCTGCTCATCCACGAATTCATGTCAATCTCAAAGCGGGTAATTCCCAGGCGGTAGAGAGTTATCTTGAAGAGAATCAGATTGATTGTGGCCTGGTGGAAGGCCCCGTGGTTCATGCAAAAAACTCCATTACCATTGGCGCTGATGAGCTTATTACAGTAGTTGCCCCGCATCATCCCTGGGTGGGTAAGGAAGTTAGTCTTGATGAGCTTGCTGCCACTCCCCTGCTTCTGCGTGAAGAAGGCTCCGGTACTCGTGCCTGCATTGAAGAGCTATTTTCTGCGCATGGTTTAAGAATGGCTGCCCCCGCTGCCGTGATGGAAGCTACCGCAATTATTAAGGCCAGTGTGATTGCCGGAATTGCCCCAGCCATTATGAGTACCCGTCAGGTGGTCCATGAACTCCAGACAGGCCAACTCGTCCAGGTATCAACCCCGGCTATCACCCGTGAATTCCACTTTATCTACAACAGTAAGCTCAGCTCTGCTGCCGAAGATTTTCTTGGCATTATCCTCGATCAGTGCTGAGTGGCACTTAATCCTTCATCGGGGCGACGGGTTTTTCCATGCTAGATGGATCCTGATACCACTTGATCTTTGCCTCAATATAGGCGCGGCATTCCTCAAGGTGGCTAATTTCCTGAGCCACACGTGCTTCCTGCTCAAGTAGCATGGCGATACGCATCGGGAGGGTTTCCTCCGGGTTATCGCTATAGCTCAATTCCATGAATTTACCAATATCAGCAATGCTCATGCCGGTATTCTTCATGCAGTTAATAAAGCGCACTGCCTGCACATCTTCATCACTATAATCGCGCAAGCCAGTATCGGTGCGCTCAGGGCGAACAAGCCCTTCTTTTTCATAAAAGCGCAGGGTATGTGCAGTCAAGTGCGTCAGTTCGGCAACCTGCCCAATGCTATAGCTCATTTCTTCTCCTTTAAATACCTAGAGTTCACTCTAAGTATAATATAAGCCCAGTATTTATCCCGGTTATGCGTATATTAGGGCAATAAATGTATAGCCATCAACATCTTAAGTATGTATAGCCACGCAATATGTGACTGAAGTCTCTTAAAAAATATACACATTATGATTGCTTGGCTAATGTTTTCATGGTAGAATTGAGACACTGTAGGAACCCCTACGGCCCCCCCATACCCTGAGGAGGCATCATGACAACTCCATCCCCGAGTCGTCTTTCTCTTTTCGCTGAGTGCTGGCGGCGTGTTGCTTCGAGCATGTTCCCCTTTATTTATCTTGGAATTTGTTTGATCCAATATTCCCATGAAACTCCGGACAGTTCTTCCGTCTGGCCGTGGCAGAGCGCGTTCTATACGGAATTTAATACCCGTATTGTCGACATGCTCACATGCCCCCTAGTGTGGGGTATACCATTGCTGCTTATTGTCCTCTTCCTCGCTATTCCGCAGCGGGCAATGCGATGGTTCTGACCCTCATTGGTGGGAGCGCGTAAGATTGAGTACAACTCATCCCTCAAGAGAAAGGCTCATTCATGCGCGCAGCTCGCTTTACTGGTCTTCGCACCATCGAAGTTCAGGACGTACCTAAGCCAGAGATTCAGGACCCAAAGGACGTCGTCATCCGCGTCGTCCGCACCTGCGTCTGCGGTTCCGATTTGTGGTGGTATCGCGAAGAACCAGCAGCGGGCACCAATGCGCCTTGCGGCCATGAGGCCATTGGCGTTGTCGACGAAGCCGGCGCAGAGGTCAAGGACTTCAAGGTTGGCGATTTCGTCATTGTGCCATTTGGTCTGAGCTGCGGCGAGTGCCCAGTCTGCAAGGCTGGGTTCACTTCTTCCTGCCCTAATGCTGGTTATCTTGGTGGCGCCCAGGCCGAGTTCGTCCGCGTCGAGCATGCCGATGGCTCCCTGGTCCCAATCCCTGAGGGCCAGTATTCCGAGGAGCAGCTCGCTTCTTTCCTTACTCTTTCTGATGTGATGGCCACTGGCTATCACGCTGCCTATGTGGCTGAGGTCAAGGAAGGCGATACCGTCGTTGTTATTGGCGATGGTGCTGTTGGTCTTTCCGCTGTTCTTTCCGCCAAACTTATGGGTGCCGGCCGCATTATTGCTATGAGCCGCCATGAGGATCGCCAGCAGATCGCCCTGCAGTTCGGCGCCACTGATATTGTCGCCGAGCGTGGTGCTGAGGGCGAAGCCAAGATTCTTGAAATGACCGATGGCTATGGTGCCGATGCTGTTCTTGAGTGCGTTGGTTCCCAGCAGGCTGCCGATACGGCCGCAAAGATTGCCCGCGCCGGTGCCATTATTGGCCGCGTTGGTGTGCCACATACCGATGGTTCCGAGTATGAGGGCATCTGGGGTCGTAATGTTTCCTTCCGTGGCGGCCCAGCATCGGTTCGCTATTATGACCTGCATCAGGGTCTGGTTGATCTTGTCGCCAAGGGTGAAATCAACCCAGGCGCCGTCTTCACCAAGACCTACAGCCTTGAGGACATTCCTCAGGCCTACAAGGATATGGATGAGCGCAAGACCATTAAGGCTTTTGTCCAGGTCAGTGAGATTTAATTATTGGAGCTTCCTGTGAATTAGGAAGCTCTTTTTGCACCTGACCCCATTTTTTGGGGGTTAATTGTTAAGCTGCGATTTCTTGTAGTT
>JAUMUD010000039.1 GCA_030530875.1 Corynebacterium sp.
AGTACGAGCTAGTTAGCTGAAACCACCGATTGGTCTCACTTTTTACACCACCTCATGTATTATTTTTGTCTTAATGCTGTATTTTGCATAGGAGGATCATAATGATTTACGGTAAGCGTTCCATTAGCCAAATGCTTGGCGCAATGCTGCTCAGTTCCAGCATGGCGATGGGTAGCATCATGGCCCCATCACTGCTAAGCCATGCTAATGCTGATCCCACGCCTGGCACTATGTCCTTCAATGCTGTTGATACCAGCGATGGATTTGCAGCTTTGGGCAACCTGATGGATACTCAGCTTTCGGAGTATAAGGCGCGCTACTCGTCTGCTGTTGATGCTGATGCCGCTGCCAAGATTCTTGAATCAGCGACCATCATGAATGCGCTGATGGGAACTAAGGCCACATCCACCGTGGATAACCACGAAGCAGCTGAAGATGAGGTCTATAGCCAAGCTACCGAAGAGCCATCCGACGCAGACCGTCAGGCGGCCTATGCGCTGGTTGATGAATACTATCAGGGTAGTTCTTTTGGTCAGGGTACGGCAACCCGTAATCAGGTGATGGATGCATCAACCTTGGGGCAGTTGAGTGACGTAATCAAGTCCCTATTAAATACCAGGATTTCACTGCCGACGGCTTCACTTGATGTGCCCGAGGAACTATATAACTCCTATAAGGAGTCTTTCACTGATGCCGAAAATTATCCCCAAAGGGCAGCGATTGTTAAAGCATTGACCGCCTTGATGGGGGAACTGGGAGAAAACGGTGACCTTAGCAAATTGACGGATCCGGCCATTGATGCTGATAGGGCTGCGGCTAAGGCGCTGTTGGAGGCGAAAAAGGCTACTTTGCTGAGTGCCGGGATTGATATAAATATGGCGCCATTTACCAATATGGATAAAGCAAATGCAACTCAGCAGGAAATTGCTGAGGCTGTTAAGGAAATTATGTTTGGGGAGAAAAAGCCCTATCGTGATCGAATCGATGCGATGCAATATTTTCCTGATGAAGTCAAGAGCGGTTATGAAAATATCATCAACACAAAGCGCATTCAACAAGCTGAAGCCATCGTCGAAGAAGCCAGTTTTATGAATACCGCAATGAACCCGGATGTTGATAGGTCGACACTGCCAGTTCAGTATTTCAATGAATTTGAGCACTCGGTCGTCTACAGCGCGATGGAGGAATATGCGGGGATAATTGATAAACCGAAGGACTCGACAGACCAGTCATCTGGAAGTCAGCCAAGAAGCATGGCTGAGTTTGAAACTGCCTTTGAGGATGCTCAAAATGTTGCTGAGTTGGCCAAGGTCATGCTCGATATTCTCAATGCTGCCCGCGAGAATACGAAGGCACCTTTGGAGGCTTATACCAAGCTGACGGAAGCACAGCAGAAGGTCTATGAATCATCAATTGATTCAGCAATGAGCGCCGCGGCTTTGACTGCTATTGCTAATGGCGCGAAGGCAATGAATACGGCATTGGCAGCCGATGATCCTGAAACCGAAAAGACTCCTGCCAGCGCTGCAGATATTGCTGCAGTCAAGGCTGAATTGGAAGTCCTTGGGTATAAGGACAGCGATGCAGTATATGCGGATTTGGATGCTGAGGGAATCACTATCGGCCATGCAGCCAAGATCCTTATCGATGCAAGTCGTGATAATGCCGTGAAAGAGCTCAATGGCTACAAAAATCTCACCGATGAGCAGCGTGCTGTCTATGTCCAGAAGGCCAAAGCTACTACCCCTGAGCTGATGCCGGCAATTATTAGTGGCGCGGGTAATATCAATGCCATCATGGGTGGCAACCCAAGTGCAGAACAACAAGCCAGCGCGCAGAGCCCAGCTACTGCGGATGATATTACTGCTGCTCAGGCTGCTATTGCGGCACTGGTAGTGGGCGATGGTACCACTAAGCACCTAGGTGATTTAGAGCAGGGAAGTACGCAGGCTGTAGTGGCAAAGGCCGTGGCTACTGACTTGGCTGCCGCCAAAACCTATGCTAAAACCCTGGTCGATGGGGATAAAAATCTGACCCCTGAGCAACAGCAGTCCTATAAGGATGCAATCAGTGCCGCCACCGGCGCCGCAGCAATTAATAAGATTGTCGAAACAGCTGGCAATATTGATGGCATCATGGGTGGTGCCCCAAGTGCGGAGCAAGAAACCGGTGCACAAAGCCCAGCTACTGCGGATGATATTGCGGCTGCTACTGCCGCCATTAAGGCCTTCGAACTTGGTGTTGATGAGGCCAGTACCCTGGCAGAATTGAGCCCGAATAAGAGCCAATCTGATGTTGCTGGGCTTGTTCGCAATATTCAACTCAAGGCCAAGGCATCGGCCAAGCAGCTTATTACTGACGCCCCGAATCTCACCCCGGAGCAAAAGGCATCCTATGGTGAGGCTATCGACGCTGCCGTTGGTGCCACCGCAATTAATAAGATTGCCGAAACTGCAGGTATCGTCGATACGCTGATGGGTGGAGCCCCAAGTGCGGAGCAAGAAACTGCTGCCCAAGGCCCAGCCACTTCTGATGATATTACTGCAGCTACGGTAGCAATTAAGGCCTTTAACCTCGGTGAGGATAAAGAGAAGGAGATCCTGGCAAAGATTAGTCCAAATAAGTCCACGAAGAATGTGGCAGATGCTGTGACTGAGGCTATCGCTACAGCCCGCGCTCATACGAAGAATGCTATTGATGCCCTTACTCACCTGACCGATGAGCAGAAAGCAACCTATAAGGATAGTGTTTCGTCGATTAATTCCCCAGCTGGGCTGAGCGATGTGACCACGGGTGTCAGCAATGTTGACAGGGCTATGGGTGGTGAAAGCCCAGCAGAGGCCAAGGCTACCGTTACTGATATTGCGGCTGCTAAGGCAGCCATCAATGCAATCACCAACCTTGAAGCAACAGCCAAGGATACCTTCCTGAATGAGGTAGGTGCCGCCCAAACCCAAGCCGTTGTGGCTAAGGCTGTGGTTGATGCGCTCACTGCTGCAAAGACTAATGCGAAGAATACTGTTGATGGCTTGAAGAATCTTTCCGATGAGGAAAAGACGAGCGCCAAGGCCGATATTGATAAGGCCACCTCGGGCGCTACAATTTCGCAGCTTCTCACCGAAAATAAGGGCACAAATAGCACTCGCTTCACCGACGGCCTGAGCAAGGCAAAGCAAGCACTGGCTAAGGCTGAGGGCATTGTGCAGGATTTCCGCTATACCAATGCAAGTCCTGAGGTCAAAAAGGCTTTCGACGATAACCTTGCTGCCCTGCGAAATCTCATTAGTGCTGCCGATGCAGCCAGTGGTGAAGAGACTGTTTCCGCGGCGCAGCTAACGGCCGCTGCTGATGCACTCACCACCACCCAGGAAGCATTGGATGGTGTCCCACCAAAGTTCAATTGGCGTCCGGTGCTCTTGGCCATTGGTGGCATTGGTGCTGCCGGTGCCTTGGTTTATGCACTGAGCACCCTTGCACAGCGCACCCCTGCCACACCCGTCGCGCCTGCCGCGCCTGCACCGACTGAACCCGCACCCGTGGCTGCTGCCCCCGAAGCGCCCCTTGCGGCACCTGCCCCACGTGGTGCCTTGGCCATCACTGGTGCACCGGTTCGTGTTCTTGCTTTGCTGGGCATGACGCTTGTTGCCGTCGGTGGTGTATTTTCGCTCCGCCGCCGCAAGCAAAGTTAAGCTGCGACTAAAGCAGGGCGGGGCGTGCGGAAATTTTTCAAAAAAAATGGCCCTGGGAAAACCAGGGCCACGCTCCGGTGGGGGATTTGGCAGTGAAGAGACCAGTAGGTGCTTTTCTTTACGGCCAATAGGAATTGGCTTCTTTGTGACCCTAATTACGTGCGAGTGTTTTTACTTAGGCGAGAAAGTTGAGTCGAATGGACTCAAGGGGGTGTTGGGGATGGGGTGAAATATTGGGTTTTTGGCTTCAGACGGGTGGATTTTGAAAAAAATTTATGGTCGTTGAGCTGGGATTTTGAAAAAAGTTGAGTCGACCGGGAACAATTTTGGGAAATATGCCGTTATAGTCTATGTAAGGTTGAGTGAGACACACTCAAGTAAGAATCGTAGAAGATTTAAGGAGACGATAAATTATGGGACGTGCAGTTGGTATTGACCTCGGTACGACAAACTCTTGTGTGGCTGTGCTGGAAGGCGGCGAGCCAGTAGTTATCGCGAACGCTGAGGGTTCGCGCACCACGCCTTCGGTTGTGGCTTTTGCCAAGAACGGTGAAGTTCTTGTCGGCCAGAGCGCAAAGAACCAGGCTGTTACCAACGTTGACCGCACCATCCGTTCCGTCAAGCGCCACATCGGCCAGGACTGGAAGGTCAATATTGATGACAAGGACTACACCCCACAGGAAATTTCCGCCCGTACTCTTATGAAGCTTAAGAGGGATGCGGAGGCTTATCTTGGTGAGCCAGTTACCGATGCTGTTATTACCGTTCCTGCATACTTCAATGATGCACAGCGTCAGGCAACCAAGGACGCTGGTCAGATTGCTGGCCTGAATGTTCTTCGTATTGTGAACGAGCCAACCGCTGCTGCTCTTGCTTATGGCCTGGATAAGGGCGATAAGGAACAGACCATTCTGGTTTTCGACCTCGGTGGTGGTACCTTCGACGTTTCCCTCCTCGAGATTGGTGAGGGTGTTGTTGAGGTTCAGGCTACTTCCGGTGATAACCACCTCGGTGGCGATGACTGGGATCAGCGCATTGTTGAATGGCTGACTGATAAGTTCAAGGCTGCTAATGGCATTGACCTTTCCAAGGACAAGATGGCTATGCAGCGTCTGCGTGAGGCTGCTGAGAAGGCAAAGATTGAGCTTTCTGCTTCCCAGAGCGCAACCATCAACCTTCCATATATCACCGTTGATGCTGATAAGAACCCACTCTTCCTCGATGAGACCCTGTCCCGTGCTGAGTTTGAGCGCATCACCGCTGACCTTCTTGAGCGCTGCAAGAAGCCATTCGAGCAGGTTATCGAGGATGCCGGTATTTCCGTTAGCGATATTGACCACGTGGTTCTCGTTGGTGGTTCCACCCGTATGCCAGCTGTTGCTGAGCTTGTGAAGGAACTGACCAATGGTCGCGAGCCAAATAAGGGCGTTAACCCAGACGAGGTTGTGGCTGTTGGTGCTGCCCTCCAGGCCGGTGTTCTTCGCGGTGAGGTCAAGGACGTTCTGCTTCTCGACGTCACCCCACTCTCCCTCGGTATTGAAACCAAGGGCGGTGTGATGACCAAGCTCATCGAGCGCAATACCACCATTCCTACCAAGCGTTCTGAGACCTTCACCACTGCAGAAGACAACCAGCCTTCCGTTCAAATTCAGGTCTTCCAGGGTGAGCGTGAGATGGCTGCTGCCAATAAGCTCCTCGGTTCCTTCGAACTGAGCGGCATTGCCCCAGCACCTCGTGGTATTCCTCAGATTGAGGTGACCTTCGACATTGACGCTAACGGCATTGTCCACGTCACTGCTAAGGACAAGGGCACCGGCAAGGAGCAGACCATCACCATTCAGGATGGTTCCGGCCTGAGCCAGGAAGAGATTGATCGTATGATCAAGGACGCTGAGGCTCACGCTGAAGAGGACAAGAAGCGCCGCGAGGAGCAGGAAGTCCGCAACCAGGCTGATACCATGGTCTACCAGACCCGTAAGCTCATTGAGGACAATAAGGACAAGCTCTCTGAGGAGACTGTCAAGAATGTCGAGGATGCAGCTGCCAAGGTTGAGGAAGCACTCAAGGGCGAAGACCTTGATGCCATCAAGAATGCTGTTTCTGAGCTGACCACTGCTAGCCAGGAAATCGGCAAGGCTCTCTATGAGCAGCAGGCTGCTCAGGGCGATGCTGCTGCTGCGGGTGCCGATGACAATGTCGTTGACGCTGAGGTTGTCGACGAAGATACCGAGGAGAATAAGTAAGAATGTCTGAAGAGACTCAGAATAACTCCCCCGAGGAGCAGCCGGGTTTCATCCCTGATATTGATCCGACTGTGGAGCGAGATGTCGAGCAGGCCCTTGCTGATGTTGCCGAAGCTGAAGCAAAGCAAGCAGCAGCAAGCCAGGAAGCGGAAGCAGAAGCAGAAGCCGACATCAAGGATCCCGTTGCGGAGCTCACTGAGGATCTTCAGCGCATGACCGCTGAGTATGCGAACTACCGTCGCCGCTCTGAGCGTGACCGTGCTACTGCTATTGAAACCGCTAAGGTTCAGGTGATTTCCTCTCTGCTTCCAGTTCTTGATGACCTGGATCTTGCAGAGAAGCACGGTGACCTCGAGGGTCCACTCAAGGCCATGAATGACAAGCTGCGTAGTGCAGTGAAGTCCTTCAATGTCGAGCCATTCGGCGCTGAGGGTGAGGCCTTCGATCCGGAGCGTCACGAGGCAGTTCAGGATACTTCCACCGGTGACGAGAAGGTCCTTGGTACCGTACTTCGTTGTGGTTATAGCATGGGCGACCGTGTTATCCGCACTGCGATGGTGATTATCGCCGACCCAGAATCCTCTGATTCTGAGCAGGCGGAGTAATCAATTCCTTGGGGGCGCCGACCAGCGCCCCCTTTTTTAAAAAATTAAACTTTTTAGGAAAGAAAATTTAGAAAATTAACCTAGACCGTTTTTATGGGCCATTAGGGAGGAGGACGTTATGAGTAAGAACGAGTGGATTGACAAGGACTATTATGCCGATCTTGGTGTGGATAAGAATGCCAGCCAGGATGAAATTAAGAAGGCCTACCGTAAGCTCGCCCGCGATAATCACCCAGATAAGCATCCAGGTGACAAGGCAGCTGAGGAGCGCTTTAAGAAGGCCGCCGAGGCCTATGACGTGGTGGGTGATCCGAAAAACCGTAAGGAATATGACGAGATTCGCTCCATGCCACGTGGCTTTGGTGGATTCGGCGGATTCGGTGGTGGCCAAGGAAGTGCCGGTGGCTTCAATGTGAATGCCGAGGACCTCTTTGGTGGTGCCGGCGGTGGTCTTGGCGATATCCTCGGCGGTATTTTCAACCGCGGTGGTGCTAGTCGTCCACGTCCCTCCCGTGGTGCCGATGTTGAGGCTGAACTGACCCTTGACTTCAAGGAATCCGTGCTTGGTGGCACCGTCCCGGTGGAACTTTCTAGCCGCGTGGCCTGTAAGAAGTGCCACGGTTCCGGTGATACCTCGGGTCTTCCAACCACCTGTTCCACCTGCCATGGCAGTGGCCTAGTTAATAGTGGTGGCGGCGTATTTTCCATGTCGCAGCCATGTCCTGACTGCGGTGGTCTCGGCCACAAGGTGTCTAATCCTTGCCCTGATTGCCATGGTCGTGGCGTGGTGCAGTCGCGCCGCACCATTCGTGTCCGCATCCCTGCCGGTGTGGTCGATGGTCAGCGCATCCGCATTGCTGGTCAGGGCGAAGCCGGTCTTAATGGCACGCCATCCGGTGACCTCTTTGTTACCGTCCATGTGCGCTCGGATGAACTGTTCACCCGCAAGGGCAATGACCTTGCTATCACTGTTCCAGTCTCCTTTAGTGAACTTGCGCTCGGTGGCACAATCCAAGTTCCAACCATGGAAAATGACGTGACCCTGCGTATCCCTGCTGGTACTCCTAATGGTCGCACCCTTCGTGTTCGCGGCCGTGGCGTGCCACGCAAGGGCGGTGCCCGCGGTGACCTTCTGGTGACCGTGACCGTCAAGGTCCCGAAGGAATTCGACGACCAGGCCAAGGAAGCACTCGCCGCCTATGCTGAGTGGGAGAAGGCCAACTTCGATCCTCGCGCGGGATGGGGTGGTGATCGTGGCTAATGAAGAATTCTTTGTGATTGCCGTTGCCGCCGAACTCGCCGGCATGCATGCGCAGACCCTGCGCAAGTATGACCGCATGGGTCTGGTTAAGCCAATGCGTACCAGCGGCGGTGGCCGCCGTTATACGCAGGCTGATGTTGACCTTCTTCGTTTCATTCAGCACCTTACGCAGGATGAAGGCGTGAACCTTGCGGGCATTAAAGAAATCCTCCACCTCCAGCAGGAAAATGCCCGCCTCCGCCGCGCCCTTCTCGCTGAACAGGACCGAAATAGTCAGCTGGAAGCTCAGCTCGACTATGAGCGCCGCCGCACGCACTCTGGCCCAAGCCGTGAAATGGTCCACGTGCCGCGCTCAACGGCTGTGGTGATCTGGGAACCCCGCACCCGCCACCATAAGAACTCCAGCACAGCACAACGCGACGCAAGCTAAACCCACAACAAGCTAAAGCCACCCCAGAAGCCTTACTCCGAAGAGTAAGGCTTCTCTTTTTTTTCGAATTAATGTCCCGATCGGCCGCTACACTATTGGCACCCTTATAACCAATTTCAAAAAAGGCGGTGTCAGAAGTGGCGATTAATGGTGTAGAGCTTTTTGCTGGTGGTGGCGGTCTTCTGCTTGGCTCAGCTATGGCCGGCATTCATCATGTGGCGGTGGCTGAGTGGAATAAATGGGCCTGTGCGACTATTCGGGAAAATGTGCGCAATGACTTCCCGCTCGTGCGCGGGGTGAATGTTCTTGAGGGTGATGTCCGCGCCATTAATTGGGAAAAAGAACTCGGCAACACTCCCATTGATATTCTCACTGCCGGCCCGCCATGCCAGCCCTTCTCCTTGGGTGGTGCCGCGCGTAGCGCCGAAGACCCCCGTGACATGTTTCCCACCACCGCCAAAGTCATTGCGACCCTTCGCCCCAAAGCCTTCGTCATCGAAAATGTGAAGGGCCTAACCCGCCCCGCCTTCGCTGAGTATTTCCACTATATTCAGCTGCGCCTGCAACACCCGGAACTATCCGCGCACACCGATGAATCTTGGAATGAGCATTACGCCCGCCTCAACAAGCTAACTCCACGTGTACGCGACGATCTGCAATATACATTGACCACCACTATCGTGAACGCCGCCGATTATGGTGTGCCCCAAAAGCGCCACCGCGTCTTCTTTGTTGGCTTCCGATCTGATGTGGATGTGTATTGGAGTTTTCCAAAACCGACTCATTCTGCCGCAGCCCTGCGCCTTGCCCAGGATTCCGGTGAATATTGGGAGCACCACCGGGTGCCAAAGAATTCACGAATTCCCATCAAAGCGAATACGGGAAAATCACCTTCGCTTTTGCCATGGCGGACTGTGCGCGATGCCATTAGTGATCTACCTACACCAGTTGAGAATCCTCGCGAGCCCTACCTCGGGCTGAATCATATTTTGAAACCGGGTGCCAAGGCCTATCCGGGGCATACGGGTTCACCCATTGATGAGCCATCCAAGGCATTGAAGGCCGGGGTGCATGGGGTGCCGGGCGGGGAGAATATGATTCGCTATCCCGATGGGAGCCTGCGTTATTACTCCATTCGGGAGGCCGCGCGAATTCAGACCTTCCCCGATGAGTACCGGCTTCATGGGGCATGGTCGGAGGCCATGCGCCAGTTAGGCAATGCGGTACCCGCGAAGCTTGCGGCCACCGTGGTTGGCAGTGTAGTTTCTTCGATGATGTCTTTGGGATAATATCTATGCTCTTGATGTTCTAATCACCGTGTGGATTCCTGAAAATTCCTAGTGACGAACCTTATTATTTGTTCTTAAATATGTGTGATATAGTGTCTTTTAATGCTGTAGCACGTTAATTTAATAGTCTTTTCGGTACAGAGGATAGTCATGGAATTAGCTCTAGGAAGTCTAATTGAGGAGGATACCTTCGGCATGCCCTTATGGTTGGGGATGATGCTTGCTATCCTGCCGGCTTTGGTTGTCTTCTGTGCTGTGACTACTTTCTTCCTGGTGCGCCAAATCACTGAGCTTTTGGAAATCAGCCGGCCGATCCTTTGGGGCCTTGGTTGCGCGCTGCTACCACCGGTGATGCTGTGGTGGTTAGTGGTGGTCAGGAACGCAATTCTCTATGGGGAGATTAATCTTAAGGACCGCTTCACGCAGCATTACCGCATGCGCTTTAGCTAGTTTAGAATAGAGGACATCTAGTCCTACTGAACAAGGAGCCCGGCCATGCGCATTGCACTTAATCAATGTGAATCCAGCCTGAATGTGGAAGAAAATATCCAGCAGTTCTGCAAGGATATTGAAACCGCAGCGGAACAGGGAGTAGACCTGATGGTGCTGCCCGAGGCGGCACTGAGTCCTTTTGGTGGGAGGCTCCATCCTTCGTTGGAAATTCCAATTTTCCGTGACTGCGCACGCCACTATGGGGTGAGCATTATTTATGGTGCTTTCCGCCCGGCCCATGATGGGCGCCTGCACAATACCCTGGTGGCTATCACCCCGCAGGAGACGGTGACCTACGACAAGATTCACCTTTATGATTCCTATGGTTATAAGGAGTCACGTTCCGTAATGCCGGGTAGCAGGCCAGTGCTTTTGGAAATTGGTGACATGATTGTGGGTTTGACCACCTGCTATGACATTCGCTTCCCGGAGCTTTATGTGCACCTTGGTCAGCTTGGTGCCGATATGATTGTGTGCTCAGCTAGTTGGGCCGATGGCCCAGGCAAGGCCAACCAGTGGGATACTTTGGTGCAGGCACGCGCCCTTGATTCCACCACCTATGTGGTCGCAGTGGATCAGGCGCGCCCAAGTGAAAAGCGTAAGGGCCCAACCGGTATTGGCCGCAGTGCCGCTATTAGTCCTGATGGTGAAGTGCTTCTGCGCATGGGTGAGGAGCCAGGCATTGGGCTTGTCGATCTCTCGGTTGATCGCCTTGTGTCCGTGCGCAATCAGCTGCCGGTGCTCAATAACCGCAGGCTTTAGCGGATGAGGTCCTGCTGAATGAGTTCAGCAGGGGTACCACGTTCAATCAAGGTATCGGTAATTTCCTGAGTACGCTCAGGGGTACCGAAAACCAAAATATCGCGGTCATCCCAGGCGCCGTAGCCTGTTACCACGTCTTCCACCTTGCCGTACTGGTGCAGGTGGAGGCCACGCGGTGGGTTGGAAGCAGCAGTAGGGCTGACCCACCAGGCATCGGTCTTTTCCGTGGAGACCGGGGTGACCGAGAGCCATGGGGCCTGGGCGGCAATATGCCAGAGCGTGCGCAGATCATAGAGCTCACCAGGATAGGTGGCGGAGTAGAAGAGGTGCACGCGTGGAGGATTAGCAAAATTCGAGAGTGCCAGAATCATACACTGGGCAGCAGCCACACCGGTATCTTCCGCGATCATGAGAATATCGCGCTCACCGGAGCAGAAGAGATTGCCCATGCCGGGGCCAAGAATCCAATAATCGCCATTATGTGGGCGGGTGGAATCAGTGATGTCATGCCAAATGTGGAATTCCATTTGGCCGGATTCATTTGGTGGAATGGCGGCACTAATATAGCGCCAATCACCACGGGGGCTGCCATCAAAGGCATGAGCCATAGTATAAGGAAGGAACTGGCCAGGGGTGAAGGGGATTGGCTGCTCGGCGAGCAGGCGCACCACGGATACGCGGCGGCAGGGCTTCACCACATCCACAATGCGGGCGCGCCACTGAAGTTCCTGAGTATTTTCGGCCTCATCCATGGTCTTAGCAGCGGAAATAATGGCGCGTTCCGCTTCAAAGACATCAGTAAAGATCAGGTCCTTGCCCAATTCGCGCAGAACCTCATTGACCGCATGCGCCCAGGGCATGAAACTCTCAGTGCCATAGATACTCTGATGGTGACCCATATCAAGGGCAGTTTGAGCATCATTCGGATTATCAATGAAATAGCACACAGCAGTGGCATAATCCTCATCCGGATTATTGCCAGCGAATACGAGATCCCGGTGGGTCAAAAGGCGTCGGCGAACCGCATTCACAAATTCGCTGGGATCAGCATTAATTTGGGAACATACGGGATTAGACACGGTATTTATCCTACCAAAAATTCGTGGCCTAACCGCTACTGCGACTAGGCCACGAAGGAGAGAAAAGAAGTTAGAAACTTTAGGTTTTGTTTAGTTCTTAGGCTTTGCTCATATCAATGACAAAGCGGTAACGCACCTGGGAGGCCAGGGTGCGGTCATAGGCCTCATTGATTTGGCTTGGTGGGATGATTTCAATTTCCGGGGTGACCTTGTGGTCAGCGCAGAAATTGAGCATTTCGATAGTTTCCGGAATACCACCAACCAGGGAACCGGCCAGCGAGCGGCGGCGCTGCGTGAAGGTGCGGGCCATTGCGCCCAGTGGTTCACCCGGAAGACCGATAATGACCATGGTGCCATCAAAGGCGAGCAGGTTCATATACTCGTTCATATCCAGGTTCACGCTGGTGGTATTGAGGATCACATCGAAGTGCTCCTTGTATTCCTCAAGGAACTTGGGGTCCTTGGTGGAAACATAGGCCTTAGCACCAAAGGCCAGGGCATCATCGCGCTTGGATTCGGAGTGGCCGAAGACGGTAACTTCAGCACCCATGGCGGCAGCAATCTTCACTGCCACATGGCCCACACCGCCCATGCCAATAATGCCAACGCGGGTGTCCTTGCTAACACCCCAGTGCTTAAGTGGAGAGTAGGTAGTAATACCGGCGCAGAGCAGTGGTGCAGCTGAGGCGGCATCAAGGTGTTCAGGGATTGGCACCACAAAGTGGGCCTTGGTCACAATGTCCTTGGCATAGCCACCCTGAGTGACTTCGCCCTCGGCATACTTTTCCAGACTGTACTTATCCACACCACCATAGGTTGGGGTAGGACCAGTGGCACAGTAGGATTCCTCGCCGGCCTGGCAGGCAGCGCACTGCCCACAGGAGTTCACAAAACAACCTACGCCAACCCGGTCACCAATTTTGAAATTTTTGACTTCGCTGCCAAGGGCCTTCACACGGCCAATAATCTCATGGCCGGGAACCAGCGGGTAGGAGCGTGGGCCCCAGTCGCCGCGGACGGTGTGAATATCCGAGTGGCAGATGCCAACAAACTCAATGGCGATATGCACATCATCCGGGCCGAGGTCACGGCGGGTGAGCTGGTACTCCTCAAGGGGAGCACCGGCAGCAGGGGCAGCATAGGATGTGGTTGTGAAAGACATTAGGACCTTTCTTTGTGTGTTTGGTTGTGGGTGTCGAATAAAAAAACCTGTTTTTTTTATTCGGTGAAGAGTGCCTTGTCATTATTGCCACCCTGGGCCGCGTAGATGGCGGCGGCAATTTCATCACGCAGGTGGTGGAAGGCGTCGGTGGAGCGGACCACGTCATCAGAGATCGTACCACCCTCACGGACGTCAATTTGGATGTCCTCAATGACGCGGCCAGGGCGGGCGCTCATCACCAGCACACGGGTGGCCAGGAAGACAGCCTCATCCACGGAGTGAGTAATAAAGAAGACGGTGCGCTTCTTTTCACGCCAGATTTGGAGCAATTCCAGCTGAATCTTCTCACGGGTGAATGGGTCCAGGGCGCCGAAAGGCTCATCCATCAAAATGACTTCCGGGTCAGCGGCCAGCACGCGGGCAATCTGACAGCGCTGCTGCATACCACCGGAGAGCTCATAGGGGCGGCGGTCCATGAAGTCCTGCAGACCCACCATCTTCAGATAGTGCTCAGCGGTTTCTTCACGCTCCTTTTTGGAAATTTTTTGGAATTTGCCGTAGAGCTCCACATTTTCACGAACACTCATCCATGGGTAGAGATTCGCGCGCTGGAAGACCACACCGCGGTCCTTGCCAGGGCCGGTAATTTCGGCACCGTCAAGGAGAATATCACCGGTGGTAGGAGGCATAAAACCAGCCAGCATATTAAGCATGGTGGATTTACCACAACCAGAAGGGCCGACGATGCAGACAAATTCACCGGGGTCCACAGTGAGGGTGGTTTCCTTGAGTGCCAGGACCTTATCGCCATCACCAGTGGTATAGGTTTGGGAGATTCCGCGCATTTCCACGGTCGGGCTTACGCCTCGTCGATAATCTGAGAAAGCCATGATTCTGTCCTTTTCTTTACGGGATGGTGACGGAGTTCAGGTAGTGCTGCTCATCAGCAGCGGTACAACGACCCTGGTCCTGAAGGAATTTCGCGGTGCTAAAGAGGGATTCACCGAAGTTGAGCTTCTTCTGCTCCTCAGCATTGAGGTACTGGTAGCCATCGAATTGGCGCTTGACCTCATCGACCGAAATATTCAAAATTGGGGCGAGCGTGGCAGCAGCCTCATCAGGATTGGTCTTGAATTCCTCAATGGCCTTTTCCTGCAGAGCCAGCCACATTTTCATAAATCCAGGGTTGGCGGCAGCGAAATTATTATCCACCACAGCCACATTGGCGGTTGGCGCACCCTTGGCCGCGGTATCCGCGGAGCTCATAATGATATGGCCGGTCTCAGTGAGCTTGGAAAGCGTCGGGTCCCAGACCCAGGCCGCATCCATGCCCGAGCCCTGCCAACCAGCAAGCATCTTATCGGGACCCAGGAAAATAATATTGAAATCTGTTGGCTGCAAGCCGGCCTGCGTAATAGCTGAGAGCAGGGAATAGTGCGTGGTCGAACCGGTTGGGACCGCGATGGTCTTGCCCTTCAAATCGGCGAGCGTTTTGACATTCGGGTCCTTGACGACGAGGCTCTCAGCCGTGCCAATAATATTGAAGATATATGGCATGGAGATATTGAGATTCAGCGGGGAACTCATAGCTTGGGCCGCACCGGAGGAACCAATCAGGGAGAGGTCCGTGGAGTTCGAACCAAAGGCCTGAATAACATCAGCGGAGGCCTCGTACTTCTGCCAGGTAATCTTGGCATTTGGCAGGCAGGCTTCGACCCAGCCATTGCCGTAGGTCAGTGCATCACCATCGGCGGTCACCATCCAGCCAATTCGGGCGGTGGTGGTCACACTTGGGTCCGGGTCAATCGGGCAGGTGTGCTGGACCTTTGGGGTCATGCCCCACTTTTCACCCAGCTCATTAGCATTTGGTCCCACGCAGGCGGTCAGTGCAAGGGCGCTGACGGCCAATGCGGCGGTAATGGATGTTGTGATTTTCAAACTCATATATGGCCCCCTATTTTTAGTCGTGGCCCTGCCAAGGCACCAGAACCTTGGTCAGGAACTTAATGAATGCATCGAGAAGCAAGGCGCAGATACCGATCACAATGATGCAGGCGATGGTGACAGCTGTATTGAGCTGAGTACCAGCGAGGTAAGCGAGACCACCGATACCCGGAATACCATTGGAGAGCTCGGCGGAGACCACTGTGGTCCATGCAAAGCCGACCGCGATTCGAATGCCGCTCATAATGGATGGGAGCGAGGATGGAATAATGACCTGGGACAGCACCTGCATGCGGCTAGCACCCAGGGTCTGAGCAGCGTGGATGCGCTCAATTTGTGTGTCCTTCACACCACCGATGGTGGCCAGGGTGATTGGTGGGAAGGCGGCGAGGAAGAGCAACCAGCCCTTGGAAGCATCGCCAATACCGAACCACACAATCAGAAGGCCCATGTAGCCAAGTGGAGGCAAAGAACGCAAGAAGTTGAGGTACGGTTCAACCACAGCGTGGATCCACTTGACCATGCCAAGCAGATAGCCCAGGGCCACACCGAAGATAATGGCCAGAATCACACCAACACCGATGCGCTCAAGGGAGGCAAGAAGATGCTGCCAGAGGAAGTAATTCTGCTCACCACAGGTATAGTGCCCGCCGCTAATTTCCACGCAGCGGTTGGAATTAATCAGGGCCTTGACCACTGATGGTGGGGAAGGAAGGAAAACTTCCTTAATATGACCGGAGGCGGTGAACAGCCACCAGACTGCGATAAAACAAATAAATACCACTACTTGGAGCCCAAAGTGGCGCAGTTTTGTGCTTTTCATCGTGTCTCCTTTTTGAATTCTCAAAAAAACTAACCTAAGTCGAAAAGGCTAGTTCTTCGGACCCTCATAGAAAGAATCCGCAATATCGAGGGCGGCATCCAAGATTGCCAGACCCTCTTTGGCTACCTCATCAGGGATATTGAGGGCCGGGGTGATATGGAGGCGGTGCATGTTATTAAAGACAAGCAGACCGTTCTTGGCGCACTCCGCAAGCACTGCCTTGACCTTTGGGCCAACAGTGCCATATGGGCAGAGCTCCTCCTTGGTTTCACGGTTGACCACCAGGTCCAGGGCCCAGAAACAACCCAGGCCACGTACATCGCCGATGGATGGGTGGCGCTCCTGCATGTCGGCAAAGGCTGGGGCGAAAACTTCACGGCCGAGGCGTTCCGCATTCTCCACCGTTCCCTCTTCCTCCATTGCAGTTAGCGTAGCGACGCTAGCTGCCGCTGCCAGTGGATGACCCGAATAGGTGAGGCCACCAGGATAAACGCGCTCATTAAAGGTGGCGACAATCTCATCGGAAATAGCCACGCCACCCATCGGGACATAACCAGAGTTCACACCCTTGGCAAAAGTAACCAGGTCAGGCTTCACACCATAGTGGTCCAGGGCGAACCACTTACCGGTGCGGCCAAAGCCCATCATGACCTCATCGAGAATCATGACAATGCCAAACTCATCGCAGAGTTTGCGCACGCCAGCCAGGAAGCCTGGTGGTGGTGGCATGAAGCCTGCGGTACCGGGGATGGTTTCAAGGATAATGGCTGCGAATGCATCTGGGCCCTCGAAGCGAATCAGATTCTCGAGGTGCGCCAAGGCGCGCTCGCATTCTTCCTTCTCAGTGGTGGCATTATATGCCGAGCGGTAGAGGAATGGACCAAAGAAGTGCACGGCACCCGAATTGCCATAGTCATTGGGCCAGCGGCGATTATCGCCGGAAATATTCATGGCCGTCTGGGTTGCACCATGATAGCCACGGAATTGGGAGAGTACTTTATAGCGGCCCGTGTGTAACCTGGCAAGGCGTGAACCTGTCCCCATTTCTTGGAGTCATACTTTGAGGAGTGGATATGTCGTACG
>JAUMUD010000040.1 GCA_030530875.1 Corynebacterium sp.
CTAGCCGCCTAACCGCATTTAATTAACCGAGCCCAACTTTTGGGGTTCAGTTCATGTTATGATCTCGGTCCTTTGGTGTATCTGGAACTTATTGAGTTGGGGTTGCTTCGGAGCTTGGGGCGTCCGTTGCTTCCGGAGCGTCGGAAGCAGCCGGGGCGAGGGATTCGTCCTTGACCTGGGTGCCCTTGACATGGATGGACCAGGTGACGGTGTAGGGGGTCTCATTGCCATCGGAGTCGTGGCCGATGAGCAGGGAGGAGATTTCGACGACCACGAGGCGTGGGCGGTTGCCGCCCTCGGTTAGTGGATCAGAGGAGCCCTTGACCTCTACGGTCTTTTGCTGGTTGGAGCCAAAGGTGGATTGGTCATTGGCGGCAGGGTCGTCGTAAATCTTGAGCAAGGACCACTCATGATCGTAGACATCCTTAGGCAGCTCAATGCTCAAAGTATCATCAGTGCCGAGGTCTACATCAGTGGTGGAACCATCGGGGCAGGAGGCGCCGATCTCGCAAGCGGAATAAGGGGCAACATCAGTTTTTTGCCCGTTAATGGAAGCACTCAGGTGCACATCCTGTGGGGCAGGACCCGGACGGTTGTTATACCAGCGCATAACGCCCCAGGAAATAGCAACAATAAGGACAACAATAATAAGCAGAATGAGGAATTGGATCGCATTCTTTTTCTTGCGAGTGGCCATAGGGTGATCATACTAAAACTTGGCATCTAAGGGGCCATAGGGTGCCAAAGGCACAAAAATATGACTAGAATTAAGCACGTGATTACCAGTTCCCCCGTCGCAAGTAAAAAAGCGATAAATATTGCGCGGGCCGCATTGGTTGAATTAGACGAAGGACGTGTGGGCCATTATCTTTCCACGGAAATGACCGGGGATAATGTTGCTACCCACCGCTTTGCCGCTGATATTCCTGGCTATAAGGGCTGGGAGTGGATTGCTGTTGTGGCCTGCGCGCCGGGCAGCACCTATATTACGGTTAATGAAACGGCTTTGGTTCCGGGCGCAAAAGCCCTGCGTGCCCCACAGTGGGTGCCTTATGAGGAACGCCTACGTCCAGGTGATTTGCGGCCCGGCGATATTATGCCCCCGAGCCCCGATGATGAGCGCTTGGCCACAGTTCGCGGCCACCAAGTACTAAGTAGGCGCGGCAAGAAGGCAGCGCTTAGTCGCTGGTCGGAGAAGTATTCTTCGGACTCTGATTTTGCCCGTCAGGCCCACGACCCATGCGCCACCTGTGCTTTTTATATTGATATTTCGGATGCTATGGGTGCGAAATTCGGCGTTTGTGCCAATGAATACTCCGCCGATGGCAGGGTAGTGGCCGCCGATTATGGTTGTGGTGCGCATTCGCTCACCCCGCAGCCAGAACTCCCTGAGTCCAGTGCCCCCTTTGATGATTTTGGATATTAATGGAACCCATTCTGATTACTGACCCGCAGGATAGCCGCCTGGATGACTTCCGCGACCTTAAGCATTCTGATGCTGCAGATAGGCGCCTGGTTATTGCTGAAAGCCCATTGGGAGTGGAGAGGCTCATGGAAAGCCGATTCCCCACGCGTGCCATAGTGGGCTTTGGTGGGAGGCTCGCAAGCTTTCTGGAGACCCACGAGATTCCAGAATCTATCCCAGTGTATGAGGTGACCCGCGAGGTATTGGCGGAGGTTGCCGGTTTTGATATGCACCGTGGCCTTGTGGCCAGTGCAGACCGTGCGGAGGAGCTCTCTATTGCGGAGATTTTGGAAACCGCAAAGACCTTGTGCGTGCTTGAGGGTGTGGGTGACCATGAGAATATTGGCTCCATCTTCCGCAATGCTGCGGGCCTGAGTGTGGATGCTGTGCTCTTTGGTGCCGGCTGTGCTGACCCACTCTATCGCCGCTCTGTGCGTGTCTCTATGGGCCATGCATTGCGTCTGCCTTTTGCCCATTTCCCTGGTAAGAGGACCAATTGGCAACATGGATTGGAGCGCCTGCGCGATGCGGGCTTTAGGATTATCTCCATGACTCCAAATCCGGAGGCAATGACGCTGCGCGAGGCAATGGCGGATAATCCGGAGAAGGTGGCCTTCCTTATTGGTGCTGAGGGCCCAGGTCTTACTGAACATGCAATGAGGGCCACGGATATGCGCGTGCGCATTCCCATGGCCCCTGGTACGGATTCTTTGAATCTGGCTACCGCCGCAGCTATCGCCTTCTACGAGCGCTTGTCGGTATAGCGTAGACGCTCTTTGAGACGAGCCAATTTCACACCCAGCCTGTGCCCGCGACGATAAAGGAAATTCGCGGTGGCACGGGCTGTTTCTATAAGTGCAGCCGAGGAAGATTGATCGACGACCTCATGCGAATAATCTTCATAATCATCATAAACTTCTAATTCCGCTGAGGTCGACGGAGGTGAAGGCTGCGTAACAGGCTTCGGCTTCGTCGCGGCCTTGGGTTCAGGGCGGCCATCAATGGCATAGGCAACTACATTAATCTCAGGACCATCGGGGGTCACTGGGAAACCAAGCCAGCCCTCCTGGGCGGCACCCACGAGATCAATGGGGTTAAAAGGCAGGTTGAGACCAGATTGACCTGGCTCAGCCTGGGCCCAAAATGGGGACTCGAAAGGCTCGGGCACACCGAAATCTTCAAAAATGCGATTACGGGTGGCGACAAAGGAGCGCTTGAGGTTTGGTCCACGCCAATGGGCGATACCGCCAAGCCCCGATTTTTCATTGACGGCGTAGGCAAAAGTATCAGCAGCGGGCACGGCCGTAAGCAAGCGCTGGGGTAGGGCAGAGAGATGTGTGGCGTCGTCAAGCACGGTCTGAATGACTGTGAGACGGGGGTAGCCACCGATGTAGAATTCGCCAGGGCTGGCTTGGGCCGAGCGGTTGAGGGCGAACTGGCCGATGGGGGTCACTGGCCAGGTGGGATTGAGCATGCTCAGGAGTTTTCGGCCGAAGCCGCGATCGGCCTTGGGGCCTTTGGCGAGCACCGCACGGGGATTAGCAGCGGTGATATACCAAATGGTGACAACTGCACTTGTACTGCTAGGAAGCATGATTACTCGCCATTACGAGGACGCTTGGTCGAGCGTTGAAGACCCAAAACCACATCTTCCCAGTTAGGCTTCGTGCTCTTACGACGACGGCTCTTGTGCTCCGGCTCCTCCACAGGGCCCTGCAGAGCGAATTCATCCTCAGCGGAATCCTCGGGCTCAGGCTGTGGGAGCTCAGAAACTGGGGCAGGAGCCTTCTCTTCAGGCTTAATGATGGAAAGGACCTCGCGGGCGAGATCATTGGAAGGCTCGAGGTAATCCGAGCCGGCACGCCTGAAGGTAAATGCCCAGCGGGCAGTATAAGTCTCAGAATCGCCCTTGGCTTCGTGGGCAGCGATATCCGTCACGGTATTTGCTGCATCAGTCCAGGTGACAGTCACGAACCAATGGCGGTGGGAATCACGGGTGGAATCCCAGGAAAGGGAATCAAAATTAATGCCCTTTTTCTCGGTATAGCGGTGGAAAAGCTCCTCGCAGGAAACCGAGAGATTGGCATTAGTTTCATCAGGATTGACCACGGCTTCGCGGGCCAATTCCACAACGCGGGCACGCTCCCTGATAACTGGTAGGGCAAAGGCACTAATGCGATCCACGCTAACCCTAGCGGCCTCAGCCACTTCCTCAGGGCTTTGACCAGAGCGGATTCGGTCCTGAATCTCGCGGGCGGTCAGAGCCAGATCAGAATGAGGCTGAGGGCTACGGCTAGGAATAACTGGTGGAATAATCAGGTCACGCATCTCCTTAGTAACCGGAACGACAAAGCGCTCCGGCTCGGAGGCTACATCAGGCATGGAATGCAGAGAGAGCTCCGCATCCCGGTTCTCCGGCACCAGCTCGAAGACGAACTTATCCGCAGTCGACTGGCTTCGGACTAGCCTGATTTCACGCATCGTGACTCCTTATGAAAATTCCAGTTACTTGTTATCAAGAATATAGTCGATGCACTTGGTCAGTGCGACAACATCCTCAGTATCAATGGCAGGGAACATACCAACGCGCAGCTGGTTACGACCAAGCTTGCGATAAGGCTCGACATCCACAATGCCATTGGCGCGCAGTTCCTTAGCGATTGCTGCTGCATCAATACCATCAGCAAAGTCGATAGTACCAACAACCAGGGAACGGGTTGCAGGCTCAGCAACAAAGCAACTGGTCTCTGGACGAGACTCAGCCCAGGAGTAGAGAGCCTGGGAATTGGCGGTGGTGCGCTTGACCATACCGTCAAGGCCACCATTCTCGTTCATCCACTTGACCTGCTCATTCATCATGACCAGGGAGGTAACAGCTGGGGTATTGTAGGTCTGCTCCTTGCGGGAGTTATCCACTGCACCCTTAAGGTCGAGGAATGCTGGGATGAAGCGATCGGAAGCAGCGATCTTCTCAATGCGCTCAATAGCAGCAGGGCTCATGGCGGCGAACCACAGGCCACCCTCAGAAGCGAAGCACTTCTGTGGGGAGAAGTAATACACATCAGCCTGGTCCATGGATACTGGAAGGCCACCGGCGCCGGAGGTGGCGTCGATAAGCACCAAGGAGCCCTCGGAACCTTCAGGGCGGACTACTGGAACCATGGCGCCAGTGGAGGTCTCATTATGGGCCCAAGCGATGACATCGCAGCCTGGCATGGCCTGTGGGGCTGGGGCAGTGCCTGGGTCGGTGGCGATGATCTGTGGATCATCGAGCCATGGTGCCTTCTTGGAGGCGGCGGCGAACTTTGCGGAGAACTCGCCATAGGTCAGGTGACCAGACTTCTTTTCAATGAGGCCGAAGGTTGCGGCATCCCAGAAAGCAGTGGCACCGCCGAGGGAGAGGATGATCTCATAGCCATCTGGGAGCTGGAAAAGCTCAGAGAGACCCTCGCGGATAGAGCCAACAACATTCTTGACAGCGGCCTGGCGGTGGGAAGTACCAATAATGCCATGAGCTGCTGCGTTAATAGCATCAATCTGTGCTTGACGGACCTTAGAAGGACCGCAGCCGAAGCGGCCATCCTGAGGCTTCAAATTTTCGGGCAAAGTGGTCACGTGAAAACCCTTCATAAGTCGGAAACGAGACTCTTATAGTCTACCCCAATTCTCAATCAACTGAGAGTTATTCATTGGATGAATCAAAGGAGCCAAAAATAGGGCGGGAAAAGCTCCGAATTTTGGGGTATTTTCTCGTTGCTCCTAATCTCAAATTACCCCCAAATGGGGGTAGTGGCGAAAACTATTTGCACAGGTAGAAAGCCTTTTAAGCTGAAAATTTGGGCTCGGTTAAAAATTGTGATGTAAAAGTGGTATTCTGTTAGAAGTTGCAATCGATGAGAGCCGTGTGAGTCTGGTTGAATCAGAAACACCCGTGAAAAATGAGATGGTCCCGTGCGAATGTCGAGTGGATTTCACCGAGGGTTCAGGCGAGATTACAGACTGTCACTCAGTGCGCTATGATTGTCCTACAGAACGTTTTAGTTCCATTCGTGCGATTACTATCGTCGGGAACCTGAGTTGAAAGGTGCGGCTAATGGCTACTCCTAATCCTGACAAGGCTGTTCTCCACTATCCTGGTGGCGAATTTGAAATGGACATTGTGCATGCGACCGAAGGCTACGATGGTGTGGCCCTGGGCGGCATGCTCGCACAAACGGGCCTGGTCAGCTATGACCCCGGTTATGTCTCCACTGGTTCTACTCAGTCCAAGATCACCTTCATTGATGGTGACCAGGGTATTTTGCGATACCGCGGCTATGCCATTGAGGATCTGGCTGAGAAGGCTACCTTCAATGAGGTTTCTTATCTCTTGATTCACGGTGAGCTTCCGACCACGGAGCAGCTTGAGGTCT
Organism: Corynebacterium sp.; assembly: GCA_030530875.1. GTDB lineage: Bacteria > Actinomycetota > Actinomycetes > Mycobacteriales > Mycobacteriaceae > Corynebacterium. Next base: position 5,878 of record JAUMUD010000040.1, read on the forward strand.
TTAGCGATGAGATTCGCCATCACACCCTGATCGATGAGGACTTTAAGCGTCAGTTCTCGGTCTTCCCACGCAATGCCCACCCAATGGCAGTGCTTGCGTCCTCCGTTAATATTCTCTCGACCTACTATCAGTCCAGCCTCGATCCACTCGATCCTGAGCAGCTGGATAAGGCCACTGTTCGCCTGCTGGCCAAGGTTCCAATGCTTGCTGCCTTCGCACACCGTGCACGCAAGGGCCAGCCATATATGTATCCGGATAACTCTCTCAACCCACGTGAGAACTTCCTGCGCATGATGTTTGGCTATCCGACGGAACCATATGAGGTAGACCCACTGCTGGTCAAGGCCCTGGATCAGCTGCTTATCCTGCACGCCGACCATGAGCAGAACTGCTCCACTTCGACCGTGCGTATGGTGGCTTCTGCTCAGGCCAATATGTTTGTTGCTGTTGCTGCTGGCATTAATGCACTGTCTGGCCCGCTGCATGGTGGTGCTAACCAGGCTGTGCTTGAGATGCTCGATGCTATTAAGGCCAATGGCGGTGACGCAACGAGCTTCATGACCCGCGTGAAGAATAAGGAGCCTGGCGTACGTCTGATGGGCTTCGGCCACCGTGTGTACAAGAACTATGACCCACGTGCCGCCATTATTAAGAAGACGGCTCATGAGGTTCTGGAGAAGCTCGGCGGCGATGATCTGCTCGAGATTGCTATGAATCTTGAAGAGATTGCTCTGGCTGATGATTACTTCATCTCTCGTCGTCTCTATCCGAACGTGGACTTCTATACCGGTCTGATTTACCGTGCTATGGGCTTCCCGACGGACTTCTTCACCGTACTGTTCGCAATGGGCCGCCTCCCAGGTTGGATTGCCCAGTATCGTGAGCTCATTGAGAATCCGGCATCCAAGATTTATCGTCCACGCCAGATTTACACCGGTGAGCCATTGCGCCCATTCGTTCCTCGTGAGCAGCGTGGTTAAAGGCCACTCCGCGGACTCGTAGTAACTCTCATTTCCGCGTAGTGGAGTGCTGAAAGGCACCCCCGCCCAAGAACCCAAGGAGTATATGCTCCTTGGGTTTTGTTATAATTAAAACCAGTTCAATTTTCTAAATATTAGGAGAATACTATGGAAAAGCCTGTAGTCGTGCCACCAACTGGCCCAGCCCCAGAAGATCTTGTCATCAATGATATTGAGGTGGGCACCGGTGCCGAAGCAAAGCCAGGCGGCGTTGTTGAGGTCCACTATGTTGGTGTTGACTACGAGACCGGCGAACAGTTTGATTCCTCTTGGGATCGCGGTCAGACCATTGAATTCCCACTGGCTGGTCTGATTGCCGGCTGGCAGGAAGGTATCCCAGGCATGAAGGTTGGCGGTCGCCGCGAACTTATCATTCCACCAGAGGCTGCTTATGGTCCTGCTGGCACCGGCCACCCACTGTCCGGTCGCACCCTGGTCTTCGTTATTGACTTGGTTGATGCCAAGTAATAGCAACTAGTTTGCATTTGCCCAGCTAAAGTGCGGGTCGCGGTTAAATTATCGCCCCGCCAGGGCACCGAGGGGTCATGCACTGCATGGCCCCTTTTTCGCATGCCCAAATCCCAGCGGTACTCATCCCGCACCCAGCCAAAGCCGCGCCAGAACCTTTGCCGGCTTCACCTAGTAGACTGGTCTTCATGACTGTCATTCAGGGTCTTAGTTCTGCCGAAGTGGAAAAGCGTCGTGCCGCTGGCTTAGGGAATAATGTTGTGCGCCGCACCGGTCGCTCCACCCTGGATATTATCCGCAGCAATGTCTTCACCCGCGTCAATGCGCTGCTAGGTGTGCTCTTTGTCATTGTGCTGGCCACCGGCTCCATTATCAACGGCGCCTTTGGTCTGCTGATTATCTGTAACTCAGCGGTGGGTATTATTCAGGAGCTTCGTGCTAAGCGCACCCTGGATAAGCTCACCATCCTCAGTGAAGCCCCAGTAACGGTGCTGCGTGATGGTACCAAGCAGAGCATCGCGCAGGAAGAAATTGTCCAAGGTGATGTGATTGAGATTAGTGCCGGCGAACAGTTGGTGGTCGATGGTCCTGTGCTGGAAAATAGCCACCTCTATGTGGATGAGAGCCTGCTGACCGGCGAATCCGACCCCGTCCAGAAGGATGAGGGCGATGAGGTTTTAAGTGGTTCCTTTGTTGCCGCCGGTAGTGGCCTGATGACTGCTGAAAAAGTTGGCTCCGAATCCTATTCCGCCAAGCTCATTGCGGAAGCCGGTCGTTTTACCCTGACCGGCTCGGAATTGCAGGATGGCATTAATAAGATTCTGCGCGTTATCACCTGGATTCTTATCCCTGTGGGTCTGCTTACAATCTACACGCAGATTTTCCGCTCCGGCGATGGCCTGCGTGATGCCGTACTGGCCATGGTCGCCGCCCTGGTACCTATGATTCCTGAGGGCCTGGTGCTCATGACCTCCATTGCCTTTGCCGTGGGTGTGGTGCGCTTGGGCCGTGTAAAGGCCCTGATTAATGAGCTTCCCGCCATTGAGGGCCTTGCCCGCGTGGACACGGTCTGCGCTGATAAAACCGGCACCCTGACCTCCAATACCATGGATTTTGCCGAACTTATCGACCTACGCATACCTGATAAAAACCCTGGTCAAGGTAGTGTCGAGGTAAAATCATCCGGTTCAGAAGCCCCTGCCACCACCATTCTTGCCAGTATTGCGGCGGCTGATGAACACCCCAATGACACCATGGCTGCCATTAAACGCAAGGAACTCTCCGACACCCTGTGGCCGATAGCGGATAACCTGCCCTTTGATTCGCGCCGCAAGTGGTCCCTGTGGGATTTTGGCCCGCATGGCTGCTATGCTCTAGGAGCAGCTGATATCCTCCTTGAAGGGGAGGCGCTTGCCCAGGCCAATGCAATTGCCAATACCGGCATGCGTGTGTTGGCCATTGTTTCAACCGCCAATAGTGCGCTCAAAGACCATAGAATTTTGCAGCCACAGCCCGTTGGCCTGGTCGTTTTGGAACAGCATGTGCGTAAAGATGTCCCAGGCACCCTTGCCTTCTTTGAGCATGAGGGTGTGGATGTCAAGATTATTTCCGGCGATAATGCCGCCAGCGTTGGGGCAGTGGCCCGCACCGTCGGCATCGACGGGGAAGTAGTGGATGCCCGTAGCCTTCCTGACCCGGAGGAGTATAAGCGTGAATTCACCAACACCGTGGATAAGAGTACCGTCTTTGGGCGCGTAACCCCAGGGCAGAAGCGCGATATGGTCAGGGCGCTGCAATCGCGCAACCATATTGTGGCCATGACTGGTGATGGTGTTAATGACGTCCTCGCCCTTAAGGATGCCAATATTGGTGTGGCCATGGGCTCCGGGGCCTCCGCCACACGCTCCGTGGCCCAGGTGGTGCTACTGGATAATAATTTCGCCACCCTGCCCAAGGTGGTGGCTGAAGGCCGCCGCGTCATTGGCAATATCGAGCGTGTCGCCAACCTCTTCTTGGTTAAAACCGTCTACTCGGCCCTGCTCGCCCTCATTATTGGCCTCACCGGTGTGGTCTTCCCATTCCAGCCTATCCATGTGACCATGGCCGGGTGGTTCGCCATTGGCATCCCTGCCTTTATTCTTTCCCTCGCCCCCAACTATGAGCGGGCCCGCCCCGGCTTTTCCAAGCGTGTGCTGCGCCTAGCCCTACCAGCCGGCATCACCATTGGCATTATTACTTCCGGCTTCTGGCTCACCCACTACAAGCAGGGCGCGGATATGCAGGCTTCCACAGCCACCCTGGCCGTGCTGCTCATTATGGCCCTGTGGGTATTGTGCATTGTTGCCCGCCCACTGAACTGGTGGCGTGTATTGCTTATTGTCGTAGCCTACTCGGCATATATTATTATCTTTAGCATTCCACCCCTCGCGAAAATGCTATTTTTGGATGCCACAAACCTAAGCCTTCTGCTTCAAGCAGTTGTAACCGGTATGATAGGCGCATTCATTATTGAGATTCTGCACAGATTTATCAAGACTGTATAAAGGAAAAATAATCATATGAGTCCATCGCATACCACCCCAGCCGGTGGGCTCAAGCATATAATCCTGCGGGCTGTCACAGCCACAGTTCTTGGTTGTGCAGTAGTAAGTACCCAAGCCCCGCAGCTTATCTTCGCTGAAGATAATGCACCTGCTATTGCTACCGCGCCGGGCTTTTGCAATACCACCGCCTATGAGCCATTGGTGGAATATATGGGCACCCAGCTGCTTTTCTACCAAATGGATACGGGGCATCTGACCATGTCAGCCAATGCCCAGTGCCCGCGCTATGGACTAAGCCTAAGCAAGCTCTATATCGCGGATTATGTGTACCGCTATGGTGAGCCGGAAGAAGCCCCCATTGCCACCCGCATGGTGGAAACCAGCGATGATGAGCAGGCAGCCGCCTTCTTTGAGCGCTACCCAGATTCCATTAGCACTATTGCCAGGGAATATGGCCTTGCTGCCACCCACTCTGAGGAACTTTGGGGCAATTCGGTGACATCCGCCTATGATATTGCGCTTTTTCTTTCCGCCAAGTTCGCCCAGGACCCCAACGACCCGGTGCTGGAAGCCATGCGCAATATGAGCCCAGTCGCTGCCGATGGCTACCAACAGAATTTCGGCACAGCAACCCTTCACGGGGTGGAAGGTACCAAACTGGGCTGGTCCAATGATGATGGGATGCATAACTCCGTGAGTTTTGGCACTGATTCCCACGGGCACCACTTCATCGCCATTGCCTGCGTTTTTGGTGATAGTGTGGCCGCGACCCGCGCCGCCCAACAGTATCTGGCACCCATGATTGCTTCCTAAACTTTGCATAATTATTTTGCAGCTAGCTCCAATTCGAACTATGCTTGAATGTTCATAATCGAAAGGAGAAACTGTGATTCTTGCATCCGATGCGGGCATTTCCACTGATGCTATTGTCTCAATGACGGTGATCTGCCTGGCATCTTTCCTGGCACCTTTGCTCTCCTATATCACCCGCTGGAAAGTTCCAGCAGTGGTCTTCATGCTGATTCTCGGCATTCTCATCGGCCCAGAAGTCCTTGGCTGGGCAAATATGTCCCAGGCTGTGGCCATGCCCCGCGAATATGGTCTTGGCATGCTCTTCCTGCTGGCCGGTTGGGAAATTGAGCCGGAAACCCTGCGTGGCCGCCAATCCAAATCCGCCATCTACACCTGGGCCTTTTCGCTCATTGTGGCCACCGGTGGTGCGCTGCTGGTTTTCCACGGCATTGGTTTTATGACCGCCGTGGTGCTGGGCATTGCGGTTTCCTCCACAGCCTTGGGCACCCTGCTCCCTATTATTAAGGACGCTGGCCTGCTCGAAAGCCCTGTGGGTAAGGGCGTTATGGTGCACGGTGCTATTGGTGAGCTTGCCCCGATTTTCGCCATGGCAATTCTGCTCTCCACCCGCGCCCCATGGATCACAGTCGCCATCCTGTTTGCTTTCTTCGCCATCGCTCTGGTTCTGGCCCTGGTACCGCGAACCCTCAGATTTATTGCCCCTTGGGTGGCGCGCGCCGTGCGCGATGGTGCCTCCCATACCAGCCAAATGATTATGCGCGGTGTCTACCTGCTGCTCACCGTGCTTATGGCCATCACCAGCATCTTCCAGTTGGATGTGGTGCTTGGTGCTTTCGCCGCCGGCATTATCCTGCGCGCATTGGTTCCGCAGCGGGCACGCCGCACCATTGAGGCCCGCCTCGACGTACTGGGCTACTCCATGCTCATCCCGGTCTTCTTCATTACTTCTGGTATGAATATTCACATTAGCGCAGTTATCGAAAAGCCACTTCTGCTGGTTGTTGCCGTAATCGGAATCGGCATTGCCCGCGGCATCCCCATCTTTATCGCCGAACGCCTCGGCCACACCAAATCCGGCCTCACCGGCTTGCGCGATCAAGTGCAGATGAGTCTTTATTCCGCCACAGGTCTTCCAATCATCGTTGCTGTTACTGAAATCGCAGTTCAGCGCGAGCTTATCGACGAATCTTCCGCAGCAATCCTCGTATCCGCCGGTGCCTGCACGGTGCTGCTCTTCCCATTGCTGGCCTTCTGGGCCGGTAAGGTCATCCCTGGCCCCAAGGTCGAAGAACCGGACCTCACGGAAGAAGCCAGGGAATATAAAGAAGCAGTGGCCCAGGCCGCTGAGCATCAAGCTCAAGCAGCCAAGACCACTGCAAAACCAAAGCCAAAGTCCAGCACCGTTGGTGGGGACGAAATCACTATTGAGTAGTGAAAACTAAAGGCTAGTAAGACTAACGCTCCAGGAACTCGCTGATGGCGCGTGCAGCCTCATCGGCGTACTGGAAGATGGAGCCATGACCCGCATTAGGGTAGATAATGAGCTCCGAATTGGCAATCTTCTGGTGCATCATATAAGAGTTCTCGGTTGGCACCTGATTGTCCTTATCGCCATTGATGACGAGGGTTGGCATGGTGATATGGCTCAAATCATCAATAGGAGCGGTACCCCAACGCTTAATGGCCTTAAGCTGGATGAGGAAGCCTGGCACCTTCATTGCGGTATCAGCATTGGCCTCAGAGCGCTCAGCCATACGACCCAAAACCTCATTGGCAACCAGGGCGCCTTCCGCGGTGAGCGGATAGAAGATATAGCGCTTTGGATCCTTGCGGCGAATCGCAGCACGAGCCATAAAGCCGAAGGTTACTGGGGTCACGCGGTCCAAACCGGTACCACCACGAGGACCCGTGCCGGCAAGAATCAGGCGGTTGACCAGCTCTGGGTGGGAACGCACAATCTCCTGGGCAATCATGCCGCCCATGGAAATACCGAGAAGGTTGATTCGCTCATAGCCCAGGGCCTTAATGATGTTCACGGCCTGCTCGCCCATGCCACTGATGGTTGAACTGACCTTGCCTTCACTGCCACCAACACCTGGCAGGTCCATAACAATGACATGCTGGGTTTGAGCAAGATTATCAATGAACTTTGGATCCCAGTTGTCCATGATTGCGGCAAGGTGGATGAGCATTACCAGCGGCAGCTCGGACTTGCCCTTGCCCACCTCGCGGTAAGCAATCTTCTCGCCATTGACGCGGATATGGGAATTTGGGGTCTCGATATAAGAGGTGGTCATGTTTTTGCTCCTTTAAGCAAATTGGAATGGATAGGACTTGTGGTTGAGAAGAGGATTAGAAGCTAAGAACGGTCTTGCCACGGGATCGGCCGTTGGCAATCTTATCTAGGGCCTGGTTAACATCCTCGGCAGGGAAGATTGTATCAATAGATGGCTTTACATTGTGCTTCTCCAAAATGGCTGCAGCTTCGGCCAACTGCTTGCCATCGGAGTGGACATAAACAAAGCGGTAATTCACACCGTACTTCTTTGCGGCCTTATCAAATTTCTTACCGGCCATACCAAAGAGCATCTGCTTCCACTTTGGCAGCCCCATGCGCTTAGCAAATTCACCATTAGGCATGGCGCGCAGGCTCACAATGGTGCCACCCGGCTTAAGAATGCTCATCTGCTTTTCGGTTTCTTCGGCGCTAAGAGTATCCAGGACATAATCCACATCCTTGAGGATTTTCGCATAATCCTGGGTCCTATAGTCGAGGAACTCATCGGCACCAAGGGCGCGTACACGCTCCTCACTATCAGCACCGCCATTGGTAATGACCTTAAGGCCACGGGCCTTGGCCAAAGGAATAGCCATCGCGCCCACACCACCGGTACCGCCGGAAATAAAGATGGTCTTACCCGGCTGGGCATTCATAAGGTCGAAAGACTGCATAACAACCAGGGCAGTAAGGGGCACACCGGCTGCCTCAATATCATTAAGATAATCGGGCACAATAGCCAGTGCATCAGCATCCACTGCTACGTACTGGGCAAAGGCACCAATGCGGTCGAGTGGAAGACGACCAAAGACGCGGTCACCAGCCTTGAACTCACTAACCTGGGCACCCACCTGCTCCACAATGCCCACAAGCTCATTGCCGGCAATCTGTGGCAGGGAATAAGGGGTAATGAGTTTGACCTCACCACGGGAAATCATATTATCCACTGGGTTCACACCAGCAGCGGTGGTCTTAACCAGCACATCACGTGGGCCAACTGTAGGCATTGGCACATCGCGAATCTCCAGGGTGATGTCATCCTTCTTGTAATTAGTGAGTACGGCTGCCTTCATTAGTTATCTCCTTAGTCTTTTTCTGATTTGTTCTAGTTTTCTTGGTTGCTCTGGGCTTTATATTCTTAAGATTTCACCTGCGGGCGGTCAACACCTGCGGATTTGTAGAGCCCCTCGATAACATCGTCCAGGCTTTGATTCTTAAAAGCCTGCTCTAGTTGATTCTCTGCGGCGTGGAAAAGCGGGTGAACCGCATTCTCAATATGGGCTCCCACTGGGCACTCGGGATTAGGATTCTGATGCACATGGAAGAGTGTGATTTCATCCTTCTCCTGGGTGGCGCAGTAAATATCGAAGAGGCTAATTTCCTTCGGGCTCCGGGAGAGCCTATAGCCACTTTTACCTTGCTGGGATTCGAGCAGACCGGCATTTTTCAAAAGACCAATCACGCGGCGAATAAAACTAGCATTGGTGCCAACACTATTGGCAATGGCCTGGGAACTAAGCGCTTCACTTTCCTCGTTTATCATCGCGAGCACATGGAGTGCTACGGAAAACTTGGTATCCACTAGGGCCTTCTTTCTGAACAACTTGTTACCGCCTCGGTAACACCTATTACTTTACTCAGGAGCTGTTACCGCGTCAAATACAGGTTAAAAGTGCTGGTTAGAACCTAGTTTTCTGAGATTCTATGCGTAGCAAAACATGCTTTACATATGGTGAGGGGTGAGGGTGGGCATATGAAAAAGCTGGCCATGAGGAACTCATGACCAGCTTTAGAGCGAACGCAAGAAAAAATAAAGAGATGCTAACTAGCGGCTAAATTATGCGCGACTATGGGCCTCCAAATAATCAATCAGGGCAGCTTCAGCCTTTGGGGTATAGCCCTTATCGGAGGCTGGGCGGCCGGTGAACTCATCGACATATTCACCACTCACACCTTCAAAGTCATCAGAGAGGGCAAGACGATAACCGGTACGGATACCTTCATCAATGGTGACCATGTTCTCAGGCATAGCGGAAGCTGGAACCTCCTGGTCAGTTGGGAAGCCAGTAAGCTTGGTGGCAACCAGACCTGGGTGATAAGTATTGACGGTAATAGGCAGACCCTCAGCCGCAAACTGGCGGGCCTGGTAGCGGGTAAGCCAGATAGCATAAAGCTTGGCATTGGCATAAGAACGAGCAGGATTATAGTGCTCATCCAGCGCGAAGTCTGGAAGCTCATTCTCTAGACCCTCAACCTTGGCATCAAGGGCAGAGGAGGTCTGCAAATCTGGATCCATAACGCTAATGTCCATGGTGGCGGCAGCCAAGGAGGAATAAGGCTGTGCGTAATGGTGGATAAAGGAAGAAGTATAAATAACGCGGGCGTCGCCGGAAGCAGCAAGCAATGGGCGAAGACCATTGGTGAGGATATAAGGTGCCAGGACAGAAATCATAAAGCCAAGCTCGACATTATTCTCGGTCAGGCTACGCTCCTCACCGGTGGAAATACCGGCATTATTGATAAGAACATCCAAGCTATCAAAATCGGACTTAACCTGCTCAACCAGGCCATGAACCTCGGCCACGTGGGAGAGGTCAGCGCGGTAACCGGTTGGCTTTGGGCCGGTGGCGAGCTCGCTGAGCTCAGCAACAGTAGCCTCAAGCTTGGCGGCATTGCGGCCGTGGAGCAAAACTTCATGGCCCTCAGCAACGAGCTTTGTAGCAAGGTGCTTACCAATACCATCGGTGGAACCGGTGATGAGAATACGCTTAGACATAATGAACCTTCTTTTCTAAAAGTGGGGTGGCTCAGGAAGCCCTGAGCTGGGGAGGGAAGTGGGTAAAACTCTGGACTTACTTAGCCAGGAAGTTGATGATGGCCTCAGCAGCTTCATCTGCATATTGGAAGATGGAGCCGTGACCTGCATGTGGGTAGATAATGAGGTCAGCATTGGCAATCTTGCCGGCCATGGCATAAGAATTCTCGGTTGGGACTTGGTTGTCCTGGTCGCCGTTGATGACCAAGGTTGGCTGGGTGATGAACTTAAGGTCGTCGATAGGCTGACGGGACCAGCGCTTGATGGCCTTAAGCTGGGTCATAAAGCCAGGAACCTTCATTGCCTTGTCAGCATTTTCCTTGCTGCGGGCGGCCATACGACCAAGGACTTCCTTGGCCACAAGGCTGCCCTGGGCAGTCAGTGGGTAGAAGATATAGCGCTTTGGATCCTTGCGTCGCATAGCACCACGAGCCATGAAACCAAAGGTCACTGGGGTAACGCGGTCCAAACCTACACCGCCGCGTGGGCCGGTGCCGGCAAGCATAAGGTGCTCAACAAGGTGAGGGTTAGCGCGCACAATTTCCTGGGCAATCATGCCACCCATGGAAAGACCAAGGAGGTTAATCTTGTCATAACCAAGGGCGTTAATAATCTCCATTGCCTGGCGGGCCATGCCGTCAATACTTGGGGCGACCTTGCCCTCACTGCCGCCAACACCTGGCAGGTCCATAACAATCACATGATGGGACTTAGCGAGGTTATCAATGAACTTTGGGTCCCAGTTATCCATAACAGCAGCAAGGTGAGTAAGCATAACCAGTGGAATGTTGGACTGGCCAACGCCTACCTCGCGGTAAGCAATCTTATTGCCATTAACGCGGACATAGGAATTAGGGGTATCAATATAGGACTTGGACATGGGTTTCTCCTTAATTAAGTTGTTGGAATTTAAAGTTCAAAAGAGGTGGTAGTGAAGGTAGGGAAGTAGATGGGGTTTAGTGGTGGTG
>JAUMUD010000004.1 GCA_030530875.1 Corynebacterium sp.
AAATTACCCTGATTGAAGACCAAGGCTTGGGCGGTTCCGCAGTGATCCATGACTGCGTACCATCCAAGTCTTTTATCGCAGCAACAAGTATCCGCACGGACCTCAGGCAGGCCGATGCCATGGGCTTTGATAATGGTGGCGCCTCTTCGAGTTTTCACCTCAAACTCGCCGCAGTTAATGACCGTGTTCACGCCCTCGCCCTAGCCCAATCCAATGATGTGCGCGCTAAGGTCGAGCGGGCAGGAGTTCACGTTATCCGAGGTAAAGCCCGGTTCGATGATAAAATATCCCAACACTCCACCCATTTTGTCCGCATTATTCACGAGGGTGGAAGCGAGGATGTAGTCGAGTGTGACCTTGTGCTCATTGCCACCGGCGCAAGCCCCCGCGTGCTGCCCAATGCAGTGCCCGATGGTGAGCGAATCCTCACCTGGCGCCAGGTCTATAATCTCCACGACTTGCCTGAACATCTGATCGTCGTTGGTTCGGGTGTTACCGGTGCTGAGTTTGTTTCTGCCTTTGCCGAACTTGGCGTCAAAGTCACCATGGTCGCCTCCCGCGACCGTATCCTCCCACACGATGATGCCGATGCGGCCGATGTTCTCGAAACCGTGCTTTCCGGCCGCGGTGTTCACCTAGAAAAGCATGCCCGCGTGGATTCCGTCCAACGCACCACCTACGAGCAAGACGGTCGAACAAAGGACGGTGTGGTTGTTAAAACAACTGACGGACGTGAGATTTATGGCTCGCACGCACTGATGACCGTGGGCTCCATCCCAAATACCAAGGACCTCGGCCTGGAAAAAATCGGCGTGGATATGACCCGCTCTGGCCACATCAAAGTCGACCGCGTCTCCCGCACCTCCGTTGCCGGCATCTATGCCGCTGGTGACTGCACCGATCTCTTCCCTCTGGCCTCCGTGGCCGCCATGCAAGGCCGCATCGCCATGTACCACGCCCTGGGCGAAGGTGTAGCCCCAATCCGACTCAAAACAGTCGCCACCGCGGTCTTCACCCGCCCAGAAATCGCAGCTGTGGGCGTTACCCACGCCCAAGTTGAGAGTGGTGAAATCTCCGCGCGCGTTGTAGTGCTACCCTTGGCTACAAACCCGAGGGCCAAAATGCGCTCGCTTCGACATGGCTTCGTCAAGCTCTTTTGCCGCAAAAATTCCGGGCAGATTATTGGCGGAGTCGTCGTTGCGCCAACCGCGTCGGAGCTGATCCTCCCAATCGCGGTGGCGGTGAATAATCGCCTAACAGTGAGCGATTTAGCATCCACCTTTGCCGTCTACCCATCACTCTCCGGCTCGATTACAGAGGCTGCACGCCAGCTCGTGCAGCATGATGATCTCGGCTAAAATTCCCTAACTCACCCCTGTGGAGCTCTACTATGCCTTTCTCAAAAATCCTGGTTGCCAACCGCGGTGAAATTGCTGTGCGCGCCTACCGCGCCGCCTTCGAACTTGGCTCCGAGACAGTCGCTGTCTACCCCAAGGAAGACCGCAATTCCTTCCACCGCTCCCATGCCTCCGAAGCATGGCTCATCGGCCGTGATGACTCCCCAGTCAAGGCCTATTTGAATATTGACGAAATGGTGCGCGTCGCAAAGCAATCTCATGCGGACGCCATCTATCCCGGCTATGGATTCCTCTCCGAAAATGCCCAATTCGCCCGCGAATGCGCCGAAAATGGCATCACCTTCATCGGCCCACAACCCGAGGTCCTCGAGCTCACCGGCGATAAAGCGCGCGCCATTACCGCTGCGCGCGAGGCCGGGCTCCCAGTCCTTGAAGAAACCCTTGCCACCGACAATATCGATGAGCTTGTCGACGCCGCCGCATCCTTCTCCTACCCGCTCTTTGTCAAAGCAGTGGCCGGTGGCGGTGGTCGCGGCATGCGCTTTGTTCCCAGCGAAGCAGAGTTGCGGCACTTAGCTGCCGAGGCCAGCCGTGAGGCCCTCTCAGCCTTTGGCGATGCACGCGTCTATATTGAGCGCGCCGTTATTAATCCGCAGCATATTGAGGTGCAGATTCTTGCCGATAATTATGGCAATGTGATTCACCTCTATGAGCGCGACTGCTCGGTGCAGCGCCGCCACCAAAAGGTGGTAGAAATTGCACCAGCCCAGCATCTACCAGCAGATTTACGCAAGGAGATCTGTGATGCGGCCGTGCGTTTTGCCACCCATATTGGCTACACCGGCGCCGGTACCGTGGAGTTTTTGGTTGATGAGGATAATAACTATGTCTTCATTGAGATGAACCCACGTATCCAGGTGGAGCACACCGTGACCGAGGAAGTCACTCAGGTTGACCTGGTCAAAGCCCAGATGGAGATTGCTGCGGGTAAGAGTCTGGAGGACCTTGGTCTTTCCCAGGATAAGATTCGTGTTCAAGGTGCGGCCCTCCAGTGTCGTATTACTACCGAGGATCCTGCCAATGGCTTCCGCCCCGATACTGGCACAATTACTTCCTACCGAAGCCCAGGTGGCGCAGGTGTGCGTCTTGATGGCGCTATCCAGCTTGGTGGTGAAATTACCGCCCACTTTGATTCCATGCTGGTTAAGCTCACCTGCCGCGGCCAGGATTTTGAAACTGCCGTTGTGCGTGCCCAGCGAGCCTTGGCTGAGTTCCATGTTTCTGGTGTGGCCACCAATATTGGCTTCCTGCGTGCCCTTTTGCGCGAGCCAGACTTCCTAAATACCCGTATTTCCACGGCCTTCATTGCTGAGCACCCATGGTTGATGGTTGCCCCACCGGCCGATGATGAGCCAAGTCGAATCCTGGATTATCTGGCCGATATTACGGTTAATCGCCCGCACGGTTTGCCACCTGAGCAGGCAATTCAGGCCCGTGAGAAGCTCCCATCCTTGCCTCTTGGTCAGCCGCCGCGCGGTTCGCGCGATTTGCTGCGCGACCTTGGCCCAAAGAAATTCGCTGAGCGCTTGCGCAAACAAGATGCTCTCGCTTTGACGGATACTACTTTCCGCGATGCGCACCAGAGTCTGCTCGCCACCCGCATTCGCAGCAATGCGCTTGTCGACGCCGCCCGTTACACCTCCTACCTCACCCCAGAACTCCTCTCCGTTGAGGCCTGGGGTGGCGCCACCTACGATGTGGCCCTGCGCTTCCTGCATGAGGATCCATGGCAGCGTCTCGACGAGCTCCGCTCTGCAATGCCAAATATCAATTTGCAGATGCTGCTTCGTGGCCGAAATGCTGTGGGCTATACGCCGTATCCAGATAAGGTCTGTGCCCAGTTTGTTCAGGAGGCCACGGAGTCAGGCATTGATATTTTCCGTATCTTTGATGCGCTCAATGATGTGAGCCAAATGCGCCCAGCCATTGAGGCCGTGCTGGAAACTGGCACTGCGGTAGCTGAGGTGGCCATGGCCTATAGTGGCAATTTGGCTGACCCAAATGAGAAGCTCTATACGCTGGACTACTACCTCAAGCTTGCCGAGGAGATTGTCAATAGTGGCGCCCATATCTTGGCCATTAAGGATATGGCTGGTCTGCTGCGCCCAGCAGCTGCCAGCAAGCTCGTGACTGCTCTGCGCCAGAACTTCGACCTGCCAGTGCATGTCCATACCCATGACACTGCTGGTGGCCAGCTTGCCACCTATCTGGCTGCGGCTAATGCGGGTGCAGATGCCATTGATGGTGCCAGTGCACCACTTTCTGGTTCGACCTCGCAGCCAAGTCTCTCTGCCATTGTGGCGGCCTTTGATAATACCTACAGGTCAACGGGCATTAGCCTTGATAATGTCTGCGCCATGGAACCATATTGGGAGGCCGTGCGCACCAATTACAAGCCATTTGAGGCTGGGGTTCCTGGCCCAACCGGCCGCGTCTACCACCATGAGATCCCTGGTGGTCAGCTCTCCAACCTGCGCGCCCAAGCCCAGGCCCTTGGTTTGGCCGACCAGTTTGAAAAGATCGAGGACTACTATGCGGCGGTTAATGAGATGCTTGGTCGCCCAACCAAGGTGACCCCATCCTCCAAGGTGGTCGGTGACCTAGCCCTCTACTTGGTTGGTGCCAATGTGGACCCACAGGACTTTGTGGCCGACCCACAGAAGTACGACATCCCGGATTCTGTGATTGCCTTCCTCAATGGTGAATTGGGTACCCCTCCGGGTGGCTGGCCAGAGCCACTGCGCACCAAGATCTTGGAGGGCCGCGCCGAGGCTACCACTGCCACCATGACAGTTCCTGAGGATCTGGACAAGGACCTGGGATCGCGCGACCGTAGCGTGCGCCGCACGGCTCTTAATAAGCTCATGTTTGAGAAGCCAACTGCGGAGTTTATTGAGCACCGTCGTCGCTATGGAAATACCAGTGTGCTCGAGGACCGTGAGTTTTTCTATGGGCTGGTAGAGGGCGTCGAAAAGCAAATTAATCTATCGGATGCGACCCAGATGATGGTTCGTCTCGATGCCATTTCTGAACCTGACGATAAGGGCATGCGTGCGGTAGTATTTAATGTAAATGGTCAGATTAGGCCACTGCGCGTCCGTGATACCAAGGTGGAATCCACATCGACGGCCGCTGAGAAGGCAAATCCTGCCAATCCTGGTCATGTTGCGGCCCCATTTGCGGGTGTCGTGACTGTGACAGCTGTGGAAGGCGATAAAGTTGAGGCAGGTGCGCCGGTTGCTGTCATTGAGGCAATGAAGATGGAAGCAACAATTACGGCCCCAATTTCGGGTACTGTAACGCGCATAGTGCTTAATCAAACGGCAAAGGTGGAAGGCGGCGACTTGCTGCTGGTCATCGCGCCGTAAGTTAATAAAATGGAGGAAAAGATGCGAAAGCTCGCAGCTGTTGTTTGTGCTGGTGCCGCCGCTCTGGGTATGGGTATTGCCGCCCCTAAGGCAAATGCTGCCATGGATGTGACCAATGCCCAGTATCAGGGCGTTGTGGATACCATTAATGCTGTGGACTGCCAGGCAGTTCTCAAGACCCAGCGTGATTATGGTGCGTATAGCATTGGTCAGGTTCGTGGCCTGGCTATTGCGCAGGCTACCGCTTACCAGGGTCGTATTCTCACTGCCCGTGAGATTGGCATGATTGATGGCCTCATCGGCGTGGCACGTGCTCGTGTTCTTGCTTGCGGTGGTGTGGTTAACCCTTAATCGCCGCAGGTAAAGCAGCCAACAAAGTAAAAACGTGGTTTCCCACTTAGTGTGGGAGCCACGTTTTTCTTGTTTAGACAAGTCGCGCCGAAGCGTGTTTGGCTTTGTCGCTAAACGAGGCGCGAGGGCTGAGGTGCGGTACTGGGGTGGGGTTACTTGTTTGAACGAGTTGCGTCGATAAAACGGGTGATGGGGCCGCGTGCTTCGATCACTGCATCGGCGGGCGTTTTATCGCGCAGCTGCGCATCAGTATTGGGCAGGATGCGCTCAGGGTCACCGGAGGGAAAGAGCTCCAAACGGTCCTCGGCAGGGGAGTAGAGGGCCAGCGCGACAAGGTCCACACTGGTTTGCTCACAGACCGCCCAGGAATAGAGGACATCAGAAAGCCAAAGGTCACGGGCCATCTGAGGTAAAATCATCAAGTTTTTCTCGGTGGCGAGAGTGTCAGGATTGGTGGGGATGAGGGAGAGAGCGTGAGTGTCGTCGATACGCTCATCAAAATGAAGAGGGCGGACGTAAAAACGCCCGCCGTTAATCTCTACTGGCTCCATGCCTTTAGGCTTCATCCTTGATGTCAAGCATGGCCTGGCCCTTGGTCACACCATCACCAGGTGCGATGGAAAGACCGGAAACAACACCCGCCTTATGGGCCTTGACTGGGTTCTCCATCTTCATGGCCTCAAGCACAATCACGGTATCGCCCTCAGCAACCGTGGCACCTTCCTCCACATTGACCTTGATAACCGTACCCTGCATTGGGGCAGCCACAGTATCACCGGACACAGCCTTAGCAGCACCGCCACCGCGACGCTTACGTGGCTTCTTCTTTGTGCTGGTGCCGCCGAAGGAGAAATCACCTGGGAGGCGGACCTCAACGCGACGACCATCAATCTCCACAACAACGCTCTGGGTTGGGATGGAGTAATCATCATCCGAAGCCTCAGACTCATCCACATAGGCAGGAATTGGGTTATCCCATTCCTCCTCAATCCACTTGGTGTAGACCTTGAAGCCATTCTCATCGCCCACGAACGCTGGGTTCTCGACAATATGGCGGTGGAATGGGAGTGCGGTAGGCATACCCTCAACCACATACTCAGCCAGCGCACGGCGGGCGCGCTGCAGGGCCTGGGTGCGGTCCTCGCCCCAGACAATCAGCTTAGCCAGCATGGAGTCGAACTGGCCGCCAATAACGGAGCCCTCACGCACACCGGAGTCCATACGAACACCAGGGCCGGCTGGCTCCACATAGCGGGTAATGGTGCCAGGGGCTGGCATGAAGTTAGAACCTGGGTCCTCGCCATTAATGCGGAACTCGAAGGCGTGGCCGAATGGCTTTGGATCCTCCTTGAGCTCAAGCTCACGGCCCTCAGCAATACGGAACTGCTCACGAACCAAGTCAATGCCGGTGGTGGCCTCCGTAACTGGGTGCTCCACCTGCAGACGGGTATTAACCTCAAGGAAGGAAATCAGGCCATCAGAGCCAACAAGGTACTCCACGGTGCCGGCGCCATAGTAGCCAGCCTCGCGGCAGATGGCCTTAGCAGACTCGTGGAGGCGAGTATTCTGCTCCTCAGTGAGGAATGGGGCTGGGGACTCCTCAACGAGCTTCTGGAAGCGACGCTGCAGGGAGCAGTCGCGGGTACCAACCACAATGACATTGCCGTGCTGGTCGGCCAGCACCTGGCACTCCACGTGGCGGGCCTTATCCAGGTAGCGCTCCACAAAGCACTCACCGCGACCGAAGGCAGCAACAGCCTCACGGGTAGCAGACTCGTAGAGGTCCTCGACCTCATCCATCTCATAGGCAACCTTCATGCCGCGGCCACCGCCACCGAAAGCAGCCTTAATGGCGATTGGCAGGCCATGCTCCTCAGCAAAAGCCTTAACCTCAGCAGCATCCTTTACTGGCTCCTTGGTGCCAGGGGCCATTGGGGCATTGGCCTTGAGTGCAATAGAACGGGCAGTCACCTTGTCGCCGAGGTCACGAATGGACTCAGGGCTTGGGCCGATCCAAATCAGACCAGCATCAATCACAGCCTGGGCAAATTCAGCATTCTCAGAGAGGAAGCCATAGCCAGGGTGGATGGCATCTGCGCCGGACTTCTTCGCGGCGTCGAGAATCTTATCAATAACCAGGTAGGACTCGGCGGAATTCTTACCACCAAGGGCGAAGGCCTCATCAGCCATGCTGACAAATGGGGCATCAGCATCAGGCTCAGCGTAGACCGCGACTGAAGAGATACCAGCATCACGGGCCGCACGGATAACGCGCACGGCAATCTCGCCTCGGTTCGCAATCAGAACCTTGGTGATCTCTCGAGTCTTCTTAGTGGTCGTGGAACTCACAATTCCTCCAGAATCTTTCTATTTATTCGGCTGTACTCGGGTCGGATTCGCGGACGATCGGGGTACGGATCATATTGCCCCATTCGAGCCACGAGCCGTCATAGTTGAGGACTTCCTCATATCCGAGGAGATATTTTAACACGAACCAGGCCAAAGCACTGCGATTTCCCAGGTTACAGTAGGTGATTGTTTTGTTAGTAGGAGAAAATTTTGCGAATAGTGTTCGTAGATCCGACGGGGTCTTAAAATTGCCATTGGCATAGAGCAATTCTTCCCACGGGATATTAATCGCACCCGGAATATGGCCGGCGCGCGCAGTGAGAATCGCGGTCTCATCCTCAGTATATTCATGGGTGCCATTGAAGAAAGATTCAGGGCGCGCATCGACGAGCGCATGACACTCCCGCACATCCCCGGAGAAAGCGCGGAATTCCGCTTCCCTTAGTTCCGGTACCGGATACTCACTTGGTTTCGGCTCAGGGACACTGAAGCTGGTTTCACGCTCACTGGTCATCCAGGAGTCACGGCCGCCATTGAGCAGGCGCACATCCTCGTGGCCGTACATGAGGAAAATCCACATGGCATATGCAGCCCAGCAGTTAAAACCATCGCCATAAATAATGATGGTGTCATCCGGCCTAATGCCCTTGGCGCTCATGAGCGCTGCAAAGGCCTCAGGGCTCAAAATATCGCGCATATTTTGGTCATTGAGCTCAGTTTTCCACTCAATGCGCATGGCGCTTGGAATGTGGCCAATATTATACAGAAGCGGATTTTCATCCACCTCCACTACTTTGATATTGGGGCGCCCAATGCGGGCTGAGAGCCACTGGGCAGTAACCAGGCGCTCCGGATGTGCATAATCTGCTAGGAGCGGACTGGGGTCAATATCAGTGATGGCCATGGGATTCCTTTCGCGAAAATCTAGATACAAATAGTTTAGTAGCTATGATTGAACCAGCGCCATAAAAAGAAACATGATATAGGACACCCTAGGCCTGGCCGGCATTACGGGCATGGTTGGTGTAATAATCGAGGCCATCATCAAGGGCAATGGTCTGAATCTTATTCGTATTTCGGTCATAGCTCATCACCCACACAAGCTTATTTGTGGGGTAGGCATTGAAAACCGCATAGGACTGGCACTGGTTCGTATTTGCGGCCACCGTAAGGTCGGGAGCGTCGGTAGAGTTTGCGGAGCAGAAGGCATAGATTGGGTTGCCGTAGGCCCGGACGGCGTCCTGGTAGGTGGAGTTGTAATTGATGGTTTCAGGGGTGTTTTTAATGCCGATGCGGTGCAATACACCCTTGCCATCGAAATAATATGTGGCATCCTGGTAGGTCGCCGCCTGCCGAATCCATCCATCTTCCTGGCTCACATTGGTGCCTTCCGACGGAAAATCACCAACCTGTGTGCGAATATCGCTAATATTTTGCCCAATGCGAATGCCATTAACCATGAGGTTATCCCCGATTTTAACAATGAGCGCCTCGGTGGGCACAGGGGAATTAAGCACGGGTTCCTGCTTATCGGCCGAGCCACTATAACCGTGGAAGCTGGATGTGGTGAAATCAAAGCCAGCCACATTGAGAATGATTGCCAAAATTAAACCGGCCACCGCGAGTGCTGCGGGGCCGATCTGTTCCGGCAAAAAATCCATGGTTATATATTACCAAAATTGGGAAATACTCAAGCCAAAGGAATAAGCTGCTCGACGAATCACCGGAAGGCTCAAACCGAGGATGGCCGTCGTATCGCCCTCGACACGATCAATGAACCAACCACCGCGTGCTTCCAGCGTAAATGCGCCAGCACACTCCAGGGCCTCGCCGGATTCAGCATAGGCCTCAAGGTCCTTTTCATTTGGATTGCTGAAGAAAATGGTGGAGGAAACAACTTCCTTCCATACATGGCCGGCACCACTAATCAAGCAGTGGGCAGTAATGAGCTCACCGGTCTTGCCTGCTTGATTACGCCAGCGCTCCAAGAAAACCTCTTTGGTGCGTGGTTTTCCTTGGAGATCACCGTCGATAAAGAGCATGGAATCCGCCGCAATGATGAGATCATCGGCGGTCAGGGGACGCTCACGGCGAAGGGTGCGCAGGCTCTCGCGGGCTTTGGCCTCAGCAATAGGGAGCAGGGCGCGGGTGGCGTGGAAGGAGGGGGAATCGCGCTTCCAGTTAGCATGCAAAATCGCCTCCTCACTCACCTCAGCAGGGATAACCAGAGGCGTGATGCCGGCAGATTCCAGAATTGCTTTACGGGAAGGCGAAGAGGAGGCGAGAATAATCATAGTGTGATCTTATCAGTAAAAAGAGACATTCCTAAAGGAGGTAGGGCTGAAGGATTCAGAACGACGACCCCACTGGTTACGGTGGGTGGTGCGCTCCTTGGTATCAGCAGCTACCGCAGCCATAGAGCTAAAAACAGCGGTCAGGGCAGCAACCTCACTGTGGCTTGGGTTGCCCTTAACCACAGTCAGAAATGGAGTTTTCTTGGCAGTCATAAAACCTAAAAATCCTAACTAGTAACTAGCGGGGGAGTTAGAAGGGGAAATTGCCGTGCTTCTTTGGAATAGTAGGTACGAACTTACGGTCCAAGAGGCGCAGGCCCTCAATAATATGGCCACGGGTCTGGGAAGGCGGAATAACTGCGTCCACCAGGCCATACTCAGCAGCCGCATAAGGGCTCAGGAACTTCTCCTCGTACTTTTCAGTGAAGTCCGCAATGAGCTCTTCCTTATTGCCACCAGTACGGGTCTTCTTCTCAATATCACCCGCATATGCCACCTGGGCTGCTGCAATGGCCTCGTCCACCGCAATCTGGGCGGTTGGCCAGGCAAAGCAGAGGTCGGTGCCAAGACCCTTGGAACCAAGAAGGGCATAGGCATCGCCCAGGGCCTTGCGGGTAATCACGCTAATTCGACCAACTGAAGCCTCAGCCTGCGCATAGGCAAGAGCAGAGCCGGCCGCCACTGGATTAATGCCATCAGGGCTAAAACCAGGGCAGTCAATAAATTCCAGGATAGGAATATTAAAGGCATCGCAGGTGCGGATAAAGCGGGCAGCCTTCGCTGCACCAGCGGCATCAATATGGCCCGAATCATGGTCCGGCTGGGTGGCGATAATTCCTACTGATCTTCCCTCAATGTGGCCAAATCCAGCAAGAATGGAAGGTGCATGGGTGGACTGGACTTCGAAGAATTCGCCGTCGTCAAGCACAGGAATGAAGGCGCCGCGCATATCATATGGACTTGTATAAGCATCTGGAATCAATGTATCTAATTCAAGATCCATATTGTCCACAATGGTGCCATCCATGTGGTGGCTAAGTCCACGAACGGCCTCCGCGCGGTGATTAAGCGGGAGGAACTCAATGAGCTCGCTCACCCACTCAAGCGCATCATTCATATCGCTGGCCTCATAATGGGCCTTAGCATCAGCATCGCGGGCAATAGTATCGCCCGCAACATGCTCAGGATTAATGGCAATAAGCTCCGCTTCGGGAGTCATAACCAAGAAATCAGCCAGCGCTGCGGCATAGATAAGTGGACCAGAATTTGACCCCGTTACCACCGTGACCAGTGGAATCAGACCCGATGCCTGAGAATAAGCATGCAGGATCTGAGCCCCGCGACCAAGGCCAATAATGCCTTCAGCCACGCGGGCACCCTCACCATCAAGGATGGAAATAAGTGGAACACCGGTCTTAGTGGCAAGCTCAACCACCTTCAGGATCTTCTCTCCATGGACCTCACCGATCTGACCATTAAAGATGGAGCGGTCCTGGGAGAAAACACAGACACGGGTGCCATTTACTGTGCCATAACCGGCGACGACGCCGTCAGTGGCCGGACGTTGTGCGTCCATATCAAAGGCAGTAGAGCGGTGGCGCGCCAAAGCGTCAATCTCAACAAAAGAGCCCTCGTCGAGAAGTTTTTCAATACGCTCGCGCGCGGTTGCCGCCCCAGCTGCCTCAGCCAATTGAACCTCGAGGTTTGCGAGTTTGCCAGCTGTAGAATTGAGATTCGGGGCAGTAGTCATACTGAGTAGTATAGCGTAGTTAATCCGTACTTTTGAGTAGCGCCGAAGAACTACAGCGGCATGTTGCCGTGCTTGCGGGCTGGGCGTGCCACATGCTTGGTGGACAGCAGGCGCAGATTCTTAGCCACCTGGGAGCGAGTCTCACTTGGCAGAATCACAGCATCAATCAGGCCACGCTCAGCGGCGAGATATGGAGTGAGCATATAATCCTCGTACTCCTTCTCGAAATTCTCAATGAGCTTGGCTACATCGGTCTCGTCCATGTTTTCGCGGGCTGCAGCAATCTCTCGACGATGCAGGAAGCCCACAGCACCCTTGGCGCCCATCACGGCGATCTCAGCGGTTGGCCATGCCAGGTTCACATCAGCACCAAGGCCCTTGGAGCCCATCACGCAATAGGCGCCGCCATAAGCCTTGCGCATAATAACGGTGATCTTAGGTACGGTGGCCTCGGCGTATGCGTAGAGCAGCTTGGCGCCACGACGCAGGATACCGCCATATTCCTGGCCAGCGCCAGGGAGGAATCCGGGGACGTCGACAAGCATAACCACAGGGATGTTGAAAGCATCGCAGGTGCGGATGAAGCGAGCAGCCTTTTCGGAAGCGTCAATGTCGAGGCAGCCGGCGAGCTGGGTTGGCTGGTTGGCGACAAAGCCCACGCTCTGGCCCTCAATGCGACCAAAAGCGATAACCACATTGGCGGAGCGATCCTCCTGAATCTCCAGGTAATCGCCATCATCAGTGAGCGTGCTAATTACATCGCGCACATCATATGGGGTTGTTGGGGAATCAGGGATAATGTCATCGAGCTTCAAATCATCAGCGGTGATTTCATCGAGCTCAGCGGCCTCCTCGAGCGGAGCCATCTCGCGATTGGAGGATGGAAGATAGCCGACCAGATCGTGAACCCAGTCCAGGGCCTCCTGGTCAGAAGCGGCAGTATAGTGGCTATTACCAGCAATTTCCATGTGGGTGGAGGCGCCGCCGAGCTCCTCCTGGGAAATTTCCTCACCGGTCACAGTCTTAATAACATCAGGGCCGGTAATGAACATCTTGGAAGTCTTATCCACCATGACCACAAAGTCGGTCAGGGCTGGGGAGTAGGCATTACCGCCGGCGCAGGCGCCCATAATCACAGAAATCTGTGGGACAACACCGGATGCATTGACATTGTTATAGAAGGTGCGGGCAATAAGGTCCAGGGAGACCGCGCCGTCCTGAATACGCGCACCGGCACCCTCATAGAGGCCGATGAGTGGGCGGCCGGTGGTGATGGCGAGTTCCTGAATCTTAATCATCTTTTCGCCATAGACCTCGCCGAAGGAGCCGCCGAAGACGGTGCCGTCCTGGCTGAAAATACAGACCTCACGGCCATCGATAGTGCCCCAACCAGTGACAATACCGTCGGTGTCTGGGCGGCGCTTCTGCATGCCGAAAGCGTGAGTGCGGTGCTTGGCCAGCTGGTCGTATTCGACGAAGGAGCCCTCGTCGAGCAGGTAGTCGAGGCGCTCACGGGCGGTGAGGCGGTCAGCAGCGTGCACCTTCTCAATAGCTGCCATGCCCATTGGGGCCTTGGCGGCGGCGCGACGTTGCTTGAGCTCGGCAATCTTGGCGGCGGTCGTGGACTTATCCGCCTTCAAAGATGAGGAAATGGTCATGTTTAGGTATTCTAATTATGTTTCCACGAAAAAATCAAACTCACGCGCCAAAAAATTTTCACAAATTTCACACGGCGGGGACTACACTTGAGGGTATGAATCAGCACAAAGATGCCCCTATCCTGGACTTTCGTGACCTCAACCATTTCGCCGTTGAGCAAGGGCCGTATCGACGATTCCTCTATAAGGCCTCCACTGGTTCCACCAATGCCGACTTATTAGCTGCCGTATCGACGGATATCGCCCCAGTTCCTGATTGGACTATTGAACTTGCTGATTATCAGGAAGCTGGTCGTGGGCGTCAGGGTCGCGTCTGGACTGCACCCCGTGGCTCGCAGGCCACGATGTCTGTGCTTATTTCTTTGACCGAAAAGGAGATGGCCGCGGACCTTGTGCGCCATGCTTCTTTGCTTCCATTGGCCGCTGGCCTTGCTGTTTATGATGTCATCGGGGCGCTGGATTTGGGTATTGATGCCACCCTTAAGTGGCCTAATGATGTACTTGTTGGCGATAAGAAACTCTGTGGTATTCTCTGCGAGGCAATTAGCCATAATGGGCAGACCCATATTGTGATTGGGCTTGGTTTGAACACCCTCTTGAAGGTGGATGAACTTCCGGTGCCTACTGCCACCTCACTTTATATTGCTGCTGGTCAAGCCGGGGTTGAGGTAAAATTATCCACCCATGAGGAGGCAATTAAGATGCTTATGCTTGCCCTCCATCGCCGCATTAGTCAGTGGCGGGGCAGTGATGAAGATCGTGCTACACTCAGGGTGCAATATATGGATGCCTGCGGCACTATCGGCAGTGAGATTCGCATAGAGCTTCCAACCCGCAGCAGCCTTGATGGTGAGGCGGTTATTGGCCGCTGTATCGGCCTTGATGGTGAGGGCCATATTGAGGTGGAAACCAAGGGTGGTATCCAGACCTTCAGTGCTGGCGATGTTCACCACCTACGTCAAAGCTAGCCAGTCCACCTAACCGCAGCCACCTCACCCTAACCCGCCCCACCAATATAGGTGCGACTTGTCTAAACAAGCTGCATTATATTGAGTATTTCGTCCACTAAGGAGTTCTTATGCGCCCAAGCCGCCTCGTCGACGGCGAAGCAGTCTATCTTGATATGACCGCACCCTGGCGCACCCTCTTCGGCCCCTTGTGTGAACAAGTTATTTGGACGGGTATTTGCTGGGCGCTCATCGGCTATATTGACCGCCCGGCCCCCATCCCCGCCTTTCTCCTCGAACGTGGCATAGGTACACCTAACCTCCATAACGCGCTGGTAGGACTATGGTTCCTGCTATTTTTTATCCGATTTATCATCCCGCTAATCCGCATCCGCGGCCAGCGCTTCATCCTCAGCCACCGCCGCATTATCTACCGTGAAGGCAGGCGCGGTGCGACCCACGATATTGATATGAACTATGTCAATAATGTGGCCCGTAAAGGCTCCACGCTCTATATCTATGTGGAGGGCAGCGCCGAGCCAGTCGAGCTTCCGCGCATTGCGCGCGCCAAGAAATGCGAGTCCCTCATTCGTGAAAGCCTCGTATAGTTCGCTATTATTAAGTTTGTGTGTGCACTTAAAATCGCAGTAATCGGTGATGGCCAGCTCGCACGTATGATGCAGCCCGCCGCCGGTGAACTCAATATCGCCCTTCAAGTTCTTAGTTCCAACTCTGCCT
This sequence comes from Corynebacterium sp., assembly GCA_030530875.1. Lineage (GTDB taxonomy): Bacteria > Actinomycetota > Actinomycetes > Mycobacteriales > Mycobacteriaceae > Corynebacterium. The sequence continues at coordinate 14,874 of JAUMUD010000004.1, forward strand.
CCCCCGCAGCTCAGGTAATCCCCAAGGCAATCACGGGCGATTATAAAAAGCTCGATGACGTCCGCCAAGCCTCCCGTGGCGCCGATGTTGTCACTTTCGAGCATGAGCATGTGCCCGGCAAAATCATCTATAAGCTTATCGACGAAGGCGTTCACTTCGAGCCGCATCCCCAGGCCCTCATTAATGCGCAGGACAAACTCATTATGCGTAAAACCCTTCGGGCCCTCGGTGCACCGGTTCCCCCATTTGCAGCCTTGACTAATCAAGAGGATGCAGAAGAATTTTGGGACGCCACCCAGGGTGCTGTCTGCTTGAAGGCCTGCCGAGGCGGCTATGACGGCCACGGTGTCTGGTTCCCAGAAAGCCGCGAAGAATGCGTCCAGATTGTCACCGATCAGCTTGCCAAGGGCGTCAATATGATGGGTGAGCTCAAAGTGAAGCTTGTTCGTGAGCTCTCTTTGCTTTTGGCCCGTCGACGCACGGGTGAACTAAAGTGCTGGTCAGTGGCCGAGTCAGTACAAAAAGATGGTATTTGTTGGGAGGCAATTGCACCTGCCCCTGGCATCAGCCCCGGCCTTGCCGACCGTATTCGCGAAATTGGCTCCATCATTGCTGATGAGCTTGATGTGACTGGCGTTATGGCCGTGGAACTTTTTGAAACCCGCGACTTTAATGGCCAGCCTGATGTCTTTGTCAATGAGCTTGCCATGAGGCCACATAATACCGGCCACTGGACCCAGGACGGTTCGCTTACCTCCCAGTTTGAACAGCACCTTCGTGCCGTGGCCGATCTTCCACTGGGTGCCCCAAGCAGGACTGCCGCTTATACTGTTATGGCCAATGTCCTCGGCGCCCCCGAAGAACCTAGCTTGTCTGAACAAGATCGTATGAAGGAAGTGTGGCTGCGCCATCCACAGGCCAAGATTCATATGTACGGTAAGGACTGGCGCCCTGGCCGTAAGCTTGGCCATGTGAATATTTGTGGCGAGGACCCGGCGGGGACTCGTCGAATAGCTCGCGAATGCGCACACATGATGGAAACCGGCCGTTGGCCTGAGGAAGGATAAAAATGGAACCACTAGTTGGCATTATTATGGGCAGCGACTCTGACTGGGATACCGTCAAGCCCGCTGTGGAAGCACTGGCTGAATTCGGCATCCCATTTGAAATCGGCGTTGTTTCCGCCCACCGCACCCCGGACCGCATGCTTTCCTATGCCAAGGGTGCTGCCGCCAAGGGCCTTCGCGTCATTATCGCCTGCGCTGGCGGTGCCGCCCACCTGCCTGGCATGGTGGCCGCCGCAACCCCACTGCCAGTCATCGGCATCCCACGCGCCCTGGATAAGCTCGACGGCATGGACTCCCTGCTCTCCATCGTGCAGATGCCAGCCGGCGTGCCAGTAGCCACCGTCTCCATTAATGGCGCAAAGAATGCAGGCCTGCTCGCTGCCCGCATTATCGGCACCGATAGCTCCGAGTTCGGCCAGAATGTCCGCGCCCGCATGGAGGCCTACCAGGCCAATATGGCCGCCGAGGTCCTTAAGAAGGACGAGGCGCTGCGTGACCGCCTCATGAACGGCGATTTTTAAAATTCCCTCACCGGGAATTTTCAAAATCGTGCTGCGTGGGCTGTAAGCCTACACAAAAGCGGGATCAGTAATTCTTTCTTCAGTGGCGATGCGCCTTAGGCGCTCGCCACTTACTGGTCCATGGACCACAACCACGGTGTGGCCCTGGGCGATAGGCACGAGGATATTTTCAATAAAGTCCTCGGTGCTCGACCACCCGTGGCTTAGCAGCCTCTTATGATGCGGGGCCTGCTCAATATGCCTACCAGTTAGCGTGCTTAGCGCATCTTCAATAGAAGGGCAGGGGTAGTGGTAGGTGTCGTCATTAATGCGCACCTCCGGGCCAAAATCAATGGCAAAATCCGGAAGCTCTTCACCAATTTCTTTCACGCCACGGCCAAAAGGATCATCGGTCACAATGGCAATATTGGGGGCATCCTCGGCTTCCTCACCGGTTATCGGGTCGAGGCTCTGATCGAAATAATCCTGGGCGCGGGCCAAATCGCACAAAATAATATCGGCCCGGTCAGTAATATCCACGTCAAAATGCGAACCCACCGTTAGTGCACCAAGGGCAAGGCCAATGCTCTGCCAATTATTACCACTGGCGAGCGCAATGCGGCCATTTGGCTCGTCCTGATTGCTTGGGTAGGACTGCTCATAGACCTCATCAAAATCACAATCATTAATGAGCCAACCTGCCGTTTTATTGGCCCAATTGGCAAGAGTTGTAGCTGAAAATTCGAGGCGCACGCCATGTGGTTCGTCATAGAAAGTAAGGCGTGGGCGCGATGGATCAACAGCGAGAAGATCGCGCAATAATTCCATGGAACCATCCTACAGAAAAAGGGGCCGCAAGGACGCGACCCCGATCAAACTCACACAAAAACTCTCATAAACACACAAGTATTTTGTCTTGTATGAACAAGCTGCAATGTGGTTATTAATTAGTTAACGCAGCGTGGACCATTACCGCCCGCATTAATGGAGACATTGCCCGTTGGCGCACCACCCTCACCAGGGGTACCCACAACCTCACCATTAGCATGCTCAGCACTAGCCGCATTTGCAGCATCGGCCTCATTAGTGGCCGTGGCCTCAGCAGAAGCACTATCGGTTGCCGCCTCTACTGCCTTCTTTGGACCCAAGTAATCCGAGGCAGTGACCACCACAACTTCACCATCCTCAAGCGAACCAGTGGTATTAATTGGCACGCCACCAAGCTTACGAGCAAGGTCCTTTACTAGCTGGTTATCTGGGTCCTTGGCCAAAATCTGCGTTTGAGCATATAAGCCCTGCGGTGCATTAGAAACCTCACCAAGCTTATAGCCATAATCCTGCGACAAAGCCGCACCAACCGAGGCCGCAAGACCATTAGTCGTGGACGCATTCAGTACGTTCACGGTCAAGTCAATAGGGGTCGGTGCAGAAGTGGCAGTGGACGTCGATACGCTAGCAGAAGCACCCGCCTTGTTTTTATCGCCCAAGAGCTGCTGGAAGAAGGCCTGAACCTGACCCTTATCCACGGTCACAATGGACTCACCATGGTCACCGGTGCCATCAATAGAGGTCACAGGAATAGTATTGAACTTCACATTGCCACCAGCAAGGTTCTGCAGCTGGGTAGCAAAACTCATAATATCCCAGTTGGAGTCAATGGTCACCGAGCGCTTTGCCGCATCACCCAGCGCATTTAGACGCGATGGGTTCGAGAGCGTACCAGAGGACAGAATCTTGGACACCATCGAGGCCATATACGCCTGCTGGCGCACAATACGGTCAAGGTCACCGCGTGGCAGACCATGGCGCTGGCGCACGAAACTCAAGGCATCCGCACCATTCAAAGTCTGCACACCAGCATGGAAATTCGCACCCGAATATGGGTCATTAACATTGTCATTCAAGCAGACGTCCACGCCACCAACCGCATCAGTCATAAGCACAAAGCCCATAAGACCAATCTCAGCAAAGTGGTCCACAGTAATGCCGGTCAAATCCGCCACCGCATTAATAAGCGCTTGGCGGCCCGCCTGCTGGCCCTCACGGTTGAGTTCCTGCTGGTCAGAGATACCCTGATTGAGCAATTCCTGCTGTTTATCATTGTAATAGGCCGTATAAACACCATTAATCTTCATATTTCCGAATTCGGAATCATGAATATAGGTATCGCGCGGAATAGAAATCGCGGAGGCCGAGGAACCATCATTCGGAATACGAATCACAATAATCGTGTCAGTATTCTGATTTTGCTCATCACCAGCACGAAGCATATTAATTTCATCCTGGGTAAGCGGATTGCCTTGCGCATCAGTACGCGAGTCCACACCAACCAGCAAAATATCAGTCGCACCATCGGCGGCCTGACCCTGCTTTACTGTCTTACCCTCACCCAAATCAAGGTTGGAGGCAGTATTAGTCACCGAACCAATGGTGGAATAACCCACACCGGCCACAACTAAGATACCTGCGGAAATAAGGGCAGTGATGGCACGAATGGCGACATGGCCACGCTGTTTTGGCGGCTTAGCCGCGATATTCTTTGGCTGAATATCGCGATTCTCTCGTGCTTTTTCGCTCACAATACCTCCCGCAGTGAAGTTTTGAGTTTAAAGTATAAGTATAACGGACTGATAACCAATAGTCGGAAATTTCTTGCTGTGAGTTGAGGATTCCTATGCATCTTTATATTTTTGGGGCCAATGGGCAATTAGGCACTGCGTTACGACGCACCACTCCCGCATCCTCATCCGTGACCACTTTTAGCCGCGAGGATTGGGATATGCGCGGTCCCATTCCCTGGACTAGGGAGCAGCGCGCGCAGATTTTTGCCACACCGGGCGTTATTATTAATTGCGCGGCCCATACAGATGTGGAAGGGGAGGAGAGCCCGGAGGATTTCGCCGCGGGTTTTCGGCTCAATACGGTGGTTCCTGGGCTTATTGCGGCCCTTGGTGTGGAATGTGGCTTAGAGACGATCCATATCAGCACAGATTATGTTTACGCAGGTTATCCCCCATCTGAGGTAAAATTATCAACTTCCGGGGCCCCGGCACCGGCTGTCGCTCCTATAAATATGTATGGGCTAAGTAAGCTCTGGGGCGAGCAGAATTTCCTGCGCAACGGCGGCACTTCAGTTGTTCGAACAAGCTGGCTTTACTCGGGTCCTGAGAACCCTGAAAGTCGCGATATTGCCAACACTTTTAATCGCCTGTATCCCAAGGATCTTCGCGTCGTGTCTGATCAAGTTGGAAGCCCTACCAATGCCTTTGATTTGGCGAGGGCACTGTGGGAATATGCAGCTCAGGGGCCAACCGAGGTAAAATTTGATGCTCATAATGAGGGTGAAACGACCTGGGTGGACTTCGCTGGTGAGATTTATAGGTTCCGCAGTGAGCATGATACTCAGAGCCAAGATTCTCAGAGCCCTGATTCCCAGAGCCCTGATTCTGGGGCAACTGCCGGAACTATTACTCCGGTCTCCTCTGCGGAATATGGTGCTAAGGCGCGGAGGCCTTTGTATAATGTCACGCCAAATAGGAAGATGATTCTTCCGCCGTGGCAGGAGTCCCTCCACCGCGCCCTTGGCGCTAAACTATAAAAACATGTCCAGCATTCCTGCTCTTCCAATTATTACGGTCACCTATAATCCCGGTCACCATATTGATGATCTCATTGCCTCGGTGGGTCGGGCCTATAGCGGGCCAACCCGTATTATTCTCGTGGATAATGGCTCCACCGATGGCGCACCACAGCGCGCCGCCAAGGCCTATGAGAATGTGGATCTGGTTTTGAGTGCAGGGGATGTGGCGGCCAATATTGGCTATGGTTCCGCCATGAATGTGGGCGTCAAATACTGCACAATTTTACCTCAAGGGGCCGTTGACCAGGAGAAATTCATACTCGTCAATCCAGACGTGGAATTCAGCGAGGGTTCCATCGATGAGCTTGTTGCAGCCCTTAATGATAACCCAAAGGCCGGCACCCTTGGCCCCGCCATTATTGACTCCCATATTGGCCGCTACCCAAGCGCCCGTGCCATCCCAACCCTGTCCAATGGAATTGGGCATGCGCTTTTAGGGAAGATTTGGAAGACTAATCCGTGGACCCGGAACTACCACGCCAATACGGATATGGATTCGCGCCACACGGCGGGCTGGTTGTCGGGCTCGTGCTTATTGGTGCGTCGAGAAGCTTTTGAGAAAATCGGCGGATTTGATGAGCGCTACTTTATGTATATGGAGGATGTGGACCTCGGCGACCGCATGGGCCGGGCCGGCTACGAGAATCTCTATGTGCCCGAGGCGGTGGTGAACCACGACCAGGGTCATGCCGCTAATGCCGTTCCTGTGGCCATGCTGCGCGCCCACCATGAGAGCGCCTACCGCTTCCAAGCTGACCGGCTGAACCATTTCTGGCAGCTGCCAATTCGCTTCATTCTTCGTGTGGGATTAGGGCTTCGATGCTCAATTCTTATTAGGAATGCAAAGAAAGGCAACTGAGAAAGCCCCAGTATAAGGCTAGGATCCTGCAAAAACGCCCTGGATTTATTCTATAAATGGCCGGTGCCTGTACTATGATCGATCGGGATTAGCTCGTCTGCACATGTAACGGTGGACATGCGATTCAAGACAGAAGTAGTACAAGTGCTTAATCACCCATTACTTAAGAAAGTTGATGTATGACTGAACACAATAACCAGACTGCGCGCGCACTTGCCGCCCAGACCGATGCCGTCATTCTTGTCGGCGGTAAGGGTACCCGCCTGCGCCCGCTGACGGTTAATACCCCAAAGCCTATGCTGCCAACAGCTGGTGTGCCATTCTTGAAGCACCTGCTCGCTCGCATCCAGGCCGCTGGCATCAAGCATGTCATTCTTTCTACTTCCTTTAAGGCAGAGGTCTTCACCGAGTACTTCGGCGATGGCAATGACCTTGGCCTTGAGCTTGAATATGTCACCGAAGAGGTTGCCCTTGGTACCGGCGGTGGTATTCGCAATGTCTACGAGCACCTTCGCAATGACCGTGTCATGATTTTCAATGGCGATGTGCTTGGCGGTGCGGACCTTGGCGCTATGCTGCAGACCCATGTGGATAAGCATGCCGATGTCACCATGCACCTGCTGCGTGTGCCAGATCCACGCGCCTTTGGCTGTGTGCCTACCGACGAAAATGGCATCGTCCAGGCCTTCCTGGAAAAGACCCCTAATCCACCAACTGATCAGATTAACGCCGGCTGCTATATCTTCCAGCGCGATATTATCGGTGAGATTCCAGCCAACCGTGAAATCAGTGTTGAGCGCGAAGTATTCCCTAAGCTCCTTGAGGAGGGCCGCACTATTGCTGGCCATGTCGACCAGTCCTACTGGCGCGATATGGGTACCCCTAAGGACTTTGTGAATGGCTCCTCTGACCTGGTTCGCGGTATTGCTCCAAGCCCACTGCTTGAGGGTATTTCCGGTGAGTTCCTGGTTGACCCAACTGCCAAGGTTGAGGACTCCACTCTGCTTCTTGGTGGCACCGTAGTGGGTGCTAATTGCTCCGTTGCTTCCGGTTGTCGTCTTGATGAGTCCGTGCTTTTTGAGGGCGTGACTGTTGAGCCAGGTGCTTTCATTAAGGACTCCATTATTTCTGCTGGTGCCCATATTGGCGCCAATGCTGTGATTGAGGACGCCATTATTGGCGAGGGTGCTAAGGTCGGTGCCCGCTGCGAGCTTAAGAATGGCATGCGCGTGTGGCCAAATGTGGAAATCCCTGAGGCGGGTATCCGTTTCTCCACTGACGCTTAATGCGTCTTGTTTGAACAAGTTGTTCGTGGCTTGTTTGTGTGGCGTGGTTTTGTGGTGCTAGATGGCTGCATAGTGTCAGCTGATGCGCTACACATTCTTTTGATGGCGCCTATGTATCTTGTTTGGGCAGGATAAAAGCCATATAAGCCTTTACCGGTGTGTCCCCTTGTGGGCATGCCGGTTTTTCTTTGCGCCCTGCGATCTGCGGATTTGGTAGTGACGTACGCAAAAACAGTATCTGGCCTTAGATTACTTCTGTTAGCTAGTGTGCAGATCGGGGATATTGGGGATCTATCCGCCCAATTCGCATTTGTACCACTATATGTAGTACCCCCGGCTACTACCCCCGCGCCCACAGGGTCTGTTACTGGTGTGACTAGAGTGACGCATAGTGATCATTCTTTGTGAAATATGCCGTAATTTCTTCATTTAGTCCAAAAATTTCCATCTTGGGCTTGACTACTACGGGCAATAAGTGTTGAATCGCTATTGTCTACTTATCAACCAAAGGAGAGCGCGTGGAAGATTTTGCAACTGACGCAACACTCCGGGGTCTTGGCATTATTCCCGGCGTGAGGCGTGCAGCAGCTTCTGGTGGCTCAGCTGCTCGTTTTGATGACCTCTTTGCTGCTGTTGAGCGGGATTGGCAAGAACAGGCTCTCTGTGCACAGACTGATCCTGAGGCATTTTTCCCTGATAAAGGTGGCTCCACCCGTGAGGCCAAGCGAATTTGTGCTGCCTGCGGTGTGCGCGATGAATGCCTCGAGTTCGCCTTGGAGCATGATGAGCGCTTTGGTATTTGGGGTGGGCTCTCCGAACGTGAACGCAAGAAGCTTGAACTCAATAAGCGTCAGGCCTAGCGTTCACATATCCAGTTGCTGCGTCCGATAGTCTCATGGCTATCGGGCTCTTTTTTGCGGAATTTTCGCCCAATTTCTACCGGGGGTCCCCGGCCGTCATGGCGCATATTCTTGATAATTTAACCGCGAGTAGCCTTCTACCTGCGGGTTTCTGACCTTGTCTTCCGATAAAGCCTGCCGGGATCCTCATTAACCACATAGGCCACCAAGCGGCTGCAGACCCACTGCAGTAGCGCAAATTGTTCACGCAAATTATTGCCAGCACGCCGCTCAATAGGCTTGCGGAAAACCACAATGCGCGCCCTAGTAGGGTTGCCCTGATGATCCACACCGGCCGGAATAAAACGCCCCAGGGGCACCGGCCCATCGGCCACCACATCGGGCGGAGTAGGGTAGCTAAGACGCATGCGGGGTGCGAGATCTATAGCCAAATCCACTCCCAGTAATTGCTCAGCAAACTGTGCGCGAACCGGGGCATAGGCGTCGACCGCAAGCTCGTCGAAACGCTGACTGCGCGTGCGGAAACGGGGCACTGAGCTGGCAAGAAGCGGACCGCGAAGCTCAGCGCGATGTGGATTTTTTCTCTGTGGAGGGCGCACAAACTAAGCATAAAACCTACCCCGAAACCCACAATTTCCCACGCCGAAAAAGCCCTGAGTTAGCACTATAAGGCCCATAAGACTAAGATTGATCGCGTGAGTCAAGTACGTCGCTGTTCACGGCCGGGATGCACGGAAGTCGCCTCGGCCACTTTGCGCTACAGTAATGCGGAAAGAACAGCGTTCATTGGGCCACTTTCAACCTCATCACAGGATCGAGGTTATGATATCTGCGCGCATCATGCCGCGCGCTTGACGGTCCCAACGGGCTGGGAGCTTGTTCGGGTCGAGGATATCCATATTGATCGTCGCGGTTCCGTCTTCGATGAGGAGGACGACCTCACCGCGCTGGCAAAGGCAATGGCAAAGCAGGTTGAGCAGCCGAGCCGCATGCCAGCCGCCGTGCCCCGTGCAGAAACTGGGGGTGGGGCGTCGCGACGCAAAGAAGATATAGGTCTGCGAGGGCGTCACCCCTCCCAGGCGGATTTTCGACCGTACAGCGCCAGGCACCAACCAATTTTTGAAGTTGTGCCTAAACCTGAGTCCTATCCCGACTCGTAATCACAGGATTAACCGGGATGGGATGCCCGGAACCCACCCATAACTATTGATTTAAAGGAGTAATTGTGCGTTCACGTGAACAGGTAGATGCCTCAGTAAAGGCCTATGATGTGCGTGGTGTCGTCGGTGAGAATGGCTTCGATGAAGAATTCATCAAGGACGCCGGCGCCGCATTTGCCCACCTCATGCGTGAAGAGGGCGCAATGACCATTGCTGTTGGTCATGATATGCGCGAGTCTTCCCCACGCCTCTCCCGCGCCTTTGCTGAAGGTGTCAACAGCCAGGGTCTTAATGTTTTCTACCTTGGTCTGACCTCGACCGATGAGCTCTACTATGCTTCTGGTGACCTCAAGGTTCCTGGCGCAATGTTCACCGCTTCCCACAACCCAGCCAAGTACAACGGCATTAAGATGTGCCGCGCTGGCGCCCGCCCAGTCGGCGAGGAAACCGGCCTCCTTGACATCAAGGAAATGCTCATCAACGGTGTGCCTGAGTACACTGACGTTCCTGGTGGTATTGAAGAGCGCGATGTTCTTCCTGGTTACCGCGATTACCTGCGTAACCTGGTCCCACTTGAGGGTATCCGCCACCTCAAGGTTGCTGTGGATGCCGGCAATGGTATGGGCGGCATGACCGTTCCTGCCGTTCTCGAGGGCCTGCCACTGACCATCGAGCCACTCTACTTCGAGCTCGACGGTAACTTCCCTAACCACGAGGCTAACCCACTGGAGCCAAAGAACCTGGTCGACCTGCAGAAGTTTGTTGTGGAGACCGGCTCTGATATTGGTCTTGCTTTCGACGGCGATGCTGACCGCTGCTTCGTTGTGGACGAAAAGGGCGAGCCAGTTTCCCCATCCGCTATCTGTGCTCTGATTGCTGAGCGCACCCTGCAGGAAAACCCTGGCGCCACCATTATCCACAACCTGATTACCTCCAAGGTCGTTCCAGAAATCATCGCTGAGAATGGTGGTAAGGCTGTTCGTACCCGCGTGGGTCACTCCTTCATCAAGGCAAAGATGGCTGAGAACCATGCACTTTTCGGTGGTGAGCACTCCGCCCACTATTACTTCACCGACTTCTTCAATGCTGACTCCGGTCTGCTTGCTGCTATGCACGTTCTTTCCGCCCTTGGCCACCAGGATAAGAGCCTGAGCGAGATGATGGCTGCATACACCCGCTATGCTGCTTCCGGTGAGATTAACTCCCGCCTGGCTAATGCTGAGGCACAGAAGGAGCGCACTGAGGCTGTGGTTGCTGCTTTCGCTGAGCGCACCGAGTCTGTGGACCGTCTCGATGGCGTAACTGTGCAGCTCAAGGACACTCCAGCCTGGTTCAATGTTCGTGCTTCTAATACTGAGCCACTGCTTCGCCTCAACGTTGAGGCCCCAACCAAGGCTGAGGTTGATGCCCTTGTTGAGGAGATCCTGGGTATCATCCGCGCATAATTCCTGCTAAACTGGAATCCGTTCAATCCGCTGGTGCTTGTGTACCAGCGGTTTTCTATGGTTATTGGAGGACTAATTCATGCATGTGCTAACCGGCACTGTGCGCGCCTACCCTTGGGGTTCCCGCACCGCAATCCCAGAGCTCCGCGGTGAGGCCTCCCCATCCGAGCGCCCCGAGGCAGAAATCTGGTTCGGCGCCCACCCAAGCGGCTCCTCGCTTATCGACGAAACCCCGCTCGTGGACCTGATCGAGGCTGATCCAGGTTACGAGCTTGGCAATCGCGTATTCACCACCTATGGCAACCGCCTGCCATTTTTGCTTAAGCTCCTGGCTGCAGCTGAGCCACTTTCGCTGCAGGCGCACCCATCTAAGGCCCAGGCTGAGGAGGGTTTTGCCCGTGAGAATGAGAATGGCCCTGAGCTTAGCGCACCAAACCGCAATTATAAGGACGATAACCATAAGCCTGAGCTGATTGTGGCTCTGAGCCCCTTTGAGGCCATGGCCGGTTTCCGCCCGATTGCCAAGACCGTCGAGCTTTTCGACGCCCTGAACTCCCCAGCCCTGGACCACTATCGCTCCCTTCTGGAGGGCTCCGATGAGGATGTTCTGCGCTCTATCTTCACCACGTGGATTGGTGCCCCTGTGGCTACCCGCACCCAGCTTATTGATGCCCTGATCGAGGCTGCAAAGAAGGTTGTTGCGGAGCCAGCTGCCCATGAGGCCTGGATTGTGGATACCCTGCAGAACATTATCAAGCTCAATGAGCGTTACCCTGGTGATGTGGGTGTGCTTGGTGCCTTGCTGCTTAATAAGGTTAACCTCGAGCCTGGTGAGGCCCTCTATCTTGATGCCGGCCAGCTGCATGCTTATGTGCATGGCCTTGGCGTTGAGATTATGGCAAACTCCGATAATGTGCTTCGCGGTGGCCTGACCTCCAAGCATGTGGATGTCCCTGAGCTTGCCCGCGTGCTGCGCTTTGTCACCAATGATGACCCCCGTGTTAAGAGCGAGGCTGATAAGGCCCTGCCGCTTGAGGGTACTCATTATCCTGTGCCAATTGATGAGTTCGACATTTCCCGCTATGACATTAAGAACCCAGTGACTGTGGATCATGACGGCCCACAGATCATCCTTGCCACCAAGGGCCGTATTCAGGCCCAGCTTGAGGGTAAGGAGCACAAGGAGCCGCTGGAAATCTCCCAGGGCTATGCCATTTGGGTTCCTGCCGGCGACCCTGCCGTGCATATTAGCCCTGTCGACGGTGCGGCAGAGTTCTTTATCGCCCGCGTTTAGTCGACGGGACCTGTTAGTACGGGTTCCATTAAAGCACGCTGATTAACTATTTCAGCGCCCAGAGCGAAGGCCCCTCCGGGGGCCTTTTTGCTTGTCTAGACAAGATAGTGGCTCTTCTCAGGGCTTGGGTGCGCTGGAGTCTGATTCTAGGCGCGGGCGGTGGGGTAGGGGAGAGCGTCCGTGGTATACCAAAAGACCCGGCCGAAGCCGGGTCTCTTTAGCGATTTAACATTGCCTTCCGATGGAAGCTTATATAGGTAATTTTACCTCAGTTGCCCCTTGACCTGCTAATTCGAAGAGGTGGGTTCCGCAGACTTTGGTTCTTCCACGACCTCAGTCTCACGGCGCAGGCTCTCGCTGGTGGAGCGGGAAGCTGGCTCAGAGGCCGAGGCGGAAGCAGACTCACCATTGGCGGAACTAATGGCTGGTTCCTCAATCTCACTAACCGGAGTCCTCATTTCTTCCGGCTGGGCCACAGGGGTGGCTGGTTCAGCAGAACTTACCGGTGGAGTATCGGAGCTAGCTGAGGCCGAAGTGGAACCAGAGAGTTCCTCGGACTGTGCGGAATCAGTGCCAGTGGTGGTCTCAGGGGCAGACTGTGGCTCCGATGATTTAACCTCGGAGGCGGTCTGACCTGCGGAATCCGTAGGGCTGCCCAGTGGTACTGATGGTGGCTCACTGGTCAGGGTAATAGTGCCGCCAGGGGTACGATCCGTTGGGATAGCTGCGCTAAACCAGTGGATGGTGGACTGGTCGTCACCGATGATATAACCAATGACCGCATAGCCGGTATAGCCAGGGGTATCGAAGTAATCCAGAATCCAGGTATGTGGACCGTCAATCTGCGGAAGCTCCGTGGTGTGGGTATTCACGCTGCCAGGCTGGGTGCTTGGCTCAGAACTCTGCTCAGAGGACTTCTCAGTGGTCTTCTCTGGAGTGGTCTCCGGAGTAAGCTCTGGGCTCTTCTCTGTGCTTGGGTTAGAGCTTGGCTCAGCTGGCGTGATGGTCTTAGGTGCCGTCAAAATTTCCGTAATTGTTGTCGAGCTAACCTGTGAACTCTCAGCTGCTAAGGACTGCTGAGCTGGCAGTTCTTCCGTGGTTGACTGAGTAGAGGACACAGGGGTAGTGGTCAGTACAGTTGTGGATACTGGGTTCGTCGTAGGGACAGAAGACCAGTTGGTAGGGACGGAAATGCTTGGGGTATAGGTTTCAACAGTGGCCGAGGCCTGGGCGCTAGCAGAAGCAGTAGCAGGAGCCTGGGTGGCAGAAGACTGGTTTGCCGAAGCAGCGCCAGTGGACTGCGGCTCATTGCTATTGTCGCCATTAGAGCGAGACTGGGAACCATTAGCACCATTATTGGACTGTGATCCTGCAGCAGTATGGGACTGACCAGCATTAATGCTAGTTCCCTCACTGCTTGGGCTAGGCACTTCGAGGGTGGCGGTTTGCTCCGTGCTTGGAAGCGTACCGCTCAAATCTGGAAGCTTGCGTGCAGCAAAAGGAGAATCAGCGCTGTCAATAGAGTAATGGCCCTGACTATCAGCACCATGGGAGGCCTGGTAAAGGCCAACACCAACACTGCCGAAAGTAAGGGTGGAGGCAACGCCGAGTGATAAGAAATTAACTGCGATAGACTTCACAGGCGATGGACCTCCTCTCCAAAAAAACTAACTGCTACAACAAGAATCCAAGAAAAAGTTGGACTTAGGTGTGTCCGGGCGTGGTGTGTGCGTGTACCTGCTACAAATGTTGCAGGGATCCATCACGACCCATTCACGCTATCTATCATAACAGGAAAACTCACAAAAACCTAAGAGAATCCAAAGAGGTAGGCGTGCAGGAAACTCTCAGGCGCCGATCAACCCCATTTAACCTGCGTTTATGTCAAAATAGATCGTGAAAATTATTTGTTTGAACAAGCTGACTGATCTGGGGATATGGCTCGCTTTTTGTATAGAATTTGGACAGTTTTCTTAAAATTTCTAAGAAAGTGCTTAGGTAGTTCGTCGACACGCAAAAATGGGACTCGGGTCGGGGTGTTACTACCGCGTAGGGGTGGTTCCCACAATGCCCAAGGCCCATATTTTGCATGCTCAAGGAAATGCAGGGGGTAGTGTGGTCGTGTAAATTAGCGACACTAGGCCACTTTGGTTAGAATCAACCTTAGGTGCTGGTCTTTATGCCATCATGTTTTAAGCAGTAATGCCGATTGTCCAGGCTGTTTGCGTGCTAACCGCGCTGCGGCTTGGTGTGGCCATGGTCTGCCCCGCAGAGCACTCCGCTAATCTATCCTGCTTATCATTTCTGCCACGTGTGAAAGGACACTGCGCAATGACTACATGGGACATCCACATCTTTAATGCCGATGAGAATCAGGACTTCCTGGATGATTTGGCAAATTTCTACGAGGATGAGAACTATGAGGACCTCGTAGATACCTTGGTCGATATTTGCACCCTTGCAGATTCCAATGGCTATGCCAATGCAGATGAGGCCGCCAATGCCGCCTGCGCTGCGACCATTGCTGCAATTTGGGCAGGTGCGCCTTTTAGTGCGGCCGAGGCTGTGGAGGATTACCCATTCATCAAGGGTGTGGGCGAGAGCCCTAGCGATGAGTTGATTGAACATGCTGGGACAGTTCTTGAGCATGTCGCAGAGGAAGAGGAAAATTACGACCTCGATGTCTTCCTTGAGGCGCTCTCCTAACTGAACTAAACTCGATAGCATGATTATTGTTATCGAGGGCATTGATGGCGCTGGCAAAAGCACGCTGAGTAGGTCACTTGCAGAATACGCAGCTCAGGAGGGCCTTGAGGTAAAATCATCCGCCTTCCCACGCTACTCGGCGCACCCGACCGGCCCACTTTTTAGCAAGGGTCTTCGCGGCGAGGTCGGCGATCTTCTCGATAGCATCTACGGCATGGCTGTGCTCTTTGGCTTGGATCGGTACGCAGTTCGCCAGGAGCTTCTCGACGCCTCCGCCGACCCCAATACCATTCTTCTCTTGGATCGCTATGTGGCCTCCAATGCCGCCTACTCGATGGGACGCGTAGCCGTGCGCGAAGAACACACCGGACTTGTTCCAACAAGTGAGATGCTTTCTGTTCGAGACTTTATTGGGGACTTTGAATTTGGGCAATGCGCTTTGCCGGAGCCGTCGCTAAGCATCCTGCTGGATACACCGGTAGAAATCTCCAGGGCTAGGGCCAAGGGGCGTGAGGAAGCGCTCGGTGCGGAACCGGACCGCTATGAGGCCAATAGCAACCTGCAGGAACAGACCGCGGCCAGCTACCGCCACCTGGCACAAAATAATTGGCATGGGCAGTGGGTTCGTGTCACCCACGCCGATGAGCCACGCGCCATTAGCCGTAGGATTATGGAAGAATTGAAAGCATGAGTCCAAGGATCCTTGTCGTCGATGATGACCCTGCCATCTCCGAGATGCTCACCATTGTGCTCGAATCGGAGGGTTTTCATCCTGTGGCCATTACTGATGGTGGAATTGCGGTTGCCACTGCCCAGGAACTGAAGCCGGATTTGATTCTGCTGGACTTGATGCTGCCTGGCATGAATGGCATTGATATTTGTCGTGCGATTCGGCAAACCTCGGATGTGCCGATTGTCATGCTTACTGCCAAGACTGACACTGTGGATGTGGTTTTGGGCTTGGAATCTGGGGCGGATGATTATATTACGAAGCCTTTTAAGCCCAAGGAGCTTGTCGCGCGAATCCGTGCGCGCCTTCGCCGCAATGATAAGCAGGAGGGTGAATTCCTGCGTGTGGGTGATTTGGATATTGATGTGCCGGGCCATATTGTGCGTCGCGACGGCATTGAACTTAACCTCACTCCACTTGAATTCGACTTGTTGCTGCAACTTGCGCGCAATCCCGGTCAGGTATTGACGCGTGAGGCTTTGTTGGAAAAGGTCTGGGGTTATCAGCATGCGGCTGATACGCGTCTGGTGAATGTGCATGTGCAGCGCCTGCGGTCGAAGATTGAAAAGGACCCGGAAAATCCGCGCATTGTGCTGACTGTACGTGGTGTTGGATATAAGACTGGACCGGCCTAGGGGGCACGTGAAGAAAACAGTGAGGCTTCGGAAACATGCTGGTCAACGGGCGGTTGAGGTAAAATCATCCGCCTTTTCTTCGCGCTTTTGGGACCGCTTTTTGACCTTTTGCGCTACCGCCCATAGCCGCATGCGTGGGTGGCGGGCGCGCGGCTTGGAGAAGTGGAAAACCTCCCTTCAAGTACGCACCATTACGACCCTGCTTGGCGGCTCCATTACCGTGGTGCTCATTATTGGTCTGGTGCTCATCACCATTGTGGCCCAGCGCCTGATGCAGGGAAAGCTGGATGTGGCGGATTCGGAGATTGACCGTGCCCGTGCCACAGTGGAGCAACAGATTTCTTCCACGGATACTTCTAATACGGTGCAGGCGCGGTTGAATAGTGCGCGCTCGGCGCTGACCTCCAGGGCGGGTAGTAACCAGTCGGAGAACGTGGCGCAATTTGAGCCGGTGCTTATTCAGGGCGGCACGAATGGGCCGGTGATAAGTTCCCCGGAGACCAACATTATTCCGCCACAGCTTCAGGCCTTCGTGCGCCAAAATCAGGTCTCATACCAATACGCCACCTTGTCTAGACAAGACGGGCAAAGATATAAGGCGCTGATTATTGGTACGCCGTGCGAGACTGATATTAAGGACCTGCAGCTCTACCTTGTTTTCCCGCTGGATAATGAGGAAGCAACAATGACGCTGCTGCGTTCTTTGTTTGCTATTGGTGGTGTCATTCTGCTTCTGCTCATTATTGGTATCGCATGGTTCTTGACCTCCCAGGTGACGGGTCCCGTGCGCAGTGCCTCCCGTATTGCCCAGCGCTTTGCCGCAGGACACCTGCGTGAGCGCATGGCAGTCAACGGTGAGGATGAGATGGCGCGCCTCGCTATGAGCTTCAACACAATGGCCGAGAGCTTGTCTAAACAAATTACTCAGCTTGAGGAGTACGGTAACCTGCAACGACAGTTCACCAGTGACGTCTCCCATGAGCTGCGTACCCCACTGACCACCGTGCGTATGGCGGCGGACCTTATTGCCGACCAGAAGGACTCACTCGACCCTTCCACCGCCCGCGCCACCGAGCTTATGATCCGTGAGCTTGACCGCTTTGAGGAACTACTCGCGGATTTGCTTGAAATCTCGCGGCACGATGCCGGTATGGCGGACCTCTCGGTGAGCACCGTGGATATCCGCAAGGTCATTCAGGCCTCCTGGAAGAGCGTGCAGCAGCTTGCCACCCGCCTGGGTGTGCCAATGTACTTCTCCCTGCCATCAGAGCCAGTGATGGTCTCGGTGGATTCGCGCCGTATTGAGCGCATCCTTCGAAATCTGCTCGCCAATGCCTTCGACCACTCCGAAGGAAACCCCGTTCTGCTCACGCTAGCGGCCTCGGATGTGGCCATTGCTATCACTGTGGCCGACCAAGGTGTAGGCCTGCGAGAGGGCCAAGAGGAGCTCGTATTTAACCGATTCTGGCGCGCCGACCCAAGCCGTAAGCGCCACTCGGGTGGCACCGGCCTCGGCCTCGCCATCGCCCATGAGGATGCGGTTTTGCACGGTGGCAGTCTCGACGCCACCGGTACTCCAGGCATTGGCTCCGTCTTCCGCCTTACGCTGCCACGCACCCCGAATGCCTACTATGAGGAAAGCCCGCTGCCCCTTATTGCCCCAACGGAGCGAAAAAACTATGACCAAAAAGCTCTCGGAAGCCAGGACAGCACCGGCCGTAATGAGGAGCTGGAGGATGAGTTCGGTGATGGCCACGATTCAGACCGACCTGAGGTTCTAGGAGGTCAGGATGCCTAAGAGGTTAAATTATCGCCCGCAGGTGGCCCTACTTAGTGCCCTTGGTCTTGGTGCAAGCCTCGGTTTGGTTGCTTGCACAAGTATCCCTGGGGACACCACCCCGCAGGCCCTTAGAAGTGTTGCTAGCCCAACAACGGGCAATGACAATATCGCCCCGAAACCCGGTGAGGATCCCGACCTTCTGCTGCGCGACTTCTTTGCCGCTTCCGGTATTCCCACCCAGCAGCACCAGGCGGCCCGCGCGTTCCTGACTGAGGATGCGTCGAATCGCTGGAATGATTCCACCTCAATGACCATCGTCGACCGCATCGATGTGAATGCCACCCTGAACCCCACCAGTGCCGCAGGGGACGCCAATACCGTCACCTATGTGGTGCGCGGCGGGGTAGTGGGCAACCTTGGCAATGGTGGTGTGTATACGCCGACCTCCGGCAACCTTGAGGCCACCTTTGTTTTGAAGCGCGTTGATGGTGAATGGCGTATTGACCAGCTGCCAAGCGGCGTGATTATTGAGCGCACGGAATTGCAGGCCAATTACACCCCACGCGAGCTTTTCTTCCTGGACCCGACCGAGAAAATTCTCGTACGCGACCGCCGCTGGGTGTATAACCAGCAGTCCAATATCGACTCGGCGCTCCTATCCCTGCTGGTCGAAGGCCCTAAGGCGCGCATGCGTGCCGGTCTTGTTACTAAGGTACCAAGTGGCGCGACTTTCGCTGGTGCGCGCGATGGGGTCTACTATTTCACCGGATTTGGTAGCCTCAACGCCGATGCCCGCCATAAATTTGCCGCCCAGGTCATCTGGACGCTTGCCCGCGCCGGCTTTAGCGGCCCATATCGCATCGACCTCGACGGCGTCGCACTCGATGAGTCCCAGCCAAGCATGACCGTGGACGATGTTGCTGAACTTAACCCGAATGCAATCACCAGCGGCACCACCACGCTCTATGCGGTGCGCAATGGCCAGCTTTTCGACGTCCAAGGCTCATCAGCCGATGTCCTAGTCCCTGCCAATGGTGCTCTTGGCTCATCGCGCAGCGTCCAAACCATGGCGGTTTCTGGGGATACCGCAGCAGCCGTGATTGGTAGCACAGCTCAAGGGGATCAGACACTGGTCATGGGTGCCATCAATGGTCCTGTGAATAATGTGCTCCAAGCTAAGACCATTAGCCGACCAAGTTTTGAACCAAGCGGTTCCACGGCGTGGGTTGTGGTGGATAATCACACGGTGGTGGCCGTATCGCGAAATAGCACCACTGGTGAATTCGCACAGGTCAATGTGGATACCAGCACTTTTGAATCCCTCAATAGCGGTGATATTACGACCGTGCGCCTATCTCCATCGGGCACACAGGTGGCCTTCATTATTGGCGGACAGGTCTATATTGGCACGGTGGCCAGGCCCGATGCTGGTGAACGCAGTGTCACCGACATCTTGGACGTGGCGCCGGATATTGGCACGAGTGCCTTGGATTTGGACTGGCTACCGGATGGCTCCATTATTGTTGGCACCAATAGTGCAGACGCACCGCTTTGGCGTGTGGAGCTTGATGGTTCCTCGGTAACGCGCATGCCGGCGGGCAACCTCACCGCACCAGTCACCAATGTGAGTATCAGTCCATCGACTATCTATCTCACCGATGCTCGTGCGGCACTTCGCATGGCAATCAATGCGGATTCCACCCAATTCTGGCGTGAGGTGCCAGCCTTGGCCGGCCAAAGCGGCATTATTGTCGCTTCCAAGTGAGTTTATAAAAGCCCAGCTAAATCGGCGTCCGAGGTAAAATCATCCACCATATTGGCCAAAGATTCGCGATCGACTGGCGCCCTATTGGGGTCCTGGGAGGTGGAGTTTAGCCAGACTTTGACAAAGCCGGTAAGCTCGCCACCACAGACCACCCAGCCCTCCGAGGTATGCATCCTGGCATAGGTCAGGTCCAGGATGAAGGGCAAAAAGCTATGGTGCTTGTTGAAACAAGTTGGGCACAGTAGGACTGGGATTGGGGCCTCCGGGTAGCGCACATCAATGGCCATGTGCACCTCCCAACCGCCCTTGGTGACGCCATTATTGACGATCGGACGGCAAACCCAGGTACTCTCACAGTCTGGCATAAGGCACCCGCCTTGGCCAAGAATTATGCGCTCAACCGAATTTAACAAATCCTTCGGAACGAGATAGTGAACTTCCATTTGTGCAGGGGAGCGCAGCATTCGATCCAAAACAGTATGGATATTGGTGGTGAAGCTGGTGGGCTCCAGAAGCATAAAATTCTGGAAATAATAACTCAGGCGCGCCTCAAGCATGTCAGTGCTCTCCGGGGTCGCATCCTTGGTCTTACTGATAATCAGCTTTTGGCAGCCCTGGTTCCACTCCAAGAAACTGTGCATTACCTGCTGCACTTCCACTGGGATATCCGGGTTTGGTGGTAGCTCACTCACCGGCCTTCGCGCACGAGTATGCACTGACCAACCCGGTACATAGTCAGGCGAACCTGGCTCATCGCTCGCAAACACGAAGATCAATGGCCCGGGGCCCGTCGAATTCTGGGGCATAGGGGAAGAATGGCTCATACTGGCCCATCCAATCTTTACGGCAAACCGAGATTTGCTATCATGAAATTCAATTAATGCTTTTAGCCTGCGCAATTAGTTCTCTACAGAATATTAGCAAAAGGGTTTCATAGCAAATTTGGCACCCCAAAGTTAATTACAAAAATTCCTGCACGTAGTGGGTATGCGCCTATTTCCCGTGCATAGGCGCATATTTTGCTAATTACAGGAATAGGATCAGGGTATTTTTTCACTACCCCCATTTGGGGGAGGAAGGGGCTGGAAGTGGCCAAAAAATTCGGTGCTCATTGGCATAACTATCGACGCTCCCTGGACATGTGGTCGCAGTCGCTTAAACCGAGCCTCATTCTTGATGGAATCAAGAGTGTGCGCGAGCTCATTATTCCGGCCCGCTGTGGGGGCTGCGGAAAAGCCGGTTTTGAACTATGTCCAGAGTGCATGATTTTACTTCGGAAGGCCCCTCACCAGCTCTTTCCTACCGTCGATACGCGCTGCCCTCTCTATGCGCTGGGCCCCTATTCAGGCCCCTGGCGCAACCTCATTTTGGACATTAAAATCCGACGCCGATATGACCTCTTTCCCTATGCGGGGGCCCTCCTTAAAGCAGGTGTGGAATATCTCACATCGGGCAATTTTTTGGAGGAAAATTGGGCCGTTGTGTCCGCGCCGACCTCCGATCGGAGCCGAAAAAAGCGCGGCTGTGACATCGTCACGGAGATAGGGAAATTCGCCGGTTTAGAACCCATTATGGTTGTAAAACACACAGGTCAAGTGGCTGATTCTGAAGGATTAGGTCCCGCCGAGCGCCGCAAAAACCTACGGGGCGGTATCCAGGTGATTTCCGATCCGCCGAAAAGGGTGCTTTTGATCGACGATGTCATTACCACTGGAGCTACCATCGCTGCCACTGCTGATGTGCTCCGGGCCCATGGAAGCCACGTAATTGGCGCTGTGGGTATCTGTGGGGCATAAAATCTGTTATTCTGTTCTTACCGCACTTGATTGCGTAGTACGCAACGGAAGCCGTTGCCGTTCCTTTTACAGTATGGGAGGTAGTCATTATGACCACGCCAGAGACCAAGGATCTCAAGATCACCATCACTGGACGTAACGTAGAGGTGCCTGAGCACTTCGCAGAGCGTGTCCACAGCAAGCTTGAAAAGATTGCTCGCCTGGACCCGACCCTCACTTTCTTCCACGTCGAGCTTCAGCACGAAAATAACCCACGCCGCGGCGATCTGACTGACCGTATTCAGATCACTGCCACCGGCAAGGGCCACATTGCCCGTGCAGAGGCCAAGGAAGATAGCTTCTATGCAGCACTCGAGACCGCCCTTGCCCGCATGGAGCGCTCCCTGCGTAAGGTGAAGGCTCGTCGACAGATTTCCCGTTCTGGTCACCGTGCACCGCTGGGTACCGGTGAAGCCACCGCCGAGTTCCTCGCAACTGAGGCTGCTTCCACCGAGCCAGCTGGCAAGTACGATGTCGACCCTTATGCCGATTCTGTCGAGGATGTTCTTCCAGGTCAGGTCGTGCGTAAGAAGGAGCACACCGCAACACCAATGAGCGTCGACGAAGCCCTGAGCGAAATGGAGCTTGTTGGCCACGACTTCTTCCTCTTCGTTGATGAAGAGACTGGTCGTCCAAGCGTCGTTTATCGTCGCCACGCATATGACTATGGTCTGATTGCTTTGGCTGAAGCCTAGTCTCACACAACCACAGCGCCTGCCGCCCTCGGGTGGTGGGCGTCTTTTTCTATGGAAATACGCTAGGAATTTTTCGTCGAAAAGCAAAAAGCTGTAATCCGTAGTATTTTTCCTGTAATATTTAAGATCGTAGATTTTTCTGAATTAAGTGAGTAATAAGTAGAAACAGAGGGGCTTTAGGCCGTGTTACTTTCCAAGATTCTGCGTGTGGGCGAAGGCCGCGCGATTAATCGTCTGAAGAAGACCGCCGAGCAGGTTATTAATTTGGACGAGCAGTTCTCTGCTTTGAGCGATGAAGAGCTCAAGGCAAAGACTGTTGAGTTCAAGGAACGCCTGAAAAATGGTGAGACTTTGGACGATATCCTGCTCGAGGCATTCGCAACTGCACGTGAAGCTTCCTGGCGTGTGCTCGGCCAGAAGCACTATATTGTTCAGATTATGGGTGGCGTGGCCCTGCACTTCGGCAATGTTGCCGAGATGCGCACCGGTGAGGGTAAGACCCTGACCTGTGTGCTTCCCGCTTACCTTAATGCGCTGTCCGGCAAGGGCGTTCATGTTGTGACCGTGAACGACTACCTGGCTAAGCGTGACGCTGAGTGGATGGGTCGTGTCCACCGCTTCCTGGGTCTTACCACTGATGTGATTCTTTCCGGTATGAACCCACAGCAGCGTCGTGCCGCCTATGCTGCTGATATTACTTATGGCACCAATAATGAGCTCGGCTTTGACTACCTGCGCGATAATATGGCGCGTTCCATGGCTGAGACCGTGCAGCGTGGCCACAACTTCGCCATCATCGACGAGGTTGACTCCATTCTTATCGACGAGGCCCGTACCCCACTCATTATTTCTGGTCCTACCGATACTTCCTCCCAGTGGTACACCACCTTCGCACGCCTCGTGCCAAATATGGAGCGCGATATCCACTATGAAGTAGATGAGCGTAAGCGCACCATTGGTATTAAGGAAGAGGGCGTGGCCTGGGTTGAGGATAAGCTCGGCATTGATAACCTCTATGCCCCTGAGCACTCCCAGCTTGTTAGCTACCTGAATAACGCCATTAAGGCCAAGGAGCTCTTTGAGCGCGATAAGGACTATATTGTCCGCAACGGTGAGGTCCTCATTGTGGATGAGTTCACCGGTCGTGTGCTCCAGGGCCGCCGTTATAACGAGGGTATGCACCAGGCCATTGAGGCCAAGGAAAATGTGGAAATCAAGGCTGAGAATCAGACCCTTGCTACCATTACCCTGCAGAATTACTTCCGCCTCTACGAGAAGCTGTCCGGTATGACCGGTACCGCTGAAACTGAGGCCGCCGAGCTCCACCAGATCTATAAGCTCGACGTGATGCAGATCCCAACCAACCGCCCAGTTCAGCGTGTGGATCTCCCTGACCTTGTCTACAAGACCCAGGAAGCTAAGTTCGCGGCCGTGGCCGAGGATATTGCTGAGCATGTGGAAAAGGGCCAGCCAGTGCTCGTTGGTACCACCAGCGTTGAGCGCTCCGAGTACCTTTCCCGTCTGCTGCAGAGCCGCGGCATTAAGCACACTGTTTTGAATGCTAAGCATAATGAGCAGGAAGCCGAGATTGTTGCCCAGGCGGGTCTGCCAAGTGCTGTGACCGTGTCCACCAATATGGCCGGTCGTGGTACCGACATCGTGCTCGGTGGTAACCCAGATATTCTCGCCGATATTGCTCTGCGTGAGCGCGGCCTGAACCCAGTGGATACCCCAGAAGAGTATGAGGCTGCGTGGGATGAGGCCATTGAGAAGGCCAAGGCTCGTTCCAAGGAGCTCGCTGAGCAGGTTCGTGAGGCCGGTGGCCTCTACGTTCTCGGTACTGAGCGCCATGAGTCCCGCCGTATCGATAACCAGCTGCGTGGTCGTGCCGGCCGTCAGGGTGACCCAGGTAAGACCCGCTTCTACCTCTCCATGCGCGATGAGCTCATCGTCCGTTTCGTTGGCGCCACCATGGAAAATATGATGAACCGCCTTAACGTTCCTGATGATGTGCCAATTGATTCCCGCATGGTCACTAATGCCATTAAGGGTGCTCAGGCCCAGGTTGAGAACCAGAACTTCGAAATGCGTAAGAATGTGCTTAAGTATGACGAGGTTATGAATGCTCAGCGTAAGGTCGTCTATGCCGAGCGCCGCGAAATCCTTGAGGGCATGGATGTTTCCGACCAGGTCAAGGACATGATCCGCGATACCATCGAGGCCTATGTCCACGGCGCCACCGCCGAGGGTTATGTTGAGGACTGGGATCTGGGCAAGCTCTGGACCGCCATTGGTTCTTTGTTCACCCCACGCTTTAGCTACCAGGAGCTTATCGACGGCTCCGAGTACGGTGCTGCAGGTGAGTTGCGCCCTAATAACCTCATCGATGCGCTCTGTGATGATGCACTCAAGCAGTACCAGGAGCTTGAGGATGCCGTTGCCTCCATCGGTGGCGATGAGCAGATGCGCAATATTGAGCGCCAGGTCATCATGAGCGTTGTTGACCAGAAGTGGCGTGAGCACCTTTATGAGATGGACTACCTCAAGGAAGGTATTGGCCTTCGTGCCATGGCCCAGCGTGATCCTCTGGTGGAATACCAGAAGGAAGGTGGCGATATGTTCAACGCCATGAAGGACGCTGTGAAGGAAGAGTCTGTCCGCCAGCTCTTTATGCTGCGCAACCAGTTTGTGCAGGCAGCTGAGCCAGCCTCCGTCCAGGTCGAAACCGCTCCTGAGCCAGACCCAAGCCAGATGACTGAGTCCGGCCCGCAGGAGCCGTAGGACGATACTGGCGTATCGCCCTCCGGGTCTTGTGGCCAGTAGTAGTAAGAAAGCCTCCGCTTAGTAGCGGGGGCTTTCGGCTTGTTTAGACAAGAGGAATGAAGTTATTCCTTGAATAAGTCCTCCTTGGATGAGATTTCTTCTTCGTTCTTGGAACGCTCTAAGCGCATAATGCGGTAGGTGCCTAGGCGCACGAGGGAAATATCGGCGACCTTGAGTAGATTGGCATGGACCTTCACCGAGAGGGTGAAAATAAAGCTAATGCCATTCTCTAAGGTGAATTCGCCGAAAACCGCATCGGCCATTTGTCGGCCATTGCTAAGCTTGAAGCTATAGGGGCGACCAAGCAGGCGGTAAAAGTGGGCTGCTTGGAAGCGCGCTTCCGGCAATAGCATTCGCGCAGAGGGGTGCCTGGTACCGCAACACATTTCAAGGGCTACCGTCGCAAAGGCAGTAAATTCCTCGGCGCTTAATGTACCAATCAGCGGATCATAGGTGGGGCAGGGAAGTGGTAGCGCGTGGCCCGGATGAGTATTGCCGGCATCGAGTGCCATGGGCGCGTATGAGCGGCCCGGCCGGAAGCATCGCGGCGCCTTAATGTGGCTAAAGCCGGGCTGAGTATACATGTCATGAGACATACCTGGTGGATAGTGACAACGCACACAGGAAACGGTAATATAGAGGTAAAAATAAGTTTAGCACGAATGCGATTTTGGCCAAAGAAAATTAGGAAACCGAAGGAGAATGGCCCCGTGAAGGGTTTGATCGTCGATTATTGCGGCGTATTAGATGGTACTGATGAGGAGCAGCGCCGTTGGCGTGCTTTCTTTACCGCGGCCAAAGCCGAGGGCGTGGAAATTGCCATCTTGTCCAATGATCCCGGCGGTCCTGGTTCGGAGCCAATTCGTGAATGGGAATATCGTGGCATTGTCGATGCCGTGTGCCTCTCCGGGGAAATTGGATTTGCCAAGCCCGATAGGCGCGCCTTCGAATACGCCGCCGAGACCGTCCATGCACCCCTCAATGAGTGCGTCATGGTCGATGATTCCATAACAAATATTCGTGCAGCAGTAGATAATGGCCTTGTTGGCTGCTACTACCAGCAATTTGACCGAACCGTCGTGGAGCTCCAGGGCCTATTTAAGCTCCCCGGCGAATTTTAAGGAGCCTCATGCGCGTCTATATTCCCGCCACTTTTGATATGCTTCACCAGCTCTCCGAAGCCCAGGAAATGCCAATCCGCATGGGCTATGGTTTCGCGGTAACCCCAGCTCTTCTTGGTTCTTTCAATGAGGGGGATGCCGAGGAGATTGATTATTTCGCCTTCAATGATGCCTCCCTGGCAAGTTTGCGCCTGCTCACCATCGGGCAGGATAGCCATTTCCCACTCCGCCGCGTGGTGATTACTGCTGAGATCCCCGATTCGCGCCTGAGCTTCGATCCTGAGTTGACGGAATCCTTGGTGCGTATCGACGGCAACCTCAAATACAGCGACATTATTGCCTTCCACGTGGATACTGCTGAGGGTGAAACCTTCGTGGAAAAGGCTCTACCACTTCTTGACCGCGCTGAGATCGGTGATGAGGATGCGCAGCTGACTGTGGGCGATGCTTTGGACCAACTTCTGGCTTGGTTCGACTCCACAGAACTCGGATTGTTGACTTTAGACTCACTAGATGTTTAATCATCTAAAACAAATATTTTTAGCTGGAGGTTCACGAAAGTGGGCCTCTATTTGCGTATTTGGGTTTTCTGTAAAGTAACTGTGAATTGAAAAATTTTGGCTGTCTTACTTTGCGCATGAAACTTACCTTTTGGTAAACTACGGTCTCGTAACCTCAACGACTTCCCTTCAGGAGACTTTTATGCCAATCCGTGATGGCCTTAAGGGCGTACGTGGCTTGCTGCGTCGCTTTACTACACCATTGCTTCCGGATGATTACACCCATCTGATCAACCCACTGTGGTCGGCCCGCGAGTTCCGCGGCAAGATCATTTCGGTTGAGCATCCAACCGAAGACACCGTCAGCCTTGCCATTGAGCCAGGTTGGGGTGTGCCAGTGGAATTCAATGCCGGCCAGTTCATTGGCATTGGCGTGGCTATCGATGGCCGTTTCACCTGGCGTTCCTACTCGCTGACCTGCGCCCCAACTTTCATTCAGGGTGAGATTTTCACCGTGACCGTGCGCGCAGTTCAGGATGGTACCCTCTCTAACCACCTGCTTGCCTATGCCAAGCCAGGTCAGGTTGTGCGTTTGGCTGCTCCTGCTGGTGAATTCCACCTGAGCAACCCACTGCCAGAGAAGATGATTTTCGCTGCTGCTGGCGTTGGTATCACCCCAATCATCTCCATGCTGCGCACCATTGAGCAGACCGACGCTGCCGCCCTTAAGCGCTGCGTCCTCTTTAACACCATTCACATGCAGGAGCACCTGCTCTTCGGTGCTGATATTGCTCGTATGGAGGCCGCTGGTCTTCGCGTCATCAACCGCATCTCCAGCGTTGATGGCCGACTTTCGAGTACTGACTTCGACAAGTTCGTCGAAAAACCACAGGGCAGTGTGGCATATGTTTGTGGTCCAACCAGCTTCATCGATATGGTGAAGGCCTGGGGCGAGGCCAATGAGGTTGATGTTCGTTCTGAGACTTTCGTTCTGAATCGCGAGAGTGACGCACAGGGTGGCCACATTTCCTTCGGTGACCGTGCCGAGGCCGATTTTGATGGCGCCACCACCTTGCTTGAGGCGGGCGAGGAACTCGGCGTGCACCTTCCATATGGTTGCCGCATGGGTATCTGCCAGACCTGCGTGTGCGAACTTGAGGATGGTTATGCCCGTGACCTGCGCACCGGTGAGACTCTGGGTCCTGGTGAGCGTGTTCGTACCTGTGTTTCTGTAGCCGCTGGCGATTGTCGAATCAAGGCCTAAGGAGGAAAAATGGCGATTGATAATATTAAGGCCTATGCGCACCTGACCGATGAGGATATTAAGGAAATCGGTCGACGTCTTGATGAAATCAAGCACGAGGTTGATAACAGCCTCGGTGAGAAAGATGCACGTTATGTGCGTAATCTGATTAAGTTCCAGCGTGGCCTTGAGGCTGTATCCCGTGCCACCTTGCTCTTTAGCCACAAGAAGCCTGCCTTCTGGACGGGCACTATTGGTTTGTTCCTGGCTAAGGGCCTGGAAAATATGGAGCTTGGCCACAATATTATTCACGGCCAGTGGGACTGGATGAATGACCCTGAGATCCACTCCACCACCTGGGAATGGGATATGACTTGCCCATCCTCCCAGTGGATGCACTCCCACAACTACGTCCACCACAAGTACACCAATATTATTGGTAAGGACAATGACGTGGGATACGGTATCCTCCGTGTGACCCGCGACCGTAAGTGGCAGCCTTTTAATGCCTTCCAGCCTTTGACCAATGTGCTTTTGGCCAGCTTGTTCCAGTGGGCTATTGCCTTCTACGATGTTGAGCTGGGCCGCTATTTTGCTGGCCGCCAGTCCTGGAAGGAAACTGCTCCTCGCTTCTGGGAGGCCGTGCGCAAGTCCCGCCGCCAGGTGCTCAAGGACTATGTTTTCTGGCCACTGCTTTCTGGCCCGAACTTCTTCAAGACCATGAAAGCCAATGCCATTGCTAACTGGATGCGTTCTGTCTGGGCATATATGGTCATCTTCTGCGGTCACTTCCCTGATGAGGCTGAGACCTTCACCAAGGAGCAGCTGGCCAATGAGGATCGCAATGAGTGGTACCTGCGTCAGATCATTGGCTCCGCTAACTTCTATGGCGGCAAGATTATGACCATTCTCTCCGGTAACCTCAACTACCAGATTGAGCACCACCTCTATCCGGATATGCCATCCAACCGCTACGCTGAGGTCGGTGTCAAGGTCCGCGCTCTGTGCGAAGAGTATGACATTCCTTATAACGTCGACTCCTTCCCAGCACAGTTCTTGAAGGTGCAGCGCACCCTGCTCAAGCTCACACTGCCTAACCGCTTCCTGGCAGCTTCCCGCCATAATGCCCCTGAGGTTCGATCCAATAAGGCCTTCACCCCTGAGATTGAATCCCAGCTGCATATTGGTGCCGACGCCCACGGTAAGCGCCACGGTCTGCGCCCTGGCCTTAAGCTAGTCAAGGCCATGCGCCCAACCGTGAAGCAGGGCCTACAGCACCTGGTTAATACCATCGGCAAGTAAAATCCTGCTTCCACCGCACATAGCAACACCCGCTATGTGCGGTTTTTTCATGTCTTGTTTAAACAACGTGAGTGCCAGTGCCGTGAGAGCAGGTCGAAGGCGGAGCTTGCTTAATGCTTGCTGACTTGGTGGTGGGATCCGGGTTCGACGTGGTTGCCTCGTGGTGCTGCGGGCCTTTGGGGGTAGTGCGGAAAGTGGCTGGTTATAGGCATGTTGAGGTTAAATCTTCAGCGCGAACTGGTGGCTTTGGTTGGTTTTGAGGGTACAAAAAATGGGTGGAAGCGGAGTACCACCCATTATGAATGCTGAATTCAAATTTTCTACTAGTTATTATTTCGGCTTAGTTCTTATTAACCTCCTAGTTTGGTGTTGAGGCTGGGCATGTCGCTGGCCCCGCGCTTGAGGGCGCGGAACAGTAGACGATAGGCGTCCTCCAGGGTTGTATCTGGAGATTCCAGCTGTTCTTTGCCATTTCGCCAACCGAGGGTGACATTGGCAATGGTCGTGGAGACAATGGCGACCATCGCACTTTCTTCCTCGGTGGGCGAAAACTCAGGGATGGCATCCCTCAAGGTGCGAACAACGAGGTTATTGCACAGGGTGCCAAGAATAGCCTCAGCTTCAGGAAGCTGGGAGCAAATGGCAACAGCGGACTGATAGGAGCTAATGGGGTCTTCGCGTCCTTCAGGACATTCCAAAACCACATACTCGAGGGCTTCCATGACAGTATCCCCTTGCTTGATGCGCTGCACGGCGACATCAAGGTAGCGCTGGAAC
The DNA here is from genome assembly GCA_030530875.1 of Corynebacterium sp. Classification (GTDB taxonomy): domain Bacteria; phylum Actinomycetota; class Actinomycetes; order Mycobacteriales; family Mycobacteriaceae; genus Corynebacterium. The sequence goes on from JAUMUD010000004.1 coordinate 44,897, forward strand.
TGCTCATTGACAAAGTGCACAAGGGCATCTTCCACAGAGCCAAAGTAATTATGGAAAGTCCGGGTGGAAACTCGCGCACTCTTGGCCACGGCGCTGACTGTGGCAGCAGCCTGGCCCTCATTCAAGATGAGCCCAGCAGCAGCACGGCCAAGGGCGGTGCGGGTTTCAGCCTTCTTTTGTTCTCGCAAAGACATAGTCATCAGCTTCTATTTTACGCCGAGAGGTTCCAGGGTCTTAGGATCAGCCATCACATCCTGGCCCAGGGACTTATCCAGGTTGGCACCCTCAATATCAACATGAGGAAGCTTGAGCCAGGATGGAATCTTCCAGGCACGATCACCCAACAAATACATTGTCGCAGGTACGAGGGTCATGCGTACAATGAGGGCGTCGAAAAGCACAGCAATGCCGAGACCGAATCCGATCATACGCATGAGCAGCATATCAATACCCATGAAGGCGAAGAAGACGGAAGCCATGATGATAGCGGCGGCAGTAACCACACGAGCGCCGTACTTGACGCCCATTTCGGTGGCATGGTGGGCCTCATGGCCGTGGGAGAATTCCTCACGCATACGGGATACAAGGAAGACCTCATAGTCCATGGCCAGGCCGAAGACCAGACCAGTGAGCAGGATAGGAATGTAGCTAATCACGCGCTGTGGATCATTCTGGATATTGGTCCAACCCCACTGGAAAACAGCCACGGTAGCACCAAAAGCGGCACCAACGGACAGTGCAAAGCCCAAGGTAGCAATCAGTGGCACCCAAATGGAGCGGAAGACAACCATCAGCATGACAAAGGCCAGGACCAGGATAATTGCGATATAAGGGAGCAAAGCATCAGCAAGACGCTCACTCATATCGTCATAAATTGGGGTCATGCCGGTCACACCATAGGTTGCACCAGTCTCAGCCTCAAAAACTGGCAGGTCATCGCGGATATGCTGCAGGGTAGTGGAGGTTTCTGCATCCGTAGCACCGGAGGTTGGGGTAACAAGAATCTCAACATAGGACATATCATCGGTGGTGGCAATAGCCTGGGCATTTACCACACCCTCGGTGTCATTGAGCATCTCCACTGCCTTATAGACAGTGCCAAAACGGGCATCCTGGGCCACATCATTATTATTGATGAGCACAATCATTGGGGCATTACGGCCAGGACCAAAGGCCTCTTCCACAACCTCATAGGAAATACGCGCCGGGCTACCCTTGGCCTCCGAACCATCAGTTGGCATAGCAAGCTTCAGGCTAAAGGCAGGGATAGACATAATGGCGAGCAACAATACGGTGGCGACCGTATACATTACTGGGTGCTTGCGCAGGCTACGTGCCCAACGGGTACCCATAGTTGGCTTCGAAGATTCAGGGGAAGGAACCTTGACTGGAACCCAGTTGCCGGCAAAGACGCGGGTACCAAGCAGGGAATAAAGGGCTGGTAGGAGGGTAAGTGCGACCAAAACAGAGAGGAAAACTGTAAAGGCGGCTGCCATGGCCATAGAAATCAGGAATGGTACGCGGACCACCCACAGGGCTACCAGGGCGATAATGACTGTTGCGCCGGCGAAAATCACGGCGGAACCAGCGGTTGCTACGGCAATACCCATGGCGTGGGCGCGCTGTTCCTTATTCAGGCCGCGCATGGCCTTAGCGAACTGGCGTGGGCTCATGCCACTAGCGCCAAGCATGGTGATCATTTCGGTGCGGAAACGGCTGGCGATAAAGAGGGCGTAGTCAATACCCACAGCAAGACCGAGCATAGAGGCCAGAATTGCGGAGTTAGAGGTGAGGCGGTCGCCAACAAAATAGGTGGAAATGGTCAGGCCAAGAGCACCAAGACCCACACCAACAACGGCGGTGATAAGTGGGGTACCAGCGGCAATGAGGCTACCGAAGGTCAGGACGAGAACCAAAGCACCAACGAGCAGGCCGATGATTTCAGAAACGCCGGATTCAGGAACTGGGCTAATCAGACCAGCACCTTCATAGGTGATTTGAAGATCGGAATCGACAGATTCATTAATGATGTTGATAATGGCTTCGCGCTGTTCAGCGGTAATGTCGGTGGACTTTTCGCCATCAAGGTTGATCTCGATGGTACCCACCATGCCATCAGCACTCAGTGGAGTGACCGCTGCGATGTCGCTAGCAATCTGCTCGGCTGGAATGCCCTGCTGCTGCTTGAGAGCGGTGAGCTGCTGGGCCATGAGAGCGGCACCATTGACTGGGTCCACAATCTGGTCGCGGTCGCGCAGCTCAGGGGCATCCTTGAGCTTGTCGACGAGATTCTTCATCTCGGTCATGTGCTCAGGATCGGAAAGTGGCTTGCCGTCCAGGGACTTAAGAACCAGGGTGGATTTTGGCAGGTTAATCAGGTCACCAGTGCCAAAAAGTTCCTGCATCTTTTCCTGGGTGGTGACGGAGTCAATGCCAGGAATAGTGAAGTGGTTGCCGATTGGGCGGGAAAGCTGGGCGGCACCTATGCCGAAGAGTGCCAGGATAATCGCCCAGACGGCGATAAAGCGCCACGCATGCCTATAGCCGGCGCGGCCAAGTTTGTAGAGATAGTTTGCCATGTGACTTCCTTGGATACTTAAGAGTTTTCTTCGTCAACGAGCAGTCCGTTAACGCAACGGAAGTCAGTATATAAAACTTGCACGGCGAGTGCAAATTTACATGGAGCATGTAAAGTTACATAGCGAGGGTAAGTTTAGTTTCGGCAGGTCAGGGGCCTACTGAGGTAAAATTGTGCTAATTGCGGCCTCCATGGCTGAGCTGTTGTGGGCCTCTTCGGTGGTGATGTAGCTGAGCCTCAGGAGTAACTCCACAGTGGCCTCTACGTTGTTGATATCATCATCGCCTTGGCTGATAGCGGTGGCGATACCCTCGGTGGCACGCTCAATGAGTTTGGCAATAACTGGGTCGGTGCCATCCATGGTAAAGCGCCTGGTCCAGAGCTTATTGTCGGCGGCAATGGCAGCCTCGATTAGTGGGATTTTCTTGAATTCAAGCCAGAGGGCGCTGGAGCGGAAAAATTGGCTCACCGCGTCTGTGTCCTGGCATAATGCGCGAATATATGCTCGGAGCCATCGGCCAGGCTTAGTGTCTTCGGGGTCTAGGTAGGAAGCGACGAGGTCGTCGAAACGCGCCTGGGTAGCTACCGCAACCTCTTGGAGTAGGTGCTCGCGGGTGGGGAAGTGGTGAAGAACGCCGGATTTGGAGTAGCCAGCTTCGCGGGCAATGTCGTTGATGCTGACTGCAGAACCGTTCAAAGCGATGAGTCGCTCCGCAGTTTCAATGACTTTTTCCTTGCAGCGCTGGGCATTGCGTTGACGAGGGGACTTTCGGTTAGCCCTGGTAGAAGTGCCTTTGCTGCTAGATTGTCGCGTGGAAGTCATATCAACACTCTATCATGAACCGACCGACTGGACGGTAAGGAACAAAATATGTATAATCAACTTGTCATTCTTTAACCGACCACCCGGTCGGTTGATAAAAATTATTGAAAGGACTAGATAACAGTGGCCACGCCAATCGTGAATTCAACGGGGACTCTTGGTACTCCCCGTGCGACGAAGCGCGAGTGGTTCGCATTCTCCATCCTCGTTCTTGCGGTGGTGCTTCTTACAGTGGATGCGACGGTGCTGTCTTTGGCGATCCCATCGATCACTGATGCCCTTAATGCCTCTGGTACGCAGATTCTCTGGATCGGTGATATCTACTCCCTCATGATTTCCGGCATGCTCATCACCATGGGCAATGTTGCTGACCGCTTTGGCCGCAAGAAACTTCTGATTTTCTCGGCCTTTGGTTTTGGTGCTGCTTCCTTGCTTGCTGCCTTCGCACCAAGCCCGCTGGTTCTGATTATTGCCCGTGCACTCATGGGCACAACCGGTGCTGGTCTCATGCCTTCCACACTGGCGCTGATTCGCACCATCTTTAAGAACCCGCGTCAGCGCACCACAGCCATTTCCATTTGGGCTGCGGGTGCCTCTGCCGGTGCTGCCTTTGGTCCACTTATCGGTGGCATCCTACTTGCTCATTTCTGGTGGGGCAGTGTTTTTCTGATTAATGCCCCAATGGCAGCAGTCATTATTATTGCCGGCCTGATTCTTCTTCCTGAATCCCGCAATGAAAAGAGTGGCCCTATTGATATTCCAAGCGTGCTGCTCTCCATCTTCGCCATTGTGCCGCTGGTCTATACGGTCAAGCACCTCTTTGCTAATGGCTTTGAGTTAAGCATCTTGCCACTTTTTATTATTGGTCTTGTTTGTGCTTGGTGCTTCGCCCGAAGGCAGAGGCAGATGGTCGAGCCACTCTTTGACTTCACGCTCTTTAAGTTGCCCTCTTTCCGTAGCGCCATTATCGTGCAGTTCATCGCGGTTTTTGCTACCTCTGGTCTGATTTACTTCTTCAGCCAGTACCTGCAGTTTGTCCGCGGCTATGACCCACTCCATGCGGGTCTAATTGAGCTGCCAAATGCTGTGAGCGCCACCTTTGTTGTGGTGGTTGCCGCTGTTGCTGCCCGCAACTTCGGCGTCAACGGTGCCATGGCTCTGTCACTGGTGATTAACTCCATTGGCTTTATTGGCCTGGCATTCTCCGAACACCACGGTTCTATTCTGCTCATCTGCATTAGCTTCGTCTTTGTGGGCCTGGGCGGTGGCCTTGGCTTCGCCCTTGGTACTGATGCGATTGTGGGTTCTGCCCCAGCAGACCGCAGTGGTGCAGCCTCCGCAATTTCGGAGACTTCCTACGAGCTTGGTGCCGGTATGGGTATTGCCATCCTCGGCTCCTTGATGGCTGCTTTCTACAGGTTTAATGGCGGTTATGCTGATTCCATTGCTACCGCCCACACAAGCCTTGAGCGCGGTCTACTTGATGCTGAATCTTATGTCTCAGCCAGCGGTGCTTTTAATGGCGCCATGGTTGTTGTGTCCCTTATTAGTGCGGCACTGATGATTGCTACTGCGGTTCTGGCCTATCGCCAGATGCCACGCACAGTACAGTCCTCCGCCCACGAATAAGCCACAGCGGATTACTAGAGAACAAGAGATATAAGAAAAGCCCAGCACAAGTAGTACCGGGCTCGGGATTAATTCTCCCAGGCAACATTGGTGCGTAGTTTCTCCAAGAGATTACGCACGGCAATGACGCGCCGGGCTGTGGCATCATCCTTGTCCAGGAGAGTGTCCAGGTAGCAGCCGGGCTCGAGGTGGGAGCAGCTGCGGGGGCAATTTTCCACGGCTTCCTTGAGGTCATCGAATACGTCGATGACCGTGTCGGCGTCCACATGGGCAAGGCCGAAGGAGCGCACACCAGGGGTGTCAATGAGCCAGCCGCCCTCCGGTAGCTCCATGGCTACGGACTGAGTGGAGGTGTGCTTGCCCTTGCCCACACCGGAGACCTCACCGGTGGCGCGGGAGGCCTCAGGGATAAGACGGTTCATGAGGGTGGATTTACCCACACCGCTATGGCCAATCAGGGCACTGACTTTGCCATTGACAATCTCAGTGACGCGCTCAATAGGGTCTTCAATGCCGCAGACAACCACCTGGACATCCAGGGCCTCAAATTCCTGGGCGAATTCTGTTGGGTCCGCAAGATCAGACTTAGTAAGCACAATGACAGGGCGCACATTGCCCACAAAAGCGGCGACGAGGGCACGCTCCACAAAACCCGTGCGGGGTGGTGGATCGGCCAGGGCACACACAATGAGCAGCTGGTCAGCATTGGCCACCACAATGCGCTCATAGGGATCAGTGTCATCAGCAGTACGGCGCAGCACACTGTGACGGTCCGCAAGCTTGACTATGCGGGCAAGGGTGCCGGGTTTGCCGGAAATATCGCCGACCACTCCTACCTGGTCGCCCACCACGATGGGGGTGCGGCCAAGTTCGCGGGCACGCATGCAGTTAACGGTAATGCCATTAATATGCACGCCCCAGCGCCCACGGTCCTTGGATACGACCATGCCAAAAACCGCATCCTCATGCTTGGGGCGGTCCTTGGTGCGGGGACGACTGCCTTTGCCAGGGCGAATCTTTACATCGGATTCATCATAGGAGCGGCCACGACGCATTAGGCCTCACCTTCAAGGAGGGTCGTCCACATGGAGGCAAAATCAGGAAGGGTTTTGGATGTGGTTTCAATATTTTCCACCACAATGCCGGGAACACGAAGGCCAATAATGGCGCCGGCAGTGGCCATGCGGTGATCCGCATAGGAATGCCAGAGGCCACCGTGGAGTGAATCAAGCGGGGTGGCGTGGATGGCGATACCATCTTCGAGTTCTTCGGCATTACCGCCGATGGCATTAATTTCGTCGACAAGCGCCTTGAGGCGGTTGGTTTCGTGGCCACGCAGGTGGGCAATACCAGTGAGGCGGGAATCTGTCGCAGCCAGCACACAGAGGGCAGCCACGGTTGGGGCAAGCTCACCGATTTCCGACATATCGAGCTCAATGCCCTTAAGATCGCTCAAATCCTTGGGGCCGGTGACAATGAGTTCACCGCTATCGGCATCCAGGCTAACCGTGCCACCCATGGCCTTAGCAATATCACGGAACTGGTCGCCCGGCTGAGTGGTTTTCTTCGGCCACAAAGTACGCACCGTACCACCGGTGGCCAGGGCCGCTGCCAAGAATGGGGTGGCATTGGACAAATCAGGTTCAATATCCCACAGCTTGGCGGCAATAGGGCCAGCCGCCACATGCCAGGTGTCCTTAGCAGGCTCAGTGACAGTCACACCGGCCTCACGCAGCATAGCCACGGTCATATCAATATGTGGCATGGAAGGAAGAGCGCCACCCTGGTGGCGCACAGTAATGCCCTTATCGGTGCGCGCACCCATAAGCAGCAAACCGGAAACAAACTGGGAGGAAGCAGAAGCATCAATGGTGACTTCACCGCCGGCAACGCTGCCGGTGCCCTCAATACGGAATGGCAGGCTATCGCCTTCCACATCCACACCAAGGGCACGAAGACCATCCAGGATGGTGCCCATCGGGCGATTACGGGCATATTCATCGCCATCAAAAATGACGGTGCCACGGGCGAAAGCGCCAAGGCCAGGGGCAAAGCGCATGACAGTACCAGCCAGGCCACAATCCACGGTGCCACCATGGAAATGCTCCGGTGGGGTGATGCGAATATCACCAACGGTACTGCCAGGGGCGGCAGGAAGTTCCTGCACAGAGGCACCAAGGGCACGCAGCGCACCAAGCATGAGTTCACTATCGCGGGAACGCAGCGCCCCGCGCACCACAGAGGTGCTATTGGCGGCGGCTAAACCGGCAAGAATGAGAGCACGGTTAGTCATGGATTTGGAACCGGGAATGCTTACGCGCCCCGCAATTGGGCTAGTGGTGCTTGGTGCTTTCCAGTCAGTCATGGGTGCCTTCCTATTCGCCAGCAACAGGGCCGAAAACAGCCTTGGTCAGGGTAGCCAGGTCCTCAGCATTGAGTTCGATATCAAGGCCGCGCTTACCACCGGAGACCATAATGGTGGGGTAGTCCTTCGCGCTTTCATCAATAACGGTAGGTAGCAGACGCTTTTGACCAAGGGGGCTAATGCCGCCGGGAACATAGCCGGTCAAAGACTGTGCCTTTTTCTGGTCAGCCATGGAGAGTTTGCCAAAACCAAGGGCCTCAGCGGCACGCTTAAGGCTTAGGTGGCCAGTGACGGGAACACAGGCCACACCATAGTTTTTACCGTCAGTGATGACGAGAGTTTTGAAGATTCTTTCCGCGGGAAAGTCAAGGTTAGCAGCAGCATTATCACCAAAATGATCAGTGCCACCCTCAAAAGTGTGGACAGAGTGTTCAATATCAGCTACTGCTTGCAAAGCGGGGGTAGCCCCGCCAGTTTTCTTCTTTTTTCCCATGCCTATTAGCATACAGGTAGCCATAAAAATTGGCTCATGTAAAATTACACTATGCCCCAATTGGATTTGAAAGAGCGCTTCCAAACAGAGGCTTTGCCGCTTCTTGATACCCTCTACGCTGGTGCTTTGCGCATGACCAAGAATGCGGCAGATGCGGAGGATTTGGTCCAGGAGACCTATATGAAGGCTTTCGAGAAATTTGATAGTTTCACGGAAGGGACAAACCTTAAGGCCTGGTTATACCGCATTATGACCAATACCTACATTAACCACTACCGTAAGGCGCAGCGTCGTCCGACGGAGACTTCCGCTGAGGAAATCACAGATTATCAGTTGCTCTCGACTTCCTCCCATGAGTCCACAGGCTTGGAGTCGGCCGAGGTTGAGGCGCTCAAGCTTTTGCCCGATACCGAGATCGCGGAGGCTCTTAATGCGCTTTCCGACGACTACCGCATGGTCATCTACTATTCCGATATTGAGGGCCTTCCCTATAAAGAAATTGCCGATATTCTCGACGTTCCTCTTGGTACGGTCATGTCGCGCCTTCATCGTGGAAGAAAAAAGCTCCGTGAGGCGTTGAAGGAAGTGGCCGCCGAACAAGGTATTGGTGTCCAGAATAAAGCTATTAAGGCCGGGAAGGAATAAACATGCGCTGTGAAGAGACGTTCAAGCTTCTAACTGAGCTTATCGACGGCCACTGTGATGCCGCCCGCAAGGAACTGCTGCGCCAGCAGGTAGAAAAATGCCCCGAGTGCTTTGCTACCTTGGGCATTGAGCAGGAAGTGCGTGCCCTACTGCGCCGTAGTTGTAGTGTTCAAGCACCCGAGGCTTTGCGCATCAGGATTGTGATGCAGCTAAGTTTGCAAGGTGGAGCGCAAGATAAGCAGTCTCCTCAGGGCTAAGGTCCTGCAGGGGACCGCCCACTGCGTGCGCGATGTGCTGGGCAGCCAGATAGGATTCTGGATGCTCAGTAGCTATAGGTAAGGAAATACGCTTCTTGGTTTCTGCCCCTCGTTCACGGCGGGCAAGAAGATACCGAATATGGGTAATGAAACGGCTGACCTCGTGGGATTCAGAATCCAAGGGGCAGCCTAATTCTTTTTCTGCACTCGCGAGAATCAATGCAATTAACTCGGCATTAGCTATTTTTCCACCTTGGGCATTAATAAAGTGCATGGCGAAAGCCACCGCCTCATCCTCAGAAAACTGCAGCTCAGGGTAGTGTTCGTGCAGAATTTTCACTGCGTGCTTGCCGTGATTTAGCTCAGTGGGGTAGAGCTGGGCAATTTCAAAACGCAGGGGATAGTCAAGAGTGAGGCCCTCTTTGGTGCGCTTAACCACATAATCACAATGATCGGCAAGTCCAATAATCAGGGCCTGTGGCGCGCCGGGACCAGCTATTTCGCGGGCTATCTCATAGGACTGTAGCGAAATTTCAGAAATGAGGGCAGGGTTATGCACATCATCTGGCACAAATACCTGCTCAACTGCGTTGGGGTCAATGGTGTCCCCCATCTTTTTCCCAAAACCAATACCCTTGCCCAGGACCATGACCTGGCGGCCATTATCATAGGCAAGAGCAGCATTATGGTTTATAGCCCGGATAATTTCCATAGAGCTAGTTTAGAGAGATTCCCCGTTGGTAGCAATAACTTTCTTGTACCACTCAAAGGATGGCTTCTTGCGACGAGCCAGGGTGCCATTACCCTCATTATCCCGGTCAACATAGATAAGGCCGTAGCGCTTCTTCATCTCACCAGTGGTGAAGGACACAAGATCAATAATGCCCCATGGAGTATAGCCCAGGAGCTCAACCCCATCCTCATTAACAGCCTTGGCCATTTGGGCAATGTGTGCCGAGAGATAATCAATACGTGGCTGGTCCAGGGCAATAGAACCATCCTCATTGACTTCATCGACCATACCGAAGCCATTTTCCACAATGAACATTGGCAGCTCATAGCGGTCCCACAGCTGGTTAAGGGTCACACGCAGGCCCACTGGGTCAATAGGCCAACCCCAATCGGAGGCACCAATGTATGGATTTGGCACTACATCCTTAAATAGCGGATCATCGCTTGTATTTTCAGGATTTGCGGACACAGCGGTGGTCAGATAGTAGCTAAAGCCGATGTAGTCCACAGTACCGGCCTTGAGGATTTCTTCGTCGCCAGGCAAAATACCAGGATCAATATTGTTGAGCTCAAAGAAGCGCTTGGTCCAGGCAGGGTAGTGGCCACGGGCCATGATATCACCGAAGAAGAAGCGGTCACGGTTAGCAATCTCTGCCTGCATAATATCCTCGGGATTACAGGAGTATGGATATGCCGTGGTCATGGCAATCATGCAGCCAATTTTGAAATCAGGGTTAATCTCATGGCCACGCTTAACCACCAGTGCCGAGGCCACAACCTCATTATGTGCCGTGCGGTAGAGCACCTCAAGACCATTATCCTCAGGGCTAAGAGTCACACCGGAATTGGTCCACAAGAAAATGGGATTAGCCAGGTTGAACTGGTTATTAATCTCATTAAAGGTCATCCAATACTTGACCTTATTCTTATAGCGCTCCATCACCGTCTCAGCGAAGTGGAGGAAGAAATCCACTACCTTGCGGTTGCGGAAACCACCATATTCGCGGGCCAGGTGCAGAGGAAGCTCAAAGTGGGAAAGCGTAATAACCGGCTCAATGCCATGCTCAAGCAGGCAATCAAAGACACGGTCATAGAACTCTAGACCTGCCTCATTGGGCTCTAGCTCATCGCCCTTTGGGAAAATACGCGACCACTGAATGGAGGTGCGGAAGCACTTAAGACCCATCTCCGCAAAGAGCTTAATATCTTCCTCATAGCGGTGATAGAAGTCAATGGCCTCGTGATTTGGATAAAACTCACCTGGCTCAATGGTCTCGGTAATACGACGGGGCACACCATGGGCACCCGCGGTCATGACATCAACAACACTTGGGCCCTTGCCATCGGCATCCCAGCCGCCTTCAAATTGGTGGCCGGCAACAGCGCCGCCCCAGAGAAAATCAGCAGGAAAAGCTGAATTGGTGGACATTATTCTCCTTAAATAGTGCTTGCAAGTGAGGATTCGGCGCTGACCACAGCAAGATTTTCGCCGGCCTCAACCTTCGTGACTGGGGTTGGGAGGAAACCAGGGAAGTCCTTGGAATTGGTAATCACAACCGGGGTCACACAGCTAAGACCTGCAGCATCAATGGCGGCACGATCGAACTCAATTAGAAGTGTACCCTTGGTTACCTTTTGGCCCTTTTCCACATGGCTGCTAAATGGCTTACCCTGCAGGCTAACAGTATCCAGGCCCACATGAATGAGCAGTTCGACGCCCTCGTCGGTACGCAAGCCAATGGCATGACGCGATGGCAGCACAGTCACAACCGTGGCATCGGCCGGGGCCACCACCGTATTATCAGTTGGCTTAATGGCGAGCCCGTGTCCCATGGAACCTGAAGCAAAGACCGGATCATCGACCTCAGAAAGCGGAATTACCACACCAGAGAGAGGGCTTGCGATAACCGTGCCCTCCTTGGTTGCATCCTCAAAGTGCTTAAGAGCTGCGGGATCAGTGTGAGCCTCAGCCGGCTCATCCTCAGGGTGTTGCTCCTTGAAGCCCAAAATCCACACAAGCAGGAAGGCCGCAATAAAACCAATCACGCAAGAAATAATCATCCACGTAAGCGAACTAGTTCCTGCCTTATAGGCATTGACGATGGTCAGTGGACTAACCAGGCCTGCATAAACATACTGGTGCACGCCAGCGAGCGCTGCGACGACCGAACCAATCGCGCCGCCCACACAGCCAAGAATAAATGGCTTCTTCAGAGGCAGAGTTACACCGTAGATGGCAGGTTCAGTGATGCCAAAAATGCCGGTGACCGTTGCAGAGGCAGCAAGGTTGCGTCGACTAGCTACCTTAGAGCGTGCGAAAACAGCAGCGGTCGCGCCCACCTGGGCGATAAGGGCAATGGTGCAGAAGATCTGGAAGGTGTCCTCACCATAGGTTTCCAGGTTGACAATAGCCAGTGGCACAAGACCCCAGTGAACACCGAAAATAACAACAACCTGCCACAGGGAACCAACAAGAATTCCGGCAAGAATTGGGGCGTGATCCACCAGCCAGTTATAGCCATCAGCCACGGCACTTGCGCCACCCTGCGTAATAGGGCCGATAACGAGCAAGGTGGCAGGCACCATGATGGCCAGACACAAAAGCGGGGTGAAGAGCTGGGAGACAGTGGCGGGCAGAATCTTCTTGCAGAAGCGCTCAACATAGCTAAGCACCCAGACCATCACAATCGGCGGAATGACCGTGGAGGTGAAAGTGGTGCCGGTTAGCGGGATGCCAAAGAAGGATAATTTTTCACCATCTGCTATGTGACCTGCAAGTTCTGTCCAGGTGGGTGAAACAAGGGCTGCCGCAATGGCCACCGAAATATAGGTATTGACCTTGAAATGGGCCGCCGCAGAAATGGCAATCAGTACGGGCAGGAAGGTAAATGGTGCCCAGGAAATGAAGTCATAGACAGCATTGGCACCGGTATTTTCAAAGTTCGGATAAATCATGCGAACAATGATGAGAATGCCCTGGATAAGGCCGGCGCCGGCCAAAACATAGACAAAAGGCGTCATACAGGCTGACATGGTGGCAATAATGCGGTTCATGACCGAAGCCTTGTTTTCGCCAAGGTCAGCACCCTCATCGATATCGACCATGTCCATGAAAGCCTCATAGACTTCGCCGACACGGTTACCAATCACAACCTGGAACTGGCCGCCTTTTTCCAGCGCGGTAATAACACCAGTCATTTGGCTGATTTTTTGGATGGCATCCTCAGGGGTTTCCTTGAGGACAAGACGAAGTCGGGTTGCACAGCGCGAAGCCTGGCGGATATTGCTTTCGCCGCCGACGGCCTCAAGGACGTCAGCTGCGAGCTTTTGATAGTCACGCATTGGTGTGAATCCTTCATAACTCGGGTTTTTACAAAAGAAAAACCCGGTCATGGACGTGCGCGAACGAGTTTCTCTTTTGCTCTGAGAAACTCAGGTTCGTGCCTCCAACCGAGTAACACACCTGATGTTTTTGAATCTACACCATAAAAGAAAAAGGAGGCAAATTGCCTCCTTAGGAACTTAAGCGTTAGGGCGCTTGCCGTGATTTGCCTTGCCCTTACGACGATCCTTGCGCTTACGACCGCGCTTGCTCATGCTAGTCTCCTTCTAGACTTCAAATACAGTGATCTGTTGTTACTTTACCAAAAGGCTTAGATCTGTGCACGTACGCGGGCACGGGTGCGGTTCTTGCGCTTGAGGGCGCGACGCTCCTCTTCGCTCATGCCACCCCAGACGCCAGCGTCTTGACCAGTGGAAAGAGCCCAATCTAGGCACTCAGTGGTGACAGGGCAGGAATTGCAAACCAGCTTGGCTTCGGCAATCTGCTGGAGCGCCGGACCAGAGTTACCTACTGGGAAAAACAGCTCTGGGTCAGAGTTACGGCAACCAGCGCGATGACGCCAATCCATGTGGTCTCCTTCGGGTGAGAAATTAAGAATATATTAAGTATTACTAGAAAATAATCGCACGGAATTAAGGAAAAGTAAATACTTTTTTAAAAATGTGACCAAGCTCATATAAATTCTAAAAGGCCACGATCTAGTAGGGAAGATTAGGCTAGGCTAAGAATGAAAAGGTCATTTCTGTGACTCCTGTGACTGGATTATTTGAGTTTTGGCGATCAGCGTGCTACGGATCCGTAACCTTAAGGATTATCTTATTTGGCCAGCATGCGCGCGCAGTCGGGTACAATAATCTACCGTGAGCACTACCGAAGAAAAAGAAATTCCACCCGCACCCGTCCGCTATGCCGGCATCCTCGGCATGCTGGAGGGCCTGGTTGGCATTATCTACGCCATCGCCCAGGTTATCCATCAGGCCACCCATGGTCCGGTTTCTGACCTTGTGGTGGAAAATGGCGGCTCTGCAAGCTTCATTCAGGGCGGCCTTGGCTATGCCAATGCCATCTTCCTCATCATTATCTTCGGTGCTGTGGGCCTTGGTGGCCTATTCCTCTTCAGGGGTAAGCGCTGGGGCCGTGGCCCAGTTTTCTGCGCCAATCTCTTCGCCTTCGTCCTGGCCTACTTCCTCTATGGCGCCGGCCAGTACATCATTATGGTCATCGCCATTATCGTAGGCCTGATTGGTTTGGGCTTCCTGCTCAATAAGCAAGCCGTGAGTTGGGCAGCCGCCCGCTATGCCGAGCGGTAGTCTAAAACCGCAGCTAGAAGCCCGGTTGAGGTAAAATTATCCTCGCCGGGCCTTATTTATTTCAGCTTTAATTGGCGTCCGCAGAACGCAGTGCGACGAGCTCCTGACCGCGCTTCTCAATGATCGTATTACCCGCAATGGCCAGGGATACTGGGGAGCCGGCAGGGTAGTTACCACGGTCGACCGGAATGATATAGTCCACCGCACCCGTATCCCAGTTCGCGACCGCAATGCCAGAACGCACGGGAATCAACAGGCGGTCACCCATAGCCACACCGGTACCCAGGGCATCGGTAAAGATACGGGCCACCTTCATAGTTTCGGGCACAAAGAGATACAGGCGCGAGCCATCAAACCAGGTTATGTGGTGCGGCAAATCAGCCACATCCGGGGCATAGACATCGCTTTGACCAAGAGTAGAAATCTGAGGTGAAGGGTCCACAGAGGTCGTGGTGGTGGTCTTACCATCACTGCCAATAGAAAGAATAGTGGCCTTATCAGAACCCGCCGTTGGTGGCACATAAACTGCGGCCGCAGTTTGGCCAATGGCGACAATCTGTGCGCCGGTGCCATTAACCGTAATATCCGAATTGGTCTCCGGCTTACGGGCATCACTAGGGGCGCGCTTCATCATCACAATGCGCGTCTTATCGCCATCAGCCTGGCAGGCATTGGCCACAGCCACCAAATCCTTGCGGGTCAGAACGGAGTTAATCTCACAGTTCTGATGAGGCTGCATTTTTGGCTCCTGAGGGGCATAAACCTCGCCATATTCGACCGTACGCACCATATCGGAGCGCCACAATTCCAGGCGAGTGCGCGAGTAGGTGCCCACCGCATCATTGGACTGCACGCCCATCACGGAGCTTGGTGCAATATCAGAACGGGTGGCCTTATACTGGCCAGTCGTGGCCGTAATAGCAACCACATCACCGCACTGCTTCTTGTCTGAATAAGTGACTACCACTTCGCCCCAGGCCCCACCAATGGAGCAGATTGGCAGATTACGGCTATACTCCCACAGCTGCTGACCAGTCTTTGGGTCCATACCGCGCACCACGGAATTATCCCCATCGGTCTCAGTAGAAATCGCCACCCCGCCGACAACGAGCGGTTTATTCAAGGAACCGTAATCAGCTGCAGATGCGGTCCAGGACGTCGATAAGCTATGAGGAATAACTGTGCCAGTAGCCTCGGCGCTAAAAGTGCTGGCAGCAGGCTCCAAATGGGAATGGCGAATATTTGCCGTTGCCCATACGGTGCCCACACCCACCACTGCCACCGCAGTAATAATGCCAGTGGCAATAAAATCAGCGCGCTTCCTGCGCAGAACCTTCGTCATAGTCCCTTCCAATTACTTCCTACGAACCGCACGACGCGGACGACGCCCACGTGGGGCCTGAATTTTCTTCGCGCCCACCACACGCCGGGCCTGGCCACGAGTCGGCTGAGTCCCCTCCGGAATATCAAGAGCAGCAAAAAGCTCAGGTGAGGTACTAAACCACTGTGGCGGGTTGGTTTCCAAGCCTAATTCCTCAGCAATGGACTGCCAACGAATCAGCTCATCATAACCAACCATTGTAATGGAGATTCCCTTAAGTCCCGCGCGGCCAGTGCGCCCAATGCGGTGAATATAGGTCATGGCATCATCGGGAACCTGGTAATTGAATACATGACTAATGTCATCAATATCAATACCGCGGGCCGCAATATCCGTGGCCACAAGAATCGGCACACGTGAGGTGCGGAAGGCATCAAGGCTGCTCTCGCGCTCTTTTTGGTCCAAATCGCCATGGACCGCGGCCACGCTGAAACCCGCCTTAGCAAGGTCCTGGGCAAGGTGCGCGGCTTGGCGCTTTGTGCGGACAAAAATTATGCTCTTCGTAGTCAACCGTGATTGAAGTGCCAGCTCCAAAACAGGCAGCTTATCCATGGCGTGGGCCTGGAAAACAATCTGCTCCACGGCCTTATTGGCGGTATTTTGCTCCTGGCGGTCATCCTGGATACGCACCGGGTGGTGCATAAAACTGCGCGCAAGGCTCATAATTGGGCCGGGCATGGTGGCCGAAAAGAGCATGGTTTGGCGTTTCTCTGGAAGGCACCCAAAGAGGAACTCAATATCATCGATGAAGCCAAGATCGAGCATCTCATCGGCCTCATCAAGCACAAAGATACCAATCTCATCCAAACTCAACGCAGCTTGTTTATACAAGTCGATAATGCGGCCGGGCGTACCAATTAGGACATCCACGCCGCGCTTAAGCTGCTTTTTCTGCTCCTCCATCGGGGTGCCGCCCACAATAGTGGCCACACGCACCGGCAGATTCGCCGCCGCCTGCTCAAGCTCCGCGCCCACCTGTTGCGCAAGCTCACGGGTGGGAACCAACACTAGCGCATGGGGCAGGCCATCCAATTCCGGCAGGGCCGCATCATCAAAAACCCTATCCAAAAGCGGAATACCAAAACTCAAGGTCTTACCGGAACCCGTGCGCGCCTGCCCGATAATGTCCTTGCCATCCAAGGCCAAAGGAATGGTTGATTCCTGAATTGCAAAAGGCCGCGTAATTCCGGCCGCCGCCAATGCCTCCGTAATTTCCACGGCGACACCGAGTTTTTCGAAGCTAGTGTGAGACACAATCCCCAGTTTACAGCATGCTCTTAGCGATCAACCATCTCGCGCCCGATTTGGGGTAGTTTGCGTTTTGCCTAGTTAAAGGCCACTCGCGGTTAAATTATTCTGCTTTTCGACGCTCCCCGGTGCGGCCGACTCATTTCCCCACGCCCCTTAAGAGGCTAATATGGAGCATTATTTAGGTATCCGAATTTCACAATATAAAGGAGAACCCCGTGGATATTAAGATTGGTCTCGTTCATAGCCAGCGCGAACTTCTGGTTTCCCTCGCTGGCGAGCCTGACGCCATTAAATCCAGCCTCAAGGAGGCCCTGGCCAGCGAAAACGAGCCAGTGCTCGAACTTGTGGATAAGAAGGGTACATCCCGTTTTATCCGTACCGCTGAGATTGCCTATATTGAGTTTTCTGAAGAGAAGCCACACTTTGTCGGTTTCGCTACTAAGTAGCTCAACCGCCAAAATTCCTGATACGGAATGACCGAGAATAATCCAGAGCAGCCGCCGCGCCGTTTTCGCGTGCGTTCACCCGAGGAATATGAGCGCGAGCGGCTGGCCTCCACCACTACAATGGCCGCCGCAAAGAAGCGCCCATTGCTCCTCGATTACCGTCTTTGGGGCGTGGTGGTCATTGCTATCATTAGCCTCTGGATTATTATCGACCTCATTATTCGCCCTGGTCAACCCCTGCTCGAGGTAAAATCATCCGATGTGGGGAGCGTCGAAACGCCCAACAATACGACCGATCCAGGCTATGCCAGCCCCTTGGCCCTGCCGAACCTTTTGGGTGCGCTGCCACCGGGTCAGGACTATACGCAAAAGGGCGATGATACCTACCGGTCCATTGCGCCGGTGGATGATTCCACGGTGGGGCAGGGCACGCAAAAGGCCGTGCGCTATACCGTGGAAGTGGAAAATCCCATTGATACCAATGCCTATGGTGGGGATGCGGCCTTCGTGAAGCTCATTGAGTCGACGCTATCAAGCCCCTTGAGTTGGACCAAGGATTCGCGCTTTAGTTTCCAGCATGTGGATACGGCCGCGCAGGCGAACCTACATATTCAATTGGCCACGCCTGAAACTGTGCACCGCTATTGCGGCCACAGCATTGATGCAGAAACCAGTTGCTATACCAGTGACGGTGAGCGAGTGCTCATTAATGAGGCTCGGTGGGTGCGTGGCGCCACGACCTTTCAGGGCGATATTGGGTCCTACCGCCAATACGTAATTAATCACGAAGTGGGCCATAGCCTGGGCTATCAGCACGTGGCCTGCCCGGCGGATGGTGAACTTGCGCCCGTAATGATGCAACAAACTTTGAGTCTTTCTAATGCGGATCTCATTGCCATTGCCGATGCGGGGGATTATGAAAATAGTGGTAATCATACGTGTCGCTTCAACGCCTGGCCCTATCCGACAGGTTAAAATAGCAGAATGAATGACGCCCCAAAGGAAAACCCGAACGGCATCCCAGGGCCAATTGCAACGGCCTTCCATATTCCTAATAGGCCTGGTCAAAGGCTTGGTAGCGAATGGGATTATGGCGTTTTGGTTGACCAGACGGTTGTTTCCCCAGTGATTAGTCGCGATACGGCGCTGCTTTCCTCGCGCCTGCGTGAAAGTATTACGCCAAAGTTCGTGCGTTTTGCCAGGCCACTGCACTCCGGGGATGGCCGCGTGGTGGTGCGCGGTTATAAGGCCACCGCTTTCGAAATGGGTATGTCCCGCACCAATCCGGATCTTGTAATTCGTGCTGCCCTAGACGTTGAGCAGGCAATTTCTGAGGTTGAGATTCCTCGCTTTGTGGATTACCTGCCGGATTTTGGCGATGAAAATAAGGTCTATCGCACCGCCGATTTTGCGGCTTGGTCCGATTCCCCGGCCGAGGTTATTTCCACTTATGTGAATAATCCGGATTTCTCCACGGATACCACTTTTATTACGGCCCTGGAGACCATCGCTGCGATTTTCCCAAAGCTTAAGCCTATTGATGCGCCACGCCAACTTATCCACGCGGATATGTGGGGCACTACACTTGTTCAAGCAAGTTTGCCGCCAGTGGTGACTGATTTCTATTTCCAGGCCCACCCGGCCGGCTTTAGTGCTGCATTGGTTGCCATTGACGCGCTTGCTGATGGGGCGGCGTCGAGCAAGATTATTACGCGCTATAACTACCTGCCGAACTGGGAGCAGCTACTTTTGCGCGCACTGAGCTACCGCCTTTATGCCAGTGCCCTTGGCGGCCGTAATCAGCAGACCATTCGTCTGGTTCAGCTCGCCCGAAACCTCGGTCTAGCTGAGTAAATAGCCGCGCCGCTATTTCTTTCCCAATCTCTTATTAGGATAGTAGGGGTACGCTATCTGACTTGAAAGAGGTTGGTATGACGGATACCCTTAACCTACACTTCCATACCACGGAAGAAAATCCTTCCGACCGGGAGTTTTATACTCCTTTTACTACGGGTCTTGGCCCCGGTATTCACCGGATTATTGGCAAGGCCGGCAGTGGCGTGACCACCGCCATTATTGATTCCGTCTGCGCACGCCTGGAAGAAGGCATCAACCCCGACAATATCATTGTCATCAGTGGCTCAAAAAAGAGCGCCAACCGCATCAACAAGGCTATCGAATCATTCCTGCTGGGCAAAGACCCCGAATTCGTCTCCGAACGCGCCATCGCCCGCACCATGCACGCCTTGGCCTATGAAATTCTTATCGACCGCGCGCGCAAAAACCACCAGGAATTCCTTCCACGCCTCTTGGCTGGTGCTGAGCAGGACGTCATCATCCGTGAGCTTCTCGACGGCCAATCCCAGGACCTCACTGCTGATACCGATAGCTACTGGCCTGAAGATATCCGTCCCGCCATTGGTTATGTGAGTTTCGCACGTGAACTTCGTGACTTTTTACTCCGCGCCGTGGAGCGCAATTATAGCCCCGCCCAGCTTATTGAGGATGGTACGCGCTTTAATCGCCCACGCTGGGTGGCGGCCGGCCACTTCTTGAAGGAATACGAGCAGGTCATGGGCCTAGCCGGTACCGAGCAAGTCTCCGGCTCAGAGCTCATTGTTAAGGCCACGGAGGCCCTGGCTGAACCTGCCCTCTATCAGGATTGGCAGCAGCGCGTGCGTTACCTCTATATTGATGATGCCCAAAACTTAGAGCCCCTCTCGGCCCGCCTGCTTGAAAGCCTGATTCCTGCCACGGCTTCCACCATTATTGCCGGCTGCCCGGATCAGTCCGTCTTCCACTTCCGTGGCGCCAATGGTGAATTTCTCAGAAGCTATAAGCCTACCCATGCCGAAATTCAGGAGCACCGCTTTACTACCATCTACCGCCAGCCGAAGGTACGCCATGCCCTAGTTGCCCGCTCCCCAATGGAGCAGTACCGCTTTATGGCTGACCGAATGCGCCGCGCCCACCTTCTTGAGGGCGTACCCTACTCGCAGATGGCTGTGGTGACCCGTAGCCGTGCACCTTTTGCCCTCATCCGCCAGGTCTTCCAGCAGTGCAATGTGCCCGTGCGCCTTCCCGCCACCGAAATTGTGCTTAATGAGGAACCACTGGTTAAGGGCCTTATTACTGCGGCACAGACCTTGACTAAGGAATTGAGCGTCGAGGAGCTAGAAGAGCTGCTCTGCGGGCCACTGGGTGGTGCGGATTCGGTGCTCTATACGCGCCTTTTGCGCAGTGTACGCAAGCAGATGCTTGAGGCCAAGTACACCGATGAAAAGGCCACGGATACTTTGCCGGTCCAGGCCCTAGGCCTTTTGCGAAATCTGCTCGACCCGAATCACCGCAATTCCGAGCTTGAACAGTCCATTGAGGATGCCATTTTGGGCTCGACCGAAAATACCCCGGAGCGGATCATTTATAAGCGTATCCGCGATATTATCTTTGCGGGTGCGGAGGCCGAGTCCAAGGACCAGGGCCTGGAGCTTATTTTCTGGGCCATGTGGGAAGCCACCGGTCTTTCACGCTCGCTCCAAGACCGCGCGCTGCGTGGTGGCACCATTGGTGCCCAGGCCACCCATGACCTTGATGCCATGATGAATTTCTTCGACTTCCTGGGTGACTTTGTTGAGCGCAACCCCGGTGCGAAGCTGCTGCGCTTTATTAATAGTGTGGAGGAACAGTCGCTTCCATTCATTAGCCGTGAACGAGGTATCCACCATGTGGATGCGGTGAACCTACTTACCGCGCACTCCACGCAGGGCGAGGAATGGACCCATGTTTTTATTGCGCAGGTCAACCAGGGTGTCTGGCCAAATCTTGATCATATTGGCACCCTTTTTGGTCTCGAGGAATTCCTCGACTATGTGGATAATGGCATCATTCCTGGTGAGCCAAACCCGTATCTCCTTGCCCGCCTTGGGGAGGAAAAGCGCCTCTTTAATCTGGCCCTAGCTCGCGCCACCGAGGAGCTTTATGTGCTTGCCACTGATGAGGCCAATGGTGAGGAGCCCGTGGAACCATCCATGTATCTTGACCAAATGGCTGCTGCCTTTGGCTATGAAGATAAGAAGGCCCACAGCATTGCCGACTTCTATGCGCAGCGCACCGAGGAAACTCCACTAGAAAATCCCGAGGAACCCCTCGATTATCAGACCCGCATGCGCGTCTACTCCCGTGAGGATTTGGTGGCGGAACTTCGCCGTATAGTCTGCAATATTGGTGTGGACTCCTATAGTGAGCTTGCGCGCACCGATGCCCGTGAGCAGGCCGCTGCCCAATTGCGCCGCCTGAAAGAAGCTGGTGTGAGTGGTGCTGACCCACGCTACTGGGAGGGTCTCATTCCGCTGAGCATCCATGGTGGGATTTCCAAGTATCGTGGTCGCAATATTAGCCCCTCGCGCCTCAAAGAACTGCTTGCCTGCCCACTGCATTATCTTTTCTCCCGCCTTGGTTCCTTCGAGGAAAGCTACTTTATCCGTGAGGGTAGGCTCGTCCACGCCTATGCTGAGGCCCTGGTACGTGGCATGGATGAGGAAGAGGCTAGAGCGACCGTCGTAAATGCCTTTAAAGAACTCGAATCCGATGTGATTGTGAAGGCTGATGAGGCTGACTTTACTGCGGCGCTGGATAAGGCCAGGAATTATTTGAATGATAGTGCGGCCAAGCGCAATTATCCGGAAATTTCCCTGTCCATTGATATGGAGGAGGATTTCCGGGTGACTGGTCGCCTTGACCTCCTTCAGCTTTTCGAGGACCGTGCGCGCATCGTGGACTTCAAGTATTCCCAGAATAAGACAGTGAATGCCTATCTTCACCAGTTGGTTCTCTATGCCATTGGTGCTGGCCAGGGTGTGATTAACCTGTCTGAAAAGCGCATTGTGGATGCCAATCGTGCCGATGCAAAGAAGCACCGCATCCAGGCCATTGAGCACCTTGAGGCCCAGGCAGTGACTCTCAAGGGCACGGCCGGCTATGCCCAAGTGGAGGTGAGTGAGACCGGGGATTATTCCATGGAACAATTGGACAAGGAGGCCCTGATGGCCAATATTTCCATGGCCCTGGATGCCCTGGACCGTGATGAAATTCCTGGTTGCGGCCAAACTTCCTGCCCGACCTGCACCACCCTTGGTCTTGCTGACCCGGCCCTTAGCTAATCCCTACCTCCGACAGAAAGTACAGAATCATGACTAATGGAAATCCCATCCCAAGCCTGGGGGATCCCCGCGACCCGAAGATTCTTGCCACCACATACCTTGGCCAAGCCTATGCGCCCAATGATCAGCAGGCCGCCATTATTGGTGCCCCCTGCGAACCCATGCGCGTTATTGCCGGTGCGGGTGCTGGTAAGACTGAAACCATGGCGGCCCGTGCCGTCTGGCTGGTGATTAATGAGGGCATTCGCCCCGAGCAAATTCTGGGACTAACCTTTACCCGCAAGGCTGCCCGTGAGCTTGGCCGCCGAATCCGTGAGCGCCTCAATAACCCAAATATTCTCAAATACTTCCCTGAGCTGCGCGAAACACTTGCCGTCATTAACCCCTCCGTTATGACCTATGACTCCTATTTTGCGCGCTTGATTAAGGAATATGGTCTGCTGCTTCCAACCGACGTGGACCGCCGCCTTATCGGTGAGGCTGAAAAGCGCATCCTCATTCGCGACCATTTCGCCAGCCCAGAAACCATTAGCGACTGTGGCTTTAAGAAGGTCAACCTTTTTGTCAGCGCCGTTGCGGCCCTCCAATCCGAACTCAATACAAATATGTGCACGGTCGAGGAGGCCCGTGAAGAAACCAGGGCCTTCATATTGGCTCTCCCGGACATCTATGAAAAAGACACCAGAGCCCGCGCTGAGATAATTGCTGTGCAGGATAAGCGCCTGAAGCTTCTTGATGTGGTCGATAAATTCAATAAATTTTTGGAGGCAGAAGAGCTCACCACCTTCGATATTCAGACCCTGCAGGCCTGCCAGCTGTTGGCAAAGAGCGAGGAACCAAAGGTTCATGAACTTGCCAAGTATAGGGCAGTGATGCTGGATGAATATCAGGATACGAGCTATACCCAGCACACTGTGCTGCGCCGACTTTTCGGTGGCCAGCAGGATCATTTGGCCACTACCGCAGTGGGTGACCCAATGCAGGCCATCTATTCCTGGCGTGGTGGTGCTTCGGAGAATCTCATTAATTTCACGCAGGATTTCCGCCAAACTGATGGCAGCCCCGCCACTGCCGCCTCACTCACCACGAGTTGGCGAAATCCTGGTGATGTGCTCGATATGGCCAATTACACCCTGCGTGAAAGTGGGGTCACCGGTGTAGAGCCCCTCCAGCCACGCCCTGGTTCCGGCCCCGGCACCGTGGTGATTGGTAAGTATGACAGTCTGGAAACTGAGCATGCCAAGATTGTGGACTTTATCCGCACCCAATACTGGGAGCCAAAGCAGGCAGCGGAAAGCGAGACCGATCCGGAGAAAAAGACAAAACTCGAAAATCTCACCGCCGCTGTCCTTCTGCGTAAAAATAAGGACATTATGCCCATTGCCCGCGCACTTCAGGAGGCCGGCATCCCCGTGCAGCTCCCACCGGAGTGTGTGACCGAATTCGCCGAAGTGAAGCTCCTGGTGGATATTGCCACTGTGGCCAATGATCCAAGCGATGACCAGGCTCTTCTTGGTTTGCTTAGCCACCCGCGCTTCCATATTGGCGCCCTGGATATTCTGATCCTTCAGCAGCGCCTTGAGCAGCTCATTGTCATGTACAACCAGGATGCGCCAAGCGACAGGGGACTTGTGGACCCTGAGGAATATCTCAATTACGCCATTGAGAGCATGAAATATAACAAGAAGACCATGCGCATGGGGCTTGGCGACGCCCTGGCCGATCTTGGTCCTAAGGATGAGATGGGCTATAGCCATGAGGGCTATGAGCGCCTCACGCGTATTCAGCAGATGCTTCGCACCATCCGACAGGAGAGTTTTTCGCGCCCACTGCCGGAGCTCTTTATGGATATTGAGAAATTCCTTGACCTGCGCGTGGAATTGCTAAGCTCCTATGATCCTGATGGTCAGCGCGTGGCCACCGGCTACCTGGATGAGTTTTATAGGATTGCCACCGACTTTTCCACCATCCGGGGTGCCACCCTCGCCCACTTCCTTGACTACCTCGAATATGCCAAGGAAAACCGCGAAATTAGCAGCAGCCCAGGCTCCGTGGACCCCAATAGCGTGCAGCTGCTCACCGCACACTCCTCTAAGGGTCTTGAGTGGGACGTGGTCTGCGTGCCGCTGGCCGATAGCCGCAACTACCAGCGCGATAAGAGCCGTGGCTCCTATCTTTCCTCTGCCACCATGCTTCCATTGGCCTGCCTGCATAATGCCGCGGGCATTGTTGAGCTTGCCAATAATCATGAGAAGGCCAAGGGCAAGGATGTAATTTCTGAAGACTTCGCCATTACTGGTGATGTCGCTATTAGTGACACGAGGTCAATTGTGGGCCAGGCCTTCCTGGCTGCGGAGAATGCTGAGAATGTGCGCCTCTTTTATGTGGCGGCCACGCGCTCGGCCGATAAGCTCATGGTCAGTTGGAATATGGATGAAAAGACGGATGGCCTGCCGGTTCTCAAGCACTATGCGGAAACCCATGAGGTCACCCAGGATATAGTGGAAGCCCCACCGGTAGCGCCGGGTGCCAATGACCCCAATATTAATGTTGACCTGCAGCCGGCCGAATGGCTCGTCACCTACAGTGATAATCTCCGTGAGGAATATGCCGCAGGTGCCCAGCTTATTACCGAGGCTAATCTTGAGCGTATTGATAGCAATGAGCAAAGCCTCCCCGGTATTTGGAACCGTGAGGTTACCGCTGTTATTGAGGAATTCCAGCGCGAACAAAGCACCGATATTGACATCACCCTGCCATCGCGTTTTTCCACTTCCGATTTGGTGAATCTCAGCAAGGACCGCGCCGCCTTCCTGCGTAATCTCGCTCGCCCAGTACCGCTCAAGCCAAACCGCTATGCCAAGCAGGGGACGGCCTTCCACTCCTGGGTGGAAACTCAGCTCACCACCGGCGGTGGCCTTTGGGATTCCATCGACCCTGATGATCGCCTCGAGATTGGTGAGGACCCCGCCGAGTATGGCGAGCTCGACGATACCCAGCTCAACGAGCTTAAGGAGAAATTCGCCAAAAGTTCCTGGGCTAACCCCGATTCGGGCCGCCAGATTCGCTATGTGGAGCGCGGTTTTGAAATTCGTCTCGGCAAATTTATGAATAAGGGACGTATTGATGCCATCTTCCACGAGGGCGATGACCCGCACACTGGCTGGATTGTTGTGGACTGGAAGACCGGCCGTGTGCCAACTGGCGCGGATCGTGATAAGGTAGCAATTCAGCTCGCAGCCTATCGTATTGCGGCTGCACGATTCCTGAGTAAGGAACTCGGCATGCCTGTTGATTATCATGAGATACGAGCACTGTTCTACTATGTTGCCCACGATGTAGAACTAGAGCCTATGCATCTTCTTGATGCCGAGGAGCTAGCGCAGCTCAGCGATATTAATGATTAGGACTGAAAGGGGCCGATAATGTGGTTCAACCCGCGTGCGAAATTCGGCAAGGTACACGAGAACCGTCTCGATAGTATGCCGGACCATGCGCTGACCCACATTATCAATATCCCCGAAGTCCAAACGGTAAGCCCCTGGACGCTCATTACGCGTCGTGTCGCCTACTCCGTTGTGCTACTCATCGCGGTCTCCGTGATTGTGTGGATGGATAAGGGTGGCTATTCTGAGGACCTTACCTTTATCGACGCTGTCTACTATGCGGCCGTTTCGCTCTCTACCACGGGTTATGGTGATATTACCCCGGTTACCCAGCAGGCTCGCATCGTCAATATTTTCATCATCACCCCAATGAGGATCGCCTTCCTGATCCTCTTGGTGGGCACGACACTGTCGGTTCTCACCGAGCAAACCCGCCGCACACTTATGATTCAGCGCTGGAGGAAGAAAATGCGCAATCACACTGTTGTTATTGGTTACGGCACCAAGGGACGCAGCGCCGTTTCTGCTTTGCTTGCCGACGGCGTTCCGCCAAACCAAGTTGTCATTGTTGATACGGATCAGCAGGCCCTGGAGCTGGCAAGCGGTCAAGGTTTGGTGACCGTTAATGGCTCGGCCACCAAGGCAGATGTACTCAAACTTGCCGGTGTGGCCCGCGCCAGGGCAGTGGTGGTTGCGCCAAATATGGATGATACGGCCGTGCTGGTTACCCTCTCTGTTCGTGAGCTTGCACCATCCGCCACCATCGTGGCCAGTGTACGCGAGAGCGATAATGCCCACTTGCTTAAACAATCTGGTGCCGATTCGGTGGTCATCTCCTCCGAGACCGCGGGGCGTATGCTAGGACTTGCAACAGTCACCCCATCAGTGGTGGAAATGATGGAGGACCTGCTCTCCCCAGATGAGGGTTTCTCCATTGCTGAGCGTGTAGTTGGTGAAGATGAAGTGGGCGCGAACCCACGCCACCTTGCCGATATTGTGCTTGGTGTGGTGCGCTCCGGTGAGCTCTACCGCATTGACTCCCCTGAGGCCGAAGCCGTTGAGCCCGGTGACCGCCTACTCTATGTCCGTCGTGTGTTCCGAGAAGAGGTTGAAAACTAAGATGTCCAAGGAATGGCTTCCCGTAGATAATAAGCTGCGCTCTGTAGCCAGGGGCCATGAACTTGTCTGGATCGACGAATCCGAGATTCCCGCCGATGCCGGTGTTCGCGTCCACCCTGAGGACCATAAGAGCTGGGGTGCGGTACGCGTCTCCAGTGAATACCTTGAGCATCTCGCCGCCACCACCGGTGGCCATCTCCTGATGCCCCGCGAAATCACCTATTCGGACTATCCCGAACTTTATAAGGCAGCAGGGCAGTTGCGTAACCGCGAAATGATGCGCTTTGACCCCGCATCCGGAAAGCCCCTTCACTATCCCAATGACCAGCGCTATGGTGTGACCGATGATGGTACCGAGGTCTTCCCACGCACCAACCCCTGCGTCATTGGCCTTGTTGACCTTGAGGGTACTGATAAGACTTTGATTGTGCGCACCGCCGTGCATCCACAACGCTGGAGCGTGGTTGCCGGCTATGTGGAAAATGGCGAAACCATCGAAGAGGCCTTCATCCGTGAAGTTGCCGAAGAATCCGGTCGCCGTATTATCGATACCCCACAGTACCTCTTTAGCATGCCATGGCCATTTAGCTCCAGCCTCATGTTTGCCATGCGTGCCACCACCCGCGATGAAAATCCTGTTTTGCCTCTCGATGGTGAACTCGTCGACATGCGCTGGATCAGCAAATCCGAAATTCGCGACCCCTCATTTGAGATGCCTGCCGGTGGCTCCACCGCCGGTATGTTGCTGCGCCTCTGGCGCGATGAAGACTAAGTAAAGGACCCACCGTGCCAGTAGACCTAAGCCAACTAGACCCCGATCAGCGCCGGGCTGCCGAAGCACCCCGCGGGCCCGTCTGTATCCTGGCCGGTGCCGGCACGGGTAAAACCCGCACCATTACCTACCGCATGGCCCACCTGATTGATGAGGGCTTTGTCTCCCAAAACCGCATCCTGGCCGTAACCTTTACCGCCCGAGCCGCCGAAGAAATGCGCGCGCGTCTCGCGCTTATGGGGATCGACCGAGTGCAGGCCCGTACCTTCCACTCGGCAGCTCTGCGCCAGCTTTCCTATTTTTGGCCCCAGGTTGCCGGTGATATGAAATGGGAACTGGTCACCAATAAATTCTCCCTGGTTGGCCAGGCCGCCCGCATGTGCAATTATGACTCCACCACTGAAGGCATTCGTGACCTTTTGGTGGAAATTGAATGGGCCAAGGCCTCCATGATTAGCCCTAAGGCCTATGCCGAAAAAGCCACCCAACTTGGCCGCGACCTACCCGCACCAGCTGACCGGATTGCGGTGGCCTACCACCACTATGAAAAACTCAAGCGCACCCCGGACCTCATCCGCCTGGATTTTGATGATGTGCTGCTTCAAACCATCGCCGCCTTCGATCACTCCCCAGGAGTCGCCGAGGAATTTCGCGAGCAATATCGCAGCTTCGTGGTCGATGAGTATCAGGACGTCACCCCGCTCCAGCAGCGCCTTCTTGAGTGCTGGCTTGGAGAACGCGATGACCTCACTGTCGTGGGTGATGCCAACCAGACCATTTACTCCTTTACCGGTGCAACCCCGAATTATCTTCTGGATTTCACCCGCACCTATGAGCACGCCACCCTGGTGCGCCTGCAGCGTGACTATCGCTCCACCCCCGAAATCACCGAGCTCGCTAACCGTGTGATCTCCAAGGCCATTGGTCGCTTTGCTGGCACCCGCCTTGAACTTCAAGGCATGCGTGACTCTGGTCCCGAGCCCGAGTTCATTGGCTGCGAGGATGAACCAGCTGAGGCCCGCGAGGTTGCCCGTCGCATTAAAAAACTGCTGGATAAGGGTGTTCCTGCCTCGGAAATTGCCGTGCTTTTCCGTATCAATAGCCAATCGGCCCCCTTTGAGGCCGCCCTTGCCGATGCCGGCATCCCCTACCAGGTTCGTGGTGGTGAAGGCTTCTTCCAACGCAATGATATTCGCCGTGCCATCAGCCAGCTTGTGCTCCTTAGCCAGCAGCTTGGCGATACGCGCCGTGGCCCACGCCTCATCGAGCCCGTCCAATCCGCCCTTGTGCCTTTGGGCTATAGCTCGACCCCACCCGAGGGTGCTGCCGCCCGCGACCGCTGGCACGCCTATAATGCGCTCATCAATCTCATCCAGGAGCTTATCGACGCCAACCAGAACATCACCATGATGGAAGTGCTGGTGGAACTAAAAGCCCGTGCCGATGCAAAGTGCCCACCAAATATGGAAAGTGTTACCCTGGCGAGCCTCCATGCTGCCAAGGGTCTGGAATGGGATGCTGTCTTCCTTGTTGGGCTTACCGAGGGCTCCCTGCCAATCAGCCACGCTCTTGATGCCGGTAAGGACGCCATTGAGGAAGAGCGTCGTCTATTCTATGTGGGTATTACTCGTGCCCGTATCCATTTGACCTGCACTTGGTCACTGGCCCGCACGGAGGGTGGTCGCCAAAACCGCAAGCGCAGCCGCTTCCTTGATGGCCTTGTTGCCGATGCAGCCCCAATGGAAGTACCAAAGCCAAAACGTGCCTATACCTGCCGGGTCTGTGGGGAAACTCTTAGTACCCCTACTGCCCGCATCCTTGGCCACTGTGAGGACTGCCCAGGCCACTATAATCCCGACCTGGTCGATGACCTGCGCTCCTGGCGCCTCAATACCTCCCGTGAGCTGGGTATTCCTGCCTATCAGATTTTGACCGATGTGAAGATGCTGGCCCTGGCTGAGCGCATGCCCTCAAGCCCTGCTGAAATGGTCGCTATCCCCGGCATTGGTCCTCATTTGATTGAGCGCTTTGGCCGAACCATTCTCACCATTATTGACGCCTATCGGTAGAATCCACCGCTTCCTCCGCAAGGCGGAAGCGGGAGTAATTCTCCGGATCGTGCAAGACACAGGTTGGGTGTGGGCGAACCGCGGAATAATCCACACTGCTGCCATCCACCGCCACCTGGATAAGCAGGCCATCATAGAGTTCGCGCCTTTCCACACCGGGCGCATCAGGGAAACCCAAAAGAGAAGAAACCACAGCCAAAGTATGGGAGAGCAATAACAGCCGTGCTGGTACCGGCAGGTTTTCCAATGATGCTGCGTACTGGCGGCGGATTTTGATCCATTCGGGGTCCGCGTCGCGTCGATAAAGCTCAAAGCAACTCAGACACGGACCCTGATGGCTAAAGCGCATGGGCCCAATGCGAATAAAGTGGCCAATTACTGAAACCGGAATGACCGTCATATCGCGGGAATGAATGCTCAGGAAGGCATTCCAATCAAAAAGGCCATCGTAGAAGTGAATATAGGGATCGGCCGGGTCAATGGCGGAGAGGAAGTGATTCTGATCATTGAAATGATCCGGCAGTACCACATGCATACCCATGGACCTGGCAAGGGGAGCAAACTCGCGGGCAAAAGGGTAGTAGCCGCCTAGGTTAATGGTGGAAATGGATGGTGCATCAACCACCACCCCAAAACCATGAAGCTCACCCAGGAGCTCCTGGGTATACGAAGGCTGCAACCCATAATTGCGCATGAAATCAGTGCAGTCCTTCATGCTTAGCGCCCTGCGTTGCAAAAGCTCGCAGAGGCTCAAAAAGCCCAGTACTGATTGCTTGCCAAGGGGACCGATCACCCCGGAAATATGGGCATCAGTACCAAACTGAATATAGCCATCACCACGAAGAATTGGGGAGGCAAAAGGGTTGAGACGAACCTTCATAAATCATGCTCCGTTCTTTCTGATATTATTGCACATAACAACGTTTAATGGGGGACATTAAGGAGAACCAATGCATCCATATTGGGATTCAGAAAAAGTCGTGCGATCCAAACGGCGAAAGAAGACAGTTGGTGCACGCGTCAAAGACGGTGAACTCATTGTGAGCGTGCCTGATTGGTATACCGACTACCAGGCGGAGCGGGCCCTGGTGCAAATGCGCAATCAGATGGCCATTAAGCTCAATAAGAAATTCCCACCACTGGACCTAAAGAAGCGGGCCCAAACACTCAATGAGACCTTCCTTGAGGGGCAGGCTAAATTCACCGATATTTGGTGGGTCAATAATCAGAACTCGCGCTGGGGAAGTTGCAGCCCATATTCAGGCCGAATTCGTCTGAGTGCACGACTGCAATTCGCGCCGGGCTATGTGATTGACTGTGTGCTTATCCACGAGCTGGTTCACACCTTCGTGCGTGGCGGGCATAATAAGGAGTTTTATAAGTGGGCTCATAAGGCGCCACATTATGACCGTGCCCAGGGCTATCTTGAGGCCTTCGGCGTTTGGGCTAAGCGTGAGCCTATTGATATTAATGACCGCCCGCGTGAACCCAATCGCTGGGAGGAACCACAGTCGCTCAAATATGATGAGGCTGCCTGCAACTGCCCCCTGTGCAGTGATGCCTATGATGTGGCGAAGAAGTACAAGGTCATGCATGAACTTGGCCTCTTTAGTGCCAAGCAGACCTTGGAGGAGATTGTCGACGAGGTCTTCTATAGCGAGAAGGGCATCTTTGAGACGGCCGGAAGTGATATGCCTTCCTATTTCCAAACCCAGGATATGGATGATTATCCGGAAGAAGATGTCACCTGGTACGCCCCTGACCCAATCGACTATGGTGACTAAAAACTAAAAATGGCCTGGTACCACAATATGTGGTACCAGGCCATTTCTTTTAGTCTTGGTCTTCCTCGGATTCAGGATGACCGGTATCGCCCTGCTGGAGGAGATTATTAATCTCGGCAATGGGGTCGAAGGAGGATTCGTCGAGAAGCGAATCAATAAATGGTGCGCTATTGGAGATGTCATCATAGGATGGCAGGAATTCTGGGTGATCCCAGAGGTGATCGCGGCGCTCCTGGCCAACAGCAGTATCAATGCGCTGCCACAATTGCTCGGCAGCAGCCACATCAGCCGAAGGCATATTTACATTGAAGAGAGCCTTAATCACATTGGTGAGCTCACCGCCGGACTTGGCGCGACGCTCCCATGCCGCCTTGATCTCATCGAGGCTCTTGACACGGCCACGAAGGGCATTATCCACCACCACATTCACCCACGCTTCAACCATGGTGAGCAGGTGTAGGAGACGCTGTGCGGCCTCGGCATTGGAAGGCTGGAATACCATCTCGAGAGGAACCTCGAATGGGCCAGGGGTGAAACTCTGCTCGCCTTCCTGGTTGTTCATGGCATTCATCAGGGCATCGTGCAGGCCAGAGCCATCAATATAGAGATTGCTCATGGTCTCCTTCCATGCCGAGAAGATATTCTCCTCGAGCCATGGGGCAGCGGCGAAAAGACGCTGGGTGGCAGCCTCACGAGCAGCCACATAGAAGAGACCCTCCTCGCGGTTGAGCTGGGTGCCCATGCGGATGCGGTCGAAATTGCCTGGCATGGCAATAATGCGACCTGGGGTGGCAAAAGGCAGGCCGTAATCCGAAAGGGAGAGGGTATTGGTGGCGAAAGTGGCCCAGGCCTGGGAGAACTGGGTAGTAAAGCCCATGGCTGCAAAGCCGCCAATCTGCACATTGGCAGCACCAATCTGTGGCATGCCTGGAATATTTGGCATTTCAGGGAGATTAGAGACCTTGGCTTCCTTGGCACCATCCCATACTGGGGTAGTGAGGCGCTCCCACTTATCCTGGAACTCCTCAATATAAGTGCGTGGGGAGATAGCAGTAGGGAGGCCATTGGTGGCGTCAAGAACGGTGGCGTCATTGAGCCAAAGCTCAGACATGTAGACGCTGTCGCGCACCACCGTGTCGGCATCGCGTGGCATCGGCTCTTCATAAGGGCTGAGAGCTTGGAGGGCCATCTCCTTGGCAGTGCCCATGGAGAAGTCCTTGCCGCCACCAAATAGCATTTCGCCAAACTGGTTGACGACATCGCTCAGGCCAGCACCGAAGATATTATTCATATCGCCGGCATTATTGCTGCCGTTGCCACCGCCCATGCCAAAGAGGAAATCAAAGGGCGAATTCTGATTATTGTTCTTTTCCTCGTCGTCATCATCGCGACCGAAGGAAAAACCAAATCCACCGTTATTCTTACTCATGACTATAAATTACCTATTTATTGCGCCTTTTCGCCACAAAATCCTGAACGCTATTAGCGAACACGGCGGGGGTGTGGGTATTTGTGCAGGTGGTGGGAATATTTTGGGGATTCTGGGAGGATGCTTATCTTGTGCTAATACTGGCTCTGTATACTGTATAGGCGTGAAAGCGAAACTGCGTACTGTTCTTGGTGGACTCATTCCGGTTGCTGTGCTGGTCCTGGTATCGACCGTGGATCATATTCCTGGCACCAATATTGAATTGACTGTCCCCTATGCCGCAGAGGGGCCTGGCCCAACCTATAACACCCTGGGTGAGGTTGATGGCCGCCAAGTTGTGGATATTAGCGGTACGCAGGTTGATCCGACCACTGGCAATCTTAATATGACCACCGTGTCGGTACGCACTAATCTGAGCCTCGCTATGGCTCTTGAGCGCTGGATTGTGCACCGTGACTCGCTGGTGCCAATTGAGCAGATTATTCCATCGAATATGACCACTGACCAGGTCAACCAGCAGAATCAGCAGGCTTTCGCTTCCTCTGAGGACTCCGCTACTATTGCTGCTCTCCAGTATTTGGGCAAGCCACTGGCTGTCAGTGTTTATAACGTGATTGCAAATTCTGGGGCTGATGGCAAGCTTCAGGTGGGCGATACTCTGCTCAGCATCGATGGCCAGGCTGTTACCAGTGGCGACCAGGTTCGTCAGCTCGTCCGCGCAAAGAAGCCGGGCGATACCGTGGACATTACCTACTCCCGCAAGGGTGAGACTGGCCAGACCACCATTATTCTTGGCAAAGCCAGCGAGAATGATGACAATACCCCACTGCTGGGTATCACCATGGATGTGGAAAGCGCCGATGGCATCAAGATTAATTACAATCTCAATGACATTGGTGGTCCATCGGCAGGCCTCATGTTTACCTTGGCTGTGATTGATAAGCTCACCCCTGGTGAACTCACCGGCGGCGATTTTATTGCTGGTACTGGCACCATTTCCAATGACGGCACTGTGGGTCCAATTGGTGGCATTGTACACAAGATGGAAGCCGCCAAGGAAGCCGGCGCACAAATCTTCCTGGTACCGAAGGATAATTGCGCAGAAGCCCTCACCCGCAGCTATGGCGATATGAAGATTGTCAAGGTCGATAACCTCGCCGATGCTGTTAATCAGGTGAAGGCTGCTGTTGCGGGCGATGATTACGCCCGATGCACTGACTAGCGGCTAGTCGTAGTCGTTGAAGTAGCAGTTTCCGTGGTGGAGTTGCTACTTGAGGTCTCCTTTGGCTGTGGCTTATCGGAAAGACCAAGTTCGGCAATACGCTGCTCTGGATCCATCTTGTCCGAGGAAATTAGCTGCTGGGCAATAATGCCTTTATCACTATCCACCACGGTAATAATGGAGGCATTGCCCACCGTGGACCAGCCCACCACACGGGAGCCATTATCTTCCACCACATGGGAGCTACGCAGCTGGGTCAAAGTCTGCACAGTCTGCAGGGCCTTAGAGGTGCCAGTGCTGAACTGGAACTGGCCCACCTTGCTACCACTACACGCCACGGTATCTGGCACACCAGCAGGCTCACAAGAATCGAAAGAATCAAAGAGGCTTGATGGGGCAAGGCTGCCGAAGGTGGTGCGAACATAATCTAGCCACTCGGCAGTGCTGGTTGGGGTAGCACTTGACGAGGAGGACTCCTCGGAGCTGGTTTCGGAACTAGTCTCGGAGCTGCTGGTTGCAGAAGAAGAGGAAGAGGAAGTTTCCGAAGTTGTGCTTGCTGCAGAAGTCTCCGAAGCAGGAGCTGCTTCTTCACTGTGCTTGGAGCAAGCACCAAGGGCCAGGGTAGAGAGCAAAAGGGCAGCTAGGGCACGAGAGCGAGTTGAAGGTGCGCGCATAAAAGTCCTCGAATTAGTCGTCGGTCAGAGTATAAGCGAGCATGTCAGCCACTTCAGGTGCGATATTATCACCACCGCGAAGACTCTGGTCTTCCATGCGCAAAAGGGTAATGCTCTGACCATTACGCAAAACGAGCTTCACCATGGGGCCTTCATGGCGGATGCCCTCTTCATCATCAAAGGTGATAACTTCACCAAAAGCGGCCCCGCAGACCTGCTCAGGCCATGTGACTGTGCTCACATATTGGCGTACTGAAGCTGAATCCTTCATGTTAACTTCCTGGGGAAATTCTTCAAGGATGAGATTGAGAGGATCGGCGTCAATTCCTGGCATGGCCTGCGATAAGAATGCGGCGTCGACAAGCCCGAAGAGATGGGGGCGACCAGAATTTTCCACTAAATCGAGTGCTTCGGTGGCGGCTTTAGCAAGGGCCTGCTGGGGGTAGGTCATGCGCAATTCTTTCCACTTTTTGAATCTTTACACGTATTCTAGACATTAAGATTACACAAAGAATGGAGTAGAGAATGGCAACTGGGCAATTTTCTCGCCGGAGTGCGGGGCGGCCTGGCAAGGTCATCGGCATAATTGTCATAATCCTGGCGATTATCTCGATCGTTGGCCCCCTTATCCTGAACTATTACACCAACTGGCTCTGGTTTGGCGAAGTAGATTACAGGTCTGTATTTAATACCATCGTGCTCACCCGTATCGGCCTCTTCCTGGTCGGTGCCATAGTCACCGCGGGTGCCCTATGGGGTGCGGGTTTCTGGGCCTATAAGACAAGGCCAACGGACCTCCAGTCCCTGGCCGGTGAGGGCCCACTGGTGGAATATAAGATTGCGCTGGAACGCGTCATCCGCATCATCCTCATTATTGTGCCAATTATCTTTGGTCTCTTTGCTGGCTTTATGAGCCAGACGATGTGGCAGCGTGTGGTGCTCTTCTTTAACCGTCAGAGTTTTGGTAAGACTGACCCGCAGTTCCACCTGGATTATGGCTTCTATGCTTTTACGCTCCCATTCTTGCGTACTATCTGTGAAGTCCTCTCCCTGCTTGGCGTGCTCTGTTTCCTGGCTGCTTTGATTACCCACTATCTGCTGGGTGGCATCAGGATTGGTAATCGTGCTGCGGGTGTTCGTGGTCGAATCTCCAAGGCTGCCAATGTGGAGCTTGGTGTTATTGCCGGTATCTGGATGGTGCTGCGTGTTTGCATGTACACTCTCGACCGTTATGACTTGCTGTCGACCAGCAATACCACCTTTGATGGTGGTAGCTATACGACAATCAATGCGGTTCTGCCAGCAAAGATTGTGTTGATTGTGATTACCGCTCTGGTGGCAATCTCCTTCTTCAGTGCGGTTGTGATTAAGGACCTGCGTATTCCTGCCATGGGTACGGTGCTGCTTATTGTCTCGACCATTGTTATTGGTCATGCATGGCCAATGCTCTTGGAGCGATTCAGCGTTGCCCCTAACCGTGCGGAAAAAGAGTCTGTGTATATTGCTCGCAATATTGACGCCACCAGGTATTCTTTCGGTCTGACAGATGACAAGATCACCTATGAGCGTAACTGGGGAGCACAGGGTGCTACGGATGCGTCGGTAAGCCAAGATACTGCGACGCTTTCGAATATTCGAATCCTTGACCCTGCGATTCTTTCCACCACCTTCACCCAGCAGCAACAGCTCAAGAACTTCTATGGCTTCCCTGATTATTTGAGCATGGACCGCTATGTGGTTGATGGTCAGCTCAATGACTATGTCATTGCTGCTCGTGAGCTTGACCCGAATGGGCTGCGTGATAATCAGCGTGACTGGATTAACCGCCATACGGTATATACGCACGGTAATGGCTTTATTGCGGCCAAGGCGAGTGCTGTGGATGAGGTGGCGCGTGATGCGGCCTCGGCCCGTGGTGGCTATCCGGTTTATACCGTGTCGGACCTGCAATCTATGAGCCGCAATGCGAATGCGGAGAATACGGCGGCGGCCGAGAAGCTTGGTATTGAGGCCACCCAGCCGCGTATCTACTATGGGCCGGTGATTTCCAGTGTGCCTGAGGGTATGGATTATGCCATTGTGGGCAATATCGGTACACCGGTGGAATATGATACGGATGGCTCGACCTTTACCTATGACGGTAAGGGCGGTGTGAGTATCGGAAATTATCTGAATCGTGCGGTATTTGCCATTAAGTATCAGGAGCTGAATCTGCTGCTTTCGGACCGAATTGGTTCGGAGTCGAAGATTATCTTTAACCGTAACCCGCAGGAGCGTGTGAGCAAGGTGGCCCCATGGTTGACCACTGAGTCCACTACCTATCCTGCTGTGATTGATGGTCGGATTAAGTGGATTGTCGATGGTTATACCACGTTGAACTCTCTGCCTTATGCGCAGAAGGTGAATCTGGGTGCGGCTATTGAGGATTCGCAGACTCCTGATCAGTCCACGGGCTTGGGTGAGCGTGTGGCCTATATGCGTAACTCGGTGAAGGCTGTGGTGGATGCATATGATGGCACGGTTGACCTTTACGCCTTTGATGAGAGCGACCCTGTGTTGAAGGCCTGGGAGTCTGTCTTCCCTGGTGTGGTGAAGCCAAAGAGTGAGATTAGCCAGCAGTTGATGGATCACCTGCGCTATCCTGCGGATATGTTTAAGGTGCAGCGTCAGATTATGACCAAGTACCACGTGGACGATCCGAAGACCTTCTTTACCAATGATGCCTTCTGGTCTGTGCCAAAGGATCCGAATTCCGCACTGGAGTCCACTGCACTCAACCAGCCACCGTACTATGTGGTTGCTGCCGACCCACAGAATGGCCATCCAAGCTTCCAGCTGATTAGTCCTCTGCAGGTTCTTAACCGCGAGTTCTTGGCCGCGCACATGTCGGTATCCTCGGACCCTGAGTCCTATGGTCATATTACGGTTCGAGTGCTGCCAACAGATACGCAGACCCCTGGTCCTAAGCAGGCTCAGGATAATATGATGTCCTCCGACCAGATTTCGCGTGACCGTGCGCTCTGGGAGGCCTCTAATGACCTGCGTAATGGCAACTTGCTGACCCTGCCTGTGGGTAATGGTGAGATTCTCTATGTGGAGCCAATGTATGCGCAGCGTAAGGGGCAGGAATCGGCCTTCCCTAAGCTGTTGCGTGTGCTTATCTACTACAAGGGCAAGATTGGTTATGCGCCGACTATTGCTGAGGCTTTGAGCCAGGTGGGTATTGATCCAAGCGCGGCACCGGATATGCAGGCTGCTATCCAGTCCGGTGGCACGACAGCGACGGTCGCACCAAGTACCACCACTGATAATGGTGGCGCTAGTGCTGGTACCAGCAGCGGTACTGTAAGCTCTGGCAATACGAGTGTGGACCAGGCTATTGCTGCGGTGACTGCGGCTATGAACGCACTGGATGCGGCAAAGAACTCCAGCCATGAGGCCTATGGTAAGGCCCTCGACCAGCTGGATGCTGCAATGGCCCAGTACCGTGCGGCTGTGGCTGCCGCTGGTTCTACGTCTACCAGTGAAACTGCGCCTGCCCACTAAGTAGGCCAGGTACATACTTAACAATCCAGAGGTGAAATAGTCTTTTACCTCTGGATTTGTTAATTGGTGGGGGAGTCTGTATAGTTATACGAGTTGCATTCATTACTGAATGTTCCCCGACGCGGGGTGGAGCAGCTCGGTAGCTCGCTGGGCTCATAACCCAGAGGTCGTAGGTTCGAATCCTGCCCCCGCTACGAGAAAACCGGTCAGAAATTGGTTCTGACCGGTTCTTTTTTTATTTGTGCTCCCGCGGAAGCCCTGGCGGGCTTCCTTGGGCCGTGATGCTTTGTGGTTGCGGTGGCCTTAGGCTGTTGGGCGCTTGGTGCCACCGGCAAAGCTCAGGGCATAGTCAGTGGACAGAGGATAGACCAGTGCTTGGTAGGCATGGTACGGTTCTGGCTTGCCCAACCAGAACACGTGGATTGGTTCATTATTAGCATTGAGCTCATGGTGCCACTTGCCAGGCTCCTCGATGTGATAGGCATCTGCCCACGCCCACCAGGTCTGGGTATTGGCGGCAAGGCTATCGAAGAAGTAGCGCTCACGCTCGATAATTGGTGTCTCTGGATAAGCATACTGGAAGCTCTCGAAGGTGTGGGCGGCACATAGGGCCTCAGTGAGCGTCCACCAGTGGCGATCGGCCAGGATAGTATTGCCATCAAAGTCCGTGGTGAAAGCAAAGCCGTTATCCCAACCCTCGGTCACACTGTGGCGGAAGAGCTCGGCTGGATACTCGAACCAGCGGGCGTCGACAAGCGGATCGAGAAGGCCTGCGCGATGGGCCATGATTGCAGTCTGCAGTAGTAGGCGAGCCCACTCGCAGCCGTGGCCGACCTGTGCGCCCCATGGGCGGCCGGGATCTTTGGGGCAGTCGCAGTGGTACTCGGGGTCGTATTCCCAGTTGCTGGTGAGGTGTTCTGGCATGTGGAAGTTGCATTCCCAAATGAGTGGCAGCACGAATTCGCCGACGCGGATGGCGCGCTCGAGGTACTTGCGGTCCTGGGTGGCATCATAGGCGGCCAGGGAGGATTCGACCAGGTGGAGGGATGGGCCGGTGGAGTAATAGGAGTCGGTAGTCTCCCAATCCCAGGATTTGGCGACATAAAGGAGGCCAGTTTCTGGGCAGAGGAAGCGGTCTTCGAGGACCTGCTGGACGCGGTCGAAGAGTTCGCGGGCGCGTGGGTGTCCAGTATTTAGGGAGCTCGCTGCAGCGAGCGCAATGTAGGCGTGGGCGAAACCCTCGCGGACCTGATCGCCCTGTGGGATTGGGTGGCCTGGGGTGGAAGTGATGTCGATGGTGTTATACCAACCGCCAGTGGGGTCTTGGAAGGTATCGAGCAGGCTGCGGATGCCATGGTCGAGCATGGCTGGGGCATCGGGGTTACCGCGAAGGGTCTCGCAGGCCATCACATGGGTGAAGCGGGCAGTGATCCAGAGATTGCTGCCAAGCTCTGGCATGATGAGGCCCTTATCGTCGAGAAAGCCAAAGCCGGCTGGGACCTGAGCGCGGGAAATCCAATCGACGAGGGCGTCGCGCTGGGATTCGAGCCAATGGGTGGTGGGGAACATGAAAACCTCCAAAAGTTGATGGGTGGAGGTTGAGTAAGGCTGAGACTTTCGCTGGAAGGTACGACTAGAATGATAGACGACGTGGAATCCAGCAGGAAGGGATAAAGTGGCAACAATTCGCGATGTAGCAGCGCGGGCAGGCGTATCCCCGTCGACCGCTTCACGTGCACTCAATGGTACGGGGCGAATTGGTGCGAAAACTGTGCAGAAGGTCCGCCAAGCTGCCGAAGAACTAGGTTATGAGGCCAATATTGGTGCTCGTAATCTGGCTCTTGGCGAAGCTAATGTGGTCGGACTGGTATTTCCGGTGACGGAAGATAAGCAATCCGCGCATCCCTTCCACTTGGACCTCATTCAGGGTGTTAATCAAGCCCTTGAGGACCGTAACTATATTATCACCTGCGCTATGGGTTCTAGCAAGGAATCTGTGTTTAACCAGGTGCGATCTATGGTCACACAGATGCAGGTACGGCATTTTATTGTCCTCTATACCGAAGAGAATGACCCGGTGACGGAGTATTTCCGGGAAAATGACGTGAACTTTATTGTGGTTGGTCGCCCAACGCAGAACCATCCGGACCGCTATGTGGATACGGATAATGAGTGGGCCGGTAAGACTGCTACGCGGTTCTTGTTGGAATATCGTGGGGTGGAGCGACCTATCTTTGTGCGTAGTGCAAAGCGTCGCACCTTCGAGCAGGGGCGTGAAGCTGGCTATGTCATGGCCGCGCCGGGCGGGGCAGAGGTCTTCTCGCAGGTAAATGATGTGGACGCTGTGGCTGCTTTGGTGGAGCAGGACGACCCTGGGATTGGCTTTGTGGTCGCCGATGACGTGATCTTGCTGGAATTTTTGCGCACGGCTATGAAGGCGTTGGGTAGGCTTCCTCACCAGCCGATTATTTGCTTTAATGAGTCGCCGCTGATTGAGATGCTGCTGGATGATGCTTCCTGGGTGGATATTTTGCCGCAGTTGCTTGGGGCTGTTGCGGTGCGCGTACTTTTTGACCGTGAGATGCACCATCAGCTCGTATCATTTAACATTATTCCTTAATTTGTGAGTAAGCTCACAAAAAAGAAGAAAACCGCATGTAAAGTGCGGTTTTTTCGCGTTTAGGGGGCGCTTGGGGTTGGGGAATCTATATACAGGACTTGTGTCGGCGGGGTGTGTGATGTGGTTCACCGCAATTTGAGCAACCGGTTCCCCATTTTGCGGAGATATTTCCGTAGGTTAAGGGAGTAGAAGGGGATTGGGGGTGTAATTTAGGGCAAGAAATTTGCATTGCATACATCGAGTTTGTAGCTGTTGAATAAATATACATTTGACGCAATTTATGAAATATTGACCTGCAATTTTATGTTCTTGCAGTTAAGTCGGTAAAAAGGGGAACCGGTTGCGCATTGTGCGCATCTGAATTATTGTTCTTTTCGTACCCCGGTTGAGTAAACCGGCTGAGACAAAACAGGCGTAAATAACTAGTTCGTTGAATACAAGGAGATCACCATGACTGCACAACTCGGTGCGGAAACAAAGGGACTCCCAAAGCTGAGCCTCAAAACCATCTGGCTCATGAACTTTGGCTTCTTGGGTGTCCAGACCGCCTTTACCCTTCAGAGCTCTCAGATGAGCCGTATCTTCCAGACCATCGGTGCCGACCCAGGTCACCTCGGCTGGTTCTTTATCCTCCCACCACTGGCTGGCCTCATTACCCAGCCAATTGTTGGTCACTACTCTGACCGCACTTGGTGGCCAAAGTTCGGTGGCCGTCGCCTTCCATATCTCATCATCGGCGCAGCTGTTGCCTTCATCGTGATGCTGCTTCTGCCAAATGCAGGTAGCTTCAACTTTGGCACTGTGACCGCGGCCCTGGTTTTTGGTGCTGTTGTCATTGCCTTCCTTGATGTTTCCTCCAATGTGGCAATGCAGCCATTCAAGATGATGGTTGGCGATATGGTCAACGAGGAGCAAAAGAGCTACGCCTACGGCATCCAGAGCTTCTTCTCTAACTTTGGTTCCGTCATCGCTGCTATCTTCCCATTCGTACTCACCGCTCTAGGTGTGGCCAATGTTGCCGCCTCCGGTGAAGTGCCAGACTCTGTGAAGATTGCCTTCTATGTTGGTGCAGCCCTCCTGCTGGTCACCACCGTTTTGACCGTGTGGAAGGTCAAGGAATACGACCCACAGACCTACGCACGCTACCACAACCTCCCCGCCTACCCATCTGCAGACACCAAGGAAAAGGGCGAGCCATGGTACAAGCTGCTCGCAAATGCTCCAAAGACCTTCTGGACGGTCACTGTTGTTCAGTTCTTCAGCTGGTTCGCATTCCAGTACATGTGGACCTACTCCGCAGGTGCCATCGCCCGCAATGTGTGGGACACCACCGATGCAACCTCCGCAGGCTACCAGGATGCTGGTAACTGGTACGGTGTGCTCGCCGCAGTCCAGTCCATCGCCGCAGTTATCTGGTCCTATGTCCTTGCCAAGGTCCCACCTGCATACTCCAAGATCTGCTACGCAGTTAGCCTCGCACTCGGCGGCCTGGGCCTCATCTCTGTAGCCTTCGTTAGCAACCAGTACGTCCTGATTGTGTCCTACATCCTCGTTGGTATTGCATGGGCAGCCATCCTGACCTACCCACTGACCTTCGTCACCAACGCACTTAATGCAGAAAACAAGAGCCAGAACATGGGCTCCTACCTCGGCCTCTTTAATGGCTCCATCTGCCTCCCACAGATTGTTGCCTCCGTTGCCTCCTTCGCCATCTACCCACTGATTGGCTCCAGCCAGGCCGGCATGTTCTACATCGCAGGTATCGCACTGTTCATCGGTGCACTCTCCGTCCACTACATCAAGCCAGAAAAGGTGAACGCATAAATGAAG
Organism: Corynebacterium sp.; assembly: GCA_030530875.1. GTDB lineage: Bacteria > Actinomycetota > Actinomycetes > Mycobacteriales > Mycobacteriaceae > Corynebacterium. The sequence goes on from JAUMUD010000004.1 coordinate 87,760, forward strand.
CGTACATTTGACGTAAGCCCATGGAATATTCGCACAAACACCTGGGCTCCAGAGGATAAGCTCCTCCAAGAATCCATGACCAGCCTTGCTAACGAGAACCTCGGTATGCGCGGTTTCTTCGAAGAAGGCTACTCCGGTGAAACCCTCCAGGGCGTCTACCTCGGTGGCGTCTGGCTTCCAGATAAGACCCGTGTGGGCTGGTGGAAGAATGGCTATCCAGAGTACTTCGGCAAGATGATCAACTGTGTCAACTACCTGGCACTCCCAATCAAGATCAATGGTGAAAAGCTCGACCTGGCAGTCCAGACCCCAGAGAACTTTGTTCTCGACTTGGACATGAAGACCGGCATCTATATTCGTAGCTTCGAGGTCACTATCGGCGGGGTACGCGTAGCCTTCAAGTTTGAACGCTTTGTCGACGTCGTGGTTAAGGAACGCGTCATGCAGCGCGTCTCCATCCAGAACCTCTCCGGCTCCGATATTGCCGTGACTGTTGACTCCACCATCGACGGCGATGTCTACAATAAGGACTCCAACTACGGCGAACAGTTCTGGGATGTCCTGGAGAAGAAGGCCACCGATAACTACCAGTGGCTCACCTCCCGCACCATTCCAAACCCATTCGACGTGCCACAGTTCACCGTCACCATGGCAACCATCACCAAGACTGAGCTGCCACAGATTGACACCGAGCTGGCCGAGAAGTCCGTCACCACCCGCTACGAGGGTACCCTCGCAGCCGAGGAAACCGCAGTAGTGGAAAAGCGTAGCTTTGTGGTCACGAGCCGCGATCACGGCGAGGATGCGCTGGTGGAGGCCGTCGAAAAGCTGGCCAAGGAAGCCGAGTGCCTGAGCTTCAAGGAAATCCAGGACGCAAGTGTTGCTGAATGGGCACACCGTTGGGAAAGCGCTGATATTGAAATTGCTGGTGATGACGCAGCCCAGCAGGGTATTCGCTTCAACCTCTTCCAGCTCTTCTCCACCTACTATGGCCGCGACCCACGCCTCAACATTGGTCCAAAGGGCTTCACGGGTGAGAAGTACGGCGGAGCAACTTACTGGGATACCGAGGCATTCTGCCTCCCAGTGTATCTGGGCATTGCGGACCCAAAGGTGTCCCGCAGCCTGCTCGAATACCGCTACCTGCAGCTCGACGGTGCGCGCCACAATGCACGCCAGCAGGGTCTGGCCGGTGCGCTCTATCCAATGGTGACCTTCAATGGTATTGAATGCCACAATGAGTGGGAAATTACTTTTGAAGAGATTCACCGTAATGGTGATATTGCCTTCGCCATCTACAACTACACCAACTACACCGGTGATAAGAGCTTTGTTCTCAATGAGGGTGCTGAGATTCTGGTGGAGATGGCACGATTCTGGGCAGACCGCGTGCACTACTCTGCACGCAAGGGTGTCTACATGATTCACGGTGTGACTGGTCCTGATGAGTACCAGAACAATGTGAATAACAACTGGAATACCAATATTCTGGCCAAGTGGAGTCTCGAGTATACGCTTGAGATTCTGGCTGAGGTCAGCGATGAGGTAGCTGCTCGTCTGAATGTGACTGAGGATGAGAAGCGCCGCTGGAAGGGCATTGCCGAGAATATGTACCTCCCATATGATGAGGAACTCGGCATCATTGTTCAGGATGATAGCTTCCTGGATAAGGAACTCAAGCCAGTGAGCGAGATTCCAAGCGACCAGCTGCCACTGAACCAGAACTGGTCCTGGGATAAGATCCTGCGCTCCCCGTATATCAAGCAGGGCGATGTAATCCAGGCACTGTGGTACTTCATCGATGACTACACCAAGGCTGAGAAGAAGCGTAACTTCGACTTCTATGAGCAGTTCACTGTTCACGAGTCCAGCCTGTCCGCTTCTATCTATGCCATCCTGGCTGCCGATATTGGCTACGAGGCTAAGGCTGTGGAGATGTATGAGCGCTCGGCTCGCCTCGACCTGGATAATTACAATAATGACACCGATGATGGCCTGCACATCACCTCGATGACGGGCTCTTGGTTGGACATTGTTCACGGTTTTGCTGGTATGCGTGTCCGTAATGGTGAACTCCACTACGACCCATTCCTCCCAGCCAAGTGGGATTCCTACACCTTCCGCCAGAACTTCCGTGGTCGCGTGATTGAGGTTAAGGTGACCCGTGAGGGCGCCACCTACACCCTGGTGAGCGGTGAGCCGCTGGTCATCGATGTGGCTGGTGAGAAGCGCTATCTGGGCCCAGTGAAGTTCGAGGACATCAAGGGTTTCGCCTTTGACCTCGACGGTGTGATTGCTGATACCGCACGCTTCCACCACGATGCATGGAAGGCCATCGCCGATGAACTCGGTATTGGTTGGAATCCAGCACTGTCTGAGGGCCTTAAGGGGCTGAGCCGTGAAGACTCCCTGGACCTCATCCTCAAGGATGGTGGAGTGCTGGATAAGTTCAGTGCAGAGCAGAAGGAAGAGCTTGCTACCCGCAAGAACGACCACTATCTCGAGCTACTGAACACCGTGAGCGCCGCTGACGTGCTGCCAGGCACCCTGGAGTTCATCAAGGAACTCAAGTCGGCTGGCTATAAGCTCGCACTGGCATCGGCCTCCCGTAACGCCCCAATCGTGCTTGAGCGTCTGGGACTGGGTGAAGTATTCGACGCCATTGTTGACCCAGCATCCCTGAGCGCAGGCAAGCCAGACCCAGCAATCTACCTTGAGGCAGCGAAGGCTGTTGGCCTTGAGCCAAGCCAGGTTGTTGGTGTCGAGGACGCTCAGTCCGGTGTGGACTCCATCCACGCTGCTGGTGAGTTCAGCATCGGCATCGGCGCCGAGCTCGAGGATACTGACCTTCATCTCCGCTCCACCCGTGAGCTGAGCCTCGAAGGCCTGCGCCACTACATGGGCGTATAACTAAAAATGACTCTCCTTCAACACTAGTATTTCGCGAAAGACCCCACCTCGGTGGGGTCTTTTTGCATGCGGGCATGCCTCTAAGACCAGCTACCGATGGGGCAGTGGCCTTAGAGACTAATTGGAGGTCCTCCGGAGGGGGACTCAGACCGGAGGTCTTTTTCGCATCTCGCGCTTGAACTTATTGACACCGCTGTAATAGTTGCGCCGTCCGTGGTTCTTGATGACTTCGCCATCGGGTTTGATGAGGCGGACTATGCCGTCTTCGCCACGGATGATGGTGCCATTGACCTCACGATTCGCTTGGGAATCATGATGATCGGGGCAGAGCAGGCAGCCATTGAATACGCACATGGTGCCGCCATCCTTATGGTCCTCACAGTGGTGAATATCGCAGCTCCAGGTTGGCTTATTGCAACCGGGGAATTCACAACCGCCCGAGATGAAGTTATAGAGAATCTTATGCTCCGGGGAACCAAAGCGGGCCTGCATCAAGCCCTTGACATACTCGCCCTTCGGGTCCATCAAGCACAGGGAGAAACTAATATCGGATTCCTCCGCCTGGCGGAGCTTTTCTAGAATCTCGTCGCGGTCATGCTCATGCACACCCATGCCCATAATTGGGGCCTTTTCGACGATCCCTTTTAGCTCGCTGATCGTCATGACCAAATCCAAACGGTACTGGGTCTTGGAACTAGAAGTAGTGGCCCCAGCGGCCCGATCCATTAGACCCATGAATGCAATACCAGCATTGACCATTGGGTTACCCCGCTGGAGCTGGCGGATACGTGGATTCATGAGGCTCAGGAACTTCTGTGCATCATTGCGATTCAGGTCAGCATTGACACGCAGACGCCCATGAGGGTCGGGGTTGCCAATGAAGACTCGGGTGGGCTCGGCGCCGCGATCGGGGGCGTCGGTAAGCTCCGAGGTGCGCTTCAAGGCGACCGATGGGGCAGCAGCGGGACGCTTGGAGGTGGCGAGGGCAAAGTTCAGGACCTTATGACGGTCGCGCTCGCCACCCAGCTCCTTTGTGTTTTGGTAGGTGCGATAAATCTGGTCCACATCGGCACCCAATTTATCGGCATGCGCAGCGGTTTCCTTGTTCTTGAGCAGACGGCCCACAGTAACGAGGCGGCGGGACTTGGTGGCATCAATGCCATGGTCGCGCTCCAGCTGCTTGTGGCCATTGACCCGAGAGGAAGCACACTGATCGAAGCTTGCTCGGGCCAGGATGTGCTGCAACTTCGTGCTTAGGCCGAAGAGAGTGGCGTAGTCATCCTTGGATAGAGCTTTCCCAGCCATGACATGGTCATGAAGCTTGGAAATCTGAGCTACTAGCTCCTGCATGGTTCCTCCTCTCAGAACTCGTTGGGTCAATGTGGCTTTCAGCCTAGCGAGAAGAGCGGGATGATGTCTAGTGGCATGTTGGCATAAAAGGCCTGGTAGGGGTGTAAAAATGAGATGCTTATCGACGATGAAACTAGCTAATCCGTCTAATGGTCAACAGGGTTTTAGCCGGATGGGTGAATCCTGCATTTTTGCTGGTCAGCGCCGGGCGGTTTGGTTTTGATGGAAATGGAAGCGAAATTGTGTTGGGAATCACAGGAAAATTTGCTGGGGGATTGAGATTTTTGGGGCGAACGTGGCAATATTTACTGTGGGTTTTATCGTCGAAGTTGGAAGAGTATAGCACCAATGCGTTCGCGTCTATTAGCTGCTGTTATCGCTACTATTTGTGCATTTTGGGCGGTATTTCCGGCCCCGAAGGCTGCAGCGGATGTGAAAATTGCCGATAGTGTGCCGGCCGACTTCAACTATCACTGGGTCAATGACCCGCTCTCACAAATTCTTGCTCTGACCTACGGCAATGTACTGCACCGCATCAATGGCTCCTGGTTTAATGCCCCTGACGTGCCCCAGGAAGCCCGCGATTATGCTGCGGCTGGCAAGAGCCTCTTTGGTCCTTCGACCCCAATTTTTGTTGGTTCGCACGCGACTGCCGCCTGTACTCTCACCATTGCCGGCACCGATGAATACGGCAATAAGGTAGGCATCAGTGCTGGTCACTGTGGCAATGTGGGGGACTATGTATTCTCGGCAGATACCTGGAAGACCAATGCCCATGGTCAGGTGGTTTATAAGAACCCAACCCTGGACTATGTGATTATCAAATTTGAAAAGAACACGGTGGTCAGCAATTCCTATAATGGCCAGACCATCAATAGCATGGGCGGGGTGCCACTAACTGGCGATATGGTCTGTAAGCAGGGTATTGCTACGGGTAATACCTGCGGAATGACCCTGGCAGTCGAGGGGCTGTCGAACTGGTCCCAGGTCTGTGCAATGTGGGGTGACTCGGGTGCCCCAGTCACCGAAGGGGACCGACTGGTTGGCCTGGTTTCCGGCAGCGTGCAGGGTGCACTGGCCTGCCAGAGCCCGCTGCAGGGAATCTTCTTTAGCCCAATGAAGTCCGTGCGTATGGACCAAATCCTGGTCGATATGAATACTCTGCCCGAGGGAGTACCTGGACGTGGCTTCCGCCTAGTCCAGGGAACCCAGGGGTAATTAATTCAGAGCGGAGATAACTGCTGGATGCAGCAGGGAATTGGTGGCAAGAGCCGAGCCATGGAATGGGCCGGGCTTAGCATCAAAGCTGGTGAAGGTACCGCCAGCCTCGGTAACGATAATGGCCACGGCGGCAAGATCCCAGGGGCTTACCACTGGTTCGAGGGCGACATCAACGGCACCCTCGGCAAGTAGGCAGTAATTATAGAAGTCGCCATAGCCACGAAGACGCCAGGCCTCATCCTGCAGGGCAAGGAACTTCTCACGCTGGGCAGGATCCCATTCGGATTTCTCAAGGTCAGAGAAGGAGATGGAAGCATCAGCAATATCGGAGACCCTGGAGACATGGCATTCCTTGGTCTCGGAATTATTGAAGCTCCTAAAAGCACCACCATCTTCAACGGCCCACCAACGGCGGTTAAGAGCCGGAGCACTGACCACACCAACGCGTGGAATACCATCCTCAATCAGGCAAATCAGGGTAGCCCATACTGGCACGCCACGGACATAATTCTTGGTGCCATCAATCGGGTCGATAATCCACTGGCGGCCTTCGGCAGCAACAGAACCGCCGAACTCTTCACCGAGAATGGAGTCATTGGGGAGCAATTCTTCAAGCTTGGCGCGAAGAGCCTTCTCAGTGGCCAAATCGGCATCCGACACAGGGGTCATATCCGGCTTGGACTCCACACGAAGATTGGCAGCCTCAAAGCGGTTCATCGTAATGGAATCCGCAAGCTCCGCAAGGTGGAGGGCAATAACGAGGTCGTCAGTGTAGCTCATGTTTTTTCAGTTCCTCAATCATCTGGTTAACTACAGTATCGGTGCCGGCCAGCGACCATTCAATGCCTTGGATTTCCATCTTGGCAGTGGTGCCACCCACGCCCTCAACAAGGCCACGACCAGGAAGCCAGTCCCAATCGCAGACCTTGATTTGAGCCCAGGCATCAATAATGCCCTGGGAGAGCTGGGCGAGATCAATGGAAGCGGAACCGAGAGTGCGGAGCGTCGCAAAGCAAGGAATGAGGGCGCGCCAGACGTCAAAGACTGGTTCCGAGAAGAAGCTGGGGTGCAGGTAGGTGGCAAGACCGCAATGATCCATGCTCTTGGCGCGGGAGCCGCGGGGCAGGTTGGGCAGGCGGCGTGGGCCATTGCCTTTGTCGACCATGGTGCCAAGGCCGGCCCCGCCGAACCAGGTGGTGTCAGTGGCGGGCCTGTGCACGGCGCCGAATTCGACCGCGCGGGGATTGGAGGGATCGCCGTGAACCAGGGCTAGGGCGGAGCAGAAGTAGTCCATGCCGGAGGCGAAATTGAAGGTGCCGTCGACGGGGTCGATGACCCAGGTGCGGCCAGAATCGGAGGCATGATGGGTGCCTTCCTCACCGAGGAGACCATCATTGGGGCGCAAGGTGCGCAGGACCGTGGCAGTGAAGTCCTCGGCCCAGAGGTCAGCTTGGGTGACCACATCGGCAATATTTGCTTTCTGATGAATATCCAGACCGGATTCGCGGGTAATCAGCGCACCCTGGCCGGTAGCGCGCACCAGAGCCTGGGCGAGCTCAGCATCGGAGTCCTCACGGTGCTGTTCAATAAATGCATCGACTGTTGCTTTCATTGCCTGCATAATAGCAAGCATACCCAAAGGGTGACTGAGTAGGCTAAAGTGGTACTGTGCACCCAGATATTTCATCCGATATTAATGACCTTAATTCGACCCTGACTACTATTGAGCAGATCATGGATCCTGAATCCTTGGAGGAGCAGGTTCGTGAGCTCGAGGCCAAGGCTGCGGACCCGGCATTGTGGGATGATCCTTCTGTGGCGCAGGCTGTGACCTCGAAGTTGTCTCATACGCAGTCGGAGCTGCGTAAGTTGCGGGATTTGCGGGGGCGTCTCGACGATCTGCCTGTTATGTACGAGTTGGCTGAGGAAGAAGGCGACTCGAGCATGGCCGATGAGGAGCGCGCGGAATTGCGTAAAGAGATTGAGGCGCTCGAGGTTAAGACCATGCTTTCGGGTGAATATGATGCCCGTGAGGCTGTGATTAATATCCGTTCGGCCGCTGGTGGTGTGGATGCTGCTGACTGGGCTGAGATGCTGATGCGTATGTATACGCGTTGGGCGGATAAGAAGGGCTATAAGGTCGATATCTACGATATTTCCTATGCTGAGGAGGCGGGTATTAAGTCCGCGACCTTTGTGGTGCATGGGGAATATACCTATGGCACCTTGTCGGTGGAGCAGGGTACGCATCGTCTGGTGCGTATTAGTCCTTTTGATAATCAGGGGCGTAGGCAGACCTCCTTTGCTGAGGTAGAGGTGCTGCCGGTCGTTGAGCAAACCGACCATGTGGATATTCCGGATTCTGATGTGCGTGTCGACGTCTATCGATCTTCCGGTCCTGGTGGTCAGTCGGTGAATACCACGGACTCGGCTGTGCGTTTGACTCATATTCCGACGGGCATTGTGGTGACCTGTCAGAATGAGAAGTCGCAGATTATGAATAAGGCCTCGGCTATGCGTGTGCTGCAGGCGCGACTTTTGGAGCGTAAGCGCAAGGAAGAGCAGGCGGAGCTGGATGCTTTGAAAGGCGATGGCTCGAACTCCTGGGGTAATCAGATGCGTTCCTATGTGCTGCACCCGTATCAGATGGTGAAGGATCTGCGGACGAATTATGAGGTCAATGACCCGTCCAAGGTGCTTGATGGTGATTTGGATGGCTTTCTTGAGGCTGGTATCCGTTGGCGTATGACGGATGGGGAAAAGGAATAAAGCCCGCAGATTTGTTGCATCTGTTAATTACTGTGAACTAAAGTTAACAGAGTGATCAAGTTTGACCGGGTATCCAAGCTCTATAAGACATCCACGAGGCCTGCCCTGGATGACATCTCCCTGGAAATTGAGAAGGGTGAATTTGTCTTCCTGATTGGCCCCTCTGGCTCGGGCAAGTCAACCTTCCTCGAGCTGATGCTGCGTGAAGAAAATGTGACCAGCGGTGATATTTATTTGGAGGACTTCCATGTGAATAAGCTGCGTGGCCGCGATATTAATAAGCTGCGTCAGCGTGTGGGCTATGTCTTCCAGGACTTTAGGCTGCTGCCAAATAAGAATGTCTACGATAATGTGGCCTTTGCCCTTGAGGTAATTGGCAAGCGTAAGGCCACTATTCAGAAGCGCGTCCCTGAGATTCTCGATATGGTGGGTCTCGGCGCTAAGGCCGATCGCATGCCTGCGGAACTCTCTGGTGGTGAACAGCAGCGCGTTGCAATTGCGCGCGCGACCGTCAATAAGCCAATTGTGCTGCTGGCGGATGAGCCGACCGGTAACCTGGACCCGGAAACTGCCAATGAAATCATGGTGCTGCTTAACCGTATTAACCGCAATGGCACCACTGTGATTATGTCCACCCACAATGCCCAGGCAGTGGATGCGATGCGTAGGCGCGTTATTGAGCTGAATTTTGGTAAGCTCCAGCGCGATGAGCAGCATGGCGTCTATGGTTCGGACATTTAAAGGGAGGGAATGCAGATGAATTATGTGATTCGTGAAGCTTTTAAGGGTCTTGCTCATAACATCACCATGACCATTGCTTTGGTGATTACTAGTGCGATCTCTCTGGCGCTGCTGGGTACGGGTTTCCTGGTCACCGAAATGACCAGCAATACCAAGAATATTTATCTGGATCGCGTCGAGGTGCTCGTCCAGCTCGATGATCAGACCTCCAGTACTGATACGGACTGCTCCTCCGATGCATGTAAGCAGGTCAAGGAGGCCCTGGAATCTCAGAGCGATATTACTCAGGTCACCTATCGTAACCGCGACCAGGCCTATGAGCGCTTTGTTGAGCTCTTCCAGCAAAGTGATCCGCTGCTGGTGCAGGAAACCTCCAAGGATGCGCTGCCAGCTGAGTTCCGTGTGCGTTTGAAGGATCCGCTGGATACCACGAGCCTGGATTCGGTGCGTAATCTGCCACAGGTTGCCAGTGTGATTGACCAGGTGGATGACCTGCGTCGCGCCACTGATAATCTCGATGCTATCCGCAATGCGACCTTCTTGGTTTCGGCTATTCAGGCCATTGCCTCCATCTTCCTGATTGCGAATATGGTGCAGATTGCTGCCTTTAGCCGTCGCCATGAGATGTCTATTATGCGTATGGTTGGTGCTTCGCGTTGGTTTACGCAGGCTCCATTCATTCTTGAGTCCGTTATTGGTACTGTGCTTGGTGCGATTGTGGCTGTGGTCGGGCTGTTTGCGTCTAAGGTATTTGTCGTCGATAAGGCCCTGAAATCACTCTACGATGCGCATCTGGTCGCACGAATTACCAGCAGTGATGTGTGGACGATTTCGCCGGCCCTGGTCATTGTGGGTGCAATTTTTGCCGTGGCGACGGCCGCCATTACGCTTTCCTTCTATGTGCGCAAGTAGAACCGTGTAAACTAATCCGCATGGCAAAGAAGAAGAAAGTCACCTCGGACACTATCGCTACGAACCGTAAGGCGCGTCATGATTACAATATTCTTGACACCTACGAGTGCGGCATTGTCCTAGTCGGCACTGAGGTTAAGGCCCTGCGTGAAGGCAAGGCCTCCTTGGTTGACTCCTTTGCGACGATCGATGAGGGCGAGGTCTGGCTGCGAAATCTTCATATTAATGAGTATTCGCAGGGCACCTGGACCAATCACAAGCCAATGCGTGTGCGAAAGCTACTGCTTCACCGTAAAGAAATTGACACCTTGATGGGTAAGGTGCGTGATGGTAATCGCACGCTGGTGCCGCTCAAGCTCTATCTGAAGGATGGGCGTGTGAAAGTGGAGCTGGCGCTGGCCTCCGGTAAGCAGGATTATGACAAGCGTCAGGATCTGAAGAAGCGCGCGGAGATGCGCGATATTAGCCGTGAGCTCGGTCGTCGCGTGAAGGGTGTTAATGCCTAGCGCGTGTTGACGGGGTGTGATAGAATTACATCTACGTTTTCTTGTACAAGGGGTCGATTTTGGTTTCGACTTCGTTTGTTAATCCAGGGGAAGCGTGCCGGTGCAGGCTAGAGACCACCGTAAGCGTCGTAGTAACTTATAAGCGCCGAGAACACTCAGCGCGACTACGCCCTCGCTGCCTAATTAACCCAGCGACCGCGTGTCTGTCAGCCCCAGGTTCGTCCCTGGCTTGGACGCTGGCATCGACTTAAGGGACTTGCTATCAGGCTGTGTTAACAGGGCCTGATGGGACTTTTTACTGATAACTGGGCCTATCATCTGAACATGTTCGCGTGAGTCAGAGGGTCGAGTAGAGATCTGTGCGGACTGCGCACGGAGAAGCCCTGGTGAGATGGCGAAGGACCCGGGTTCGATTCCCGGCGGCTCCACAAAAAATCCTCATAACCTCTGGTTATGGGGATTTTTCGTGTGTAATTTCGTCTACGCTCGGTCTACGTCGGCGGCACGCCACAGGTAAAGGTGACGGCCAAGACGGGTCACGGGCTTGGGTGCGCGACCGGCGCGAGTGGTGCGTCGCCACGCTGAACGGGAAATGCCAAGCTTGGTGGCACATTCGGTGGCGGTCAAGAGCTGGTCGCCGGTGTGCTCGTCGATAATCTTGATATGGATCTGCGAACTCATCTGAACCTCTTTCACGTGATGCAGTGGCTACAGAATATCAACTCTAAGCTTTTTCGGGGAAGTCCTTGGGAATGGGGAAGGCAAGGGGGCGGTGTTCGCGCAGGAGCCTGCCGACGGCCACGCTGGAAATGCCCAGGTGAGTGCCGAGTTCACGCTGGGAAGCGAGTCCTTTATAGTAAGCATCCACGGCTAGGCGGGCGAGGATGTCGCGCTCGTGGCGAAGATCGGCGGCGAGTTTGGCGCGCCTGTGGCCGCGGGCTTGGATTTCGTCCATGAGGCTGGTGTTGAAAAGCACGCCCTCGACGCGGCATCGGCCGATAACGGCGCCATGTTTAATGACCTCAGCGGTGGTGGGAGTGGTCGGGTTAATGACGGTATGAAAGTCATATAGCGCGCTAATGGCCTCGCGGATATTTGGGGCGGTGGCGGTGCGACCATCATCGGTGACGACGGTAATCTCCATGGTGTGACCTCCTATTGGCGTATTAACACTTCATTTTAGTATCATTAGAGAGACTGTAACTTTCGATGTGAGATAGACGGAATTTTCATGCAGAAACGTAATGTGCTAGGTGTGATGACCGCCTTGCTGGCGGTATTTGCCTTTTTCGTGGGCTTTAATCCATCTGCATCAGCACTGACCAGCAGTATGCCGCAGTTCCTTGCCAGCGGCAGCTCCTATCTTGGTCTTACTGCGCCGGTGGTAACTACCGATACTGATACCAGCCCGGACTGTGTAAATCAGGATGATATTGATGCTACGAACCGCCCTATTTGTAGTAATACAAATGCATGGCGCTTCCTTAACTATGCTCATTCCATTGGTCCTGGTACTCGTATCCTTCGTGCTGCTGAGGGTGGCAATGGCCAGTCTGTTAGCTGCTCCATTGGTTGGATTGGTAAGTATCAGCTGGGCTCCACTAGCTATGACCCAGTAATCTATACCGCGGGTCACTGCGGTAAGGTGGGTTCGAAGTGGTACTACCTCAAGGCCAAGGATAATGACCCAACCGGTCAGCGCTATGACCAGGTCTATATCGGCCAGACGGTGATGAACTTTGCTTGTACCTATTCGCCGGATGCGGATAACTGTAAGAACACGGGCAATATGCTGGACTATGACCTCTCGGTTATCCAGATTGACCCTGCCTTCACCGCAGCCCACAAGGATGATGGTGTTATTCAGCCAGGTCTGACCCAGTCGGAGCTCGATAATATTGTCCAGCCGATTAAGCAGAAAAATGGGTGGGACTTTACGGGCTATAACCTCAGTAATCTCAACTGGGGTGCACCGATGAGCTATGACGAGATTGATAAGACCAATCCTCTTATCTGCCGTCTTGGTTGGAAGACCGGCATGAGCTGTGGTGTTAAGTCCACCACCGTCTCTGGCACCAGTACCTTGACCCAGTACCTGATGTCCTTCACCACCTCGGCGGAACAGGGTGACTCGGGTGGTACGGTATTTGCCATTACCAAGGATGGTTTGAGGCCGGTCGGTATTCACACTTCCTCTTGGAAGTCCAGTGATTCCTCGACACAGTTCGCCACCGCAGCCCTGCTGCTGGAGCCAGTCCTCTCTGGTGCTATTACGGGTATGTCCCTCTATAGCGGCAACTAGGCCTGAAAGACTTAAGACCGTGGAGCAATCCACGGTCTTTTTCTATGCCTGGAATTGGGCATGAAAAAAGCGGGCTGGAGCCCGCTTGGAATCTGAAGATTAATCCTCGGGGAGGAATTCACCAAGGTGCTCAAGGCTTGGGCAGATATACCAGCTGCCGCTGGTTGGCTGGGTGAAGAAGGTCAGTGCATCGCGGGGGCCGGTGACACCGGCCATCTGGCGGAGCATCTCCTCGGTGCGGAACTGATCCTTGGCGAAACCAACGAAGAGGGTTCCATGGTCGAGGACATTGCCATAGGCGACATTGCGGCGGAAAATCTCCTGGGAGGTGCCGTCGATACGCACCGTAGTACGCTCGACGTGGGAGGTTTCCAGCATTGCATCCCCCTCGAGCTCAATGGAATCAGGCTTGGTGCGACCAATGACCTTCTCCTGCTCGGCCTGTGGGGTCTTATCCCAGCTAGCAGCCTTGTGCTCCCAGTGCTGGAAGAGCAGGATGGAATCGCCCTCCTCATCAGCGGCAATCATCGGAGCCGAAAGAATATGAGGATTTTCGGTGCCATCCTCGAAGCCAGTGAGGTCATGATTGGCGTTATAAACCCAGCCCACGGTCTCGCGGACGAGCTCGGTCACGCCACTAATCTCCTTGAGCAGCTTCTTCGCGGTGTCATAGACATGGGAGCGCTCGCCGCTGGCAATCCAAATCCAAATATCGGACTGGGTAGCAGGCATGGTGTAGTCATCCTTGCCTACAATCGGGGTGCTGAAGTCATGGGCCTTGGCCTTATGGCCGGAAAGCTCCGCCCACAGCTCCGGGCGAACACCCAAAACAATATTGACCCCAGCAGTTGTCGGCAGGTTCAGGGCCTCAATGATGGTGGCCAGCGATGCACGGTTATCGGCACCGCGAAGGTTCAATTCGAAATATGCATGGTCACTAGTACCAAGCGCAATAATTCCAGTTTGGCAAGTCATATTTCCATCATAGACCGGAATGATAAATCTCGTTATCGTTATAGCTGTGAGTACATAGGCTTATAAATCTAGTGGGGGAGTGGTGGGCAGATTATCCGCAATCCTCCGGGAATGGCGCGAAGGGTCATGGGGCCTTCGCCGATGAGTTCGCCATCGGCCCATAAGGGGAGTGCGCCTGTAAAATGCACGGTTTTTGCCTGATGGGATTCGACGGCGTTGAGGCTGCGAATATCGGCCTTTTGCATGCGGGCAAAGGCCCGAAGGAACTTGCGGCGCTTGGTTGGGCGCACTGTGATTACCTCGAATAGGCCGTCATCCATCCGTGCACCTGGGCAAATGCGCTTTCCACCGCCATAGCTGCTGGTAATGCCGATGGCTGTGAGAATTTTATTGCCCGTAATGTGGATTGTTTCGCCATCTGGCCCATCTAGGCGCGTATCGACGAAACTGCCCTCAGAAATCTGTGATCCCATAAGTTGCCGCACCACGCCGGCTGTGTATCGCAGGGCCCCGCGTGCCCACCAAATATGGCGTAGATGTGCAAGGACATTGCCGTCGAAGCCACTGCAGGCAATGGTGGCGAAGTATTCACGCCTATCTTCGCCGCAGGCTTCTATATCGATTAGTCCGAGGTCAACGCTCTGCACCGGGGCCAGAGAAATAAGCTCCGCCGCCTTTTTCAGATCATGTGGTATCCCATAGGCCCTGGCCATATCATTGCCGGTTCCGGCTGGAATAATCCCAAGGGCCATCGTGGAATTGGCCAGTACCTGGATGATTTGATGGACAAGACCATCGCCCCCAACGGCCACTATTGCATCTATGCCTGTACTGGTCATGGCCTGGCGGACCTGCTGGCGTAGCAGCACTGAATCCACTGTCTCAATAACAGTGGCAATCTCCACCCCGCGCTCATGTAGGGCTGCGCGTGCCATCCGCGCTGTCTTATGTGCGGTGCCGCGACCCGATGTGAGGCTGGAAATAAGTGCAATACGCATGATCCCTCCGTTATGGTTGTGGCTCCAGTCTAGCTAAAAGCCCTAAATGTTAACTATCTGCCTGCAACCAACAAGGTTCAAAACGGCCAATAACCAGCGAATTTGTACACTTCCGATAACTGGGGTAGATTTAATCAAGTCGCCGAGAGCGACGGGGAAAGTTTCAAAGCGGGTTGAAAGACCT
>JAUMUD010000041.1 GCA_030530875.1 Corynebacterium sp.
GCCGTAGGACTCCCCGCCGTAGGACTCCTCGTAGTCCTCCTCATCCATCAGTGGGTCGATGGCATTGGCTTCGGCTTCAGCCTCGGCCTGCTGTGGCTTGGTGAGGAAGCCCTGGGCGCCCACTGGCTTCATGACAGTGGTATCGGCACTTGCATTATCCGCATCTTGTAGAGTCTCAACCTCAGCGCCGGCCTCCTCATGGTGGCTCTGGAAGAGGGATGGGATGCGCACGGTTGGCTTGGAAGCAGGGTCCTGTTCCATATCAAAGAGGGAACGGCCCTGATCGGCAGCACGGTCAGCACGGACAGTGCCGAGATTTTCCGTAGGTGGGTCAAAGAGACCTGGTGCCGGCGCCACATCATCATAGCCACTTGGGGCCGGACGGCGAGTGAAGCTGGTGTGCTCACGGGAGGTATTGCTGCGCATTGGCTGCACAGTGCGGCGTGGACGGATCTGTTCCGTTGGTGCGGAACTGAGCTTGTCCTGCGCAGCACGACTATTACGTACCTGCGTATCCTCACTGCTTTCGGCAGCGACTTCCCTATTGGCACGGCGCTCATCCAGCTGCTCCTTGCGGCGTGCCACTTCCCCACCGACAAAGCCCGCAAGGTCGCGGACAGTCACACCGCTGGCGCGAAGGGCACCATAGAACAGAATCAGGACCAGGATTGGCACGGCCACAAAATTACTAAAGCCATGGGCCATTGGCTGAGCCATGAGCATACCAATCATGCCACCACTACCCTGACGGCCAGGCATGCTTGCCGGGTGGCCAGCGAAGGTATCAATCAGACCGAGCATGGAAAGGGCAATCAGGCCACCGCCAATGCCATAGCGCAAGTAACCCTGAGTGCTTGGCATGCGGTCCAGCCCAAGACCAATGCCGAGGGCAGCAACACCAATTGGCACAAGGTAGGAGCCCACGCCGAAGACAGCCGCAACAGCACCAGCAACGGCACGGCCGGCGGGGCCACCAAATGGGGTCCACACAGAGCCAGCAAGAATGACAGCAATACCGACAAGAACGAAGGCGATAATATCAACCTGACGGCTTGTCAAGCCAAGAGCATTGACATCACGTGGTTCATCCTCAGGAACTGGTGGGTGTTTTTCCACACGAGCCTTGGATGCCTTCTTTGCGGCAGGGGCTTTCTTATTAGGAGTTTTTGTGGTTGTTTTCTTCTTTTCCACTGCTTTAGATTGAGTCTTTTCTTTCGCTTTGTTCACACGCTTTGGGGGCATATCCTCAAAGTCGTAGAGGTTATCCTCGTCGAAGTTATCAAGGGAATCCTCAAAACGGAAACGGCCAGATTTCTTTTCTTTTCGTGGCCCACGCTTATTGGACAAAGCACCGCGCATACTCGAACCGAGCACGCCCAAAGCACTGCCCGTACGCTGGAATTCCTCCGTGGGCTTATCTTTGGGTGAACGTGAAGAGCCGGTTCGTGTATTGACAGTCATGTGTCTGATTGTAGCGCATAAACCACAATAGTCACATTAGTCACAAAAAGTAGCGTGTTTTACATAGAGTTGCGCTGAAGCTTTTCTGTTGGTCCGCTGAAAATTAGGCTATTGGCCGCACGGCCATATGCCCAGAGCGCAATCTCCTGAATTGGACCGCTGATCCTCACCACATTTTCGCCATTGAGGCTAACACCCTTGGTGTCATTGAAGATAATGCGCTGCATGCCATCGGGGAATGCAATGACGGGGACCGTAGTGCCACTGAGGCTACGCTTGCCAATCAGACCGAGCATGCGGTGGATCTCCGCGGCCTGGGCATCAGTGATAGGAAGCTCCGCATTGGGATCTTTCGCGCGCACGACATCGGCATAGTGAATGAAGTACTCCAGTGCATTGGCCCAGCGGTCCAATGGCTTCATCAATGTACCGGGGCCCGCGGCCCATGCATCCACTGTCCACTCATAGCCCTTGGCCTCAAGTTCACGAGTGGCGGCAATATAGTCATTGGCAAAGCGGTGCATAAAAATACCAAGGGCAGCCTTCTTGCCATGTTCGCGGATATAAAGGTGATTAGCCAAGTCCTTGGTCACCCAACCCTCACACAGTGTTGGGGCCTCAGGACCAGCCGCACGCAGTGCCCCGGCCAGGCGTTGGCGATAATCAGTGGCGAGTCGGCTCATGGGTAGTCCTCCCTATGGTTGATAAATTCTCTTTGCCAATTTTACCCAGAAAAAGTAATGAGGGAGATTCCTAGAAATCTCCCTCAATAGCTTTCTGGCTTTTTGACGTTACAGACTCATACGCGAGGAGTTGACATCATCATCGCTGGCCTGAACATCGCCGGTGGTTGCCACAACAGTTGGGACAATCATTGGCTGACGGCGCCACTTCTGCTCAATGAAGCGGCCGACGGTGCGGCGGAGCTTCTGAACCATGCGGTAGACCTCATTTTCACCTTCGCCGGCGAGCTCATTCATGGTCTGCTCAACCAGGTCGGTAATTTCAGGGGTCATGGCCTTGTGGTCATCGGAGAAGCCCTTGGCCACAACAGCAGGACGTTCCATCAGGCGGCCGGTGCGGTTATCAATAACGGCGGTGATAGTGATAAGACCGCCGGCACCAAGGCTGGTACGGTCAGCAAGAACCTCATCGCCAATATCACCCATGGTGACACCATCAACATAGAGGTTACCGACAGGGATCTGACCCACAACGCGGGCACGGCCCTTGACCAGGTCAACCACAACACCGTTCTGAGCGAGAACAACACGGTCGCGTTCCACACCGGTGGAAACAGCGAGTTCCTTGTTGGCACGCAGGTGGCGCCACTCACCATGCACAGGCATGGCATTCTTTGGGCGCACAGCGTTATAGAGGAAGAGCAGCTCACCAGCATAGCCGTGGCCGGAAGTGTGCACCTTGGCATCGCGGCCGGTAACCACAGTGGCACCAATCTGAGCGAGCATATTGATCATGCCGAAGACGGCTTCCTCATTGCCCGGAACCAGGGAGGAGGAAAGAATAATCAGGTCGCCATCACGCACAGTGATCTGACGGTGCTCACGTCGTGCCATACGGGACAGAGCAGCCATTGGCTCACCCTGCGTACCGGTGGTGATAAGAACCACCTTGTGTGGGGCCATCTTGGAGGCCTCATCCATGGTGACAATGGTGCCACGTGGGGCCTTAAGGTAACCCATGCGCTCAGCAATTTCCATATTGCGGATCATGGAGCGACCATTGAAGGCCACCTTACGGCCAGCGGCCACAGCAGCATCAATGGCGGACTGCACGCGGTAAACATTAGAAGCGAAGGAGGCGATAATCACACGCTGCTTCGCATCGGCAACCAGGCGCTTGAAGGTAGGAGCAATCTCAGCCTCGGAACCAGAAATACCAGGGGTGGTGGCATTCGTAGAATCGCACAGGAAGAGGTCAATGCCCTCATCACCATAACGGCTCATTGCTGGCAGATCGGTTGGACGCTTATCCGTTGGGGTCTGGTCGAGCTTAATATCGCCAGTGTGCAGGATGGTACCGGCACCGGTCTTGAGCACAACACCCAAGCAGTCAGGCACGGAGTGGTTCACAGCGAAGAAGCGGATATTGAATGGACCGCGGTTCTCTTCGCTCTGCTCATTGACCTCAATGAGCTTTGGACGCTGACGGTGCTCAGCACACTTAGCAGCGATAAGAGCACAGGTGAAGCGGCTGGCGATAATAGGAATATCTGGGCGCAGCTTCAAAAGCCATGGGATAGCACCGATATGGTCCTCATGGGCGTGGGTAACCACCAGGGCTTCCACCTTATCCATGCGGTCCTCAATATAGGAGAAATCAGGAAGGATAAGGTCCACGCCTGGCTCGCCGGAGGATGGGAAGAGCACACCACAGTCGATGATGAGCATGCGGCCCTTGTACTCAAAAACGGTCATATTACGACCAATTTCGGAAATACCACCAAGGGCAACAATGCGCATGCCATCACGTGGCTGACGTGGTGGCTTTGGCAGACGCTCAGTCAGGTCAGCACCCTGCATGGACTGAACGACATTACGGCGCTCACGGCCCTTGTTGCCGTGATTATTACGGTTGTTACCGTTGTTGTTATTGCCGTTGTTGTTACCGCCGTTGCTATTACCGTTGTTATGATGAGCGTTGTTGCCGCTACCCTGGCTCTTTGCCTCAGCGCGGCGCTGTTCGGTGGCATTGGTGCGGGAGCGACGACGGCTCGTCACCTTGCGTGGCTGACGCCTGGTATTGCGGTTGCTGGCGCTGCGTGCCTGGCCACCATTTTCATTGGTATTTTCACCGGTAGACTGTGCGCTTGCTCCTGCCTCAGAATTTTCTGGGGCTTTGAAGACTACAGGAGCGGCACCCGTTTTACGCGTGACTTTACGTACGCGGTTACGCGGTTGTGTCATAGTTAAAGGACTCCAGCCTTTTCCATATCCAGGGCGAGGGCCTTCAGTTCCTCCTCACTAGCAGGAACCTGTGGAAGGCGTGGCTCGCCGAGCTTGAGGCCCTGCAGTTGCAGAGCCGCTTTTGCAAAACTTACTCCACCGAGACGTGCCTGAGCACGAGTAAGTGGGTGAATCGCGGCACCAATTTCACGAGCGCGGGCAATATCGCCCGCCTCAAAGCTGTCCACCATTTCACGGAGGGCGCGTGGTGCTGCATGACCAATCACGGAGATTACGCCAGTGGCGCCAACTGCGAGCCAGGCAAGATTAAGCGGGTCATCGCCCGAGTACCATGCAAGGCCAGTTTCTCCAATGAGAGGAATCGCTGAACTGATATCGCCCTTAGCATCTTTAAGGGCCTGAATATTCTTGTGTTCGGCTAACCGTTTAATAGTATCAGGTTGCAATGCAATTGCCGAACGGCCCGGAATGTCATAGAGACAAATAGGCAGATCAGCCGCATCAGCAATAGCCATAGTGTGGCGATAGACGCCTTCCTGACTAGGCTTGGAATAATACGGCGTAACCACCAAGGCAGCATCTGCACCAGCAGCTGCACTACCCTTGGCGCATTCAATACTGGCAGCAGTATTATTCGTGCCGACACCAGCGATAATGCGAGCTTTGTCCCCGAGTTCGGAACGCACAGCCTTAATGAGTGCGAGTTTTTCCTCCAGGGTGGTCGTTGGGGCTTCACCCGTGGTACCCGAAAGGACCAGGGAATCCACACCATTGTCCACCAGATGGCTTGCAAGACGGCAAGCAGCATTCAGGTCTAGTGCACCATGATCATCAAAGGGCGTGACCATAGCAACCACGACGGTGCCAAAAGTAGCAGCGCCGTTCGTATTCCTTGGGGACATACTCATGTAATTAACCGTACCTTCTTATGCTGAATTTTTCATGGGAACACTAAGTTCCTTAAGCAACTCTAATGTACCATTAAAATTTCTTATTCGGCAGCATAGGGGGAAACCGCAATTTCCGAACCATCATTGAGCTGGTTAATATCGAAATCATCAAAGCAGGCCGGGGCCAGTTTCTTCAATTCCTTGAGGACCTCAACAGCGATAATTCGGACCTCCCGATTCACGTGTTCCGCTCCCCTGGCGGCGATGAAATGTCGCCATCCACGGTAATTTCCACTCACCACAAGTCGTGTTTCTTGGGCATGCGGAAGCACTTCTCGTGCCGCCTGACGGATGCGCTTCTCCTCAATAAGGGTATTGTGGCGCAGCTCCGAACCCTCCGCCTTAATGGCATCGGCCAAGGCAGTCTTGAGTTCCTCATACATGAACTGGGCATCATCCATAGCGCGCAGGAAAATGCGGCTCAGTTCCGGATTTTCCGCAATGACCTCAGGCAGGACGATGTTAATATCCGGCTCAGCCACATAGCGTGGACTCAATTGGGAGAAGGACAGATGCCTATGGCGCATAAGCTCATGGGCACCAGTATGGGAGAGGCCACGAATGTAGAAGGTCGCGGTGGCATGTTCAAAGACGGCCATATGCCCCACCTCCTTGAGGTGGTTAATAAAGGCCGAATTGGTATTGGTGCGTGGATTGGGTTTATCAAAAGTCTCATAGCAGGCACGGCCGGCAAATTCGACCAATGCGCTGCCACCAGTGGCATCTGTTTCCCAATCCATGCCGGCAGGGGCCGTGAACTCAGTATGCCCGATGAGTTCAATAGAAAGTGGTGCTACCGTGGCCATTTAGAGGTCCAGGAAGTTCTCAAGACCAATGGTGAGGCCTGGGTGCTCGGCAATCTTGCGCACGCCAACAAGCACACCTGGGACGAAGGAATCACGGTCATAGGAGTCCTGGCTAATGGTCAGGGTCTGACCGGTGGTACCAAAAATGACACGCTCATGGGCAACCATGCCGGTCATGCGAATGGCGTGCACCGGCACACCGGCCACATTCGCACCGCGTGCACCCTCAAGGCTCTGGTTGGTGGCATCAGGCTGAGCGCCAAGACCAGCAGCCTTGCGGCCCTCAGCAATAGCCTCAGCAGTGTGGATAGCAGTACCGGATGGAGCATCAAGCTTATTTGGGTGGTGGAGCTCAATAACCTCAGCGGACTCGAAGAATTTCGCAGCCTGCTTAGCAAAAATCATGGTCAGCACAGCACTAATAGCAAAGTTTGGTGCAATGAGGATGTGGCTAGTAGAGCCGGTCTCCTTGAGGAGATTACGCAGGGTCTCAAAGCGCTCCTCGGTAAAACCAGTGGTACCCACCACAGCATTGATATTGTGCTCAATGCAGAACTTCAGGGTATCCATCACCACGGCAGGGGCGGTGAAATCCACAATGGTCTCAACATTATTTTCCACCAGAAGTTCAAGGCTATCGCCCTTATCCACCTGGGCGGCGAGATTAAGATCCTCAGCTGCCTCTACCCCGGCACAGACAGCCTGACCCACACGACCATGGGCACCAACAACACCAACATTAATCATTCTTTTTCCTTCTTCCTGAAATACGAAAAAAAGTGGGCCCGCGCATGCGAGCCCACCAAAGGTCAAATTATTCCTTAACTGGGACCAGGGAAATCTTACCCTTAGCGTCAATATCAGCGATTTCGACCTCAAGCTTATCGCCAACATTCACAACATCCTCGACCTTGGCAATTCGCTTACCATTGCCAAGCTTGGAGATATGAACCAGGCCATCGGTGCTACCGGTGAGGTTGACAAAGGCGCCGAATGGGGCGGTCTTCACAACAGTGCCCAGGTAGCGCTCACCAACCTGTGGGAGCTGTGGGTTAGCAATGGCGTTGATCTTATCAATAGCTGCCTGAGCATTCTTGGCATCAGAGCAAGCCACAAAGACGCGACCATCTTCCTCAATGGAAATTTCCGCACCGGTCTCTTCGGTGATCTGGTTAATGGTCTTGCCCTTAGGGCCAATAACCTCACCAATCTTGGCCACTGGAATGGTCAGAGTGGTGATGCGTGGAGCGAACTCGCTCATCTCATCAGGGCCAGCAATCACCTTGGACATGGTGTCCAGGATAACCAGACGAGCCTGACGTGCCTGGTCAAGGGCGGCAGCCAGAACCTTAGAAGGAATACCATCGAGCTTGGTATCAAGCTGCAGTGCGGTAATGAACTCAGAGGTACCAGCGACCTTGAAGTCCATATCACCAAAGGCATCCTCAGCACCGAGAATATCGGTCAAGGTCACATACTCGGTCTTACCATTAACCTCACCGGAAACCAGACCCATAGCAATACCAGCCACTGGGGCCTTGAGTGGCACACCAGCATTGTACAGAGACAAGGTGGAGGCACAGACAGAACCCATGGAGGTGGAGCCATTGGAGCTCAAAGCCTCAGAGACCTGACGGATAGCATATGGGAAGTCATCGCGGGATGGGATAACTGGAACCAGAGCACGCTCAGCCAGTGCACCATGGCCAATCTCACGGCGCTTAGGGCTACCCACACGACCAGTATCACCGGTGGAATATGGTGGGAAGTTGTAGTGGTGGATATAGCGCTTAGAGGTGGCTGGGGTCAGACCATCAAGCTGCTGCTCCATCTTGAGCATATCCAGGGTGGTCACACCAAGAATCTGGGTCTCGCCACGCTCAAAGAGGCTAGAACCGTGGGCGCGAGGAACAATATCAACCTCAACACCAAGGTCACGGATTTCCGTAATCTTACGGCCATCAATGCGGAAGTGCTCACCAAGAATGCGCTCACGCACAATAGCCTTGGTCAGAGCGGTCACAGCACCACGGATTTCCTTCTCCAGGGCCTCGTCCTCATCCTTATTCAGAGCCTCAATAAGCTCATCAGTCAGGTCGAGAACAGCCTGGTTGCGCTCCTGGGCGTCGGTGATGCGCATAATATCACCGAGCTTCTTGCCACCACGGCGCTCAACCTGAGCATAGGTCTCTTCGCTATAAGCTGGGAAGAGTGGGAACTCACGGGTATCCTTAGCCACAGCCTCAGCCAGGGCAACCTGTGCCTCACAGAGCTGGGCAATGAATGGCTTAGCAGCCTCAAGGCCCTGGGCCACAACAGCCTCAGTAGGAGCTGGGGCACCATCGGCAATAAGCTCAACTACACCCTCAGCAGCACCGGCCTCGACCATCATGATGGCCACATCAGGGGTGCGCTTATTACCACGGCCACGACCACGGCGGCCCTGCTCATCAGCCAGACGGCCTGCAACCACAATCTCGAAAATAGACTTCTCAGACTGCTCGTGGGTTGGGAATGCCACCCACTGACCCTCAGGGTGCTTCTCATCAGCAATGAGGCTCATGCGCACGCCACCCACAGCATGGGAAACTGGCAGGCCAGAAAGCTGCGTTGCAGCAGAAGCAGCATTGATAGCAAGGACATCGTACATGTCCTTAGGGTCAATGGAAAGCACGGTGATAATAACCTGAACCTCATTGCGCAGGCCCTTCACAAAGGTAGGACGCAGAGGACGGTCAATCAGACGTGCAGCAAGTGTGGCCTCAGTGGAAGGACGGCCCTCACGGCGGAAGAAAGAGCCAGGAATCTTACCGGCAGCGTACATGCGCTCTTCCACATCCACAGTCAGTGGGAAGAAGTCAAAGCCCTCACGTGGCTGGTTAGATGCGGTGGTGGTGGCCAGCAGCATAGTGCTGTCATCCAAATACGCACTCACAGCACCATCAGCCTGACGAGCCAACTGGCCGGTCTCAAAACGGATAGTGCGCTTACCAAAATCGCCATTGTCAATGACAAGCGAAAGGTCGGTGATCCCATAATCAGGATCAGTAGTCAATTCGAAATCGCTCACGAAGCGGATTCTCCTCTATTTCTCACTAAGGCTGGTCATCCTTGCCAGCAAATTAATCAAATCTATTTATTCCCAATAATTATACAGTACAGAGGGCTATGCTGGTAAAAAAGCGTGGCACGGCAATGGAGAAGGATGCAGCTGTGGTCATAGGTTGGGCCTGTGTGATTCTGTTGCTAGAGATGGGTACGGCGACTTAGTTTCTTGCTTTTCGACGCCCCGGTGCGGCACTGCCCCGCTTGGGCATAAAAAAATCCGCTCCTCGGAAACCAAGAAGCGGAAAGCACAAGCCCAAATTAGCGGCGAAGACCGAGGCGTGCAATGAGGTCACGGTAACGGTCAACGTTGTTGTCCTGCAGGTACTTCAGCAGGCCCTTACGGCGACCAACAAGAAGAAGCAGACCACGACGGGAGTGGTGATCGTGCTTGTGGAACTTGAGGTGCTCGGTCAGCTGACGAATACGGGTGGTCAGCAGAGCAACCTGTGCCTCTGGGGAGCCGGTGTCGGTCTCGTGAAGACCGTACTCAGCCAAAATTGCCTTCTTCTGCTCAGAGCTAAGAGCCATGTGAGTTCTCCTTTAAGAACATATTTCAGTCCACATGAAAATTCGAGTTGGGACTGCTGTGGACCGCAGTCTTGCAACCCCGCAATTATAACAGTTACTTCCCTGCCTTCAAAATCAGGGAGAGGATATAACCAATCAAGACCACAATGGAGGAACCAATGGCAGCACCAACTACAATCTTGCGTGCTAGGTCACCATCAAGCCTCTTCAGTGCAGCATTGATGCGATCAACGGCACTCTTGAGGTCACTTTCCTTGGCATCCGGGTCAGCGAGAGTGAATCGACCAATGGCAATACCCACCACATAATCCACACGCTTCTCCTGATCAGAACCAGTGAACTTCAGATTACTGGTCATATCATAAGAGGCATCAATCAGATTGGTGAGCTGCGTTGCATATGGTGAGGTACCACGCAGGTTAGCAGCCGCACGGGAAATAGCTAGGCGGCAGGCCACCACGTCAGAGTCCGTATCAATATCGGACTTATCACGCAGCAGCTGACGGCCCGCATTCACGGCATCCTCATAGGCCTGCTTGGATGCTTCATCAGCATAGGCAAAACGCGCCGAGTCCTTCACGGCTGAATCATCCGTTGCTTCCTTAAGCAGGTTCTGCTCACGGGCAAGGGAGATAACCGTGTTTTCCAGTGCACGCAGGTCACCGTCATTCTTCACCTTATCCAGAGCCTTATTGATAGCCTCCTTTTGCTTATCATTCAGATTGGTCTGAACCAAGGAGTTGATCAGAATAGCTGTACGCAGGCGCTCACGGGCCATATCCAGATCGGATAGACCGCTAAGAACCTCACGGGTGGTGCGCAGGTTCTGGGTATAACCATCAATCTGTGCAAGATTTTCCGGATAGCTCTGGTCCGGGTCAGCGACGGCCTTATCGTAGAATTCCTTGGCCTTCAGAAAGGCCGTACGATATGCCGAGCGCTTCTCCACTGTGTCATTCTGATAGCGCGAGCTATACACCGTATTGGAATATTGACGCATCTCAGTCTGAAGGTCAGTCATGGCGCGGTTATAGGAACTAATGCCATTGAGCTGATTGGAGCTAGACAGATAATCACGCAGAGCAGTCTGACCGGTCTCGAGATTACCGACCTTCTTAGTTTCTACGATGTCTTCAATAATCTTGGCTGCCGCGTCGAGCTTATCCCTATTACTGGAATACTTGTAATTATTACCCTCGGTTACCTCTGGGATTTCCTCATACACGGAACGAATCCTTCGGGTAACAGCGAGCAAGGTATCCGCACGATCAAGCAGGTCTGCAGCATCGGCCAATGCGGTATTGCTATCATCCTTCGTAATCGAGAATTTCTCGATCACGCTCTTCAGCGCATTTGCATCACTCTGATAGAGCCCGTTGGAATCATCAGTCTGACTATCAATGCGCTTGTCCACAACCTCACGCAGGAATGGTGCGCAGGCTGCAAGCAGATTCTTGGCAGCCGCATCAATCTTATCCTGGGTGGCACTGGTCTCATCCATTTCAAGGCGATAGGCCACATCCATGGCACTAAAGAAGGTCCTAGCAGCTGGACCATCACCCTCGCTGCCATAGGCATTATTGAGACTATTGGCCACGTTCTGAACCTTCTTAAGATCCTCGAAGTTCAGCGATGCGGACTGATCAGGAACTGGAGGGTTACTGGTCGTAGGCTCCGGGCTTGTTTTAGGCTCAGTGGTCTTGCTGGTGGTTTCAGAAGTACTTGGATCAGGCTTCGTGCTTGGCTCGGTCTCCTTGGAGGTCGCTTCACCGGGCTGCCCTGCATCAGTGCTTTCCTTGGTGCTTTCCTCCGAAGACTGCTCGGTAGTACTTTCCTCACTGGTAGGAGAGTTCTTTAGATCCTCAATAGTCTTATGGACATCTGCTACTTTTTCTGAAGCAAGGTTAAATGGGTTATCAACAAAAGCAGCCAGATCCTTATACTGCTGGGTCTCCTTTTGCTCATCAGTAGCCTTAGTCACATATTCATAGGCATATTGATAATCGTCCTTAATCGTAGGGAACTCCTCGGAGATACTAAGAGCTTTGGACGCATCTGTGACGATGGTCTTGGTCAGCTTCTCATAGAGAGCGCTGCTGGTCGCAGATTCATCCTCGCTGCGCACAGCAGCCATTGCCAAAGTCCTCGCAGTATCAGGATTATCAGCCTGCGCCTTTTTGTCATTAAAGTTTTGATTAGCACCTGGCACTGCAGCAGCACCCGAGGTAATCTGCACAGCTTTCGCACTAACGCCATTACCATAAGTACCATTATTGATATCCGCAGTACGGTCGTAGCTACAAATGGAACTGGTTAGGTCATTAGCAGCTTTATAATCCTCAGCGGCCTTGTGATAATCACCCGCCACAGAGTCTTCAGAACTAATCTTGTTAAAAAGCCTGTAATAGACCGAATTAGTTTGGTCAGGATAGCCGTTGCATTCGAAAATCTTTGGATTTGTTCCCGCTAATTCAAGCACGGATTCCACATCGCCAAGGCTATTCGGCCACAGGAGCACATCAACAAAATAGTTCCTTGCACCTGTGTTATTCTGCAGCAGCTGAAGGAGCTTTCGACCAGATTCAGTCCGGTACGTATAAGTATTTGGTGCGTCGAGGTTTTTGATAATATCGCTAAATTTCTTAGCAGCATTGTTCACATTTTTCGCATTCCTACCATCGATGCCCAATGCATTAGCGATACCCAGTGTGGTAGCGGCGACCTGCCCCATCGCATTGTTGATATCATTCCAGCCACCAACAAAGGAGTTTGCGCCCAAAGCAGTAAGGTCGAGGCTATAGATTGGCACGACATCACGCAGAAGGGTCCAGTAAATGTCGGCGGTGTCATAGCCAACCTCAGCACCTTCCAGCCACATCATGCCCCAGCGGTTATCCCAGGTCTTAGAGATCATATCCCTATAGGCGGTGGTGCGGGTGGATTCGCCAAAGAACCACTTGCCATAAGTGGAGACAAGGACCTTGAGGCTTGGGAGGCGGTACTTATACAGGGCATAGACACCGGTGCTCCAGGCTGAGGTATAACCGCTGCCGACCCACTTGCGGTCATACATGAGCATGCCAGTAAATTCGCCGAAATCAGCGTAGAGGGTGTAGTAATCTGCGGTCGGAGCGGTGAAGGTCATTGATTTACGGTCCGTCATATTGATGTCGACCTTAAATTTCTGACCATCAGAGGCGCGCACAGCGTATAGCGCGGTCGGCAAATTATCCGCATGCCATGCTTCATCGGCATACCACGTGTAGGTGTAGCCGGTAGCGGCATCCGCAGTCAGCCCATGGTTAATCATCGGAATGACCCCACCATTAGCCACCAAGACACCGGCGAGGCTAGCAGCAATAATACGACGACCAATGCGATGACGCATATTAGCAGACTGCATCAAAACTCCCTTGAGCACGACCCATACGCAAATCTAGTTCATCTTCAGTTTAGCAATTTCTGACCTAAAGCTAAAAATCTCTTATGGGCAACATAGGCTTTGCATATGTTTTGCATGGAGAGGGGGTGCAATAAAATACGGCCGGTTCCGCATGAAACCGGCCGCAAATCCAGTAGTTAGGTGATTCACTACTGCTCTACTGGTCTATTGCTCAGACTTCTGATTCTTGAGGAGCATAGAGATCAGATAGCCGAGGAGAACAATCAACGCCGAACCACCAGCGCCAAAGAGCACAATCTTACGTGGCAGGTCACCATCGAGGACCTTAGCGGAACTCTTAATCGCATCAATGGAGGCCTGATAATCAGTATCCTTCGAGGCCGGGTCCGCGAGCGTAAAGCGACCCTTGGCCACAGCGATCAGGTAGTTCGTACGCTTGGTCACATCGGCGCCGGTGTACTTGAGGTCCACAGTGGTGTCATAGGACTGGTCGATGAGGCCCTGCAATTCCGCAGCATATGGGCTCACACCATTCAGCGCCTGCTGCTTAGCATTCAAATCCGCACGCTTAGCAGCAACATCGCTCCAGGTATCCACGTCGCTCTTATTATTCAGCAAGTCCTGGGATTCCTTCAGCGCCTGGTTATAGGCATCCTTGGATTCCTGGGAGGCATGCTCATACTTGGAGGAATCCTCCACCGTAGACTGATCACCAATAGCATCCTTGAGCAGGTTCTGCTCGCGGGCGATGGTAATCACGGTATTTTCCAAAGCACGCAGGTCACCATCATTCTTGACCTTATCCAGAGCCTGCTGGAAGGCTTGCTTTTGCTTATCATTCAGATTGGAATTGGTCACGCTATTAACCAAAATTGCAGTCTGAAGGCGCTGCTTAGCCGCATCCAAATCCGAAAGACCAGCCAGGGCCATGCGGGCAGTGTACAGATTCTGGTAAAGGGTATTTACCTCATCCGCAGTGGCGGTCTTATTATTCTGCGTCACGTCCTCATACAGAGCCTTGGCCTTCAGGTATGCAGTGCGGTAAGCACTACGGCGCTCCTGGGAATCATTCTGATACTTGGAGCTATAGACCGTATTAGAATACTGACGCATCTCATCAGCCAGCTGGGTCAGCGCAGTCTGATATGCACGGTCACCAGCAAGAGCATTGAGTGCCTGCAGCAAGGTCAGGGCCTTAGCACGCACCTCGGTCGTGGTGACCGCAGCACTATTATCATCCTTCAAATAATCCTGCAGAGCTGCCTGTGCATTATCCACAGCTTGTCGACGCTCCGCCGTATCGGAGGAATAATTAGTCGTGGCCTTGGTCTCGTCCGCGTGGCTTAGCGTATTACGGGCAAATTCAACCATGTTAATAAGGGCGGTTGCATTGTCCTTAATCGCGTTAAGCTCATCCACAGTCCCGGCCTTTTCAGCCTGGTCGAGAAGAGCCTGCGAGGTCGTATTAGGAATATTCTTGCTATTAGCGTAGCCGGTATTGTCCCTAATATACTGCTCAATCGAGGCCCTCAGATTAGAGAGAGTCTCATCCC
This sequence comes from Corynebacterium sp., assembly GCA_030530875.1. GTDB lineage: Bacteria > Actinomycetota > Actinomycetes > Mycobacteriales > Mycobacteriaceae > Corynebacterium. The sequence goes on from JAUMUD010000041.1 coordinate 14,737, forward strand.
TCAAATTATTCTCAGCATTAACCAGAGCTTTATACGCGTTCGTATAATCCTCGGCGGTAGTATTCTGCCTGTCAAGCGCTGCTTTAGCGGCATCAACTGCTTTATCATAAGCAGCCTTATTTTCGTTAGTAGAGTTCAGATAGCGCTTGGACTGTTTAATAGTCGTGCGCTGATTGTACTGAGCCTGGAGGCGATCCTTGGCAGCGCTAGTCAGGCGCGTAATAGCCTGGGAAAGCGTATCATACGCCTCACTATACTCACCCAAAGTGTACTTCGGGGTCTCACCAGTATCACCGTCGAGCAAGTCCCCTGCAGCGTTCCTTGCTGAGACAAATGTACTCTTCGCATCGTCAGTGGAATTATTATAATCACCACTGTTGGTGTCAGTGCTACCGTACAGATCCTGGAGCTTCTTACGTGCAGCACCAACCGAACCGAGGCTGAGATAGTCATAAGCCTCGCGGAGTTGGGTATACGCAGTAAGCGCATCAGCAGCACTGGTTTTTTCGTTCGCAGCGGAATTATGGGCAGTCTCAAATGCCGTATCGAAGGCATCCTGAAGACCCTGATTATTGGCAGCGTTGTAGACCTTCTTAACAGCGTCTTGTTTGGTCTTATCATAAGCCGCCACGAGGTTATTCAGGACAGCCCTCATCGGCGCAGCGAGGCTGTTAATGGCAGAGTTCAAGCTGTTATAAGCACTAGCAAGCGTGCTTAGTTCAGTAGAGTCCTTTGCCGTTGACGCATTGGAATTCGCAGTGCGAACAGCGGTCACCGCAGCATCGTAGCCACTAACATTGTTTTTGTCCTCATCGCGTACCTTGCCCACAAGGTCGAGAATAGAATTCTGAGCAGTGGTGTTGAGCACCTCAGTCTGGGTCTTAATCTCGCCCGCCAGCGTAGATGCTGCCGAAGCAAGGGACACGTACTTACCGACCATGGAAACATAGTCGCCAAGCTTGCTCGAGAGGTTATCAGTGGTCAGGGCGTCCGTGATAGGGACAAGGGCGCCATATTTTGTCGCGTAATCCGAACCAGGCTGAACCGTGCTGATCAGTGACGCGTTAGCTGTACTATTTGGATCGAAGCTTTCCTTCAGAGTTTTCGCAGCAGAATTGACACCATTCAGAGTTGCAATGACTCGTTCTGCATCGCTCTTGAGAGCTCCATTAATTTCGGTAAGACCGGATTTGCCAGTACCATCAGTATTCAAATCCGCCTTAATTTTATCTAACGCATCTTTATAGGCTGCAACTTTGTCGTCATTACTAACCGCAGGGTCATTCTGACCCGCAATAGAAATTGCTTGATCTACAGCAGTCTTGAGATTCGAATTATAATTGGCAATAAGGGTAGACACCGAAGCAGAGGTAATCTTTTCGTTTGTCCCCTTAGCAGTGAGCTTAAGGTCTTTGTCAAGACCAGGGTATTTCACAGCACCATTATTTTCGCCGATAGTATTCTTCTCCCAAGTCATCAGCAAAGACTCAGGAGTATAAGTGGCAGTATAGTCCCCAGACTTATTACCACTTTTATCGGCAAACTTCTTCAAAAAGTTCTGAGCGCTAGTCG
>JAUMUD010000042.1 GCA_030530875.1 Corynebacterium sp.
CGATAGCAGCCTCATCGGCAGCCTTCTTAGCAGCATCAGCAGCGGCCTCAGCGGCAGCCTTGGCAGCCTCAGCGTCCTTAGCAGCCTGCTCAGCAGCAGCCTTGGCATCGGTGGTGCCGGCGATAGCAGCCTCATCGGCAGCCTTCTTAGCAGCATCAGCAGCGGCCTCAGCGGCAGCCTTGGCAGCCTCAGCGTCCTTAGCAGCCTGCTCAGCAGCAGCCTTGGCATCGGTGGTGCCGGCGATAGCAGCCTCATCGGCAGCCTTCTTAGCAGCATCAGCAGCGGCCTCAGCGGCCTTAGCAGCATCTTCGGCAGCCTTCTTAGCCTCGTCTGCAGTCTTTGCGGACTCAGCAGCGTCCTTAGCAGTATTAGCCTCATCCTTAGCGCCGGATGCGGTGGTAGCAGCGTCCTTAGCAGCCTGCTCAGCAGCAGCCTTGACAGCTGCGGCTTCCTGGGCTGCAATATCAGCCTGCTTCTTAGCCTCTGCCTGCTTGTCGGCGGCGGTAGTAGCGTCACCGGAGTCGGCAGCAGTCTTAGCTTCATTAGCAGCCTTCTGTGCAGCCTCAGCAGCAGCCTTAGCAGCATCAGTGCCAGCGGTCTCTGCATCCTTAGCAGCCTGGGTTGCATAAGTCTGTGCAGCCTCAGCGGAAGCAATAGCAGCCTGCTTTGCGGCCTCGGTGGCGTCAGCAGCTGCCTTCTCAGCAGCCTTCTGAGCGTCGCTTACAGTGGTAGCAGCCTTGGCATTAGCAGCCTCGGTCTTAGCAGCATCGGCAGCCTGCTGTGCAGCAGTAGCAGCAGCCTTAGCAGCATCAGTACCAGCAACATCAGCAGCAGCCTTAGCCTGATCAGCGTACTTCTGGGCAGCCTCAGCGGATGCAGCAGCCTGGGACTGGTATGCGGAGAGGTCAGCAGCATTCTGCTTGGCCACAGCGCTACCAATGTCAGAACCTGGGGTGGAGCTTGGGACGGTACGGGAAGAGTTGCTATTCTTCCACTGGTTGTAGACACTTTGGTACTGACCAACACTAATAGAGGTACCACCGGAAGCAGCATTATCAGCTGCGATAAAAGCTCCGAGCTTACGGCCATTCAGATTAGCCGTGGAAACCATCATGCTGGTGTCATAACCAAGGTCGCCCCTCGCGGCTTGAGTGAAGCCCCAGGTGTGCTTACCAGCAATCTGAATGCTTGCGCCGGTGGTGAACTGAACGTTGCTGAGCTTCACGGTGTTGGAACGGCCAACAGCGATGATGCTGTTCTGAATGTCCTTAACAGGAGTCGATGCGTTGTAGGTCAGGCCCTTAACGAATGGGCTGTTCTCAATCTCGTACTGACCGTTGTAGGTGTAGGTAACATCGGTGCCGTCTGGCATCTGGGTCTGAATCTCGAGCACGGAGTTACCGAAGTAGGTAGCACCACTAATCTGAACCTGAAGGTCAGTCAGAGCAGCAGTGTCATTGTTAGACTGCTTGTACTCGTAATTGAAGCTGCCATCAGAATTCTTAGTAAGAATGCCATTGGTGTTGTCCTGCTCGGCATGAGCAACGGCACCCAACTGAGGAGCGGCTACAACACCAGCAACGGTGGAGAGAGCCAGAACGGAAGAGACCGCCATCTTACCGAAGAGGGAAACGGACTTCTTGGAATTCATGTGGAACGTACCTTTCTTTTCAACTGCATTTGTTCCTTGAAACTGAAATTAAGCTTAAGCGGATTCCTTAATGAAGTCAAGCCGAATCTGAGAATTTCTTAGTTTTCTTTGCATGACACCCCTCTTACCAGCGGTTTTCTTTCTTAAAAAATTTTTTGCATCGGCGTTTTTGCTTAGAAATGGGCCCGATCGGTACTTATGCTTCGCGCCTGTAAATTTCCGCTACTTTTTATCCGTGCTGGTCAGCGCCATGTTCTAGTAATGTAACTTATCTGGTGCTACTACCCTGCTTGCGCGCTACTGGCGTGCGACTCTTAGTTTTGAGGCCTTAAAATACTCCCCCAAAGGCCTAATCTGATCCTATTTGCGGAAGATTTAGATCACCTACCAGGTGCTTTGCCATTCACTTTCGGGTTTTACGCAACCTTAGAAACACCCACCCACACTCAAGCTAACTCAATCCCCGCATTAAGTTTTCTTTCAGGTTTCTCAGATTTGCGTAACAGGTAGACCCTAGCAGCTTTTCATAACTGCAGCTCAGTATACTGTTTAAACCTTGGGCTAAGCTGTGTAGAGCTTAGGAGTTTTAGTTGCCCACTTGGCGCCCTGTAGGGCTTTATTATCCCACTTATATGTTATTGCACTGTGTAGCACCTGTCTTACAGCGCATATAAATGCAAGATATGAGCGGTTTTTAGTAAAAAAGGAGGGCTCCCTGTGCGGGAACCCTCGGATAGGTCTTATTCCGCACTTCAGAGCTCAGAATTGGCAATGAGCTGCTGGTACCAGTGGAAGGAGTCCTTCTTAATGCGGGTGGCGGGGCCAGTGCCGCTATTGTTCTGGTCGACATAGATCATGCCGTAGCGCTTGGACATTTCACCGGTGGTGGCGCTAATGAGGTCAATGCAGCCCCAGGCAGTATAGCCGAGGATATTGACTCCATCTTCCTTAATGGCGCTGGTCATGGCATCAATATGGGCCTGCAGGTAGTCAATACGATACTGGTCATGGACCTGATTCTCATCCAATTCGTCCTTGGCGCCAAGGCCATTTTCCACCACAAAGAGTGGTTGGGAGTAGCGGTCAGCCAGAGCATTAAGAGTAATGCGGAAGCCGAGCGGGTCAATAGGCCAGCCCCATTCGGAGACTTCAAGGTGAGGGTTCTTCGCAGAGGCGAAGACATTGCCACAACCCTGTTCACCGGCGCCATCAGTGCGCACACAGCGGGAATTGTAATAGGAAAGGGAGATGAAGTCCACGGTATTTTCTTTAAGGATGCGGATGTCCTCATCGGTAATACCGAGGTCATAGCCGGCGCGCGTAAAAAGCGCGGTGGCATAGCCAGGATAAGCGCCCTTAGCCTGAACATCAATGAAGAAGTAATTCTCACGATCCATTTCCATGGCTGCCCAGACATCCTTGGGATTACAGGAGTATGGGTAAACCACACCGGCGGCAAGCATGCAGCCAATCTGAATCCCAAGATTTATTTCCTTGGCAGCCTTGGTAGCCAGGGCCGAGGCCACCAGCTGATGGTGGGCAGCGCGGTACTGAACTTCCTTGGTCAGTGGCTGTTCAGGGGTGTTACGCAGACCCGCAGCCATATATGGCAGGTGCATGAGCATATTGATCTCATTGAAGGTGATCCAATATCGCACGCGATGACCGAAACGCTCAAAGAGCGTGCGGGCATATTTCACATAGAAGTCAATGAGCTTGCGGTTAGCCCAGGCGCCATAGTGCTCAACTAGGTGGATGGGCATATCGAAATGGCAGATGGTGACTACTGGTTCAATATTATATTTTGCCAGCTCATCAAAGATTTCCTCATAGAACTTCAGGCCCTCCTCATTGGGAGTTTCCTCATCCCCATTGGGGAAAATACGGGACCAGGAGATGGAGAAGCGGTAGGCCTTAAAGCCCATTTCGGCAAAAAGGGCGATGTCCTCTTTGAAGTTCTCATAGAAGTTAACAGCTTCACGGCCAGGGAAATAGGAATCCGAAGGAAGATCCTTGTAGTCCATATCACCACGCATCACTGGCATGCGATGTGGGCCTTGGGGAAGGGTATCGACAATGGCCAGACCCTTGCCGCCTTTATTCCATCCACCCTCCACTTGGTTAGCAGCGGTGGCGCCACCCCAGAGAAATTCGCTCATTTATGCTTCCTCCTTGGAGAGATCCATAAGAACATCACCGAAGTTTACAGTGTCATTTGGTACATCAATGGCGCGTTCGGCAGCGACCTTCTCCTTATTGGTGATGATGACTGGAGTAATCAGTGGGTACTTGGTGGCAATCATGTCACCATCAAAGCTCACAAGAAGCTGGCCAGCGGTGACACGGTCACCCTTCTTCACATGCTTGGTGAATCCCTCACCCTTGAGCTGAACAGTATCCATGCCCACGTGGATGAGAATTTCGAGGCCATTATCCAGGGCAAGACCAATGGCATGGCCAGTTGGGAACAGGGCAATGACCTTGCCATTAGCAGGGGCATGAACCTCATAGGTGCTTGGCATAATGGCCACACCAGGGCCCATAGCGCCGGAGGCAAACACTTGGTCCTCAACAGTATTGAGTGGTTGAACCGTACCATTCATTGGGCTCGGAATGATGAGATCAGTAGGAATTGGTGCGGGTGTGGTTGGGGCGTCGATAGGCTCGGAAGCTGGTTGTGGCTTTGGGTGATAGAAGATGAGGGTGAGTACAAAGCCAAGAACCAAGGAAATTACGATGCCGATTAGTGCAACAATAATATTGCCCATGGTGCCGTCAGGGTTCATCATATTTGGAAGTTCGAAGATACCCATGCCACCGAGGATGAATTTACGGAAATTCATCTGGCCATAGAAGCCACCGCCAATGGCGCCGGCGATGCAGGAGATAATGAATGGCTTCTTGAGCGGAAGTAGCATGCCATAGATGGCTGGTTCGGTGACACCGAAGATGGCGGAAATGAAGTTTGGAATGGCCATTTCCTTGATCTTCTTATCCTTGGAGATGAAGAAGAGGGCGGCGATGACGCCGGCGGTAGCGAAGGTGCAGGCGAAGAATGGCATCATGACATTGTCATAGCCAAGGGTCTGAACATTGTTGATATAGACCGGAATGAAGCCCCAGTGCATGCCAAAGATGACAAGAATCTGCCAGGTGCCGCCGACAATGGCGCCGGCGAGCAGTGGGCTGAAGTTGCGGATGGTCAGCGTGAATTCGGAGATAAGGTCCGAGCCGTAGGTGGCAATTGGGCCGAGCACAATGAGGGCCACTGGCAGGGTGATGAGCACAGTGAGCATTGGCACGAAGAAGAACTTAACCAGGTCAGGGACAATGCGATTGAAGAAGCGCTCACAGCGGGAGGCGAACCACACGGCAAGAATGACCGGGATGACGGTGCCAGTGTAGTCAATGGACACAACCGGGATACCGAAGAAGCTCATATAGACCGGGGATTCCAAGAAGCTTCCGCTGAAGAAGGTATAGAGCGCCTCGTGGTTTTCAGACAGGGCGCTGCTTTGAATTGCTGGGTAGCAGAGGGCGGCGCCGATAACCAGGCCGATCATTGGCTTTGCGCCAAATTTCTTCGCGGCGGTATAGCCGAGGAAGAGTGGGAGGAAGGTGAAGAGGGCATCGCCGGCGGCATTGATGACCATGGCGCCGCCGGAGGTGTCGCTATACCAACCAAGGGTGATGAAGAGGGTGTTGAAGCCCTTAATCATGCCGCAGGCGGCCATAATGCCAAGAATTGGCTGGAAGATACCGGAGATAATATCAATGAGGCGGTTAAGGATATTACCCTTTGGGGCGGTGTCCTGGGGCTCATCGGGAGTAAGGTTCAAAAGAGGCATGACCTCAGCGAAGACATCGGCCACGTGGTTGCCAATCACAACCTGGTACTGGCCGCCGCTGCGCACAACGGTGACCACACCGCTCATGGCCTTCAGGGCCTCGTCATCGGCCTTGCTTTCATCTTTCAGGGTGAAGCGAAGACGGGTGATGCAATGAACAAGGCCGGTGACATTTTCCGGGCCGCCGACTTTATCGACAATAGCCTGTGCCAGGGCGCTGTACTGCCCGACGCTGGTGGCTGCCATTATTCCTTCTTTCCTAAGGGGTTGGTTTCTCTGCTTTCAGAGTAAATCACCGCAGGTCAGAGTGCGAATTTTTGGCGGATTTTGGAGTCGAATTTCAAAAAATCAGGTTACGGCTACTCCCCCGCTGAAATTTTCTTTCAGTCCTCCGTCCTGTGCTGCCCTTCCAGGCGTAGCGCGGCATTAAGCGGATTCGTATAATCCTGCGCCAGGGTCATACCAAAGAGCAGGTCAATCACATAATTGCTCGCCGTATAGGAGGAGATAATATCCAGGCTCACCACCGAATCACGGTTGGGGATTTCAATAATGCCATCACAGTACTGTTCAATGGCACCATAGTGCGGGCCAAGGACCCCAAGCACATAGCTGTCCGTATGATCCTTCAGGTACTTGGCCATACTGGCCACAATCTGATTGGCGCCAGTGAAACTGAAAATCACGGCAACATAACTGCCCGTTTTGCGGGCGGCCAAATAATGATGGTTGATGCGGGTTTGGGCAGCGGCCTCCTTGCCCAAGGTGGAAAATTTAAAAGCAGCGGCCTGCGCTAAATAATAGGAGACCCCGGTCCCATAAAATTCAATTTTGTCAGCCTCAGCGAGCTTCGCCCCCACCGCTTCAAGCACAGCATTATCCAAGCTCAAGCGGGTATTTGTGATGACTTTATCATAAAGTACCGGGATGGTCACAGCTATATCACTAGCACTACTGCTTGCCGTGATGGGTTCCTTGGCCAAGGCTTTTTCAATGCGGTCCTTTTGATTTACCTCAATAACCAGGCGCATTTTCATATCTTTAAATCCCTGGCAGCCCACCTTCTTGGATAAGCGGACCACAGTGGCCTGACTGGTGAAGGCACCTGCAGCAATATCGGCCACGCTGAGTTCTTCCACCCGGTCCAAGTGTTCCAAAAGATAGTCGGCTACCAGGCGTTCTTGGTGGGTGAGCGCGCCGGACTCCCGCAGAGCATCAATAAGCATACTTACATTAAATCATGTTGTGCCTTAGCACACAGCAGTCGCACAGGAAGCATTCAGACTACGCTTCTATCGTGGGTTCTATGAACCGCACACAGAACATTCGCTACGCACCACCGATCCTGCTCGTGGTCCTACTTGGGCTGGCCGGGCTTGTTTACGGTTGGGGTATCAAGCTGGGATATATTCATAGTTTTTATGGCCCGGCCGTCTATTCCATGTCACATTCCTGGAGCGCATTTTTCTGGGGAAGCTGGGATGGGCACAGCATCGCCCTGGATAAACTGCCAGGTAGCTTCTGGATTCAGGCACTAAGCGCACGCATCTTTGGTTTCAATAACTGGTCCGTACTCCTCCCCGGTGTTTTTGAAGCCCTGGGTTGCGGCTGGTTAATGTACCTCATTGTGCGCCGCATCGCTGGCCCTGAGCGCCCAAGCAGCGGCTGGTGGGGCCTGGCCGGGGCAGCCTTGACACTGGTCACCCCAATTTTGAGCGCACTGTCTCATACGGAAATTTCCGATACGCTCTATACTTTCCTGACCCTGTGCGCGGTCTGGGCCTGGCTAAAAAGCCTCAACAATGAGGGCAAACTTCGCTGGTTGGTTCTTGCCGGCATCTTCATCGGCGGCGCCTTCCACGCCAAAATGGCGCAGGCCTGGGGCATTCTGCCTGCATTGGCACTGGTTTATCTCTTTGCGGTCAAAATCCCATGGAAGCGCCGAATTCTCAACCTCATCCTCACCGGTGTGGTCACGCTCTTCTGCTCCCTTTTCTATATTATTGTGGCCCTGCTTGTGCCTGCCTCCCATCGCCCATGGATTGATGGCTCAACCAGCAATAATGCCTTCATCACAGTCTTTGTTTATAACCTGCTTGGCCGTTATGATGACGGCGAAACCCAAGCGCACGTCTCCGGTTGGCGCTACCTCATCTCCCCCGATCAGGCCTCGCAGGCTGGCTGGTTCTACTTTGCTGCCCTGCTCGGTTTGATTGCTGTTCTGTGGCTCTACTATAAAAAGCAGGTTTCCGGCACCATCCTGGCAAGCTCCGTCATGGCCGCCATCTGGGTGGCTGTCTACTGGATTGCTTTCTCCTCCGGTCAGGTCAACCACAATTATTATGTGGTCATCCTCGCCCCGGCACTCGTAATTCTCAGCATTAATGGTGCGATGGTGTCGCTCCGCGATCACTCCTGGTTCGGTCGTATCATGCTTAGCCTCATGGCCATCAGCACCGTTGGCTGGGCGGTTTATATCACCGGCAGCTACCAAAACTTCCAGCGCTGGACCATCCCGGCCACCATTGTGATTGGCATCATCGGCATTATTCTTCTGCTAGCCTCGGGCTTTGTCCGCACCCGCGTGCTCGCCACCGTGGGCGCTGTAATTATCCTGCTCGCCTCGGTCCTCTCCCCTGCTGCCTGGGCTGTGGCCGCCTCCACCCGCGAATACAGTGGCAATGCTCGCGGCCCTGTTGCCGGCCCAGTCAATGGCATGTCCGGCATGGGCGGTGGCGGTGGCTCCAATCGCGGTGGCCAGGGTGGTCAGCCAGGTAACCACAGCTCCTCTGATAGCAATTCGACGTCCACCACCACTACCCATCACCGTTCCGGCAACACCCAGGGCGGTGCTGCTCAAAGTTCCACTCAGACAACCCAGCCAAGCGGTGCACCACAGGGCAACCAGCCTGGAGGCTCTCAGCCGACAGGCGGCGGTTTCGGCAGCGTCGACACGGCAAGTGCCACTAAGAACCTCGAGTGGATTCGGGCCAATGATCCGGGCAGCGAATATGACTTGGTCGTGGTTGGTTATAGTGCTGCTAGTGACTATGTGCTGGCCGGTGGCAATCTGATTGCTGTTGGTGGTTATAGCGGCAAGATGGATAACTACACGCTTGCGCAGTTGCAAGCCGATATTGCTTCGGGTGCGGTGCACTATGTGCTGCTGGGCAATAGCCGTGGTGGTGGTATGGGTAATGCCACAGGCAGTACCGATGGTGAGACCGCCGCCACAGCGATTAGCAATTGGGTGCAGGAAAACTGCACGTCAGTGGCTGATTCCAGCGGTATTAGCGGGCTGTATCGGTGCGCATAGTTCGAAGGGCCTCTCATGAGGCCCTTTTCCTTTGCACAGACACGGTTAAACAGTGTATGCCAACCAGGCAAAAAACCTGTAAGATTCTAATCTCTAAATATATTTTGACCCTTGAAGGGAGGCGAACCCATGCGCAAATTTTATAACCTCTGGGCTGGCGATGTGGTCTCAGATATTGGCACGGCATCTTTCTGGTTCATCGTGCCGGTCCTGGCCGTGGAAATTATGGACGTGCCCGATTCACAGCTTGGATTGCTGCTGGGTATCGCCGGTTTTATCCCTTCGATTCTTTCCATGAGCATTGGCGCGATTGCCGATCGCACCACCTCCTATTGGGCCATGCATGCCTGCAATATCCTGCGCGCAATTGCCATGGGCGCGCTGGCCTGGGCGGCATGGACGGAAAATCTCAGCCTGGTGCTCATGGGTGCGCTCATGCTGATTACGGACCTGGCCAGCAATTATTATGACTCGATGATTGTGTCCATCACCCCGCGCATCGTGGCCAAACACCAGCTGACCAAGGCAAATTCCCTAGTCGAATCGGCCTCCGCGGTCACTTCCGATATTGGCAATACGCTCGCCGGCGTGGCCTATTCGCGCTTTGGTGGTTACCCCATCATCGCCGCCAATGCGCTGAGCTACCTCTACGCCTCCATTTCACTGGCCATTTTTGTGCGCCCCGCCGATTGTCGCGCCGTTCGGGCCAAGCGTATCGACGCCCCAAACCGCGGCCTCGCTCATCTCGCGGACCTGAAGTTCAACTTTGACCTGCTGCGCAAGTACCCCCTTCTGATTCATTTCATGCTGGCCATTGGCCTCTACAATATGTCCTGGGGTTTTATTGGTACTCTGCTCACTCCTTTTGCCTTGGAGAACCTCGGCCTTGAGGTCTGGCAGCTCGGTCTTCTTTCCGTACCTTCCATCGTCGTGGGCATTTGTGCCCCGCTGGTAACCCATAAGATTCTTGCCCGCCTGGGTGCTTTCCGCTCCCTTGCGCTGACCTATGCCATGGGTACGGTGGGCTATGCTCTTGTTGCCATTGCCATGTTTTTTGGCCGCTTCTCCGTATTTTCGGTGGCCCTGGGCCTCATTCTGGTTGGTATTTGCGCCATTGTGGGTTTGGTCATTGACCGCACTGCCCGCCAGGCCCTGATTCCTCATGAGCGCCTTGCCGGTGTTTCCGGCCTTGTTCGTACTGTGACCTGGGGCATTGAACCAGTGGGCGCCGTGGTTGCCGGCTATCTTTCCTCGGATTTGATTGGCCGTGTGCCGGCGCTCTGCGTGGCTGCGGGGCTCTGTGGTGCGGCGCTGTGGATTATCTTCCGCTCCCGCATGCATGATTACCGCACGGTGGATGCCCTGCTCTGCGTTGCTGAGCCAAAGACATCCACCAGCGAAACTGTTTAAGCCAGGGCCTTCGCGGCTGGTGGTTTGGCCCTGGTCAGGTAGTAGAGGGAGCCAAGAATTGCCAGGCCGGAGAGCACCCAGGCAACCTGGTATGGGAATGCCGAGATTGTTCCTGGGGTGAGGAAGGCCATGGCCACAATGGAGCTAATCATTGGGCCAAACATGGTATCCGAGAGACTCTCCGCCATGACCGAGGAGGCCGCCATTTCCTCAATGGAGATTCCATCAGCCACATCGGGTTCCTCAAAGAAGATATTGAGGGTGTCCAGATAGACCATGCCCATGCCAATGCCGGCAATGGTCCACAGGGTAACAAAGAGAATCTTCGTCGAGGATGGTACCCAGTCGGTAAAGAGCAGGCTTGCGGTAACCACAATGCACAGAAGAATAAGGCCCAGGCCCACCACGGCGCGGGTCCGGTAGGACCGTGCGCTGCGGGCTGGCTTAAATCCGCAGATCACACCCAGGATTGCCCAGCCGAGACCGCCGCCCATGAGAATCATGCCAATCACATCCGGGCCGGCATCAAAGAGGTCATGGGCCGTATAAACCATGAGGGTATCGGCAGCGAAATATCCGCCGGAGAGAAAGAACATGCCCGATAGAGCAGCTCGACGCGGCGTTTTCCTCGTAAAAGTACCCTTCGGCATGAGCATCACAGTGGCGCGGGCAAGCAGCAGCACACCGCCCACAATACAGAGAATCCTCCATGTGCCACTCACCGGAAGGATGGTCAGCGAAATACCGGCAATGAGCAGTGGCATGGAGGAATAAGGAATCGGATTTTCCGATTTTTCACTCTCGCCATGAAGATTAAGAGCAATAACAAAGCGCGCAACAAGCACCAGCGGAAGATACATCAGCATGGCCCAACGCCAGGAAAGCAGATGCGTCACCCAGGCCGCATACATGGGGCCAACAAGGGAGGAAATCACCCAGCTTGCTGAGCTAAAAGCAAGGGTCAACTGGCGTGCACGCCCCTTAAGCCCCTTGGCCACCGCACCAATGGAAGTCATGGCCATGGCCGAACCCGCAAGCGAGCGAATCACCGAACCGGCCAAATACATCCACACATTTTGGGCCGTGGCGCAGGTAATCGCACCAATCACAAGAATAATCGTCGCGCCCATCAGCAGGCGCGATAAGCGCACCCGCCCAAGCAGCATTGCCCCAATGGGAAGACCAATCATACCGGCAATATGGCTAATGCCATTCATCAGGCCGTAGTAGGAACGCGCATTGAGTTCCTCACCCATAATGGGCATAATGAGCTGGCCCAAGTAGACCTGCATACCGCCGATGAGCTCCATAATAATAACGGCACCGGCGATGAGAAACATACCTTTCTTAGAATGCATGGCCTTCTCCTTAACAGTGTGGCAGGGGATTGATATTCAGATCTTCGAACGCAGTCGGATTAGTCGCTTGTCCTAAGACAACAGGCTCAAATTGAAGTGTTCCTTTGCCAAGATGCAGGTCTGCCACCGCAAAATTCGGAACAAGCCCTGGAACAATGGCACGCACCACAAATATTCCCAACGCACGAACATCAGGTGTAGTCACATCAACAAAGACTGGGCGGAGTCCAAGATCTGTTAGTTTCTTTATATAAAACTCGTACTCAGCCTCATAAGAATCCAACTCAGTGTCTGGGTACAAAAATCCCGTTTTCTCCTCAGGAAAAATCCATGGAGATACTCGCTCTAAGAGACGCGGGTCAAGGTAAACTTGCTGCTGAAGCATCAAATCGTTCATCTCAGCAAAGTCTGCTGAATAGTAATCAAGGTATTGGCGGTCTTCTCGCCATGGCCTAGCTGCACCTTCCCAGAGCTCCTCACGTTCAATGGCCTTAAATAATTCACCATCTGGGCGCAGAAGGTCGAAGCTACCGGCTTGAAGAGTGCATGCTTCAGTTAAGGCTTTAAGAATCGCCTCTTCATTTGTAAGTCGACACGCGAAGCCCGTATTAACAATTCGAGCATCTGAGTTATATAGAGTTGCTGCGTAGATTGGCAGCTCGAACCGGTTCTTGATTCCAACAATAGAAACCGCATTGCCACGGTCTTCAAATTCTTTGATTAAACCGGGGAAAACTCCTGTTTCTGGCAATACTGTCCCCAAGTCCTTCGGCGGATTATGCCACCAGCACATAGTTGCGTGCCGTTCCATAATTTCTTGGAGGGCATTTACACATGCAAAAGCCCATGTGTGACCAGCAGAAATTCCGGCATAGGCGACTGAATTAACCGGCGGAATTGGGAAGTCCCCGATTCGTTTCAGGTACCTATGGTTCACGTACACCATACTTACGGGTACTAATACTGCTTTACCTTCATAATCTCGCGCGTCGATCCATGTGGTTTCTGTATCATCATCAAATACCTCGAAACGGCCACGCTTAATTTGTGACTGTTCAGCATCGAAGGCTACAAAGTCTCCTGGATTAACCACGTCCAAACCAAGATTCCCTAACGTCTTGGCGCTGCCTTTAATTAGACGCTCAGTATCAATGATATTCACGCAGTACCGCTCATAGGCCTCGCCAAGTGCTGATAGCTCTGCCTTACGAACATCACTAAAGGTACTACCCTGGCAGACCGTATTATTTGCCCAATCAGTAGCAAATCTTAAATCAGCAACATCACTTTGCACCGTAATGAGAGAATTTGGCAGTGAGTCATGGTTTTTAATCCGACGTAATTTTTTCACTATTCCATGACGGGAATTTTGACTCTGAATATCTGCAAAATTAAACGGTGCTGGTGCAAGATCAGACTCACCAACAAGATGGAATGGAATCAGCTCAGAAGTATAAAACTCATCAGCTGCAAAATCATATTCAACGGTTATATACTCAAACCCAGTCTCATCTGCAGAAAACTTAACACAGTTTCTGGTAAGAAAAGCCTGAAGCACATGCGGAATGAGCTGGTCAAGAGAGCTAACTGTCAAATGCGTGGAGTAGATCTCATAAACCCGTGTGTTTGGGAAATTGGTCATCCGCCTTAGTCGCAGATCCTCATAGCTCACACCACTTTTAGTAAAGACAGGACCCAAACACGAAACCGGCAAAGAAACTTCAAGTAACCGGACCCGTTGGAAATGCTCAAGAGCAGCCTGAGAAAGCTCACCCTTTCGCTCGTCACGATCAGAAGCGGTCACGATTAATAAATCTTCATGCTCACTAGACTGAGCTAGATCCATTATCTTTTCGCTTAAACTAATGAGATCTTCATAGCCAGTATCAATGAACACAGAAAAATCATCGACTACGGGCAGATCCCCAATATTAGGAGGGTCAGAGACAGGAACATGTAGATGAACTGACTCGGGCACCAAAGTTTTATCCTTGGGGATGTAAATATCACCGCAGTGATCTCGAATCATAGTGACATGACCGAGCTTTGACCAAACAGTAACAACTTTCATGTCCCTGCTCCTTCCCTCAAGCCCGACCTATTTCGGTCGTTCCGGATCGCTCGGACGTGGGTGGTGGTTAGCATTCGGGGCCAGAATGTTCTCACCCCGAGGGCTCAGGTCGATCTTTTCAAAATCGACGATGTTAAAGGTGCCATTCATGACGCCTCCTTATTGTTTGGTAGCACTCCTGTTAGTGCTAGTAGCGCGACTATATCCCACACAGAGATATTTTGTCAAACTTTTTCGCTAACGCATTATTCTGCGCAAACAGGATTGCATATCACACCATAGCGCAAAACCAACTACGAGCCACGCAACAACAGCCCATTATGCCAGGTCAGGGATATTTTAAAACCATTAACTAAGATCAATACCGAAATAATGCAGAAGGTGCGGATGCAAAATACACATCCACACCTTCGAGAAAAATGGTAGAAAATTTTCCTAAGATCACAGACCCAGGAGAGCACACAGAAGCTATAAACTTCTCACAAAGAGAGCCTAGCCCATTGACCCTATATTGAAGGAGCATGTTCGCTCTAAGCGGCTCCTGTTTTCGCCTAATACCAAGCCAGCAACTTCTCCCTATTAAAGCGCGAGAGCAGCATCAGGCCGATAGCATCCAGCACGGCCAGCACCACGGCCACAATCAGCATGGGCACAAAGCCAAAGTTCACGCCGCCGGTGAGCTGCGAGACGAACATACTAATCACCGGGGCCACCACAATAATGCTCATGGAATTGGCGGACCTTGTGCTCTTCGCCTTAAGCGATACCCACACGCACAGCAGACTTGCACCAATGCTGACCAGCGGCAGCACGAAAATACCGAGCATAATCCAGCGCGGAATATCCAGGAACCACACGCCACAGACCGCGCGCCCAACCGCAGAAACAATGATCATAAAGACAATAATGCTTGCCCAGCCAAAGGCCACCGACATGCACAGACTGGCAGCGAGCTTACCGCCAATCAAATCGCGATTCGAGGCCGGCGTAAACAGCAGCCCTTCGAGCGTGCGATTCTCTTTTTCACCCGCAAAAGCCACGATGGAAATACTCACCACGACAATAATCGGAATAAAAAGAAAAAGCGGCATGAAGAGCATATTAAAGAAAATCGCCAGGCCATTGAGAGTCGCATCATCAAAGAAATGCGGCTGCGGACCATAATGCACCGAGCCAATAAAACTATTAATGCGCGGACCCATATTGCCATCCCGATACAACAGCAGCGTACCCAGCGGCACCAGCACCGAAAACATCACTGGCAGGATAAGCATCGGCGTGAAAGTATTCGGGTCACGGCGAAATTCCAGCAGTTCCTTGCGCATAACCGCGCGAATTGCCCTATTCATTGCTTTCTCCTTCAATCACAGCAGCATAAATATCCCGAATCGAGCGCCGCAGCGGCAAATAGGCGCTAATCTCATGATTGGCCAATTCCCCAAGAGGCACAGTGGCCTCATACATACGCTGACCAGCAGCAATCAGTGGCCACAGGCCCGCAGCAACCAGGCTTTGGCGGTGCGCATCCGCATCCAGTTCCGGCAGCTGCAAATTTTCTGGCGTGACGACGACCCTCTTCACGCCCTCACCCAACAACTCATCCACAGATTTTTGCAGTCGGATACAACCATGATTAAGGATGACAACCTCATTGGCAATTTCATCCACCATTTCCAGGCGGTGGGTGGCCATGAGCACGCTCATGCCGGTGGTGCGCTGCAGGTTATGCACATAATGCAGGAATTTATCCGCCATCAATGGGTCCAAACCGGAGGTCGGCTCATCAATAATGAGCAATTCCGGGTCATGAATCAGCGCGCGACCAAGGGCAATCTGCTGGCGCATGCCCTTACTAAAAGCACCCACCGGAGTATTACGGCGCTCCCCAAGACCAAAGAAGTCGAAGATCTCCTCAATCTTGGCCTTACGCTTTGCCGGGTCCACACCATAGAGTTCACCCCAGAGGTCGAGATTCTCATAGGCAGTAAGGCGGTCATAGAGACCACCATCAGTTTGAACACCAATGCGGGCACGAAGCTTATCCGCATTCTGCTGGTTCACATGCTCACCGAGCAGTTCCACCTCGCCCTTATTTGGGCTAAGCAAACCGGTCAGGAGTCGTACCGAGGTCGTCTTACCCGAACCATTCGGCCCAAGCAGCACCACGAACTTCCCAGCAGGAATACTAAAGCTGGCATTGCTGAGCACCGTGGTATCACCAAAGCTCTTGCTCACGGCACTCAACCGGCCTGCATAATTTGTAGTCATGCAATTCACCCTAGTACCGCCCCGCAAGGCCATGCAATAGCTCTGCAATCCTAAAAATAAAAATATCCTGGAAAAGCTTGAACTATGCCCCCATTACCGGTACAAGTGGCCAATAAGACCACTTTGCCCAGCTCAAAAATCTCCTTTCCAAAAAAAACAACCACAACCCCACCCCTGCCAGCCGACAGGCCATATGATCTATCCCACAACCTTAATAGCCAAAGCATAAGAAAAACCCGCGAAGCCAGATTTCTTCGCGGGTTGTGCCCGAGCCGCCTGCGAGAATCGAACTCGCGACCTTCTCATTACGAGTGAGATGCTCTGCCGACTGAGCTAAGGCGGC
>JAUMUD010000043.1 GCA_030530875.1 Corynebacterium sp.
CTCCCTTATTTAGTTTCCCCCACTAACGCAACCACATTTTCTGTCCTATAGCCCGGAAGCATGCAAAGTGTGCGCCCTTGAATGGCTCGGTTTTGATACTCCACACGCTGCGCTTACGGCGAAGTTTCTTGCCGTCATCGGTGGGCTCGAGGGTGGCCTCCACGTTATAGTAGTATTTCGCGCTCTTGGATAGCATGAAGATAAATTCATGGGAGCGGGTTGGCCGGTCTCGCACACTTTCTGGATTGGCATTGGGCTTGTTCCAGATAATATCGGAGCGAAGATACCAACCATCAGCGCGTAGCGCGAAAGCAAGCATCCACGGCACGCCAATGAGGTCCTTGGGCTTCATGCCCTCGGGCGTATCTGGACGATATGACATGCCACGGGCCGCGAGCTTCTTATCGGCATCGCGCCACTTGCGTCCACCGGAGGTGTACCCATCACCAATATTCAGCCAGAGGACACCGTCATCCTTGAGGACTCGGCGCACCTCACGGAAAACCTCCACGAGGGATTGGATGAATTCATCAATTGTGGCCTCGGCCCCAATTTGGCCTTCGACGCCATAATCGCGCAGGCCCCAGTAGGGTGGGGAAGTGACGACCGCCTGGACGGATTCATCGCCGAGGCTGCGTAGAATGCTAAGCGCATCGCCATGATAAATCCGTCCACGGGTAAAAGTGGAAGGGGATTGAGGTTCAGATGGAGTCAGTGGAGCAGCTGGCTCAGTCATGATGGCTACTTATTGAACATCTTCCAGGTGCCCCAACCACCAAGAGAAATAGCAGCGGTGATGATGGTTGGCATGCCGAAGGAACGCACAGCCTTGCGGATAGAGCGGAAGTCATGAATCTGCCAGCCCATGCGCTGGGCATATTTGCGCAGCTTGGCATCTGGGTTAATGGCGATTGGGTGACCAACCATGGAGAGCATTGGAATGTCATTGATGGAATCCGAGTATGCGGTGCAGCGGCTCAGATCAAGACCCTCCACAGCAGCAAGGGCGGCCACGGCGTGCTTCTTACCAGGACCATGAAGAATATCGCCCACGAGACGACCAGTGAAGCGACCATCCTTCACCTCACCCACGGTGCCAAGAGCGCCGGTAAAACCAAGACGCTTGGCCAGAATCTGTCCGATCTGAACCGGGGTAGCGGAGATCAACCAGACCTGCTGGCCGGCCTTGAGGTGGGACTCAGCCAGAGCCATAGTGCCTGGCCAGATTTTCTCCACCATCTTGGACTCAACAATGTCATCGCACAAGGCGTTGACTTCCTCAACGGTGCGGCCCTTAACAAAGGCGAGGCCTTGGTCGCGTGCGTACTCGGAATCCTCGGAGGACTCATTGCCCGTGGCGCGGTAACGCAGCTGCTTCCACATGGTTGGGATCATCTCGCGGAAGGTGAAGAACTTATGGCGCCACAGACCCATGGCAAAGACCACAATGGAGGCGCCCTGAATCAGCGTATTGTCAATATCAAAGAAGGCGGCTGCGCCCTTATCCTCAAAACCGGATGGGTTATCCGTGATGTGCTGAGTGCCGGCGGCCTCAAAGGCGCCCTGAACACTTTCAAGACCGGTTTGGAAATCCTCAAGGTCGACATCAAGAAGCTCGTGGAGAGCCTGGCGTACGGCGGCTTCACCGGCAAGCTTCTGTGACTCAGGGTTGATTGGCTGCAGGACACGGTCTTCAAGCAAGCGGCGTAGGTTACCGCTATTGGCGCCCATGGCTGCGAGGAATTCCTCCGGGGTTTGGGGTTCATGATAAGTCACGATGCGCTCTTTCTGTGGATTGAGTAGTGGTAGTAATTGGCGGGTAAACTAGCTGTGCAGAAGCATTCTCTCCTTCCATCGAAGCGTCTATGCTTCCGATTTGCTACTGCTTATGCGAGTTTGCGGTTGCTCGCAATGCGTTTTATGTATTCTAGCTTATCTCATGAAAGGGATATTTATGGCCTCCTCTACCTCTGGGCATGACGTGGTTCTCATCACCCGTGAGGGCTGCGGTTCTTGCGTGCGTGTTCACAAGCAGATCCTGCCTGTCATTGAGGAAACCGGCGCAAATCTCTCAGTGGTATCAGTCAATGAGGACCAGGAACTGGCCATGGAATTCGGCGACCGCGTCCCCGTCATCCTCGTGGATGACGAGGAGTTCGCCTGCTGGGAAGTGGACAATGAGGAGCTCAAGGCCGCGTTGATGGCCTAAGCCTCTCAAAGACCCTGAGCGTCGAAGATGACGTCTTCAGTATTGTAATAGTCCCTAATACTTTGGATGCTGATGCGGTTACGCGAATGCTGACCGGGCAGCAGTCCCTTACGCTGATCGCTCCAGGGCTTCTCGCGGCAGATCTTCTCACTCAACTGGCTGCCATTTAGCTTGCCAAGATGCTCAATGACCTCATCAATGATGGCAGCAGTCTCTGCATCCACCGGTGGCTCATCTGCATATTTGGTCTTATCTTTGTGGGAGACCCACTATACCTGTAATTTTCGGCCTTGCCAATATTGTTTTAGTTCTACTTTCCTAACCCGTAGGTAAGGTGTGGCTTCCTTGCTAGGAAAGCTTTTGCATATTAGGGTTAAGTCAACCTTTAGTTTGATGCCTTCGGAGTGATAATAGCCCTATGAGTATTTTGGTGGTTGGCATGAATCACCGCTGTGCGCCTGTGGAGATGCTGGAGCGCGTCAGCATGGATGACGCAACCCGAATTCAGGCCACCAAAGAGCTTGTTGATAACCCAAATATCTCCGAGGCAATGATCATTTCCACCTGCAATAGGGTGGAATTTTATGCTGTTACCAAGGGCTTCCATCCGGGCGTCAATGCTGTTATTGATTTGATTCAGCGCTATAGCGGTGTGGACTCGGCCGATCTTCGTTCCCATCTTTTTGTGCGCTATGCCGATGCGGCTGCCGAGCACCTTCTGCAGGTCACCGCTGGTCTTGACTCCATGGTTGTGGGTGAGCAGCAGATTATTGGCCAGGTTCGTACCGCCTACCAGCTCGCCCAGGAAGCTGGCACTGCTGGTCAGACCCTTCATGCTATTGCCCAGTGTGCACTGCGTACCGGGAAGCGTGTTCATACTGAAACCCAGATTGATGAGGCCGGTCCATCCATGGTCTCCTTCGCTCTGGATTCTGCACTTGAGCAGAATGGCTGGGCGGATATGCGTGGCCGTACTGCGCTGGTGATGGGTGCTGGTGTTATGGCCTCTATGGCTGCTACCTACCTGGGTAAGGCCGGGGCCAAGGAACTTATTATTGCCAACCGCACCTTCCTTCGTGCACAGACTCTGGCTGATCACGCTATTGAGGCTGGTGTTCTTGCCCGCGCCATTCACTTTGATGAGCGCGCTACTGTTTATGGCTCCGTGGACATGATTGTCTCTGCTACGGGTGCGGATAGCCGTATTGTTAATGCCGCTGATATTCCTCCACGCTGCCCAACCGGCCGCCAGAAGCTCGTGCTGGTTGACCTTTCCCTTCCTCGCGATATTGAGGATGAATGCGCCGATATTCCAGGTGTCTCCTTGGTTAATATCGAAAGCCTTCATGAACTGGCCACCAACCAGAGCCAGGAGCCAACCGCTGCTGCTGAGGCCATTGTTGCCGAAGAACTTGCAGCTTATACCAGCGCTGAGCGCGTGAAGGACATTGCTCCATCTGTGGCTGCACTGCGTAGTGAGGCCGCAAAGATGGTGGCCACCGAGCTTAACCGCCTCAATGCGCGCACCCCAATGATGGATGATTCCGACCGTGCTGAGGTCGAGCGCGCAATGAGGCGCCTTGTGGATAAGCTGCTGCACCAGCCAATGGTCCGCGCCAAGGAACTTGCTGCTCACTCCAGCACCGTCTCTTATGAGAGTGCCCTCAAGGAACTCTTCGGCCTGCCTGACTCCGTTCTTCCTGAG
This sequence comes from Corynebacterium sp., assembly GCA_030530875.1. Classification (GTDB taxonomy): domain Bacteria; phylum Actinomycetota; class Actinomycetes; order Mycobacteriales; family Mycobacteriaceae; genus Corynebacterium. Next base: position 3,915 of record JAUMUD010000043.1, read on the forward strand.
CGTCCTTCAGCTGCAATCAGTGCTCAGGAGCTCCCACTTGAGGTTCCAAGCCTGCAGGCCATCGCCGATAAGTAAAATCGGTCCTAAAAACATCACCGACAAAGAAGGTCATATGATTCGCATTGGCACCCGTGGCTCCTTGCTGGCCACAACACAGTCCGGCATTATTCGCGACAAGATTCGGGAAGCCGGTAATCCCTGCGAACTTGAGATCATCACCACCCCTGGCGATATCCACCAGGGTCCCGTTGACCGCATTGGCGTGGGCGTATTCACCCAGGCCCTGCGTGAGGCCATGGCTGAGGGCCGCTGCGATGTGGCCGTTCACTCCTTCAAGGACCTGCCAACCGCCCCTGATGAGCGCTTTGTCCTCATTGTCCCTGAACGCGAAGATCCCCGTGAGGCCCTGGTTGCCCGCGATGGTCTGACTCTGGCTGAACTTCCTGCCGGCGCCAAGGTAGGCACCAGTGCACCACGCCGCGTGGGCCAGCTCCGCGCCCTGCGCCCAGATATTGACATTCGCCCACTGCGCGGCAATGTGGATACCCGCATTGGCAAAGTCACCAGCGGTGAACTCGATGCTGTGATTCTTGCTGCTGCCGGCCTTAATCGCCTTGGCCGTTTGGGTGAAGCCACCGAAATCTTTGACCCTGAATACTTCATGCCAGCCCCTGCTCAGGGCGCTCTTGCCGTGGAAGCCACCCCGGACTATGCCCGCTTCGTGCTCCCACTGCTTGATGCCAATGCCGCTGCCCGCGCTACCGCGGAACGCGCCATTCTTGCCACCATGCAAGCCGGCTGCACCGCACCAATCGCCGCCTTCTCTGAAATCAAGGGTGAGGAACTCCACCTTCGCGCCGGGGTCTTTGGGGAAAATGGCAAACTTGTGATGGAAGGCACCGGCCCAGTCAATGCGGCCTACAGCCTCGGCGAGGAACTCGGTCAGAAGCTCATTGCTGCTGGCGCCCGCAATCTCTATAGCGACTAGTGCCATGACCACCCCATCAACACCCTATATTATTTATCCTCGAGTAGGTCTTGACCTGCCCGAATCCATTGATGGGGTTCGCATTCTTCCTATCCCGTTTATTGAAACCATGCCGGTCAATGAGCGGGAACTTGCCCAGCTGCTGAACAGCGCGAGGGATGCGTCGTCGCAAAGCAAAAATCCCACCAACCCAACTAGCAAAAATCTCTCCACCCCCTTTAGCGCGATCATCTTTGCCAGTAGCGCCGCGGTGAAGGCCTGCCATGGGGTTTGTGCCCAGCTGCCGGCGGGAATGCGGGTGATTGCTGTGGGTAAGGCCACGGCTGGTGCGGTGCGCGAGCTTTTTGGGTGTGAGGCTAAGGTGGCGCAACCAAGCAATGTGGAGGGTGTAATTGCCATGCCGGTCGAGGTCTTTGGGGCAGGGCCGGTGCTCTACCCGCGTACGGAATTTGGTGGGGGAGTGGCCAATTGCGAGCGCCTGGTGGCGGGGCTCGGTGCGCGCGGAATTGAAGTGCGGCCAGTGGTGGCCTACCAGACGGTGCTGCGGGAATTTAGTGAGGGGGAGAAGGCGCTGCTGCGGGCTGCTGCCGGTATTGCTTTTACGAGCGGCTCCACGGTGCAGGCCTATGTGAATGCTCTTGGTGCGGCTGTGCCAGAGCGTACTATCATTGGTTGTATTGGTCCGCGCACGGCCACGGAGCTTTCGCGCCGGGGAATGCGTGCGGATGTGATTGCACCCTCGCCTAGTGCCATGGCGCTTGTGCGTGCGCTCTGCGAGAGTGTGCCTGAGCTTTAATTTTGTCTATATAGATTGTCTGTGAGGAAAGAATGTATCCACTCCGCCGTCCACGCCGTCTTCGTGTTAATGCGGCAATGCGTGATTTGGTTGCGGAGACCCAACTGCGCCCAGCAGATATGATTCTGCCAATGTTCGTGCGTGAGGGTATCACCGAGCCGGTAGAGATTGGCGCCATGCCAGGGGTCTACCAGCACACTATTGAGAGTCTTCTTGACGCCATTGAGGAGGCTCGCTCGGTGGGTATTCGCTGCGTGGACCTCTTTGGTGTGCCACTGGATAGCCAGAAAGATGCAGAGGGTTCTATTGCCTGGGACCCTGAGGGCATTTTGAACCGTGCTATTAGGGCTGCTCGTGAGCGCTTTGGGGATAGCATTCTGATTATGGCCGATGTGTGCCTGGATGAGTTTACTGACCATGGCCACTGCGGTGTGCTTGATGACCAGGGTCGTGTGATGAATGATGCCACCCTGCCGCTCTATTGCAAGATGGCGGTGGCTCAGGCCCGTGCCGGTGTGCATATGGTGAGCCCTTCGGGCATGATGGATGGCCAGATTGAGGCTATCCGTGAGGCCCTGGATGAGGAGGGCTATAGCGAGGTGGCTATTATGGCTTATTCCGCTAAGTATGCTTCTTCCTATTTCGGTCCATTCCGTGAGGCTGTGGGCTGTAATTTGAAGGGTGACCGTCGCACCTACCAGCAGGACCCAGCTAATATCCGTGAGTCTCTGCTTGAGGTGGAGCTGGACGTGGCTGAGGGTGCTGATTTTGTGATGGTGAAGCCTGCCGGTTCCTATTTGGATGTGGTGGCCAAGGTAGCTGAGACCAGCCCAGTGCCTGTTGCTGCCTACCAGGTGTCTGGTGAATATGCCATGATTAAGGCTGCCGGTGCCAATGGGTGGATCAATGAGAAGGCAGTGATGCTGGAATCTTTGGTTGCAATTAAGCGTGCTGGTGCAAATCAAATTCTGACCTATTTTGCTGTCGATGCTGCGAAGGCGCTGGCCGAATGACCTTAACCCAAAACCAGAAAAATACTGATCCCGGTGTGCAGGAAGCACGCCCGGCCGGCCCACGCTTTGTGTGGGCAATGATGCTTGCCCTCTTTATTTGGGAGTTTGTCTTTAGGGCGGTGGATATTATCGCCTCCTTCTTCCAGGGTAAAGAGGCCCAGGAACTCATGGCCAGCAACCCTGAGGCCGAGCAGATTAAGCAGGTCTTTGGCGATGATATCTATACGGCAGTTAGTGTGATGAGTGCCGTGCTCATGGCTGCTTTCTGGTTGGTGGTGAGCGGTCTAATTCTTATTGCCGCCCGCAAAATTTATAAAGGCAGCCCGCAGGGTAATGCGCCGCGCATTTGGGTGAGCGTGCTCTGTGCTTATTATTTGTACCGTGGTGTGCTGGTCTTTGTGCCTGCTGATAGCACTGCTGTTCCTAATTGGCTCTATTTTGTGTGGGGCAGTATTCAGATTATTTCCGGTATTGGCGCTATTCTGGTAGTTCTATCTATTAATACGAAAGAGACTTTGAGCTGGATAGGTAAAAAATGACCAAACCGGAGCCACGGGTCGAGATAACCTCCGATTCCGTCCAAGAGGCCATTGATAGTGCACGTTCCGCCGCGCATGCCGCAGGTATTAACCCTGATGGCAGCGCGGCTGTGCCTGTATTGCGTACTTCCTATGCCTTTAACCTCACTGGGCTTGATGATGCCCCGCTGATTCGCTCTATTGATAAAGAGATTGAGTCCTTGGGCACTAAGGAGCATCCGGTTGATGCCAGCATTATTTTTTCTACTAAGACGGCCTGGGTGACGGCGGATTCCACGCTGAGCCCGGAGGCCGTGATTGGGATTTTTGAAAATTACGGGATTAAGGCGGAGCTGACCCCGGCTTCTAAGCACCGCCAGGCGGAGCTGATGGAAAGCTATGAGCGTCGCCGCCGTATGAGCCAGCACCGCCATAGCCGTAATCTCTTTCTTGGTCGGCTGCGTGAGAATCGCCGTACCCAGGTTGAGGAGGAAGAAATTGCGGCCAAGCGTGCGGCGGGTTTTCTCAATGAGGAAGTTATCTATAAGGAGCAGCAGCCCCGTGATGTGCTCTTTACCGCCCGTGCACTTCTGACCCGTACGCGTCTTATTATCAGTTTTCTTTTCACCCTGCCGCTGATGGTGCTCTTCTATGTGCAGGCTCTGCAGTTCCCTTATTGGCAGTGGGTCTGCTTGGCGCTTTCCATCCCGGTGGTGACCTATGGTGCCTGGCCATTCCACCGTGCTGCTTTGGGTGGTGTGCGCCGTGGTTTGTCGGCCTTGGATGCGACCTCCTCGGTGGCCATTATTTCGGCCTGGTTATGGTCGGCGGCTTCCTTGGTGTTGACCAAGGCTGGCGATAGGGATTGGCACTTCCAGGGCCAATGGTTGGCTGCGCGCTATGCCCGCCTTGGTGCTGGTGAGCTCTTCTTCGATGTGGCCTGCGGTATTACCGTGCTTTTGCTTTTTGGGCGTTTGATGTCGCGTCGCATGACTACCACCCGGACGCTGGCAGGTCTGATGAGCCGCACCCAGGAATTCCCCCGCATGGTGACCGTAACCCGCAAGAACCCCAATGGTGGTGGTGCAATTACGGTGGAAATGCCGTGGAAGGAAATCTGTGCCGGTGATGATATTGTGGTGCCGGCTGGGACTGTGATTCCTGCTGATGGTGAGGTCATTGGCGGTAAATCCCGTGCCACGGTGCGCTTCCTCTCGGAGTCGCTGGTGCGCGATATTAAGGTGGGCAACCATGTTTTTGCTGGCTGCCGCAACCTTGAGGCGGAAATTAAAGTCCGTGTGACCCGTGCTGGTTCCCGCACGCGCCTGGCGCTGATGAAGCGCTGGATGATGGATGCCACCCGCCAGGAGGATCAGAATGCGAAGCTCGCTATTCGCTCGGCCTCCTTCCTTGTGCCTTCTACCATTACTCTTGCTGCCATTACCTTTGGTATGTGGTGGTTCCTTTCTGGTAATGCCAATACTGCTTTCGCCTCGGCCTTGGCTATGCTTGCCTCTGTGTGCCCGGTGGCGCTGGCATTGTCCACCTCCCTTACTATGCGCATGGGTCTGGAAAAGGCTGCCCGCCAGGGTATCTTTGTGCGTAATGCGGATATGCTGCGTGTGATTGACCGCCTCAATGCTGTGATCTTTAACCGCGTGGGTACGCTCACTGAGGAGGATATGACGGTGAAGACCGTTTCTGCACGCTCGGGTGAAAACCCGGATTTGATTCTGCGTGTGGCGGCGGCCCTTGTGATGGAATCTGACCACCCGGTGAGCCGTGCCATTGTCCGCGCCGACCGTGAGGCCCGCGATGCCGGTACGAAGAGTGAAGCTGTGCCGTCCTGGATTGATGTGCATAATTCCTCCGTGGATGAGGATGGTGCCTTCTGCGGCATTATTGAAATCCCGATGGAAAAGTCCAATGGTGAATTGGAAAAAGCTCAGGTGACCGCCCGTATTTGGCGCCCCCGTGACCTTTCTGAACTGGATACCTGCCTGGTTCCTGCGGCTACTGCCGGTGGCACCCCACTGATTGTGTCCTGGAAGGATCAGGCCCGTGGTGTGATCACCCTTCAGGATAAGAATAAGCCGGATGCCCTGGATGCCATTGCCGCCGTGGAAAATCTCGGCGTGCGCACCATTATGCTCACCCGCGATACCTACCCGGTTGCCCGCCGCTTTGCGGATAACCTCGGTATTGATGGCGTGCTTGCTGGTATTGCTCCGGGTAAGAAGCCTGCCTCTGTGCGCTCCATTCACGCTGCTGGGGAAACAGTGGCCATGGTGGGTGATCGCTCCGTCACGGATAGTCTCCGTGTGGCCGATATTGGTATTCTCATTGGCTCCACCGCCGACCTTGAAGTGAATGAGGCCGATGTGGTCATCCTCGGTGAGGATGTCATGGCCATCCCGAACCTCATTATCCTTGCCCGCCGTGTGAACCTGCGCGCCCGCCGCAACCTGGCCTTCACCTGGGCCTATCACGTCATTGTGCTGGCCCTGGCCGCCTTCGGCCTTGTTCACCCAATGGCCGCCACCTTTGTGATGATTATTGTCTCCCTCATTGTGGAGTTCATTGCGCGCGGTAAGGCCGAGAAATAGCAAACAAAAAACATAAAAACCGAAAACGCAATCCCCTCAAAATTCCGGCGCCCACCATTGCCCAGGGTGTAAATGGTGTGCGCTAAAATGGAGTTCATGTCTTTGCTTGCTCAGGCCGTGGATTCCTCGGCGCCAACCCCCGTGTGGTTTATGCGCCAGGCGGGTCGTTCATTACCGGAATATCTGAAAGTGCGTGAGGGGATTCCAATGCTGGACTCCTGCTTCATGCCTGAACTAGCAGCGGAGATTACCCTGCAGCCGGTGCGCCGCCATGATGTGGATGCCGCCATTTTCTTTTCCGATATTGTGGTGCCACTCAAGGCCCTGGGTATTGCTTTGGATATTGTGCCGGGTCGTGGCCCGGTCGTGGAACACCCACTGCGCACGGAAGCGGATATCAATAATTTCGCCCAGCAGATTCGCGCGGCCCTGCCCGATGCCCCAGCGGCACTCGAAAAAATCACTGAAGCCGCAAAAATTGTGCGCGCCGAATTGCCCACTGAAAAGACGCTGATTGGTTTTGCCGGTGCGCCATTCACCCTGGCCAGCTACCTCATTGAGGGCGGCCCATCGCGCAACCATGAGCATGCCAAGTCCCTGATTTACCGCGGCATGGTGGAATCCGGCCCGGATGCCTGGGATACCCTGATGGAAGCCCTCGTTGACGTCGTCATTGCCTGCCTTCGCGCGCAGGTTGCCGGCGGGGCAAGCATCATCCAAATCTTTGACTCCTGGGTGGGCTGCCTGGACCCGGCCACCTATACGCGCCGCGTGAAGCCCTATACCGATAAAATCATCGCCCGCGTCCATGCGGAACTCGGCGTTCCTGTGATTCTCTTCGGCGTGGGCACCGGCGAATTGCTCACTGCCATGAGCCAAAGCCACCCCGATGTCCTCGGCGTGGATTGGCGTGTCCCACTGGACGTGGCTGCCACCCGCGCCGCCACACCAATGGTCCTCCAAGGCAATCTTGACCCAGCCGTCTTCTTCGCCGGCGAAAAAGTCCTGCGCCAGCACATTGAACGCATCAAGGATGAAGCCGCCCGCGCCATGGCTGCCGGCACCGCCACCGGCCACATCTTCAACCTCGGCCACGGCGTGCTCCCAAGCACCGACCCGGCAGTCATCACCCGCGCCGTGGAGATCATTCACGAAACCTAAGCCAAAACTCGAAAAACTAAAAACGAAAAACCAAAAAGAAGAACTAAGTACGAACATGAGTGAAAAGAAGAAAGTCGCCATTATTGGCGCAGGTCTTGCCGGCCTGGTTGCGGCCTATGAGCTGCGCGATGTGGCTGATGTGACTGTCCTTGAGGCTGAAGACCGCATTGGTGGTAAGTTGCGCACGGTACCATTCAAGGCCGGCCCAGTGGATATGGGTGCGGAAGCATATTTGGCCCGCCGTGAGGATGCGACCGAGTTCTTCAAGGGACTTGGCCTGGAAGAAAGCATGCGATACCCATCGGGCCTGCCATCGGCAGTATATGCGGATGGGAAACTGCACTCTATGCCACGTGGCACCCTGATGGGTATCCCCGCCAAGGGTGAGACCGTTAAGGGCATCTGTTCCGATGAGACTGTCATCCGCATTGATGATGAAGCAACCCTGCCACCACTGGCATGGACACCCGGCCAGGACATGAGCGTGGGTGCCTTGGTGCGCGAGCGCTATGGCGATGAGGTAGTCGACCGTCTGGTCAACCCACTGCTTGGTGGCGTGTACTCCTGCTTCGCCGATGACCTATCCGTGCGCGCCACGGTGCCAAAGCTAGCGAAGGCACTGGATTCGGGCGCAACGAGCCTAAGTGCCGCAGTGGCGTCCGTCATTCCAAGCTTCAGCACTGAGGCCGCATCCGGCAATGGCGGCACCCGCCCCGTATTTGCCAATTTCGCCACCGGCTACCACGAGGTCTACGATGCACTGGCCGAAAAGTCCGGGGCAGAAATCTATGTGGATGAATTCATCAGCGGCATTAAGCAGCAGCCGGATGGTACGTGGCTGGTAAACAATAAAGCTTATAGCGTGGTGATTCTCGCGGTACCCGCACCAACCGCAGGCGCACTGGTGGCACAGGTGGATAAGGAAATCGGCACAAAGATCCGCCAGATTCAGCTTGCATCCAGCGCCGTTGTGGGCTTTGCCTTCGCAGAAGACTCCTTTATCCCACAGAACTCCGGCATCCTGGTCGCCAGTGATGCGGACCTGCGCGCCAAGGCCTTCACCTTCTGGTCCCGCAAGTGGCCACATGTGGCAGCACGCGGCGGGGCAGTAGTGCGCGTGAGCTTCGGCCGCCTCGGCGATGATGCCCTCGTGCGCGCCGAGGAAGAAGTCCTCGTAGACACCGCAATGGAGGACCTGGCTAAGGTACTCGGCACTGATATTCCAGAACCAACGGAGGTCTTCGTCCAGCGCTGGTACGGCGGTCTCCCACGCATCGCGCCGGGCCACCAGGAGCTCATTGCTGAGATTGAGCAGGGCCTTGCCGCCCACCCAGGTCTTTATGTGGCTGGCGCATGGACCCACGGCGTGGGCGTGCCTGATATTATTGCATCAACCCGCGCACTAGCTGCTGAAATCGAAGAAAGGCTTAGGAATGCTTAAGAGCACTCGCTCAGAAGAATTGATGGCGGAAGCCACGCGCGTCACTCCTGGCGGCGTGAATAGCCCAGTCCGTGCTTTTGGTTCGGTTGGTGGTTGCCCAAAGGTCATTGCTGAGGGTCGTGGTTCCACACTCATCGATGTGGACGGCAATGAGTATGTGGATCTGATCTGCTCCTGGGGCCCAATGCTCATGGGCCATGCCCACCCGGCAGTGGTTGAGGCCGTTCAGCAGGCCGCCACCCGTGGTCTTTCCTTCGGTGCACCGACCTATGCGGAAACCGAGCTTGCTGAGCTCATTATTTCCCGCAGTGCCGCCCAGCAGGTCCGTCTGGTCAATTCCGGCACGGAGGCCACCATGAGTGCTGTGCGCCTGGCCCGCGGTTTTACCCAGCGGTCCAAGATTCTGAAGTTTGAGGGCTGCTACCACGGCCATGCGGATTCCCTGCTAGTCAGTGCCGGTTCCGGTGTGCTGGATTATTCCTCCGGTGCCTCCACCACTGATGAGACCGGTGTCCCATCCACCATTGCCGCTGATACCATCGTGGTTCCTTATAACGACCTTGACGCTGTGAAAGCTGCTTTCGAAGCATACCCTGACCAGATTGCCTGCATCATTGCTGAGGCTGCCGTGGGCAATATGGGTACTGTTGCACCCGATGCTGGCTTTAACCAGGCTCTTAGGACTATTGCTCATGAGAATGGTGCGCTCCTCATCCTTGATGAGGTCATGACCGGTTTCCGTGTTTCCGAAAAGGGCTGGTATGGCATTGATGGGGTCATCGGTGACCTGGTGACTTTCGGCAAGGTGGTCTCCGGTGGTCTTCCCGCTGCTGCTTTCGGTGGCCGCGCGGACATCATGCGCCACCTCGCCCCAGTGGGTCCTGTCTACCAGGCAGGTACTCTTTCCGGTAACCCAGTGGCCGTGGCCGCTGGCCTGGCATCGCTTAAGGCTGCCACGCCAGAAATTTATGATTTGGTCAATCGCAATGCCGATAAGCTTGAAGGCATCATTAATGCTAATTTTGATGCAGTCGGCCTTGCGCACCACGTGCAGCGTGCGGGCAATATGCTCTCCATCCGCTTTGCTGAGGGTGAAGGCCGTAACTTTGCTGATATGCAGGCCGCCGTGGAGGCTGCTCCTGTTTATCCTGCTTTCTTCCATAGCTTGCTTGAGCATGGTGTCTTTGCCCCACCAAGTGTCTATGAGACCTGGTTTGTGTCCTCGGCAATGACTGATGCTGATTTTGAAAAGATCGACAATGCCATGAAGCATGCCGCCAAGGCTGCCGTTTCTGCACTTTCTGAATTGGAGGCTAAGTAGTGTCCGAAAAAACCATCGTGCACCTCGTGCGCCACGGTGAGGTCTTCAATCCTGAGCGCATTCTTTATGGTCGCCGTCCTGGTTACCGTCTTTCCGCCCGCGGCCAAAAGCAAGCAGCGACAACTGCCGCTGCCTTTGCTCAAGGACATGATGTCCGCTATTTGGTGGCCTCCCCGCTGCAGCGCGCCCAGGAAACGGCGCGTCCTTTCAGTGAAGTTCTTGGTCTTTCGATTCACACTGATGAGAATCTTCTTGAGGCCGGTAACCAGTTTGAGGGCCTGCATGTCAAGGGCGTGCGTTCCCAGCTGTGGAACCCAAAGCGCTGGCCACTGATGTCGGACCCACGCATCCCAAGTTGGGGCGAGCCTTATGCCGAAATTGCTGAGCGCATGATGGTGGCCGTTGAGGCAGCCCGCGATGCAGCACGCGGCCATGAGGCAATCTGCGTATCCCACCAGTTGCCGATTGTCTGCGTGCAGCGCTTTGTGGCTGGCAAGCCATTTTTCCACAATCCAGCTGTGCGCCAGTGCAACTTGGCTAGCGTAACCTCCTTGATCTACTCTGGTAATGATTTAGTGGGTATGGAGTATTCAGAACCCGCACGTGGGATTAAGAAGGACAAGATTTAGTGTTTTCCATGAAGAAGAGCACCGCGGCCCTGCTCATTGCAGCGGCCCTGGGTGCAGGCCTGGGACTGAGCGCATGCTCCAAGAGCAGCAGTGATTCCAGTAATTCCTCCACCACCTTCAACTTCTACGCCCCTGGTGGTCAGACCCTCATTCAGTATTCCGCTGATGAGCGTAAGCCAGTGCAGGAATTCTCCGGCGATGCCCTGATGGATTCGGGTAAAACCATCAATCTTTCCGATTATGATGGCCAGGTTGTGGTGCTTAATGCCTGGGGCCAGTGGTGTGCCCCATGCCGAACCGAGGCTGATGATATGGAGACCATCTACGAGGCCATTAAGGACAAGGGTGGCACAGTCCTTGGCATTAATGTGCGCGACTATTCGGAGGATGTGGCCCGCGATTTTGTGAAGGACTCCGGGCTTACTTACCCTTCGATCTACGATCCACCATTTAAGACCGCCGCTGCTCTTGGTGGTATTCCAGCCTCCGTGGTGCCAACCACCATTGTGCTGGATAAGCAGCACCGCCCAGCCGCAGTCTTCCTCCGTGAGGTCACCAGCGATGAGGTCCTCAATATTGTGAACCCACTTTTGAGTGAATAGAGGCCATGAATACCTCCACCATTGCTGAGGTCGCGGCAAGCGGCCCAATTATTCTGGCCTGCCTGGCGGCCGCCGCTGCGGGCTTTGTCTCCTTCGCCTCACCCTGCGTTGTGCCCCTCGTGCCTGGCTATATGTCCTACCTTGCCTCCATTGTTGGTGGCGGCATGGACATTGATGGCAATAATGTGGCTGTGGCCAAAAAGGGTCGCTTCCGCGTGGCCGGTGCAGCCCTGCTCTTTATCCTCGGCTTTAGCGTGATTTTCCTTCTTGGCACCGCCACCGTCTTCGGTGCCATCAGCGCCCTTGCTCTGAATGCTGGCCTGCTCCAAAAAATTGGCGGTGTAATCACTGTCATTATGGGCCTGGCCTTCATGGGCCTTATTCCGGTGCTTCAAAATGAGAAGCGCTTCCACCCGCAGAACCTCTCCACCTGGATTGGCGCCCCGGTCCTCGGCGGCATTTTCGCCCTTGGCTGGACCCCATGCCTTGGGCCAACCCTGGCCTCCATTATCAGCATTTCTGCTGGTACCAGCGGCACCACCGCTATCCGCGGCATTGTCCTTATTATCTTTTATTGTTTAGGCCTGGGAATTCCCTTTATTGTCGTGGCGCTTGGCTCCGCACGTGCCATGACCGCTGTAGGCTGGTTGAGTAAGCACTCTCGCCACCTGCAAATTTTTGGCGGTGTGCTCCTCGTGCTCGTTGGCCTCGCACTGGTCAGCGGCCTGTGGGATTATTTCATTTCCTGGGTTCGCCAGTGGACCGTCTCCTTTGGCGCCACCCTGATTTAAGAATTCGAAATTACACAACATCGGAATTACTAACTTATGAAGTATTTGAAATCAGCCTGGCACTGGCTTACCAGTATGCGCGTGGCCCTGGCCCTGCTCTTCCTGCTGGCCCTGGCCGCCATCCCCGGTGCAGTTCTCCCACAACGAAATGTGAGTGAATCACAGGTTGATGCCTATATTGCCGCCAATGGTAAAGCCGCAGAAATCTACGACAAGCTTCAGCTTTTCGACGTCTTCTCCTCCCGCTGGTTTACCGCCATCTACGTCCTGCTCTTCATCTCCCTGATTGGCTGCATCCTGCCACGCTCCTGGGAGCACTACAAGCAGCTGCGCTCCAAGCCAGTCCGCGCCCCACGTAATCTCGAGAGGCTGCCGCTTCATAATGAGACACGTGCTACTGCGGATGCTGGGGCAGACTCTGATTGACATCGCATACAACGTTGCACGGAAAGTTGACAACGTGGCATTG
>JAUMUD010000044.1 GCA_030530875.1 Corynebacterium sp.
CTGGCAGATGCACTACCACCAGACTCTGTAGCGTACGCGGCCCTCACAGCCGGAACGTGCATGAGACTGACTGAGAGCATTAACGCGCTGCCAGCAGCGCCGAGTGTTTTGGCGAAACGCCCAAAATCACGCATAAGCATACTCCTAAAAAGTCACAGGCGCCCCGGTTTGGGCACCGTTAATTCGTGGATGCGCATTCCTAATAAATCCACACCCAGTTTGAATATGTTTCTCATTGTAATCCCAGGCAGAGTATCTTGCAAAAGTGATTCACGACACAGAAAAAATAGTGTGATTAACCTTGAGCTTTATATTTTTATTAAAAATGCCCACGTATCATGACACCGTGGTAATTCAGGGATTTTGCAGTAAAATACTGAAAGTCAGTAAAGAAAAAACTTAAGATTTGCTGTTATTAACATAAGCAAAAATAGCACCAGCGCCGCCGGCGAGAAGGGCGAAGATAGCGAGCACAATCCATAGGATGCGTGAGGTGTTGTTACGCACGGAGGAACCACCATTCGGCGTGGTGGTAGCGGCAGCAGGCACAACATCAATAGTCACGCGGGTGGGGCGGGAAACAAGGGTGCTGCTATTAGGGGAAATGCGCACATCATAATTGCCCGCAGGAAGGCCGGCAATGGCGCGCGAATTGGCGTTGACAATAACCCATGGGCCGTAGGCATCAGCATTGACCGTGCGGTACTGGTAGCTTTGGGCAGGGTCAAGGCCAAAGATAGAGCCATCGGAAGCCGTGGCGGAGGTGGCCGGCATGGTGCTTAGGCCGGTCGGTGCGTCGATGATGGTCGAGGCAGGCTTGGTCGTATCCGGGTCCGTGGCATCCGGGAACTTCTCAGCGGTCGTTGGCTTAGGAGCGCTTGTGGCCGATGGCTTGTCCGCGCTCGTGGATGGGACCGGTTCCTTGGAGGGATCAGGTTGCTTCGACGGGTCGGTTTGATCGGTCGGCTGCGGGTCCTTGGATGGCTCAGGCTGCTTGGTTGGTTCCGGGTCCGTGGTAGGTTGCGCGTCCGTGGAAGGCTGGGCCGGGGTGTTTGGAATTGCCGAGGAGCCGAGAACCACCGTAGCTACGGCAGGCTTGTCCGAAGAATTTGTTTTGTCCTTCGCAAAACGGATTTCGTATGTGCCCGCACTGAGACCAGTGATAGCGGAGACATTACTGACCGTGTTCCAGTTGCTATCGCCAACCTTGTGGTAGTCATAGGAACTGCGGGTCATCAGACCGGTAATCATGCCGTCTTTGGCCGTTGGGCTGGAAGCGGCAACCACACCGAGGCCCTGAGGGGCAGGTCGGGTGGCACCTGGGCCGATGGTGATTGTGGTTCTTACATCATCATCGAGACTGGTGAGGGTGTAGGTGCCAGCAGAAAGACCAGTAATAGAGCTGGTGCCGCTGAAATTGCGCGTACCGATACTGTCACCAGTCAGCGAATAGCTGACGCTAGGGTCGAGGGCCTGAATGCTACCAGTAGCGGTGCCGACGGCAACAGGACTGGTAACCTGAGGCACACTAATACTTACCGGATCAGAATCATAAATCACCAGATTTTGCTGCGTGGCCAACGGCACATAGCGAGCACGGAGCTGATAGGTGCCAGCGGGAAGCTTATCCACAACAGCGCCATTCATGGTCGTCCAAGAGCTATCGCCCCTACGTTGATAAATGAAGCTCACACAGCCACTAGTGACACTCACATCACAGCCCTTAAGGTCAGAGGGAAGTGACCCATCGGAATAGAGAATCATGCCGTTAGTGCCACTGCCGGCAATTGCGCTCAGCTTAGAAGGGTCCATGCTTGGAAGCTTGGGACCGAGGAGATAGACACTATGCGGGCCCACGAGAGTGGCATCAGGGCCGTTCTGATAAATATCGAACTTGTCATAGCTCTGCTGCGAAATCAACTTGGTTGAGTTCCATTCAGCAGGGGCATGTGACGCAGCATCATTGTTGATACGTGCTGGGCTCCCCACATTGTAGGTGAAGCGCTGACCGGCACAGTTATTACCGTCGCTGTCACAGTTTCGCGGATTATCCACAAAGTAGGTGGAGCTGGCGTCAATGGTGCCAATATTACTCACCAGTGTCTTATCACCGGTTGATGTATCAAAGACGAGAGCGGGGGCGCTATAGTGGCTATTCAGGTTGAGGGTTACGCTCTCAGTGCGCAGCGGAGTAAGTGCCGCACGCTCCGCATCGGTCTTATCCCAGTAGCCTTTGTTATAAAGGCGAATATTCAGTTTGATCGTTCTTTTACCGGGAATCGCGCCAATGCCCGTAATATTGCTTGCTGGTTCCTCAAGCTTAACCATGAACATGTTGTTCGAGCCGCTGGTAGCAACCTCAATGCCAAGGGAGGGATCGGGAACATCAACATCCCAAGAGAAGCACGGGCCCATGCCATTAAAGTTCAACCTGAACATTTTAGTGATGCTGCCATTGCCATTATCAAAATCAGCCGCGCTCGGGGAAATGGTGATGCTCTGCGTGGGATTCAGGGTCGCATTGGCACAGTCCCCAGTTGTGGTAGGGGTTGTGTCATCAGCGTGGGCGCGCGACGGCGCCGCCTGAACCACGTTCAGAATCAGGCATATAGCTAGACATAAAGAAAGGAGGCAGGACAAAACTGAGTGCCTGTTGAGTGGCATCCTACCTCCTTAATTCTAGATAAGAGAATACCTAAGAATTATAAGATACGGTCTTCCACTGCAGGTAATGCAATATCGGAGCGATAGTGGCTACCAGCAAGTTTGACTTCCTTAATAACTTCGTAGGCACGTTCACGAGCTTCGATAAGGGTCGAACCCACACCAATGATGCTGAGCACGCGGCCGCCAGCGGAGATCAATTCACCCTTCTCATTGCGAGAAGTACCAGCATGGAGGATATACGCATTATCCTCATTGGTCTTTACAGCGCTAAGGTCAATAACATCACCGGTGACGGTGGATTCAGGGTAGCCCTTAGCAGCCAAAACCACAGTCAATGCATAGCCATCCTTCCACTTCAGTGGTGGGAGTTCAGCAAGCTTGCCGGTGGCAGTGGCATAGAGGGCATCACAGAGTGGAGTTTCCAGCAGGGCGAGCACAGCCTGAGTTTCAGGGTCACCAAAGCGGCAGTTGAATTCCACCACGGCAGGGCCTTCCGGACCCCAGGCAAGACCGGCATAGAGCAGGCCGGAATATGGGGTGCCACGGCGGACCATTTCCTTGGCCACAGGCACGCAGACCTCATCAACAATGCGCTGAACACCATCCTGTGGCAGCCATGGCAGTGGCGTATAAGCGCCCATACCACCGGTATTTGGACCCTCATCATTATCACGAACGCGCTTGTGGTCCTGAGCAGGAAGCAGCGGAACCACGGTTTCACCATCAACCAGGCAGAAGAGAGAAACCTCAGGGCCCTCAAGGAAGCTTTCAAGAAGCACTGGGTTACCAGCGCTATGAACATCAAGCACGTGGGCCTTGGCAGCAGCACGGTCAGGGGTCACAACCACACCCTTGCCGGCAGCAAGACCGTCATCCTTCACAACCCAGGTTGGGCCAAAGCGGTCCAAAGCCGCATCAATATCGGCCTCACTGGTGCCTGGCTCCAGGGTCTCAGCGTGGGCGGTACGCACACCGGCAGCAGCCATCACTTCCTTGGCAAAAGCCTTAGAACCCTCAAGCTGCGCGGCAGCACCACTTGGGCCAAAGACCGGGAAGCCAGCCTCACGCAGGGAATCAGCCACACCAGCAACCAGTGGGTTTTCCGGGCCGACGACAACAAAATCAGCACCAAGTTCCTTAGCCAGTGCCGTCATTGCCACACCATCATTGATATCCCCCTGATGGCGGGTAGCCAGGCCTTCCATGCCGGCATTGCCGGGAACAACATGCAGGTCCTGGGTCGAGGCAGATAGTCCACGAAGAAGGGCGTGCTCACGGGCGCCCGAGCCGATAACAAGAATGCGCATGACTTAAGGGTATCACCTTAATTGGTGAATTTTTAGTACAGGTAGGTCTTAATACAGGTAGGTCACCGTATAGCCGCCATCCTCAGCCCGGCGCAGAGTCTGACAGGCCAGGGTGAGGTTATCAGCGATGTCCTGCTCATCAAGAACGTGGTTATTGACCATTTCGCGTTCGCCGCCCTCAAGTCGGCACATGCAGGCACCGCACTCCCCTTCCTCACAGCCATAGGGGGCGGGCACACCGGCATCTAGCATGGCATGAAGGAGGCGGCGTTCTTCCGGCCAAGAAAATTCAAAGTCGGCACCGTCGACGGTGACCTTATTCATATTCACGCTCCACAAGATCAGGAATCATGGGTAGATTCGGCAACTGGGTATGGCTATAGCCCCAGACGCGGTAGGTGTGGCCGAGATATTCCGGAATGATGGAGGTATAGGGCGGGACGACCTCATCATGGGAGGAGACCACGCTGACCAATTCGGCCTTCGCCGAATGTAAGTCAGGAAAATTCGCCTGGTCCTTCAAATCCGTGCGCATCATTCGCAGCGGCGGCAGCCCACGGAAGCACGCACCCAGGCCAATCACACGCCGGAAGGGCATCTCCTCAGCCAAGGTCGCACCAATCATGCCGCCGAGGCTATGCCCCACAATGGTCCATTGGTGGGTATTTTTATGGCCAATTTTGTTGATTACCTGCTGGCGGACTTCCGCCACGCACTGCGGATAGCGCGCCAGGCCCAGCTTGCCGTAGTTCACGGCCAGCACCTCATGCCCACGCGCCGCCAGCGCCCGCTTGGTCTTCCAGAAATTCCACGCAGAACCAAGACTCCCATGGATAAGCAAAACTTTTTGCGGACTCATATTCCCGCCTCCCGAAGGTCCTTCATCACCATATGTCGCACCCGCCGGTCCACCGGCATCAGCGTATGGGGCACGCGGCTAGTCGGGTACACATCCTGAACCCAAATATTCTTCGCCCCCTCCAAGAAACAATGCGTAGGTGGAATGACCGTCGCATCCGCCCGCGAGGCAATGCAGGTAAAGGACACCTGCCGGGTGACCTCGGGGTATTTTTCAACCTCCTGATAGAAGGGACTCCCGGCCATTTGCTCCCAACCGGCCACACCGAAAAAGTCCGTCAGCAGGGTTTCACCAAGCATGGTGTCTTTAATAAAATCCCCGACGGTAGTGCGCTGATTAGTCGCCGCAATGGCAATAACATGGGCAACCTTCCCCGGATTCCGCGCCGCATAATAACGCGCCAGCAAACCACCCTGAGAGTGACCAATAAGAATCAGCTTCTCGGCCCCGGTTATTGTGACCACCGCATCCAGAAAGGCTTCCACCTGCGCGGCATTTTCATTCAACGCCGCTTCCCCAAAATGCCCATAATTCGGCGCAAAAACACAATAACCCCCGCGCCGCAGCTGCGGGGCAAGTTTCTCCCAGCACCCATTATTATCACTGGTGCCATGAATCAAGACCACAGGATACGGGTGCTTTAAGGTCGGCCGCGCACGCCAGTCATCCTCAACCTGAGGTCGCCGAATAGAGCGCGCACGCAGAGTGCGCGCCGCCTCAGCAGGATTAATATGCGTGGCCTCAGAAACCTCACCGCCAAAAAGCTGGCCGAGATTCCCCAGGCCCCCGGCAATATTATTGAAGGGCAGACCGAAGTTTTTCTTGGACATTATCCAACCGTTCTGCCTCATTGCGGCCATCCTTGCCGGCATTAAGGAAATTAAAATCGCCCATCCCCGAAGCCGGGAATACGTGAATATGGGTATGAGGCACATCAAAGCCAGCAATTACCAGACCCGCACGTGGAGCCCCGAAAACTTCCTTCTGCGCCTGGCCAATCTTCTGCGCCACGGCGGTCAGGTGAGCCCACTCCTCGGCCGGCAGGTCGGTCCACTTATCCACTTCCTTGCGTGGCACAACCAAAGTATGACCATCGGTCAGCGGATTAATATCAAGAAAGGCCACGACCTGTTCGTCCTCATAGACGAAACGCCCCGGAATCTCACCATTGATAATCTTGGTAAAAATGCTGCTCATGCGCACTCCTTATTTAGACGGGAAGAGTAACAGTAAAGGTCGAGCCTTTGCCTAGCTCCGATTCTACGCTAACCGTACCCTTGTGGGCTTCCACCAGAGATTTCACAATAGCGAGACCCAGACCCGAACCGCCTGATTCCCTGCTTCTCGACGAATCCGTCCTATAGAATCGCTCAAAGACATGTTGCGCATCCTTAGGGCTCATACCCACGCCATTATCAATAATGGCAATCTTGCCACCCGGCCGCAGGGCCACAGTAACCGTGGCCTCCTTACCGGCATGCACCAGGGCATTATTGACCAGGTTGATAATGACGCGTCGCAAAGCCATGGAGTCACCCTCAACAAATGGGATATCCCCGCACTCATTCTTGACCGTAATCTGACGGCCAGGGTGCGCAGCCTTCAAGGAGGTCACCACAGACAGAGCCAGCTCAAGCAAATCCACCTGCTGCAGCTGTAGCTTATTACCCTCAGAACGAGTCAAATCAAGCAGGTCCTCAACCAGAGCCGTCATGCGCTCGGCTTCCTCAGCGATCTTGCCAATCACCCAATCTGCATCGGGCGCAGCACCGGAGCGATAAAGCTCCGTATAACCACGAACGGAGGTCAGCGGGGTGCGCAACTCATGGGAGGCATCGCCCACAAAGCGGCGCATCTGTTCCTCATTATCCAAGGCATCCTGCAGGCTGGCCTGGAGTTTCTCCAGCATGATATTCAGCGCGTAGCTCAGCTGGCCCACCTCAGTATTGAGCGGCCAATCTGGCACACGCCTATCATAGTGGCCCTCCGAAATAGAGACAGCCACTTTTTCCACCTCACGTAGCGGTTTCAAAGCACGGCGCACACTAATCAGCGCCACCAGCCCAAGGCCAAGCAGCACCAACGCACCGATGCCTAACTGCACCAGCAGCAGCTGTTTCAAAAACAGCTCTTCCTTCTGCAAGGAGCGCGCCACAATGGTCACGCCATTAGTGGTCTTAAAGGCCATGGCACGCCAAGGCGCCTCTGAGGCCGAACCCTCCGCGGCCGGCACGGTAATCGGGTCATTGCCCACCTGAATGCCATCAAGATTTGGCGCGGAGCTATTATCATTGCGCACGGTCATCGTGCCATCAGAATTAATCTGCGCAAGATAAAGCTCAGTCGGCGGGCCGCCCTTGGTCGCAGTAAAGTCCGCGTGACCAGCCCAGCCATCCACGGCCTCAATCACTTCCTTATCGGCGTGCGTATACAAGAAGTCACGCATAATACCGGAAACCGCCGCCGCACTTAGGAAGAGCCCGAAGCCGGAAACCAGCACCACAATAATGACCAGAGTCGATCGCAGTCGCAGCGCCGGGACATGCGTGCGGTGGGGCTTTCCAGCCCACCCTTCCTCAGGTGCACTGGACTTTCGTGAAAGTTTCATGGTTCCTCATCCTTGTGGTGAAAAAAGCCGTGGTGACATGACACCACGGCTCATTGTACTGGTCCAAGCTGAGAATTAAGAGCGTGGTGTACGCAGCACATAGCCCACACCACGAACGGTGTGAATCAAAGCAGTATCGCCGGTATCGACCTTACGGCGCAGGTAGGAGATATAAGATTCAACCACATTGCCGTCACCACCGAAGTCATAGTGCCAGACATTGTCCAGAATCTTGGCCTTGGAAACCACAACTTCAGCATTGAGCATGAGGTAACGCAGGAGGTTAAACTCGGTTGGGCTAAGGTCGATGAGCTTACCGTCCTTGAATACCTCGTGGGTATCATCATTGAGGCTCAGGTCGGCATAGGTAAGGATGGAATTAGACTCCTCAGTCACAGCACCACGGCGCAGGATAACGCGCAGACGGGTAATAACCTCCTCCAAGGAGAATGGCTTGGTCACATAATCATCAGCACCAATGGTCAGGCCGTGAATACGACTCTCAACAGCATCCTTAGCGGTGAGGTAAAGAACAGGCCCCTCAAAGCCCTCCTCACGCAGCTTTGCCAGCAGCTCAAAGCCATCCATCACTGGCATCATGACATCCAGAATGAAGGCCTCTGGTTTGAACTCACGGGCAACAGTCAGCGCCTCCGCACCGGAATTGGCGGTGGCAACTTCAAAGCCCTGGAACTTCAGGCTAACATTAAGAAGCTCAACAATATTCTTCTCATCATCAACTACCAAAACTCGTACTGGGCTCTCGCTCATCTTCGCTTTCCTTTCTCTGTGTGTATAGATAAATCTGAAGTGAAACTAGTGAATAGTAAACACCACGGATCTGCAAGGTCCATGAACATTGTCTGTACGCTTCCTGTGAATCTATTTTACAGCATTATGAGCAATATCACAGCCCCATAAAACCGCAGGCCAATCGTCACTTCAGCCCCTCCTGCCCCAGTGATATTTTTGTCCATGAAAGTGGTCAAAATTCCCCCTTCCCTGCTTGCGAAATCTATGTCATACTGGTGCTCCACTATCAAGAAAGGAGGGCAAGTGTCCTATTCTTCTCTTGCCCTCCAACTCCACAGCGAGTTCAAGGGCACCGCACATTCGACCTTCGTCGCCGAGATGAGCCAGCGCGGAATCTGCCGCGATGAGGCCACGCTCCTCATCTTCGCTGGCTTTGCCCAGTCCCACCCCCGCCTCTCCGTGCTTATCGATGCCTCCCACATGCACCCTCCCACGGCTGCAAAGTTCACTGCCCTGGCCCGCAAGCTGCAGGGCAAGTGGCAGATGCCGGAGGTTGGCAAGGTGAAGAAAGCCCAGCTTGACCTGCTAGCCAAGCTTACCCAGGGCCTGGACTTCTCTGACGTTAACCGCGCCTTTACACTCCTTAACAGTCGTGTAAAGAGCTCAAACCAGGAGTGGGAAGAAGCTCAGGAAGCACTGAAGCGTGCCGAGCATGAGGAGCGCGTTGCTGCTGGCATCCCCGAAGGCGCCGAGTCCCCTGCTGTTGCTGACTTTGACCAATTCCTCGCTGGACTTCCCGAGGATCATGACCCAGCCCCTGCTGCTGAGGTGCCCACTGAGATTAGTTCCAAGTATTTCTGGACCACCTCAGATCTACGTGCAAGCTTCCGCCAGGATCGCCCTGGTTATAACACCATTACTCTTAGCGGTATTTCCGATGAGGACATGGCTGTTTTCCGCACCAGTGTGCGCCGGCTGCACTCTGCCCTGCCTCCTGAGATTCAGAAGGCACCGATGGATGTGCGCGATGGCCACGCTGCCTTCGAGCTTTTCTTCCAGTCCGCCCGCCATGCCACTGCCGCTAATAAGGTACGCATCAATGTCGTGGTGAGCCTTGACCTTCTTGCTACTCATCCTGAGTGGGCTATTTCCTATAAGGACCGCTATATGAGCACCCATGACCTTGAGGAATTTGCCCGCAAGTGGGGTTATGACACCACCCTTTCCATTGTGGATTTGGATGGACGTGTCATCAGTCATTCCACGGTTCGCTTTAGCCCCGAGGTTTTCCGAATACTCGATGAGATTGAGATTAAGACCTGTGTCGCTCCAAATTGTAAGGAAGTCCAGGACCTCGAATCGCATCATAAACATAATTATTCGGAGAGACCCCGAACCAACTTCGAAGATGTTTGTCCGGTGTGTAGACGCCATCATGAGAAACTCACCAATGGCAAAGCCGCCCTCAAGCTTTTCGAGGAATACTGTACCTCCGCCTGGATCGAGAATAACCAGATCATTATCGGCCTCACCGGCCACCCTGCCTCCACACGCCTCCAAGCCGTGGGCAAAAAGTATGGCCTGGATCCCCTCGTGCCCGAAGAGTTCCAGCAACTAAAGCGAAAACTCATCGCCCTCACCCGCGAGAAAATTGAGCGCGACCGGATTGATCTGCGTTCCCCAGGGACTGAGCCAGCCTAATCGGCTGCCTCAGTCGGGGCTGCCTGCGCAGCTCGCTTCCCCGCGCCGCGAGCCAAAACCTTGGCCACCTAGCAAAGCGCCAACCCCACATACAGCGAAAGCGGCGACCCCTCAGGGGTTCGCCGCTTGAGCTGGAGATGGGACTTGAACCCACAACCTACGGTTTACAAGACCGTTGCGCTACCAATTGCGCCACTCCAGCACGTCACAGGTGACTTCGCTAATAATACACGAGGCCCCAAGGGCGTGCAAAAAGCCAAAAAATATGCGACACTCAATGGACAAGTACTTCCAGAAAGAACGAGTCATAGGGGACGGTGAGATGTTCGAGAAGATCAAACGGCTTTTTGTCGGCGAGGACTCGACAGCCACCATCGACGTGGTACGAGCAGCCCCACCACCTTCACCTCTTGCCCCAGTGGACCTTACTAGTGCTGAGCAGGTTGTGGGCGTGATGGACCTTGCCGGCCGTATCGGCGGTATTCTCCTTGCTTCGGGTACTTCTAATAATGACTCCAGGGCGCAGATTAAGGCCGTGGCCTCAGCCTATGGCCTTCACTACTGCCATGTGGATATCACCCTTAATACCATCACCCTTTTCGCCTACCTGAACTCCCGCAAGACACCTGTGAGCGTGGTGCATTCGGTGCGCCGTCTGTCCACGGACTTTTCCAAGCTTTCGGATGTCGACCGTCTGGTGCGCTCCATTACTGCTGGTGCTACCCCGCCGGATGTGGCAGTGAAGGCTCTCGATGACATTATGAGTGCCCCTCCGGCCTACGGTTTCAAAACCTCCGTTGCGGGTTGGGCGCTGATGGCTGCTGCAGTGGCTATGATGCTTGGCGGTAGTCTGATAGTGGCTGCCATGGCCTTTGCCACTACCTGTGTCATTGTGGTTGGTATGGCCTGGTTGGATAAGCACAATCTGCCACTCTTCTTCCAGAACCTTTATGGCGGCGTGATTGCCACAGTGCCGGCGGCTATTACCTATAAATGGGCGATGCTCTCCGGTATTGAGATTTCACCAAGCCAGGTCATTGCCTCGGGCATCATTATGATGCTCGCTGGTCTAACCCTGGTCCAAGCCCTCCAAGATGGCATTACGGGTGCGCCGGTCACAGCCTCAGCCCGTTTCTTTGAAACATTAATGCTTACCGGCGGAATTGTCGCCGGTGTGGGTCTTGGTATTGAACTCTCGGGCTACCTTGGTGTCACCCTTCCAACCTGGGAGGCCACGGCTGCCTCGCTTTCCGTGGCTAGCAGCCTTATCAAGATTCTTTCCGGTGCGGTAGCCTCGGCGGCCTTTGCCATCGCCTGCTATGCCCGTTGGGATTCGGTTGCCATTTCTGCCCTGACTGCCCTTGCTGGTGGCATTATCTATTACTGGGTTCTTACCCCTCATGGTGTGGGCCCCATTATTGCCGCTGGTATTTCGGCCGCTGTGATTGGTCTTGCCGGTGGTCTGCTTGCTCGCCGCTTTTCCATCCCGCCGCTCATTACTGCTATCGCTGGTATTACCCCACTGCTTCCTGGTCTTTCCATTTACCGCGCCATGTACGCCATGATGCATGACCAGATGCTGCTGAGCTACTCACTCTCCGTCATTGCACTGGGTACTGCCTCTGCTTTGGCCGCCGGCGTGGTCCTCGGTGAGTGGACTGCCCGCAAGCTTCGCCGCCCGCCACGTTTTAATCCCTATACCGCATTCCGACGCCGCAGGAAGTCCCCATTCCCGCAAAGTGACTCCTAAAGGTGCTAAACTAGATCTGTTTTACGTGCCGTCAAACTGCGAGGAGGACCTGTGCCACCCAAGGTTACCGATACCCAGCCAGCCCAGGACGCGATGCATGCAGTGGAAGCTGCCACTGCTGAAGCCGCCCGTCATATTGTTGCTACCTATGCTGAGGACTTCCTCGATTTTGCCACTCTGAGCTGCATGCTTGGCATTGAGATTGAGGGCCTGCGTTACCGTAGGCTCGCTGCTGAGTTCGCCGAGCCAGCTCCAAAGAAGGTCACTAAGAAGTCGACTAAGAAGACAACTAAGAAGGCCACCAAGAAGACCACGGCCAAGGCTACTAAGAAGACCACGAAGAAGACCGCCAAGAAGACGGCGAAAAAGGCCACTAAGAAGACTACAAAGAAGGCCACCAAAGCCACCGAGGAGTAGGCAATGCATACTGGCAATTTTGTCATTGTCGCCAACCGTCTCCCTGTGGATCTTGTTAAGGGCGAGTGGGTACCAAGCCCTGGTGGTTTGGTCACCGGCGTGGCCTCAGTTCTGCACAGTCATAAAGGTGTGTGGGTTGGTTGGCCAGGTGTGCCTGATGAGGCCCCAGAGCCATTCCACACCGAAGACGGTCTTTTGCTGCACCCTGTTTCCCTCAATGAGGAGGAGTTCAGGGATTTCTATGAGGGTTTCTCCAATGCAACCCTCTGGCCGCTCTACCATGATTTGATTGTTCCCCCTGTCTACAATTCTGACTGGTGGGAGTCCTATCGCCAGGTCAATACTCGCTTTGCTGAGGAAGTTTCCAAGGTAGCTGAGCACGGCGCTACCGTCTGGGTTCAGGACTATCAGCTCCAACTGGTTCCTAGCATTCTTCGCCTGATGCGCCCTGATCTACGCATTGGCTTTTTCCTTCATATCCCATTCCCACCGCCAGAGATTTTCCGCCAGCTTCCATGGCGTGAAGAAATCCTGCGTGGCATGCTTGGCGCAGATCTTTTGGGCTTCCATCTGACCAGCTCGGCTGCCAATTTCATGGCTTCGGTGGATTTGCCTACCCAGGGTGAGCCAGGTGTGCGCACTGCGGATGCTACCGTCGAAACGCCTGATGGCCGCACTGTTGGTGTGGGTGCTTTCCCTATCTCCATTGACCCGAAGTTTGACCTTCCACCAGCCTCGGAGATTGCGGAACTGCGAGCCTCAATCGGCAACCCACGCCATATGCTTTTGGGTGTGGACCGCCTTGATTACACCAAGGGCATTCTTCAGCGCCTGCGCGCTTTTGAGGAGCTGCTTGAGTCTGGTGCTATGACCCCAGAAGATGCGGTCTTTGTGCAGATTGCAACCCCGAGCCGTGAGCGTGTGGAACACTACCGCAAGACCCGCGCCAGGGTCGAAGAGGCTGTGGGCCGAATTAATGGTCTTTATGGTTCCATTGGTCGCCCAGTGGTGCACTATCTGCACCGCTCGGTTAATAAGAAGCGCCTGATGGCTTACTATGCTGCTGCCGACATTATGGTGGTGACTCCGTTCAAGGACGGCATGAATCTCGTGGCCAAGGAATATGTGGCAGCCCACCCTGATGGCAGCGGTGCGCTGGTACTCTCGGAGTTTGCTGGTGCGGCTGTGGAGCTCACACAGGCCTTCATGTGTAATCCTCATGACACCGAGGACATTAAGCGCCAGCTTAAGGCGGCCCAGACAGAGCTTGAGCTCTATCCTGAGCAGGCCAAGGCACGTATGCTGGCCATGAATGCTCAGGTGCAGGAGCATGATGTCGACCTCTGGGCCACGAGCTTCCTTAATTGCTTGAAAGGCCAGAAATGAAAAAGCTCCTCGCCGCGTTAATGCTGGTAGCTTTGCCGCTCGGGGCCTGCACTAAGCAGAATGCCACCACGTGGAATGTTTCGGAGATTTATACCTCCCCTGCTACTGCTATGCCTGATGCGATGAATGGCTCGACCATTTTCCTCATTAGCGGCAAGAATATGGTGGCGCAGGATATTTGCGGCGGCCTCCAGGCCAAGGTCAAGGTCACTAATGACCAGGGTAAGACCGTGGACCTCAAGGACGCCTCCTCCACCAAACTAAGCTTTTCCGATGCCACCGCTCAGGATGCAAACTGCGATGGCCAGAATCTTTATGTACACCTGAAGATGGTGAGCCTCGTATCCGGTGATTATGATGTCACGCATCAGCCAAGCACCAATGGGTACACCATTGTGACTCTCACTCGTCAGGCCAATTCGGATGATCCAACTAGCAAGGAAGGATTCCAACTAATATGTGGCTGATTACTGATTTCGACGGTACCCTCGCTGGGTTCTCCCCCGACCCAGATAATGTCCCAATTGAGCAGGCCGCTGTGGATGCTCTGGTGACTATTGCTTCTAAGACCAAGGTGAACGTGGCCATTCTTACTGGCCGTTCTTTGGATAGTGTGGACCGTCTTGGCCTGCCGACTGAGAACTTCATCCTTGCCGCTTCCCATGGTGCGGAGCTACGTCCAAGCAAGTTCATGCCTGATTTCTCTTTGAAGGATGACCCAACCATGTCTGCTGTCATGGGTGATGAGGTGAAGGAGCGTCGACAAGCTCTTCTGGATGAGCTCAATGCCGTGGCCTCTGCCTATGAGGGTGCCTGGGTGGAAGATAAGCCATTCCACCTCGTATTCCATTTCCGCAAGGTGGACCCAAGCCTTGAGGACGCATTGCTGCGCGATGTACTGGCCCTCGACCCACACGGCACCCACGTGGTCCATGGCAATAAGGTCGTGGAGTTTGCCTTCACCACTATCACCAAGGGTGACTGGGTGGCAGCGGCACGCAAGATTATTCCAGGCCCAGTGACCTACCTTGGGGACGACACCCCGGATGAAACTGTCTTCGCCATCCTCGGCCCTGGTGACCGTGGCATCAAGGTCGGCGAAGGTGAAACCAAGGCCACCAAGCGCCTGGCCGATATCCCAGCTGTGACCGACTTCTTTGTCTCTCTAGCCGAGCACCTGATCACGACGCCCGGCGCGGACGAAGCCACGAGCTGGTAAACCGCAACAGTGCCAAGACCGCAACCCGCAGGGCCTGAGCCCAAGGAAGCCTTGTGCTTCCGCGGGAGCATGAATGAGCCCCAACCCGCTTTATGATTCAGCGGATTGGGGCTTTGGTCTTTGGCTAGGGCTTAGCCGATGCCTTTAGTTCTCGCGGCGACGGAAGCCGAAGAACAGGGCGACACCCATTACCATGGCAGCCAGGCCTGCGAGCCATGGGCTTGCGCTGGTACCGGTGGTTGCCAGGCGGCCGTTGGCCCGTGCAGCGGCTGCGGCTGGGGCGGCTGTGGCACCCTGCTCGGTACCTGCTGCGGTGCCTTCATCTGCAAGGGTCTCTGGGTTCTCAGCATAACCCTCGGCGCGCTCTGCACCACCGCCGACGACGTAGTTGTGAACATAACCCTTGTTGGTATTTGCTGCAGGTGCAGGCTCAGCGGCTGGGGCTGGAGCTGGTGCCTGGAGTGCATTGGATGCGGCCATGATGATGCCGATGAGGCCGACGCCGACGCCTGCGGCAATCAGTGCGGTGCGCAGGTCAATCGAGGAGCCGCTGACTGCTTCGGTGCCGCTCAGTGCAGCGCGGGCTGCGGTCAGTGCGGTCACAGCAGCATCAACATCATTCTGGGATGCGGTCTTTTCAGCGAGAATCTTCTTCGCATTTGCCAGTGCCGTATCGTAGGTGGCCTTCTCCTCATCCGTAGCATTCTTATATGCTGCGGTCTCGGTGACATTGTCGCTGTTCTCCTTGTCCACTGCTGCCTCGAGCTTGGAGTAGTCGACGGTATTGTTGGAGAATGCGTTAACGGCACTGTTCACGTCAGAGGCGGATGCGGTGAGCTCATTGAGAGCGGTCTCATCGATGCCGGCGAAGTCATCGGCCAGGTAGGTCTTGGCCTTTTCGATGGCTTCATCATAGGCCTTCTTGGCATCAGCAGATGCGTTCTTGTAGCCATCCGAAGCCTTCACCGTGTCAGCCTTGGCGACCAGGTCAGCCAGAGCCTTCTGTGCGGTGTTGATCTTCTCCACGGTCGCGGTGAATGCAGCCAGTGCGGTGAGGTCGGCTGCATCGCCGGCCTTAGCCTTGATGGCTTCCTTCTGGGCG
>JAUMUD010000045.1 GCA_030530875.1 Corynebacterium sp.
GCCACACCATAGGCATTGCGGCCGAAGTAGATGGTGTTCAGATAGGCCTGGAGGATCTCATCCTTGGACCACTCGCGGGTCATCTTGATGGAATAGAGCAGCTCCTTGACCTTGCGCTCATAGGAGCGCTCATTGCCCACCACGGCATTCTTCACATATTGCTGGGTAATCGTGGAGCCACCACCGGCGGAATCATTGCCAGTGATTTGGCCCCAGATGGCGCGGGCAAAACCGGAAATGGAGAAGCCAGAGTTGGTATAGAACTCGCGGTCCTCGGCAGCCACGACGGCCTGGCGGAGCACCTCTGGCACTCGGTCCAGGCTCACATTTTCACGGTTGCCATCGGAGGGGACAAGGCGGGCGATTTCGGTGGTGCCGTCGGAAGCATAGATATTTGCCACCTGCTTGGAGACAATCTGCTGTGGTTCCGGCACATTAATCGTGGTATATGCCACACCGAAAAGCGCGAAAGGGGAGATAACAATGACAGCAAAAATCAGCGCCACGATAGCCCAAATGCGGCGCTTACGCGACTTTGACTTTTTCATTCAATTGACTCCTGAACCTAGCCCTATTTCTATTTCACTATCCCCATAACTATACCGGGAAGAAAGGCCTATTATAAGCCTTGCGAGGAAATTCCCAGGTTTAGGGCTCATTCTCCCAGCGTACTGTTTGCTGGGTGAGCAAAAAGTTCCACCCGCAATCGGGACACACTTCCACGCGGTGAACATCGAAGACTTTGCCCTCGCGGGCGAACTCTTCAATCTCCTGCCAGGAGCGCGCCGAACCACTAGCCCGACCCAGTTCCTCACCGTGCACCCATAGTACAATTGCTATGTCCTCTTTCTCGCAAATGGGGCAGCGGGAACTTTTTGCCGTCTCTGTTCGTTTATATCCATGAAAGCGCGCTGCGGTTTTGAGGAGAAAATCGGCATCACAGATGTCCTCGCGGCGAAGAAGCCCGGCATGGTAGTCCTGTAATACTTTGGCGCGTTGCCAGCGATGATCAAGTTGCCCGGTGCGTACTAGAGACATAAGTAATGACAATACATGAAAGTATGGTTACGATAGTTATATGAATGCTGTTGACCCGCGTATGATCGCGGAACAAATTCGCCCAGCGATGACTCAGCTGTATGTCACCTATTTCAGGTTGGCATCCCGCTCCGACCTCACTGGTCCACAATTAACTATTCTTACTCGCCTTGAGGATATGGGCCCAGCCCGCATTAGCGATATTGCTCGCCTCGAGGGCATCCGCATGCCTACTGCTTCCAATGCCCTGCACCAGCTCGAGGTACGCGGCATGGTGGACCGTGTCCGTGATCCTTATGACGGCCGTGGTGTGCGCGTGCGCCTCACTGCCCTCGGCCGCGCGGAACTCAAGCGCGTCGGTGAGGAGCGCACTGAACTATTCACTGAGCTGCTTAGCCACCTCTCCCCTGAGGACCTGGAGACCACCGCAAAGATGGTTCCTGTTATCCAGCGCCTCGCTCAGAGCTACACGGCAGCAAATGAGGATCAGAAGTAATTGGCCATGAGTGCCAATGAATCGCACCCGGAAAATTCCCCGGCTCTTCATATTGAGCTGCCTCGCAGTTTTGAGGACCAATTTGAAACCAGGAAGCAGGCGATCCATCAGGCCCTAGGTTTTGGCCTGGTCATCCCTATCCTGACCTTCATTGCGGCGGGCGCTGTGCTGTTGTTCTCCCATGAGCTGGGTGGCCCACGATGCACGGCCGGTGTGGCGGACTATCTGTGCTCCCACACCTTTGAGATTCTCTTCCCGGTCATCACCTGTGGCATTGCCTTTGGTGGTGTGATTGCCTGCGCCATTATGGTCTGGGTGAAGTTCCGCCGCTATCAGCATTGGTCCCCATGGCTGGGTTGTTTATGGGGTCTGATTCCTTTTTCGCTTTTCTGGGCCATTAGCACCCTTGCAGCAATCCTGCATTAATTCATCGCGAACACACACGAACCAAAGAAACCCCCATCACCAAGAAACACCTGGTGATGGGGGTTTTCTGCACAATTCCTCAACCTGTGCTATTTACTCAGGGCAACTGAGCGGGGCACAGGGCAGAACCCGGCGAAAGAAGCCCAAACAAACTAGACCTTTGCTGCCTCGGCTGCCTTCTGCGCGGCTACTTCCTTGCAGCGCTCACGGCCGCAGTGGCGGGTGGCGATATTGTCGTAGCAGTCCTGGCACATGAGCACGAGCTGACGGCACTCGTCCTCATTGATGCAGTGCTCGAACTTATTGGTGTCCGCACCGCAGTGGATGCAGTGACCCAGCTGCTTATAGTCCTTCTGGTCATGGCCGAATTCCATGTGCATGCGGCGGTCGAAGACGTAAAGGGAGCCCTCCCAGAGGCCGCTATTGCCGAATTTCTCACCGTAGCGGACAATGCCGCCATCAATCTGATAAATCTCCTTGAAGCCACGGTTCTTCATCAGGGCGGAGAGAATCTCACAGCGAATACCGCCGGTGCAATAAGTGATAACTGGCTTATCCTTGAGGTCATCGTACTTACCGGACTCAATCTCACGGATAAAGTCGTGGGTGGTGTTCACATCCGGCACGATGGCATTCTTGAACTTACCAATCTCAGCCTCCATGGCATTACGGCCATCGAAGAAGACGACCTCGTCGCCACGCTCCTCAACGAGCTTGTTGACCTCTTCAGGCTTGAGGTGCACGCCGCCGCCGATAACACCATGCTCATCAACCTTGAGCTCATCTGGGGCACCGAAGGCCACAATTTCCTCACGGACCTTCACCGAGAGGCGTGGGAAGTCCTCAGCGCCACCCTCAGACCACTTGAATTCCATGCCCTTGAAACCGGGATATTCGCGGGTCTTTTTCACGTAAGTTTTGCAGGCTTTCATGCTGCCACCGACGGTGCCATTAATGCCGTGCTTAGAGATCAAAATGCGTCCACGAAGACCTAATGATTCACATAAATCGCGCTGCCAGAGCATGATTGCTTTAGGGTCGGAAATGGGCGTGAACTGATAATAAAGAAGAATTTTGCTTTGTTCCATATACCCATATTAATAAATTTCATGTATTTTCGGTTATATTTTCTATTATGGAGAGTCAAACACACACATTTTTCGCTGAGCTCATTACTCAGCTTGCACTCATCCGTGAAAATAACGGCTTTACCATCGAGGAGGCAGCTCGTCGCATGGGTGTAGATAAGGCGGCTGTCAGTCGCCTGGAGCGTGGTTTAACCAACCCAACGGTCCGCACCCTCACGCGCTATGCGGATGCGATTAACGCGTCTGTCGCTTTGTTGGCCATGCCAAATACCACGGATCCGGAATCCCTGATGGATGCCAAGGCGCGAAACTGGCGTCTCATGCGCCAGAATACCGCGAGGTTGGAAAAAGTTGAGGAAATCCCAAATCTGGTTTGGGAAATCAAAAACTAATAGCCCTGAGAGGCGCTCAAATGGCCTCTCGCGGACTTTTAGCTAGTTCTTTAACTCTTTACTAGCCTACGGCATCCTGACAGGCCTGGCGGCCACCTGCGCCCCAGGCCGATTTGTCGTATCCAAAATTGGCTCATAGACTGTAATTCATGCCCGAAGGCCACGTAATTCATGCTCTCGCCCGCGACCTCAACCACGCCTTTGGCGGTGAGAAAGTCGATGTTTCCTCCCCGCAGGGTCGCTTCGCACCTGAGGCAAAATTACTGACCCATCATGAATTCTTGCGTGCCGACGCCCACGGCAAGCACCTCTTTCTCTATTTTGATTCGCCCCACATTATTCACATCCACCTGGGGCTGATTGGTAAATTCAAAATCCATCCACTGGCCGAACCCCACGGCATAGTACGCCTGCGCATCAATGATGAAAAAATCGCTGCTGACCTGCACGGGCCTCAATGGTGTCGCCTAATTGAGGATATTGATCCGGTATTAGCTAAGCTTGGAAATGACCCAATTACAGGTATTTTGGATGAGAAAATTTTAGCCAAGGCCATGCGCTCCGCGCGCCCCGTTGGTTCACTACTTATGGACCAAAAACTTTTTGCCGGGGTTGGAAATATCTACCGTGCCGAGGTCCTTTTCCGCCATAATATATCTCCCTTCATTCCAGGTAATAAATTATCTACCGAGCAATGGCACATTATTTGGGATGACCTGGTTGGCCTCATGCGTGAGGGCACCGATACTGGTCGCCTGGACACTGTCTATCCTGAGCACACCCCAGAAGCCATGCACCGCCCACCGCGCAAGGATGACCATGGCGGTGAGGTCTATGTGTACCGCCGTGCCGGTCTGCCTTGCTATATTTGCGGCACCCCGGTTGCCGAAACCCAAATGGAAGGCCGCAATCTCTTCTACTGTCCTGTATGTCAGCCAAAGACACCTGCATAGTTGCTGTGAGTGCTGGGGCGTCGAAAAGCGCCCCGAAAAGCGCGGTGCCCCAAGCCTATTTTTATGCGGCTTTTTCTCTAAAAGCCCAGGAGACTTCTCAAATTCCTGCTTTCATTGCCCTCAATTAGTAGATCCCTCACAGTTGCCGGGAAGCCCGAATTTACCCGCATTTTCGGTATTGCGTCATGTCGAAATTTCCCTCTTTTTTATCCTGGGCTAGACTTTTAAATTCTTGAAATGTGACAAAAATTCATTTAAAGGCACGTAAGAGTTGAAAAATGCCCTTTGGCCTGCGGTTTTGCCGATTCTTTTCATCACAATTTTCCTGGCGTAGATTGGAGTCACAAACACTTCCGAGTCCAAAGGAGAGTCAATGTTTAGCTTTAAAAAGTCAGCCATGAGCGCTGCCGCTGCTGCCACTATTCTTGGCTGCGGGGTAGTGGTTGCCACCCAGGCCAATGCGGAGCCTTTCTTCCCGAATGATCCAACCGTGGGTGTGAACCTCTATGCCAACCCCTATGTGGACAATGCGCGCATTGCGGCCCAGAATCTGGTGAATAAGCTTGAGCATCTCACTCAGCAGGACAAGGCCTATTACACCTCCGCCATTGGCATTGCTACCGACCAGGCTCAGATTGATAGCTATGTCAGCCAGGCCATTTCGGATAATAACTACAATGCTGCCCATCCCGACCACATGATCTAAAGGAGCGCGAATGAAAAAGAAGAATCTCTTTGCCGCCGGCGCTGCCGCCCTCATGCTTGCCGGTGCAGGTGCCGGCATTGCCAATGCTGAACCATTCAACCAAGGCCCACAGCAACAGCAGTTCCAGCAGCAGAATAACTACGCTCAGCAGCTGCAGGATGCCAAGAATAATGCCAATAATCTCATCAACGCCCTGGTCTTTATGCCACAGCCTCTTAAGGACTATTGGCATGGCCGGGTGAACAACGCAAGCACCGTTGAAGAAGCCAATAGCCTAGGCTCCCAGGCTTGGCAGCAGGATGCGCAGATCGGAAATTTTTTCCCTGGAGCCGCTAGTGGGTCGAGCTCCTCTTAAGGGATAAATCCCACCGCAATTCTTAGTATTACCTGTATATGAACATGGGTCCTTCGGGGCCCATTTTTTATTGCCCTGATTCACCGAACTGACAGGCTGAAATTTTTGCCTTTGGGCTGGTCGGTATCAAAACTACTACGAAGCCTCTACATAGCGCACAGTTAGCTCACAGCTAGGAAGGGCGAGGAAATTTACCCCGCGCCGGTACGAAAAAGTCAGGAAAATCGCCCCAGAGCTGGGGTTTTCAAGCCTGGGAAAATGACGAAAAACTCCGTATTTTTCGCTAGCAACGAAAAAATGGGTGTTTACCTGCGTGTTTGCGGAAATTTCACCCTTGCTTTCCATTGCCCCTAGAATGAATGTTGTCACGTCAACAACAACCCAAGGAGTTCACCTTGTTCGCTTCCCTGTCCGCTTCCCTGAAGACCACCATGGTCAAGTTTGCCCTGGGTACTGCCGCTGCGGCTGGCATCCTCGGTGGGGCTGCTGCCTTTGGCAGCAATGCCCAGGCTGATGTGCTCTATACCCCGTTCTACTATGACACGAGCAATATGACTGGTATCTTCACCACTTCGGACACGAACCTCTTTGATAACCCATATATCAATGAGTCGCGCTTCTACGCTGAACGCGTAGTTAACAGGTTAGAATTCCTCAGCGATGCCGATAAGGCCTACTACACCTCGGCCATTGGTATTGCGACAAGTCATAGTCAGATCAATACATATCTATACGAGGCAATTTCGGAAAATTCCTTCAACGCAAAGTACGACAAATAAGAACAAAGCCGTAACTCCACTAAGGAGTTACGGCTTCTTCTATTTCTTGGGGCTTATTTCACCACAAGGTTAATCAGGCGACCAGGCACAACAATCTGCTTCACAATTGTCTTGCCCTCAGTGTGCTCCTGAACCTTGGCATCTGCCAGGGCTGCCTCAATGATGGCGTCCTGGGCGGCGTCGGTAGGCACATTAATGCGGGCGCGGACCTTGCCGTTGATCTGCACTGGGAGCTCAATGGAATCATCCACAAGCCACTTCTCATCAAAACTTGGGAATGGCACATAGGAGATGGTCTCCTCGTGACCAAGGCGCTTCCAGAGTTCCTCCGCAATATGAGGAGCAACTGGAGCCACCAGCTGAGGAAGAACCTCAACGGCGGCACGTGGGGCACCCTGTGGGTAGGTCTTGGTCAGGTAGTTGACATACTCAATGAGCTTAGCCACCACAGTATTGAGGCGAAGCTCCTGGTAGTCCTCCTTCACACCAGCAATGGTGCGGTGCAGGGCCTTATTATCCTCATCGGTCAGGGCCGCATCGGTGCAGGCGAGCTCGCCGGTGGATTCGTCGATAAGCAAGCGCCAGAGGCGCTGCAAGAAGCGCTGGGCACCGACAACATCCTTGGTGGCCCAAGGGCGGGAAGCATCCAGAGGACCCATGGACATCTCATAGACGCGCAGGGTATCGGCGCCGTAGTCATCACAGATCTCATCAGGGGCGACGGAATTCTTCAGGGACTTACCCATCTTGCCGTACTCCTGATTGACCTCTTCACCCTGGTAGAAGAACTTGCCGTCCTTTTCCTCGACCTCAGCGGCAGGAACATAGACACCGCGCTTATCGGTATAGGCGAAGGCCTGGATCATGCCCTGGTTGAACAGACGACGGTATGGCTCCTTGGAGGAAACATAGCCGAGGTCGAAGAGGACCTTGTGCCAGAAACGGCTATAGAGCAGGTGCAAAACAGCGTGCTCCACGCCACCCACATAGAGGTCTACGCCACCGCAGTCACCCTCAAACTGTGGGCCAAGCCAGTACTTTTCATTCTCTGGGTCGCAGAACTTTTCGCTATTATTCGGATCAATATAGCGAAGCTCATACCAGGAAGAACCGGCCCACTGTGGCATCACATTAGGCTCACGACGATACTTCTTCAGACCATCACCCAGGTCGAGTTCCACATTGATCCACTCAGTGGCCTTAGCCAGTGGTGGGTGTGGCTCGGAATTAGAATCCTCAGGGTCGAAGCTTACTGGCTTATAATCCTCAACCTCAGGCAGCTTCACTGGCAGCATGGACTCTGGCAGGGCGTGGGCAATGCCGTCCTCATCATAAACAATTGGGAAAGGCTCACCCCAGTAGCGCTGGCGGGCAAAGAGCCAGTCACGCAGCTTGTACTGGATCTTGCCGACACCCTTGTCATTATTCTCCAGCCATTCAATCATGGTGGCAATGGCGGTGGCCTTATCTAGGCCATTGAGGGAAAGACCCTCGCCATTATCGGAGTTCACCAGAGTGCCATCCTGGGTATAGGCGGCCTCGGCGATATTACCGCCGGAGACTACCTCCTTAATTGGAAGCTCAAAGACAGTGGCGAATTCATAGTCGCGCTCATCGTGGGCTGGAACAGCCATAATGGCACCGGTACCGTAGCCGGCAAGAACATAGTCGGCAATGAAGATTGGGAGCTTGGCACCATTGACAGGGTTGGTGGCATAGGCGCCGATGAAGACACCGGTCTTTTCCTTATTTTCCTGGCGTTCCACATCGCTCTTAGCAGCAATATCTGCACGATAGGCAGCAACGGCCTCCACTGGGATGGACTTGCCATAGGTCCACTTAGGGTTAGCGGAGTCGTCGTAAGACTCGGCAGTCAACACGTCTACCAGGGCGTGTTCTGGGGCCAAAACCACATAGGAAGCACCGAAAAGCGTGTCTGGTCGGGTGGAGAATACCGTGATCTTTTCACCATTGGCGTCGAAGGTGATTTCGGCACCGCGGGAGCGACCAATCCAGTTACGCTGCATGGACTTGACCTTTTCTGGCCAGTCGAGCAGATCAAGATCGTCCAGGAGACGATCAGAATAGGCGGTGATGCGCATCATCCACTGCTTGAAATTCTTGCGGAAAACAGGGAAATTACCGCGCTCCGACTTACCATCGGCAGTAACCTCC
Organism: Corynebacterium sp.; assembly: GCA_030530875.1. Lineage (GTDB taxonomy): Bacteria > Actinomycetota > Actinomycetes > Mycobacteriales > Mycobacteriaceae > Corynebacterium. The sequence goes on from JAUMUD010000045.1 coordinate 8,409, forward strand.
TCATTTGCCAGCACAGTGCCCAGGCCTGGGCACCAGTTCACGGTGGACTCAGAAAGATAGACGAGGCGGAAGGAGTCAACAACCTTGGCCTTGGCCACACGGTCAAGCTCATTATAATTCTCGTGGCCTGGGACTTCGCCTGCCTCAAGCTTGGCAATCAGGCGATCAATTGGGAAGGCCTTCTGCTCCTGCTCATCGAAATAGGAGTTGAAAATCTGGAGGAAGATCCACTGGGTCCACTTGTAGAATTCCTCATCGGTGGTGGCTACAGAGCGGCGCTTATCGTGGGCCAGGCCCAGGCGATTGAGCTGGCGCTCCATATTTTCAATGGACTCCTTGGTGCGCACAGCTGGGTGGGTACCGGTCTGGATGGCATACTGCTCGGCTGGGAGGCCGAAAGCATCATAGCCCAGGGTGTGGAGGACATTCTTGCCCAACATGCGGTTAAATCGGCCAAAAACATCGGTGGCGATATAGCCAAGTGGGTGGCCTACGTGAAGGCCCGCACCGGATGGAAATGGGAACATATCCTGCACAAAGAGCTTCTCCTTTGGAAGCTGCTCCCCGGTGGCTAGGTCGCCAACTGGGTTAGGGGCATTGAAGGTGCCTTCGGTGCGCCAATAGTTCTGCCAAGTCTGCTCAATCTGCGCCGCAAGCTCGGGGGAGTAGCGGTGCGCAGGGGTATCCATCGGTGTAGTCATAAGTTTCCATTTTAGCGGAAAATCCTAGGGTTTTAGATTAATTTTCGGTTTCCATTTGACTTAGAGTCAACTCTAAGTCGTAGTGTTGTGTTCATGGCAAAAAAGAATGATGTTCCAAAGATTACTGCGGGCCGCGATCAGCTGGGCGATTTTGCCCCACAGTTCGCTGCTCTTAACGATGATGTTCTCTTCCAGGAAGTCTGGACCAATGGTGAACTGAATCTGCGTGACCGCAGCTTCGTGACTGTTTCTGCTCTGATTGCTCAGGGCTTGACCGATGAAAGCCTGCGCTTCCATCTCAATGCCGCTAAGGCCCATGACATCACTGCTGAAGAGATTCAGGCTGCTATTACGCACCTGGCATTTTATGTTGGCTGGCCAAAGGTATGGCCTGCTTTCACCATGGCAAAGGAAGTTTGGAGTTAATGACTACTCAGGTTATTTATTTCAGCAAGCATGGCCACACTGAGCGTGCCGCTCAGGCCATTGCTGCAAAGTTGGGTGTTGAGCCACATCAGATTATTGAGCGCGATACCTATAGTGATGCGGATCTGAATTGGCGTGTGGATGAATGCCGTGCCAACCAGGAGCAGTGGAATCCGGAAACCCGTGTTCCTGCTGCCAATGCCGATGAGATTGTTGAGCTCATTTCGGAGTCCAGTGTTCTTTACCTCGGCTACCCAATCTGGTGGGGCAAGGCTCCACGTATTATTGTCACCATTGCTGAGCAGGTTCAGAAGATTAACCCTAATCTCGAACTGCACATCTTTGTGACCTCCGGTGGTAGCGGTGTTGCCGCAACCGCCCCTGAGGTTCAGTTCGCACTCGGCGCATCCCATACCGCCAAGAGCGCACTCATCCACATGGATAATATCGACGGTGACGTGGACGCTCTGCTGAGCTAATACAAGCAACAAAACACAATAGACATACCTCCAAAGAATCACGGGTCTTTGGAGGTATTTTTGTGTTTTCACCACCCACAACGCCTAAAAACTAAAGTTTTTGATCATATCCCCAGGACGCGATCCAAAATTGGGTCGGCTTTTGTGATTTGGAGGTATAAGCCACGTCATAGCGGTGCTTTGAGTGGGATCTGTATTACAGTAGTGAGTATGACTACCAGCCCATATCTTGTAGCGTATTTTTCTGTAACTGGCACGACGGAGGCCGTGGCCCATAAGTTGGCGGGCATGGTGGAGGCGGAGGAGTTCCGCATTGCACCAGCCGTGGAATACTTGGGTACGGAATTGCGTGGTGAGCCAGGTACTCGTATCCATGGGGAGCAGACCAACCCGGATGCGCGTCCGGAGACTAATGGTGAGCGCCCAGTATTGGAAGGCCGTGAGGTTTTGTTCCTGGGGTACCCGATTTGGTTCGGTATTGAACCGCGTATTATTTCCTCCTTTATTGAGGAAAACCGTGAAGCATTGAAGGGCATTACGATTATGCCTTTTGCCACGGCGGGCGATGCGCCAATTAGTGATAGCTTGTCGGAACTCCGTCACCTGTACCCTGAATTGGATATTCAGGATGGGCCAGTGATTCATCCGGGCAAGGCCGATGAAGTCCTCGAGGCCTGGATGGCCTAGTAGGCTTTGAACAAGAAATCCCTGTTTTCTTGCGAAAACAGGGATTTCTTTTAGTTTTTAGAGGGCGTTGTAGTAGTCATCGTCGACAGGCTCATGCCACTCATTGTGCAGGTCGCCTTTATTGCTCATGATGACAACATGGTTGAACCAGCTGTCCTTCTGGGCGCCGTGCCAGTGCTTGACCCCAGGCTTGATGTGGACGACATCGCCAGGCTTGAGGGCCTGGGCTTCCTTGCCTTCTTCCTGATACCAGCCGGCACCGGAGATGCACAGCAGAATCTGACCAAAGTCGCCATCGGCATAGTGGGTGTGCCAGTTATTGCGGCAGCCCGGCTCGAAGGTGACATTGCCGATATTCACATCGGCGCTCAGAAGTGGGGCAAAGTAGGACTTGCCGATGAAATACTGCTGGAAGTCCTCGTTATATTCGCCCTGAGGAAAAATAGGGTTAAACTCGTGCGACATTAAATTTCACTCACCTTCACATAGGCCTTGATGGCCTTGCGCTCATGCATATCGGCATAGGCCTGTGGGATTTCCTCGAGGCTGTAGGTATTGGTAAAGACCAGGCCAGGGTTGATTTCGCCCTTGGCCACCATCTCCACAAGACCCTTGTGCAGGTCATAGTAGCGCACGCTAGCCATGCCACCACGCACACCAACATTACGGAACCAGATGCTGCCGAATTCGGAGCCATCGGTATGTGGGGCACCAACGCGGCCAATAATGCCACCGGCACGAATAACCTTGGTAGCAGTATCAATAGCCTGCTGGGTACCCACGCATTCAAGAACGGCATCGGCACCATAGCCGCCGGTCATTTCAAGAACCTTGGCTTCGCCTTCAGCGCCACGCTCGGCAATAATATCGGTGGCACCGAATTCCAGGGCGATCTTCTGGCGGTCTTCATGACGGCTCATGGCAATAATGCGGCCGGCACCCATGAGCTTTGCGCCCAGAACAGCGGAGAGACCCACAGCGCCATCACCAATGACAACCACGGTGTCGCCTTCCTTGACCTCAGCACTGAAAGCAGCATGGTAGCCGGTGGCCATCACATCGGAGAGCGCAAGGAAGGAAGCAAGCTGCTCCTCGGTGTACTTGCCCTCAGGAATATGAACCAGGGTGCCATCAGCCAGTGGGATGCGGACGAATTCAGCCTGGCAGGCTTCGCCCTCAGCACCACCAAAATAGGAGCCGTGTGGGCAGGAGCCGGTAAAACCGGCCTTACATACTGGGCATTCGCCGCAGGAATAGGTAAATGGGGTGATGACAAAGTCACCAACCTTGAAGTCCTTGACTGCAGAACCAGCGGATTCAATGACACCAATAGCCTCATGGCCGCAAGGCGCATTGATACCGGCAGGCAGTTCATCACGGTAGAACCACAGGTCAGAACCGCAAACACAGGTGCGCACTACGCGCATAATAACATCAGTATCGGCCTGAAGTTCTGGCTTTGGGACATCTTGCACTGTAACGGTGTGCTGACCGGTGAGACGTGCTGCACGCATTAGTAAACCTTTCTAGATTTCACTTACTTTGACATAGGCCTTGATGACTTTGCGTTCATCCATATCCTTATAAGCCTGGGGGACATCCTCAAGGGTATAGGTCTTGGTGAAGACAGCGCCTGGGTTGATTTCACCCTTGGCAACAAGATCGACCAGACCCTCATGGACATCGTAGAAATGCACGGAGGCGGGGCCGCCACGGAAGCCAATATTACGGCCAAAGAGACCGGCATATTCGGAACCATCCGTATGTGGCACACCCACACGACCAATAATGGCACCGGCGCGGGCAATCTTTGCGGCGGTAAGGGCGGCCTGCTGGGAGCCGACGCATTCAAGAACTGCGTCAACACCATAACCATCGGTCATTTCAAGAATCTTGGCTTCGCCCTCGGCACCACGCTCGGCAACAATGTCGGTGGCACCGAACTGGCGGGCAATGGCCTGGCGGTCCGCATGACGGCTCATAGCAATAATGCGCTTTGCGCCCATGAGCTTAGCGGAAAGTACGCCACACAGGCCCACGGCTCCATCACCAATCACGGCCACAGTATCGCCCTCCTTGACCTGAGCGGTGTAGGCGGCATGGTAGCCGGTTGCCATGACGTCGGAAAGCGTCAGGAAGGAAGCGAGTTGCTCTTCGGTGTACTGGCCTTCAGGGATACGCACCAGAGTGCCGTCGGCGTGGGAGACGCGGACATATTCGCCCTGGGCACCGTTGAGGAATTCGCCCTTGCGGAAATCAGCATTGGGGCAGGAGGAGGTAAAGCCAGCCTTGCAGACTGGACACTTGCCACAGCTGAAGGAGAATGGGACGATGACGAAGTCGCCAGCGTGGAAGTCGGTGACCTCGGCGCCAGTTTCTTCCACAACACCAATGGCCTCGTGGCCGCAAGGGGAATTGATGCCGGTGAAGGATTCTTTTTCATCGCGGTAGAACCACAGGTCAGAGCCACATACGCAGGTACGAACCACGCGGATAATGGCATCGGTGGGGCCGCTAACCTCAGGCTTTGGCACATCCGTAATGACAATATTACGGGTGCCTAGGAAACGCGCTGCACGCATTTTTGCCTTTCTAATCAAAAGAGGGCTCCACGAATGGAACCCCCATGAATGCTGCCTTTAGGAAATTAGATTTCGCTGACGGTCACATAAGCCTTGATGGCCTTGCGCTCATCCATATCCTTGTAGGCCTGTGGGATTTCTTCCAGGGTGTAGGTCTTGGTGAAGACAGCACCTGGGTTGATTTCGCCCTTGGCGACGAGGTCAACGAGGCCGTTCTTAAGGTCATAGGTGCGCACGGAGGCTGGGCCGCCACGGAAGCCAACATTGCGGAACCAGAGGTTGGCGTGCTCGGAGCCATCGGTGTGTGGCATGCCGACGCGGCCGACAATGGCACCAGCGCGGGCAATATTTGCAGCGGTGTGAGCTGCCTGCTGGGAGCCAACGCACTCAAGAACAGCATCGGCACCATAGCCATCGGTCATTTCAAGAATCTTGGCTTCGCCCTCAGCACCACGCTCGGCGACAATATCAGTGGCACCGAACTCGCGGGCTAGAGCCTGGCGATCAGCGTGGCGGCTCATAGCAATAATGCGCTTTGCGCCCATGAGCTTGGCGGCCAAAACGCCGGAGAGACCCACAGCACCATCACCGATAACAGCAACGGTGTCGCCTTCCTTGACCTGGGCGACGAAAGCTGCGTGGTAGCCGGTGGCCATCACATCGGAGAGAGTAAGGAAGGAAGCGAGCTGCTCCTCGGTATATTCACCCTCAGGGATTGGAACCAGGGTGCCATCAGCGTGATCGACGCGGACATATTCAGCCTGGGCGCCGTTGAGGAAGCCAGCATTAGGGCAGGAAGAGGTAAAGCCGGCCTTGCAGACTGGGCACTTGCCACAGCTCAGGCCGAATGGGGCGATAACAAAGTCGCCGACCTTAAAGTCATGAACATCGGAGCCGATTTCATCGACCACACCGATAGCCTCGTGGCCGCAAGGGGAGTTGGTGCCACCGAAAGCCTCGCGCTCATCGCGGTAGAACCACAGATCGGAACCACAGACGCAGGTACGGACTACACGAAGGACGACGTCCTTTGGATCCTGGATTTCTGGCTTTGGTACATCAGCAACCACAATATTGCGGGTGCCCATATAGCGTGCTGCACGCATTAATTTTTTCCTTTCAACTTTTGAACTTATGGACTCCACTTTAGGACTTAGAGTTGACTCTAAGTCAAGCTGGAAAGAAATGAACCTGTCCCCATTTCTTGGAGTCATACTTTGAGGAGTGGATATGTCGTACG
>JAUMUD010000046.1 GCA_030530875.1 Corynebacterium sp.
TCGGCTAGCTTGCGGTCTTGCGCTTTAGCAGGATTTTCTCATCTGCTGCGCGCAATCGGCTCAGGGATGGCAGTGGCTTATTATTCGGGCGCACCTGGCGGTGAATTCCGATGGTGGCAAAGCATCGAGCGATAATCCACCATAGATTATTGGAGAGAACTAGGTGGCCAGGATGCATGCACGTGCCAATATTGTGAAGAATTGCCCAATACATAAAGTCCACATCACGCTGATCAGGCACCCTGCCATTGAGCCAGAATTGCTCCGCAATAGCCATAATCATGCCAAGACGCAGCTCAAATGGCCCATTACCCATGGTGCCGGCCGGTGTCCAGAAGAGATGCTCGAGGAAACAGCGGGGGAGTTCCCACTTGCGAATCATCTCCGAGAATGCTTCGATCTGGTCTGCCAGCAGGTCATAGAGGTTCATGCACCGCTGGTATGCGTCAATGGTATCAAGCATATTCAGGGTGTAGAAGCTATGCCCATAGGTCATGGTGTTGCCCACGAATTTTTCCTTCACATAGGTGGGAAAGAATGGGCTAGGGTCAACTACTCGCTTGTTAGGGCGTAGGGCAGTGACCTCAAGTTCGAAAGCAAAGGGACTTGTCGGGGAATTGCGCGCCACATGATATGGCGAATCCACCACGAACATGGCTTCATCATTATTCATGAGCTGAGCAGCCGCATGGTCGCGCAAGATGCCGATCAACGTGGAAGAGATAGTGTTCTTATCCGGGGTTTGGTCAATCTGCAGCGAGTACTCTTTGGCCATGAGATGCTCGAGGTCCTCGTAGGTAGCATTGAGCAATTCTCGATATGCCTCGGGCTTGAACTTATTGGTCTTGAGGTTGAAGTTGTCGCCCACAACTCCTGGCAGGAAACTCCGTGCCTCTTTCTTGCCCCAGATTCGGAACATGAGCTGTGTGTCTTTGAAACAGTAGCGGGCACACTGCCGCACAATTTCAGGGCCGTTATCCAAGGTCAAAATCTTCTTATACTGTTTGACCATAAAATAGTCCTTTCTACTAGGTACTTTCTGGGTATTGTTGCTGGGGTGAGCAGCTGGTTGAGGTGCTAAAGTTGGTGGTTATGAACGAGACGGAACTCTTCAAAGCCACCATGGAAATTGCCACGCAGCTGCCCGCCACTAAGGAAGGACGCTTCGTTGATGAATGGTCAGAGGTTCGCGTTGGCGACAAGTGGTTTGTACTCACCACAGTCCACGAATCCCGCCTGGTTAATCTCAAGGCGGAGCCGCTGGATGTAGAGACTCTGACAGAGACTTATCCGTTCATTACTCGGGGCTACCACATGAATAAGAAGCACTGGATTAGTGTCTATCCCCACGAAGATCTGACCTATGAGTTCTTGGAAGACTTGATTAAGAACTCATATGCTCTCGTGGTTAGTGGTTTACCCAAGAAGAAGCGCCCAATTAGCGAGGAAACTCTGCTCCAGCTGCTACGCACCCAAAGCCGGTAGCGGCGGCATTTCAAATGCGACTGGCTGTGACACTAGAGCTGGTGCAGCCTGGATTAGTGCAACGACTGGGCCGGTAATCATAATGACCGCCACGATTACGCCAATGAGCACCGCCATCCCCATGCTTGAGCCCGGTGGAGCATCAGGGTCTTCTTTGAGCGGTCGGCCAAGGTCGAAGGAATAGGGATTCACGATGCCGTACAAAGACTCGAAGAGCGTGAGTAGGGTAGTAATCTGTTTGTCCTCATCGTCGGTTTCCTCATGGTACTGGGATAGAAGCCGACGTACTTGAGGGTGGTGGATTAACCTGCGCGCCATAGCACGAACTTCTTCATCATTCGTACCCGGGTTTTCCCGCAACTTCTCAATCAGGGTAGGGACACCTGGAACTCGATCAAGAGTCGCACGCCATTGGGCATAAATCTCTTCACGCTCTGACTTCGTTGAGTTCATCCCTATCTCGATGACAGATGCACGCTTCTCCGGGACATAAATCATCGTTGAATAAATCATCCTAAGAGCGATGAGCACACGGTCATTGGTCCACGGAGTACCGACCTCCTCGATATAGGAATCAACAAGGTATTCAATAATCTGGTAGTCCATGTAGGCCTTGACACGGTTATAAACTTCCGTCGAAATTGTCGGGTAGTCCTTCATAATGAGCGCGACAGTCTCAGTGAAATTTGGGAGCTTGTAGAGCTCGGATATGATGTGCTCGTACATCTTATTCACCTCATCATCCGGAGTTTCATCATCGCTGGTCTGCTTGAGCAGCGGCGAGACCTGGAGTGATTCAGTATCAATGCCCGAGGCATTCTCAAAAGCACCAGTCATATTCTGTACCCGGTCCAGATTGGCAAGGGCGAGGTTAAGACCGGTAAGATTCGAGTTCTTGAACATTCCACGCATGTCCTTCACCCGGTCAAACTTGAGGTTCTCAAATTCATGGAGCTCACCCTTAGAGTCGGCAAAGGCATAAGAAGAATCCTCCGGGAGATACACCGGGTTAGTGAAGGTTACTGAAAACTCGGCATCCTTATTGGCATTGAGTAGCTGGCGGAAGCTTTGGAGATGGAGCTCATCGCCCTCAGGGGATTCTGGATTATGTGGATTTGGGTGGAGAATCTCATAGCGTGGGGTCGAATGCTCAATCTTCTTAGCAATAATGCTGTCATTAGCGGGTGCATGCGAGTTCTCCCTTGACCTACCAAGCAGCGTAATGAGTGTGCGGCAGTCTTCCGTTGCCTCATCGAGAACAAGGCCCGAATTTTCTTCCCCAGAATTCGAAGGCTTTGTATTGGTCAATGTACTCTCAGGGGTAATCCACCCAATGCAATGACCAGTGATATTTTGAACACCAGCGACGGCATCACGCATATCAACGAGGCGTGGAAGATACCACGGACCAAGAACAGTATTCTCTACACCGGAATTCTGGAAGATTCCCTTGAGACTGCGGACCTCCGTGCCGTCAGTGCGTTGGATATTGTGCACCTTGCCTGGCCACTTGTGGAAGAGATAAGAAGAATCCGCAGGCAGCTTCACATTCTTGTTGAAGGCAATAACGGCATTTGGCGCATTGTTCCTGTATTTTTGCCGATATTGAGTAAGGGCTGAACGAAGCGCATGGCGAGAGAGCTCACCCTCGCCGGTGAAATAAAGATTGACCTTGTCCTGCCTAAGCTGCAATAAAAGATCAGAATCGCTCAGCGCTCCAACTGGATAACTTTCCAATGGTGCAGGCTCAATGGTCTGGGAATTAGTAATGATGCCAGACGACGGTGGTGCTGGCAGTGCGTGGCCAGGTGCTGGAGACATACCGAGCACAAGGCATAAAGAAATCAGGAATGCGAGCATTCCTCGAAGTGCTCTCACAACGAGTTCCTTTCGATAGGGTCATTGTGAAGCACATGTCATGTGAGTAGATGGCTTGAAATCATTGTACAGGTAAAACCTGCGCATAGAAAAAGAGGAAGTTCGGGAGCTGAAAAACTGCCCGCGAACTTCCTCGAAAATAAAGCCGTTTTATGGGTGGCTGGAGAGCGCTGCTTCAATGTAGAACCAGTGAGCATAAGCCCAAAGGACCAGGAAGATGCCTACACCGATACCGACATTGCGAATGGTGTACTTCCACCGGCTCCAAAACTTTGCCCACCAACTCTGGTTAGTAGAATCTGAGTCCTCATCGGTCGTAGCAGTGGTGCTAGTAGTCGATGTGGTGGTGGATGTAGGGGAGCTGGATGGCTCGCTGGAGGACTTAGTTTCAGAGTCCTGGGACGAAGATTTCTCCGAAGTGGTAGCAGCAGAGGTGGATGCCGAGGTAGAAGCTGAAGTAGAGTCCTCGGCTGAATTGCTAGTAAAGCTATCAGTCGAGGAATTGGTAGAAGTACTGGTCTCTGCTGCGTGAGAGATAACTGGCTGAGCAACTCCCAGGCCAAGACTAAGGCTGAGAATCAGGCCCAGGCCGGCTTTGTGGCGCAATTTCACAAAAATCCTCCCAAATATTGCGTTGATATAGATACTCTAGCGTAACTTAGAGCGCCATGCATGTCTTCACAGGTTGCAAACGTACTTGGTGCATGTTATTATAAAAACAACGTTCCTACCGTGTGCAACGTTGAAGTAGTGTTGAGGCACATTCGGTGGGGCTGATTTTTAGGAGGTTGCCCGTATGGAACCCCAACTTTCCCCGCATAGCTGCAATATTAACTATGTGAGGCTCCTCGTCGGCAGGGGATTAAGTCTTGGCGATAAGACGCCGGAGCAAGCAGCAACTGATCTGGAATTCGCAGGTTTTTATAATATTTTCAACTACACCAGGGATATGCTCCAATCTGATGGAAGAACCTTCCTGGAGGGAATAACCTGGGATGATATTGTTTCGCGCATTAATGCTGATAGAGAATTGCGCAGGCTCTATTCCCAATATCTCGAAATGGCCGAGGCTAGAATCAAGACCGAGGTAGCCAGCGAGCTTGCTGGAAAATATGGTCCCTTCGGCTATCTCGATGGTGATAATTTCGCGAGTTGGCAGCGCCACTCCAATTTTCTCTCAAACCTTGGCCGTGAGATTAACCGCGAACACCAACTCTTCCTCGATCCCTCCATTGTGCCCGGTGATAATGGTGACCTTGACTCTATTGAAGCCGGTATGGAGAGTGGAAAAATCCCCATCTGGGGTATGGTGGACTATGTCTCCTTTGGCATTCTGACCAGGTCTCTCTACCGCGCCCTGGAATACTCGGATAAGTGCGCTATTAGTGAGCGCTTCAATATCAACTCCGAGAAAATCTTCAATGGCTACCTGCAACAGCTGGCCATTGTGCGTAATGTCTGTGCACACCACTCGCGGCTTTTTGACCGCCGTTTCGTGGATGTCTGCCCACTAGAAGAAAAACACCTCAAGGTCATTGAGTCCTGCAGTCCAGGATTCAAAATTGATCGGCATAGTCTCTTTGCCTCCACCCTTGCTCTGGTGAGTATGCTTCCGATCCCTGTGGCTTTGAAATTTGTCTCTACCTTGAGTGAATTTGCTGCGAAATTTGATACCTACGGGCTTAAGAACTGTGGTTTTAGTGATAACTGGGTACCAATTCTCACTGGCGTTATCCGCAGTAATACCCGCCGAGCAGAATAAATTCTATCAGCGGACTATAATTGACCTATGGCTGGAAATTTCGGTGACCCACGTAAGTTCTTTTTCCGCAGCTCTGACTCCTCAGGGCAGGACAATAATGAAAATTTCGATGAGAATGTTGTTGATGCTGAGGTCATTGATGGCTTCATTATCGAAGAGGAATATACCGAAGAATTCACCAGCGCCGACTACACTGCTGAAGATGGCGTCTATAACGCCGAATTAATCGGCATCTGCCAATCAGATGGTTGTGAAAAACTCGTCGCCAATGTCGAGGACCGATTCTGCCCAGAATGCTTCGCCATCCGCGAAGAAAAGAAAGAAAAGATTGTCAAGGTCATGGGTGGTGCCGCAACTGCTGCCAGCCTTGCTCTTAGCGTCATCCCTGCCGCTGCCGGTCTCCGTGCAGCCTCCACAGCCTCCAAGAGCATCAAACTCGTTGCTGCTGCACGGCTCGCTGCCTCCACTCGAAATGCCTTCAATAAGGCCAAAGCGGAAATGGACGGCACCGCTGCCCAAGAACGTGCCGAAAATGCTACTTCAAACCCTCAATCCGGCATTATGCACAATATCAGCATGAATGTCGCCGATAAGCTGCTCGATGGCTATGACGTGGTAGTCAAGGGCGTGAAGAATATTGCTCGGGATGAATAAACCAGGGCTGGAAGGGGAGCGTCGCAAAGCAAAAAATGTAGAAAACCGCGACAATCAACTAGAAAATAGCGCCGTTAAACCAGAAAACCGCGACATCACAAGCGCCAAAAGAGGCTAAAACTATTCGCCCTGAACGGATATTTTCGACATCGGGGGAGTGTGAATTTCGGGAATTTGCTGGTCAATTTGGTGAGATATTTCACCTTTTAGGGTGGCTTGTCCTGAGGAAATGGGGCATTTTGCAAGGTAGTAGGGCGTTAGTGCTATAGTATGTAGAGTTGTGTGCGAAACACACCGGCGCAATTGGGATTCCAAACGTGCGAAGCATGTGTATAATTCCTAATCGTTGGTGCGCCAAGCGCCAGAAAAAGGCGGGTAATGCCCGCAGTAAGATTTAATATTCTATGAGATGGAGGAACCCCGTGGCCCTTCCTAAGTTGACCGACGAACAGCGCAAGGAAGCCCTGGCAAAGGCTGCTGAGGCACGTAAGGCACGCGCAGAGCTCAAGGAGAAGCTCAAGCGCGGTGGCATCACCCTGAAGGAAGTTCTCGAAAAGGCACAGGACGATGAGATCATTGGTAAGACCAAGGTCTCCGCACTGCTCGAGGCTCTGCCAAAGGTCGGTAAGGTTAAGGCTAAGGAGATCATGGACGAGCTGGAAATCGCTCAGACCCGTCGTCTCCGTGGTCTCGGTGAGCGTCAGCGTCGTGCACTGCTCGAGCGCTTCGGTTTCTCCGAGGACTAATATTTATGAGTGGTCAGAGCGAAGGCCGACTCGTAGTTCTTGCGGGCCCTGCCGGTGTGGGTAAGTCCACCGTAGTGGCCGGCTTGCGAGAAGCTGTGCCGGATCTTTATTTTTCTGTTTCGATGACCACTCGCGATCCGCGTCCTGGTGAGGTGGACGGCGAAGATTATTTCTTTGTTAGTCGTGAAGCCTTCCAGGAGCATATTGATCGTGGCGAAATGCTGGAATGGGCCGATATTCATGGCGGCCTCCAGCGCTCAGGTACCCCTGCAGGTCCAGTGAATGCTGCTCTTGAGAGTGGTAGGCCGGTACTTGTTGAGGTTGACCTGGTTGGTGTGCGTAATATCAAGGCCTTGCGCCCTGATGCACATACGGTCTTTTTGGCCCCACCATCATGGGATATCCTGGTGGAAAGGCTAACCGGACGGGGTACTGAAGCCCCTGAGGTTATTGAGCGCAGGCTTGAAACCGCACGTGTGGAGCTTGCAGCTCAGGATGAATTTGATACTGTAGTTGTCAACGAAAATATTGATGACACAGTCGAGGCTATTGCTGCTATTCTTAGCGGTAAGTGACTCGGCGCGAAACTAAGGGGAATGTACTAGTGACTACTGATGATAACAGTGTCAATGACGAGATCTTCGATCCACCAGTAGGTATTACTGCGCCACCGATCGATAATCTTCTGAAGCATGTCTCGTCTAAGTATGCGCTTGTGATTTTTGCAGCACAGCGTGCACGTCAGATTAACAGTTACTACCAGGAGCACCAGGATGGTGTGTTGGAGTTTGTTGGTCCGATGGTAACCCCTGCAGCTGGTGAAAAGCCTCTGTCCATTGCCATGCGCGAAATTGAGCGTGGCATGCTGGACCACGAAGAAGGTTAATTTCACATAAACGCCGCTGGATTTTGTCCAGCGGTGCTTTTTTCATATCTATGGAATCGAACAGGAAGAGGAATTTGTGAGAATCCTGATTGGTATCAGTGGCGGTATTGCAGCCTATAAGGTCTGTAATGTTGTCCGCCTACTCAAGGAGCAGGGCCACGAAGTTCAGGTTTGTGCTACCGAAAATGCACTCCGCTTTGTTGGCTCTGCAACTCTTGAGGCGCTCAGTGGTAAGCCATTGGCTAATAGTGTCTTTTCCGGTGTGGATAAGGTGGCTCACGTGAGCACCGGTCGTAATGCTGACCTGGTGATCATTGCCCCAGCTACTGCTGATCTGCTCTTCAAGGTGGCCCACGGTGCCGGTTCTGATCTTCTCTCCACCGCCTGCCTGGTGGCTACCTGCCCGATTATCCTTGCACCTGCTATGCACACTGAGATGTGGACCAAGCCAGCGGTTATGGATAATGTGGCAACCATGCGTGCCCGCGGCATTACCGTGCTTGACCCAGCCCATGGTCGTCTGACCGGTGCTGATGAGGGTACTGGTCGTCTGCTTGAGCCGGACCAGATTACTGCCTTTGGTCAGCTTATTGCTGAGGGTTATACGCTCCCACGCGACCTTGAGGGTAAGCATGTGGTTATTACCGCTGGTGGTACCGTGGAGGATATTGATCCTGTTCGTTTCATTTCTAACCGTAGCTCGGGTAAGCAGGGCTTTGCCCTTGCTGAGGTTGCTTCTCAGCGCGGTGCGCGTGTGACCCTTATCTGCGGCGAGGTGGATAGGCGTCTGAGCAAGCCAGCCAATACGGATATTGTCAATGTGCGTTCCGCTACCCAGATGAATGAGGCTGTGGTTTCTACCATGCGCTCCAAGACTGTGGATATGCTCATTATGGCTGCTGCTGTGGCTGATTATCACCCAGAGTCCCGTTCTCTTACCAAGCTGAAGAAGAATGGTGCGGATGGCCTGTCCATTCCACTGGCTCAGAACCCTGATATTTTGGCTGGGGTTTGCGCTAATCGTGCCGATTATGCCCATAAGGAGACCGGCAAGGAGCCACTGATTGTGGGCTTTGCTGCTGAGACTGGCGATGATAATCACTCTGTTTTGGATTATGCCAAGATGAAGCTTGAGAAGAAGGGCTGTGACCTGCTCATGGTCAACCAGATTGGTTCTTCCAAGAGTGGTGTTCAGGCCATTAGTGAGGTCTTTGGTTCCAATGTGAACTCTGGTTGGATTCTTAGCCAGAAGGGTGGGGAGCCACTGCGTCTCAATGAGGGCTCCAAGATGGCCATCGCCTCCCAGATCCTTGATGCTGCTGTGGCATATAGGGATTAAGATTTTTTTGGCTCCAACGAGGGCAGCGGTCTAAAAAGTACCTGCGGGTGCAACGAAATACTTGAATTTTTAGACCGCTTGGTCTAAGTTGGAGTCTTAGTTTTTGATTAACGAGCTGTACTGAATTTTTCCAAGGAGTTTTTCCGTGACTGCCAATGTGCGTCTCTTCACCTCGGAGTCTGTAACCGAGGGCCATCCCGATAAGATCTGCGATGCTATCTCCGATACCATCCTCGATGCCATGCTCACCGTCGACCCTAACTCCCACGTTGCTGTGGAGACTGTGGTCACCACCGGTCTGGTTCACGTGGTTGGCGAGGTCCGCTGCGAGGGCTATGTCGAAATTCCTGTTCTCGTGCGCAATAAGCTGCGTGAGATTGGCTTTGTTTCCTCCGAGATGGGCTTCGATGGCTCCACCTGCGGTGTGACCGTGGCTATCGGTGAGCAGTCCGCTGAGATCGGTGATGGCGTGGACCAGGCTCTTGAGGTTCGCTCCGGTGAAACCCAGGATGAGGATGACCAGAATGGTGCTGGTGACCAGGGCCTGATGTTCGGTTATGCCACCGATGAGACCCCTGAGTACATGCCACTGCCAATTGCTGTGGCTCACCGTCTGGCTCGTCGCCTGACCCAGGTCCGTAAGGAGGGCATTGTTCCTAACCTGCGTCCTGATGGCAAGACCCAGGTGACCTTCGCCTACGACGAGGATAATAACCCTCTGTACATTGACACCATCGTCATCTCCACCCAGCATGACCCAACGGTTACCCAGGCTTGGCTCGAAGAGCAGCTCCGTGAGCATGTGGTGAAGCCAGTTCTCGCTGAGGCCGGCCTGGAAGACAAGGTTAATGACGACCTCAAGCTCCTGGTGAACCCATCCGGTTCTTTCGTCCTCGGTGGCCCAATGGGTGACGCTGGTCTGACCGGCCGCAAGATCATCGTGGATACCTACGGTGGTATGGCCCGCCACGGCGGCGGCGCTTTCTCCGGTAAGGATCCAAGTAAGGTTGACCGTTCCGCTGCTTATGCTATGCGCTGGGTTGCTAAGAATATTGTTGCTGCTGGCCTCGCATCCCGTGCTGAGGTTCAGGTGGCCTACGCTATTGGTCGCGCTCATCCAGTGGGCCTCTATGTTGAGACCTTCGGCACTGCTAAGCACGGCCTGGATGATTCCGCTATCCAGCGCGCTGTGGAAAAGGTCTTTGACCTCCGCCCAGCTGCCATCATCCGTACCCTGGACCTCAAGCGTCCAATCTACGCCGGCACCGCCGCCTATGGTCACTTCGGCCGCACCGATATTGACCTGCCATGGGAGCACATCAACCGCGTGGATGAGCTCAAGGCAGCCGCTGGTATCTAATACCCGGAAGTCCGAAATTTATAAAATTTCCGGCTTATTGGGCTAATGCAAGGAGTCTACGAAAGTAGGCTCCTTATTCGTTATTATGAATGTATGTCATCGAAGAAAGCCATCCAGCCGGCGCCCGAAGCGCCCATTGCGCGTGTACTGCCGCTGAGTAGTGTTGCGCTGCTGGACCGCTACTTCGACTATAAAGTGCGCGATAACCAGCATGAAAGCTGCCAGCCGGGTGTGCGTGTGCGCGTGCGTATTTCCGGTACCCTCTATGACGCCATTGTCATTGAGCGCCTGGAAGAATCCGACTTTGATGGGCGTTTGTCCTGGATTGAAAAAGTCATCTCCCCGGAAAAGGTCTATACACCGCAGCTCCATGAGCTAATTCAAGCTCTCGCTATCCGCTATGCGGGCCTGCGCCCGGATATTATCCGTGGGGCTATTCCGCAGCGCCACGCCACGGCGGAAAAGAACTTTGACCCCAGTGTTACCTGGGAATCCCTCGGTCAGGCCCAGGAGCCTGATCTAAGCCCCTGGCTTTCCTATTCCTATGGGGAGAGCTTTATCAATGCTGTGCTGGAAGGTCGCCCGGTTCGCGCCGCCTGGCAGGTTTGCCCCGGTACCAGCTGGCAAGAAACACTTGCCTGCCTTATCGCCAAAGTCGCCCTGGACGGCGGCGGGGTACTAGTGGTCCTGCCGGATTTGCGTGATGTGGAAGCACTCGATGCGGCCCTGCGCGAATATGTCTCGGCCGCCCAAATCACCACCCTCTATGCCAATCTTGGCCAACAGGCCCGCTATAGTCGCTATTTGAAAGTCCTTCATGGCACTGGCCGTATTGTGGTGGGCACCCGCTCGGCTGCTTTCGCCCCAGTGAAGAACCTGAAGCTTGCTGTGATTTTTGATGATGGCGATGAGAATCTCGTTGACCCCCGCGCACCCTATGTGCACGCCCGCGAGGTCCTCATTAGCCGCAGCCGCATTGAGGACTGCGCCCTCATTCTTGGCGGCATTAGCCGTACTGCGGAAGTCCAGCAACTCGTTGACTATAAATGGGCCCATGATTTGGTCGCCCCACCGGAACTCATTGTGCGCACCCGCCCCCAAGTACATATCGCCCCTGGGCATCCGCGTATTCCTTCCATGGCCTTCCGCCTGGTTACTGAAACTCTCAACAAGGGCCGCGCGGTACTGATCTCTAGCCCCCGCACTGGCTATATTCCCACCCTTAGCTGCGCGCAATGCCGCCATCAGGCGCGTTGCCGTGCCTGCAATGGTCCACTGCAGCTCAAAGAGGGCCTCGGCCAAAAATATGCCGTGCCCACCTGTTCCTGGTGTGGTCGGCCCGAAGGACATTTCCGCTGTCCGGAATGTGGCTGTGCCCAAGTGCGCTCCGGCATTGTCGGTGCCGAACGACTCGCTGAGGAAATCGGCGGCGTATTTAAGGGCAAGGCCATTATTATCAGTGGTGGCTCCACAATCCGTGAGTCCATCCCACCGGGCGCCCGCATTGTTGTGGCCACCCCCGGCGCTGAACCTGCCGGCGACTATGGCGCCCTCATTATCGTGGATACCTGGGCTCATCTGAACTGGCCTGACCTTCGTGCCCATGAACAGGCCCTTGCCACCTGGGCGCGTGCCGCCAATATGCTTGGCCCGGATTCCCATGTGGTTATCAGCGTGGATCAGGAACTACCCATTGTGAATCATTTTGTTCAATGGGATATGGTCGCTGCTGCCAAAGAAGAACTCCAAACGCGCATGGATACTGGCCTACCACCGGCCAAGACTATGGCTGCGGTTGATGCCCCTGCCACCATCATCAACCGCATCATTGAGTCCATTGATAACCCTAACCCCAATCTGGATGGGGCAAGCCCACTACCGGAGGGCATCATCCTTCTTGGCCCAACGGACCTGCCCATTGGCATGAAGCTCCCCGGCGAATATGACCAGGCCCGCTTTGGCCCACCACAGCGTATCTTTTTCCAAGCGGAGCTGGGCAAGGGTGATATCATGGTGCGCTATCTGCGAAGCCTGCGCGCCTCACGAAATGCCCGCAAAGAAGATCTGCCCCTACGCATTCAGGTTGACCCGATCCACATTGGCTAAAAGAACAGAACCACGCTTCACCAAAGCCATCAACGCTATTCTCATATTGGTTATTAGCTGCCTATTTAGTACTATTACCTATTATGATTCTTGGTGTTCGTATTTTCGGTGATCCTGTTCTTCGTACCCGCGCGGAGGAAATTTCCACTCCAACTGAGGTCCACCGGGAACTCGTTGAAAATATGGTTGAGACCATGCATGAGAATCGCGGCGTGGGTCTGGCCGCCAATCAGGTCGGTGTTCTTGAGCGCGTCTTTGTCTATGACTGTGATGGCATCAGCGGCCATATTATCAACCCCGTCTGGGAAGCACTGGATGAAGAAACCCTCTATGAGGAGGAAGGCTGCCTGTCCATCCCCGATGTGAAGTACCCAGTGACCCGCCATGCCAAGGTCCGTGTGACCGGCGTGGATGTTGATAATAACCCAATTGACTTCGTGGCTGAAGGCCTGCTTGCCCGCTGCGTGCAGCACGAAACTGACCACCTCGATGGCGTGCTCTTCCTCAAGCGCCTCACCCCAGAGCTGCGTAAGGAGGCCATGGGCACCATCCGCAATTCCGAGTGGTTTAATCAGTAGCGGCGACATAAAGCTAAATTCAGAGGGCCCTGAACCAAAAAGCCCAGAACAAAAACCAGAACTAAATACCTAAAAGAAAAAATAGACCTAAAGGGATCAAGAAAGAGACTATGCGTATTATCTTTGCCGGCACCCCGGAACCAGCCGTGGTGGCCTTGGAGGCATTGCTCAAGAGTGAGCATGAGGTTCTTGCTGTTATTACCCGCCCGGATGCACCAAAGGGGCGCGGTAAGACTTTGAGCCCAAGCCCAGTGGGGGCACTCTGTGAGGAGAATGGCATTCCGGTATTGAAGCCATCGACCCTTCGTGCCGGCACCCCGGACGGTGAAGAGATCCGCGACATTATTGAGCACTATAAGCCGGACTGCATCCCCGTCGTAGCCTATGGCAATCTTGTGCCATCTGATCTTCTGGATATTGCGCCTTTTGGTTGGGTGAATCTGCACTTTTCCTTGCTGCCACGCTGGCGTGGTGCCGCCCCAGTACAGGCCGCTATTAAGGCCGGCGACTCGCTGACTGGTGCATCGGTCTTCCGCATCGAGGAGGGCCTGGATACTGGCCCAGTTATTACCCAGATCGAGGAAGAAATCCGCCCGGAGGATACCGCCGATGATCTGCTGACCCGCCTTGCATATAAGGGCGCTGACCTTCTTGTTGAGGCTTTGACCGGCCTTGAGAATGGCAGCCTTGAGCCTTATGACCAGCAGGGTGTTGAGAGCTACGCGCCAAAAATCAGCAAGGACGATGCCCGCATTGACTGGGACCAGGATGCCCCAAGTATTGACCGTGCAATTCGTGCCTATACTCCTGGTCCTGGTGCCTGGACGATGATGGGGGAGACCCGCGTCAAAATTGGCCCAGTGAGCTTCGCCCCTGAGGCTCGCGACCTTGATGTGGATACTAACCCTGGTGCTGTTACCATTATCAAAAATGCAGTTTTTGTTGGCACCGGTACGGACCCAGTCCGCCTGGGCGCAATTCAGGTGCCAGGAAAGAAGATGATGCCAGCGGGCGATTGGGCCCGTGGCCGCCAGGACAAAGATGAGAGCGTGGTGTTTGAGTAGTGGGTGGATTTCGTAGCCATACCCGGTCAGAACAGCAAAAGCGTGCCCAGCAGCAAAGCCGTGGCCGCGAAGAGAATAACAGCGCGCCTTCTTTGAACGGCGGCACCAATAGCCGTCGTTCCGATAATCCGCGTGGCGAGGACCGTCGTTTCGGCGGTGGTCGTCGTCGTGATGATCGCCGCCGTGACGATCG
>JAUMUD010000047.1 GCA_030530875.1 Corynebacterium sp.
ACCTACAAAGAACCTACAACAAAGGGAGCAGCTCTTATTCTGGCTGCTCCCTTTGGCGTATCCTGTCCAGTTCACAGCTGCTAGGCCCAATGTGCTGCAGCTTGTTTAAGCAAGTTGCTTACTCTGGTGGGTGCTGGATTGGGGTTTCTAGCTGGGCCAGAGAGAAGAAACGGCGGATGATATTGCTTACCTGGCGGGTCTCAGTGAGGAAGGCATCATGGCCAACAGGGGAGGAAATCTTGGACATGGCCATGAGCTTGCCCATATTACGGCTAAGGTGTTCCTGCTGGTGATAAGGGTAAAGAATATCCGTATCCACACCAACCACCATGACGGGAACCTCAATAGCGCCCAGGGCCTTGTTCAAACCACCACGGCCACGGCCAATATCATGGCGGTTGAGCGCATCGGTGAGGATGACGTATGAGCCGGCGTCGAAACGCTCAACAAGTTTCTTGGCCTGATAATCCAAATAGGAATCAATGGCAAAGCGCTGGTCACGGCGCCAATATGGGCCAAGTGGATTCTCGCCAGGCTGTGCATCAGCACCAAAGCGCTCATCGAGCTCAAGCTCGCCGCGGTAGGTGAGGTGTGCAATACGACGCGCAGTTGCCAGGCCCGAATCCGGGTGCAAGCTCGTGTGATAATAATCGCCCTTATTCCAGGCGGCATCATTGGTAATTGCAGCAATCTGCGAGGACTGGATGCCAATCTGCCAAGAACTAGCGCGGGCAGAAACCGCCATGACCAGTGCAGAGCACAGGAACTCAGGGTAGAGATAGGACCACTCAAGGGCGCGCGCACCACCCATGGAACCACCAATCACCGCATAGAGGTGGCGTACCTCAAGCACATCAAGCCACTGGTGCTCGGCGCGCACCAAATCACGAATGGAGAGGGCAGGGAAGCGCGAACCCCAAGCCCGGCCATCCTCCGGATGAGGGGAACTAGGACCAGTGGAACCATAACAGCCACCCAGTACATTGGCACATAGAACGAGAAAATGATCAGTATCTATGGCCTGACCTGGGCCAATCACACCCTCCCACCAAAGCCTCGCATTACTATCGCCAGTAAGCGCATGCTCGATGAGCACCACATTATCGGCTTCCTTGATTGAACAAGGTTGGCCATCTTTTAAGGGTTCGCCCCAGCGATGGTAGGCCACGGTGGCATCAATAATGGTGGCTCCTGCCTCAGTGGTGAAATCGCCAATGGGCTGAGTGATAAGAGTGTCCTCCGGGCCCAGGGTGGCGTGGATGTGGTTGGCGCTAGTACTCATAGCCTATACTGTACCGCTTGGTCTATTTAATGTTAAATCGAGAGACTCGTGAGTTTTCGGTGATAATTATTTGCCGTGCTCTCGGGGTGTTTTTCTAGCTTTTGCATACCGGGTTGTATATTGGTATTCGTAACAAGTTAAGAGCAAGTTTCTAAGGAGATTGCGTGCCCCGCACTTCGCCCCGTGTGCGCGCCTACGCATTAGCTGGCCTGGCTGTCACCGGTCTGGCCTTTACTAGTTTGTGTGGTTTTGCACCCCATGCCCAAGCTGAGCAAATCCCGCTTCCTGCTGTAGCACCTATCCAGATTCCTAGCATCCCTGCATTGCCGCAGGTTAACCTACCTAGCCTGCAAAATAATCAGATTGTCACGACACCTTCACCTGTTCAGACAACTGAAAGTACTTCCGCTTCGGCGGTGGCTGCGCCGGTAGCAGAAACTGCGATGGGCTCATCGGCATTAAGTAGCTCACTGGGGCTGAACACATTGTGGGATAATTTCAAAAAATTCATCACCAACTTGGCTAAACAATTTGGTTTCAGTAACCTGTTGCCGGATTTCCTGCGCTGGGTTCCACCGCTAACTACTACTGTCCCAAATTCGGCCACAACTAATAGCAATTCGACGACACCCACCACCACCGAAAGTACAAATCCTGCAGGAACTAGCGGTCTAGCTGGGGGTATTCCGAGTGCGTCGACAAGCAACCATGCTAATGCCGCAACGGCGGACAGTGCTGCGATGCGTGCGGAACTGGGCAATGCTGGTGCTGCCAGCGGTACTTGTTCCTCGACCTATACCGTGAGTGCCAACCGTCTGGTTTGGGGTGTCAAGGAGTCCTTCCGTTCCTACATTGATGGCAGTATTGCCAAGGGCCATTGGGATCTTAATGGCACCAACTATGAAAATGGCAGCTTTGTATGGACCGGTACCACGGGTTCTGCTAATTCGCAGGATAAGAGTGGTGTAGCTAAGCTCAACGGCGGCGTTCATTTCACGGGCCATAATGGCATTTTGGACCTCACTATTTCCAGTCCGGAAATTGTGTACAAGGCTGGAAAAGGCCAGCTTATGGCCACAGTTGTGTCAAATGATATGAATGGTAAGGCTCAGGACTATGGCAAAATCGCCCTTGCTAACCTGAGTTTTGCTCGCCTGACTTTGAGCAATGGTGTCCTGATGGGTGCGACGAATTCTGTGACCCTGACTGATGAGGGCGCTAAGGCCTTTGCTGGTTATTATCAGGCCGGTGAGCAGCTTGATCAGCTGACTTTCGCTTCCGCAATGAAGGATAGCTGTGGTGGTTCCGCAACCTCCTTGGCTGGTCTGGTTGGCTCCAGGTCCACCGGTTCCTCCAGCTCCTCTAAGAAGAGCAGTTCGACGTCCACGACCAGTGGCGCCGCCCCAACCAGTGCTGCACCAAGCACTGAGGCAAAGCCAAGTGAGGAGAACCAGTTCAAGATCAAGGAAACTCCTACTAGCGAGGCTAATTCCGATAGCGTGCAGGCACAGAATGCTGCTGCGTCCCAGAATATCTACCGTCAGCCATGGCTCTGGGTTGCTATTGTGATTATTCTCGTACTGGTTATTGCATCGGCCGTGGTCAGGGCTAAGAAGAAGCCAAATCATGTCGATGAAGTGGCAAGCTCTGAGGAGAAATAGTTAGTTAGCCAAAGACGTGCTAAAAGCCTCGTTCCACATCTGGGACGAGGCTTTGGTCATTGTGATTGCTGTGCGGCTACGAACTAACTACTGTACCCGAGGAATTTCCGCAGTGTCCAAAGTTGTTTGAACAAGCGGAGTGGAGTTTGGTGGGGTTTTTGGGCTCTCCGGCTTGGGCTCCCAAAGTGTGCTCATGCCCGGCATAAACCAGACAGCAAGCACAGCGAACACGGCTGAAATAATGCCACCCCACATGGCATGAGCAGGCGGGATGAAATACAGGCAGGCCACCGACACCACACCAATACACAGCCAGAAAATCGGGAAAAGAATCCGCAGATGCATAGCGCGCGTGGTAGCAAACTCGGCCCATGGCTCATCCGGGAAGCGAGTCCTTGCGGTGCCGCGCACACGACGCCGTGGGCTTAAACCGCAGGCCAGCGCGGCAAAAATGATCAAAAGTGAGCCGAAAAGCGCAATTGGAATATTGCCGTAGCCAATGCCATAGCAACAGACCGCAGTGGCAACAGTGATGGAAATTTTCTCCCGCGTGTTGATAGAGATCGGTGTTGTCGGGTCAATTTCAGGGTAGAGGCGCAGAAAATCCTGGTGGTATTGGTTCGGCATAAAGATCCTTCATAATCTATGTCACTAAAGGTAGCCTAAACTACATTCAATAGGTTAGCATAGTGATAAATATAGTACTTTGTATAGGTACGCATAAACATATGTCAGAGAATTCGCACAATCCTCCATGGATTAATCATGGCTTAAGAAGGAGAAAAGAGTGAGAGCAACGCGCACTCTTAGGACCATTGCCGCCACCAGCGCAGCAGGCGCCCTCGTACTCGCAAGCGGAATCTTCGCCCCAATCATTAGCCTCCCAACCTCCAGTGCCGCCACAATCGGCACCTGTTCCGGCGTGGCTGACTGGGGCCTCAAGCAGAGCTTCCGCAAATACATTAGGGGCAATGTTGCGCACGGCGATTGGGAGCTTAGCGACGGCGCCACCTACCAAGGTGATACAGAAAACGGTTACTATGAGTTCCCCGTCAAAAGCGCAGGTTATAGCAAGGATGGTGACAATATTGTCCTGAGCTTTGATGGTACTCTCCACTTCCTTGGCCATAATGGCCTGCTCGATATGACCTTCAGCAATATCCGTGTGAAGGCCAATGGCACCCAGGCTTCCATTCTTGCCGATGTTGCCTCCAAGGAATTCGATATGAGCACCTTTAGCGTCGGCGCCGATATTAACGGCACCGATGTTGAGATTGCCACCATCACCCTGGAAAAGCCAATTAGCGCCGATGACAACAGCTTCGACCTCACCGGCACCTCCGTTTTGGCAGATGGTGGCGTGGAATATTTCGGGGCCTATAATGCCGGCGATGAGCTCGATCCCTTGTCTGGACATGTGGATTGCACTGGTTCCGGTAGTGGCCTGAGCCAATCGACGGCCAGCGACTCCAATGCCGGTAGCCTCACCTCGAATCTCGCCAATATCTTTGGTGAATTCAATAAGATGATGACCAATTCCATCAAGCTCATTGAGAACACCGAGAAGCTCAACTCCATGATTAGTGGCAAGGACTCCAGCGCCGGCACCAAGTCCAGCGCTGCCACTAGTGATAGCACCTCAAAGAGCGGAACCTCCAATAGTGCAGGTAGCGTCACTAATGGCACCACTAACTCCGAAACCGCAAGCGCTGCCCAGAACGCAACTGGCAATGGCGACCAAGCAACTGCGCCTGGGCAGCAGGTGTGCACCGTGGCAGATGTGGCTGGCGTCGAAAAGTCCCAGGTTAATTGGGGTGTGAAGGAATCTTTCCAGTCCTATATCCGCGGTTCTATTGCCAAGGGCGGCTGGGAACTCACCGATATGGACTTCTCCAACGGTGACTTCATCTGGTCCGGCTCCGGTGGCAGCGTGGACGAAAATGCCAAGGAGGGCAGCGTGCAGGCCCAGGGAACGGTGGAATTCACCGGCCACGGCGGCATCCTTGACCTCGTTATTTCCGATGTGGAAGTGGACTTCAGTGGAAACTCCGGCAAGCTCATCGCGACCGTCACCTCCAATGATATGGACGGCAATAGCCACGACTTCGGCCGCGTGGCCCTGGCTGATCTAAGCTTCTCTTCCCTGAATATTTCCGGCGGAGAAATCTCCGGCGACACCTCCTCCGTGACCTTAACTGCTGCGGGTGTGGAAGCCTTCGCCTCCTTCTATGAAGAGGGGACCGAACTCGCCCCACTGAGCTTCACTGCAAGCCTAGGTGAGCCAGAAACTGCCTGTACAACGGGCACTTCCGGTAATATTAGCAGCGCTCGTTCCGCTAGTTCCGGCACCAGCAACAGCGGGGTAGCGGCCGCCGCACGAGCCCGCACGACAGCAAGCACCGGTTCCAGTACCGGTAGTGGAACCAGCGCCCAGTCCAAGACCACTACCGCTGGCACCAAGCACAGCTCCACCACAGATACTGATGCCGCCCCAGCAAATAGCTTCAAGATTAAGACCACGGCCGCCCAGGCTGATCAGCAAAACACGGCATCGAGCCTTCTTAGCAGTACCATGGACTTTAGGACCGCGGTGATTTTGCTCATCGCTGCTTTCGTTGTTGCTGGCACAAGCCTTGGTCAGTTCATTTTCCGCAATCCCGCCAAGAGGAAGTAAATCAGAGGAATAACTATGCGTCTATCTCGTTCTTTGCGCGCCATTAGCGCGTTGCTTGTTTGCACAAGCTTGGTGCTTGTGGGTTGCTCCCAGGCGGCCAATAATGTCTCCAAGGTTCCAAGCAGTAGCGATGAGGAAATCCGTAACCAGATTAGCCAGGTCACTGACCTGCAGAACCCTCATGATTTGACCGGCGTGACCGATGTGCCGGATTTCTCCGCCCCAACCCCAGTTGCGGATAATCCCACCTCCCAGCTTCCGGTTGAGCTTACTGACGCCGACGGCTATGACGTCACCGTCAATGACACCTCCCGCATCCTCGCCCTCGACATTTACGGCTCCTACACCAAGACCCTCATCGGCCTTGGCATGAAGGATAAGATTGTGGGCCGTACAGTGAGCTCCACCGAGGCCGAGCTTGCAAACCTGCCGGTAGTGACCCAGGGCGGGCACAATATTAATGTGGAGGCAGTCCTCCAGCTTGCCCCAACGCTGGTGATCGTGGACCACTCCATTGGCCCCCGCGAGGCCATTGACCAGATCCGTGATGCTGGCGTAACTGTGGTCGTCATGGACCCTAAGCGCACTGTCGACGGGGTAGCAGAGGATATTGAGAACCTCGCTGGTGTGGTTGGCCTTCCAAATGAGGGCAAGACCCTGGCCGACCGCTCCGTTAAGGACATTGACCTGGATAAGGACGCCATTAAGAAGCTCATTCCAACCGATAACCCAATGCGCATTGCATTCCTCTACGCGCGCGGTAATGGCGGTGTCTTCTTTATTCTTGGCCCAGATTCTGGCACTAGCCAGCTCATTGAGGGCATTGGTGGCATTGACGTGGCCAAGGAAAATGGCATCAAGGACATGACCCCAGCTAATGCGGAGGCTTTGGCCAAGCTTAATCCAGATGCGTTCATTATGATGCGAAATGGCCTGTCCTCAACGGGCGGCATTGACGGTCTGCTCCAGCGTCCAGGAATTGTTCAAACAACTGCCGGCCAAAAGAAGCGCGTCATCACCATTGATGATGGATCCTCACTCGCCTATGGGCCGAATACCGGCGAGCTCCTGCTCCGCACCGCCCAGGCACTGTACGCGCCTAACCTGCTTGAACAGTAGAAAGTTTCTTTGTGCTCACCCAACACTCGACTTTTGCTAGACGACGCCTCCAGCGCATCATCCTCATGATTGCGCTGGCTGTGATCTTGCTCATCTCGATTCTTTTCTCCATCTCCGTCGGCCAATACCACATTGACCTTGGCCGCGTCTTTGGAATCCTGATGGAAGGCCCGGTCAAGAGTACGAGCACTAAGGATGTGGCCCAGTCTGTGGTGTGGAATATTCGCCTTCCACGCTTGATTCTGGGTATAGCTGTTGGTGCTGGCCTTGGTGTTGCCGGCGCCCTCATGCAGGCAGTTTTTGCTAATCCCCTGGCTGAGCCGGCCGTGATTGGTGTCACCAGCGGCGCCGGTGTGGGTGCAGCGGTTGCTATTGTCTTTAACCTTGCCTTTTTTGGCGCCTCCACGGTCGCTGTCTGCGCTTTTATTACTGCGGTGCTCACTACCGTGGTTGTCTACCACATGGCGCGCTTCCAGGGCCGTGTGCAGGTCATCAACCTGATTTTGACCGGTATTGCGATTAATGCGGTTGCGGGCGCGATTATTAGCTTCATGCTCTACCTTGCGCCAAGTACGAACCGTGAGCAGATTATTTTCTGGCAGATGGGCTCGCTCAATGGTGCGCAGTGGAAGCATGTTCAGGTCGTTATCCCCATTATTATTGTGGGAATCATTGTGGCTATCCTGCTTGGTAGCCAGCTCGATACTTTGGCCCTAGGTGAGAAAGCCGCAGGTCATATCGGCATTAATGTTCAAAGACTACGAATTATTGCCATTGGTTGTGCCACTTTGCTTACTGCCGCAGCGGTGGCTTATGCGGGTCTGATTGGCTTCGTGGGTCTTATCATTCCGCACCTTTTGCGTAATATTACAGGGCCCTCCAACCGCGTGCTGATTCCGGCATCGGCGCTGGGTGGTGCGGTGCTGATTTCCATCGCGGATATTATTGCGCGTACCCTGATTCCATTCGCTGACCTGCCAATTGGCATTTTCACTGCGCTGGTTGGTGGCCCAACCTTCTTCATTCTTCTTCGTCGTATGCTGAAGAAAGGACGTCGCTAATGCAGAATCACCATAATTCTTTGGCACATACTGACGC
The DNA here is from genome assembly GCA_030530875.1 of Corynebacterium sp. Taxonomy (GTDB): domain Bacteria; phylum Actinomycetota; class Actinomycetes; order Mycobacteriales; family Mycobacteriaceae; genus Corynebacterium. The sequence goes on from JAUMUD010000047.1 coordinate 7,835, forward strand.
TAGTGGCCTTTACGGGCGCGATATTACGGTCAAAATCGGCGACAAGACCTTGCTTGAACAAGTCAACTTCGATGCTAAGGCTGGTCGCGTGCTGGGATTGATTGGTCCTAACGGTGCTGGTAAAAGCTCACTTCTTGCAGCAATCTGCGGGGATCTTCCGTACACTGGCCAGATGCGAATCGCTGGCCTTGACCCTAGCGTATCGACGAACCGTGATCTCGCCCAAGCCCGTGCCGTCATGCTCCAGGACGTGGGTGTGTCCTTCTCCTTCTTGGTCTATGACATTGTGTCCATGGGTCGTAGGCCCTGGTCGCGAACCCCGAAGGCGGAGCAGGATGAGCAGCGTATCGAGGAAGCCATGAAGGCTACCGAGGTCACGCACCTGGCTGATAGGGATATTTTGACGCTCTCTGGCGGTGAGAAGGCCCGTGTGGCCATGGCAAGGGTATTTGCTCAGGAGACCCCAATTGTCATGTTTGACGAGCCTACAGCGGCGCTCGATATTGGTCACCAGGAACATGCCCTAGGACTTATGCGTAGCTTGGCTAAACAAGGTGCTGCGGTGATTATTGTGCTGCATGATCTTAATGCTGCTGCGGCTTATTGTGATGATATTTTGTGTATTAAACAAGGCCGAGTGGCATTGGCTGGTACAGTAGATGATGTATATACCACCAAGAACTTGACGGATATTTATGGCTGGCCGATCGAGGTGCGTCGAAACGCCGATGAAGATGGCACGGACAGCATCCATGTCATCCCACAGCGCGGTCAGTCAACCTATCCGCGCTCTTAGGCAAATTTAAGGAATATTCACAGCTGTAGCAAAGATGATTTTTCCTTTTGTATCAGTTTAACTGCATGTATGGCGAATGTGTAGTTATCCTGCGCATTTGCTTTTGCTGTGAGTTGATTATATTCTAGATTTAAATTAAGTTTTTTCTTAGGTTTAAAAGGAGTTTGGATCATGGCTTTCTCTCATGCACGCCGTGTAGCCCTTGCAGGCGGTCTTGGTCTCGGCCTGATTTTTGGCGCTGGCTCTTTGGCTCACGCTGCTGAGGAGAGTACGGTAACCGAAACTCGCCAGCTTGACGCTAGTACCCCGGATGTTGTCGTCCACGAGTACGATAGCTGCGAGCTCGACCCGACCGTCAATGGTTGCAAGACTTCGGAGTCTACCCCTACCACGGTAGCCACTCCAACCCCGTGGTATATGAAGGTTCTTAACTTCATTACCGCACCATTCCGTTGGTTGATTGGTCTTTTCCACTAATCCTAGCTATAACCAGCGCAAAGAAAGGTCTCAGGTGTATCCCCCTGAGACCTTTTTCGTATATGTGCCGTCTTGTTCAAACAAGAAAAGAGGCGGTCCGTGTAGAACCGCCTCCTCGTGGAAGAAAACTAATTAGTGAGGAAAGTGCTTAATGCACTGGCTGCTTAAACTGCGTTAAAACCACGCTCCAAATCGGCCAGGATGTCCTCGATATTCTCAATACCGACAGACAGACGGATAGTTGCTTCATTGATACCAGCGCGAGCCAGGCCGTGCTCGTCGGACTGGGAGTGCGTGGTGGTTGCTGGGTGAACAACCAAGGAACGCACATCACCAATATTGGCCAGGTCAGAGTGGAGCTTAAGCGCATCGATAAATGCCCAAGCCTCCTCGCGGCCACCCTTGATGTCGAAGGAAATCACGGAGCCGGTGTACTTGAGGCCCAGCTTTTCCTTGACCTTGTACCAAGGGGAATCTGGCAGGCCAGCATAGTTGACCTTGGCTACCTTAGGGTGCTTAGCCAGGAACTCTGCCACTGCCTTGGCATTCTCATTGTGGCGCTCAACGCGCAGGCTCAGCGTATCGAGGCCCTGAGCAAGCACCCAAGCGTTGAATGGGCTTGGGGTAGCACCAGTATCGCGGAGCAGACCCACGCGAGCCTTGAGGCCGAATGCGGGGGCGCCAAGGTCGACGTACTTAAGGCCGTGGTAGGCAGGGTCAGGGTTTACAAAGTCTGGGAAGACTGGCTTACCATTGCGCTCAACGGACCAGTCGAACTTGCCGCCGTCGACAAGCACGCCGCCCAGGCCAGAGCCGTTACCGGTATAGAACTTGGTGGTGGAAGCGACCACGACGTCAGCGCCGAGTTCCAGTGGGCGGACAAGGGCTGCGGTGGCGATGGTGTTATCCACAATCAGTGGGACCTGGTTGCGGTGCGCGACTTCAGCGATGGCAGGAATGTCGAGCACATCGGCCTGTGGATTAGCGAAAGTCTCGCCATAGAAGGCCACGGTATTGTCCTGAACTGCTGCCTGCCAGGATGCTGGGTCATCTGGGTCCTCGACGAAAGTGGTCTCAATGCCAAGGCGGGGCAGAGTTACCTGCAGGAGGGTCTCGGTGCCGCCGTAGAGGCGTGGGCTTGCCACGATGTGGGAGCCGGCACGGGCGATATTAAGAAGGGCTGCGGTTTCTGCGGCCTGGCCGGAAGCGAAGAGAACGGCGTGGACGCCGCCTTCCAGGGAAGCAAGACGATCCTCAACCGCTGCGACTGTTGGGTTGGTCAGTCGGGAGTAAACAGGGCCCGCATCCTCCAGGGCGAAGCGCTGGCGTGCATGCTCGGCGCTGTCGAAGACATAGGAGGAGGTGAGGTAGATAGGGAGGTTGCGGGCGCTGGTTGCGCTATCCACAGGCTGTCCGGCGTGGATAGAGCGGGTCTCGAAGTTCCATTCAGCGGCGTTGGAATTGTCGTACTTTGGCATTGTGTTTTCCTTTCGGAGTTTTGTTGGTGAAGTTCGATGAACACAAGCATAATGTACCGCTTGGTCTATTGCAAATGTACAGCTTGGTTTCTTCTAAAGATGCTGGTTAAAGGCGGGTCGCGGTTAAATTTTATGGCCTGTCGACGCCCCATTTAGACCCCTTGGTCTAAAAAATGCGACCTCATTTCGGGTATTCGGCGCGCCACTAGTGCTCTATAAGTGCTCTATCAGCGCTCTATTGGTGAGCTATTGGGTAACTATCTGCGTGTCTTCTGTCTCCACATTGTCCATAACTCAACCCTCCCGTTCCCATTGCGCTCATCTTGTCTAAACAAGACGGAACTTATGTGGACTTCAAGGTCGTGAACATTGGAAAATTCGACACTTGGTAGGGTGTTTGCACGGTGACTATCCATATGGGCGATCGGGCTTAATTACAAGAAAGTGCGGGGAGTTTGTGCAAAGTCCCCGCAAAACACTCTATTCACAAGGGATTGTGGATACTGTGAATAAACTCGGACTCGAGGAGCGAGACATTGTGTGAAAAATTAGCGTTTCGGGATTATGATTTAGCAGAACCTGCCTGTTGACCAGGGGATTCTTTATCCACAGGTTGTGGATAAACCTGTGGATAGAAAACTTGTAATTAACCTGTTCGGGGCGTTTGAATCTCGCTCATCTATGTGAAATTGTGGCCTTTGCGCCAAGTATTCACATCTAAATCCGCCTATATCCACACGCTTTGGTTAATTACAAGAAATATGTGGGCCAAAGACCGTGATTAAAACTATTTTATACAAGTTGGATAGTCGTCCTGGGGAAACTCCTATACATTGTTCAACCCGGCCAATTTTGCCAAAAATCCCTAACTAGCTGTGTAAATGCATGGAACTGTGCTCACCTGCATATTTTGGTTTATGCACGCTGAAATGCGCGCTTGTGGGCTTTGCGGAAAACTAGGTGGTGGGGCTGTGGATAGCCTATGTCTATCGGCGCAGGTTGCGAAAGGCTGGCATTGTTTAAGCTGCGGAAATACGTCTATTCACAGCTTTATCCACAGCCTGTGAAATTTTCTGTGGATAGAGAGAATTTATTAATACTGGTAGGGGAGCTCCCGTGAAAGGCCAAGATCAAGAAAATCCCCAAAATGCCTGGTGGTTAGACATTTTAGGGATTTGGATATTATGCGCGATCATGTCGCGTCGATAAGCCTTAATGCCCTATGTTGCACGGGCTTAGCGGCCGTGGCGCACTGGCTTGCGATTATTGTAAATTGCACGACTTGCAACAATGACAATTAGGCCAACAATCACAACAATGGCGATGCGCTGCCACATAGGCATTGGCTTAGCCTTATCCAGCGCCTTAATGCAGGAATTGAGACTATCGCGCAGCTCGAACTGGGTCTGATTGAACTGTGCCTCCCGTTGCTTAAACAGGTCAGCTTCAATCTCTCCAAGGCGAGTACCATCACTGACTGCGTTCTCGATAGAGGCGGCAGGATTATCGCCGATGGCAGCAGCAGCGGCTTTTGCCTGGTCCTCGGTATAACTAGTCTGAAGATTTGGATTCAGCGCGCTACCAGCATTATCTGGGTTATTTGGGTCCTCGGCGCTAATGAGTTCGGCGAGACCCTCCGTACCGCCGGCATTGTCGATCCGGGTCTGCAAATCGCCTGGAAGCGCACTATTCGGGTCATTTTGATAGGCAAGAATCGCAGCTTTTAGTCCAGGGTCGCGCTGGTCAAGCTCGTCGAGACGCTGGCTGCGCGCATCGGCCTGTAATGTCTCCCAAAAATTGGCTACCGAAGAATCCTTCTGATTTGGGTCATAAACGCAGGTCATCGAGCTCGTATCGGGCGTGACGGTATAGGCCTGGGAGCACAAAGAAGCGGCGAGGATGCCGCAGATTGCGAGGCCTCGGGTTACTTGGTGTTTTCTAAGCTGCACAACCTTAGTTTAGACGGCTATTCGACGCCATTTCTACGACCTGCCTGCAGTGCCGGAGCCTCCAAAATTCGACAATTTCGAAGCAATGTACGGTGAATTATATCACAGTAATCACACAGAATCGCTGGTAGTGCGAATATAACTTGGTGTAATAACGCTTTTTTAGAAAAAACACTTCGCATGCTTGTTCGTATTCATGTATGCTGAAATCCACTCTAGTATTCTTCGAACACATTAATCGAACACGAAAGGAGTATTCCGATGCTCTCGAAATGCAAGGGCCTGACTAAGGAAATGTTGCGCTCTGCTAATGCCCAAATTGCACTTTTGCCGGAAAATGGCAAGGTATTGCTAGATAATGAGCGAATTCGCTCCCTCGCTCTTTATCGCATGATTTTCCTGTACTTCGCTGCCATGAAGAAGCAGCTGGTCTACAAGGCCATCGCAAACAAGTACGATATAAGCTACCGTGAGGCGCGTCCAATTGCTTTCGTCGGCTGGGTTCTTCAGGATGACCGTGCCTTCCGTAATGCCTGTCAAGCATCGTTGAAAACTCAAGAGATCTTCTCGCTCTGGACTCTCACTAATGAGTTGCAGGCTTTTGGCAAGCGCCTGGACATTGTGCGCCATGCGATTAAGATGGCCGCGAATGGCGTGAGCTATACTGCGCGCCGTAGCTATGTTAAGCGCGCGGTGGCAGACCTCGTTCCGCCTAAGCCACCAAAGCCAAAGGCACCCCCATTGGATGAGAAGTCCATTAAGCTCGACAATATCCCGCAGAAGTACCGCGCACCGATGATTACGCACCTTGAGCGCCTGCGTGACCGCGACCACGCGATCAGCTCTGGTTATACCCACTTCGGCGAAACCGAGGTTCGCTACTATTCTGATGAGCGCGGCCGCACGCACTTGAGCATTGTCGCTGATGGTCCGGATAGTGTGGTGCTCGACAATATTATTGGCAAGCTCATGGGGCGTGACGACGGCGTCGGGCACACGAATAAGGAACTCAAATACCGTCTTGGCCGGCAATTAATGGACTTCCTTGTTGATAAGTCGAAGCTCCGCATTGACATGATGGTCGGCGGTACCTTGAGCAGCTGGCTTGGTATTGATATGGCCCAGCGCATGTTTACCAATGGCTATGGCATCTTCGATCCGGCTGGTATTACTAAGCTCCTGGCTCGTTATGGGCCTAAGGCGCAGAAGGTCACTACTGCCATTGCTATTACGGATGATGAGGGTAAACAGCTCATTGATTATAGTGAGGGC
>JAUMUD010000048.1 GCA_030530875.1 Corynebacterium sp.
TACACTAGCAGGATCAATACGCTAGAAAACCAACACACAAGTGGCCTATACCCCGAAAAATTTATCCATGGAATTGCTCACCTTGAATAATATAGTGGATTATCTGGGATTTTTCGTAGTTTTCATAAAGAGCGAGCGGATCAGCTCGATGAATACGATGAGCACCCAAATATTGCGGATAATCAGGACGATCGACATTACCGCGCGCATAGAGAGCACACCATCATAGAAAATCGGGTAGATAAACATGGTGATGGCCGAAATGATGGTGAAAGAAAGCAGAAGGCGCGACCAATCGCGGCTCTTATCCACAGCGGCAAGAAGAATCAACATTGGGGCAATCCAATAGAGATACTGGGGGGAAAAGACCTTATTAATGGCAATAATGCCGAAAATCAGGAAGGTAGCAAAGCGAATGGAGAGAATCGGATTCCACTTCTTAGTAAAGAAGCAGTAGACCGCGAAGATAACAGCGAAAAGAATGAGCAGGTAGAGGGCAATACCAGCGATGCTGGCAACCACATTGGCGCCAGGGCCGACAATCTCAAAGCTCTGAGACTCTGCGAAACGGGTGAACCACGCATGGCTGAAGAAACGCAGGACAAAGAAAGGAGTAGCCCAGAGGGACTCAATTTGAAGACCACGGTCAGTTTGGTAGGTCAACGGGGAGAGAAGTGCTTCGTAGCCGTCGAAAAGCAAGGTGAGAAGAGTCAGGACCACACCAGCGACCACGCCACCGAGGGCATGGAACCAGGTGCGCTTATCGCGATAATTGCTCACGAGCATGGTGAAGACCACCACAGGCCAGACCTTGGCCCAGGTGGCGACCATGAGGAAGACGCCGGCCCAAAAATTGCGGGAGATATAGATGCAATAGAAGGCGAAGAAGACGGCAATGGCGACCAGAATATCCAGGCGGAAAGTGATGAGGATGGCCATGATGCCGTCGATAAGCAACCACCATTTGGCGGTAGAAATATCAATGCGGCGAAGAACAAAGAGCGAAAATAGGAAGCTAATCAGCGTGATGACCAGCGGATAAACCACATAAAAATGCCCAAAAGAGATGGCATGAACAATCTTGAGGAACCAAATATTAAGGGGTGGATACTCGCCCAAGCCACCGACCTTGGCGATACCCTCCTCATAGTAGGTGATGGTGCCGTCGATATAGCCGCGGCGGGCATCGCGGATAAACATATAGCCAAGGCCAAGGATATGGAAGAGCACCCAGGCGCCCCACCATGGGGCAGTGGCTTTGCTGAAAATTTTATTGGAACTCAAGAAAATCACCGCTGTGTAGTTCTGGACTCGTGTATCTCCATGGATTTTATAGGCTTGCTATTCACAGTGTAAAATAAGCTCGGCGAATTTCGCGCCAGTTGTGCACCACAAGTCTTTTGTAGGCGTGGGCCATCAAGAGTTAATACATGCTCTCCGTCAGCGGTCGCGGGGCGCAGGAAGGTAGTTATGTGGTTCCGACGAGTTTCTCGCTTTTGCTTCGTAGTTCTTGTACTGCTTCAGCTCTTCCTGCTCGGATCCATCACAGTAACAAACCTGACTGACCTCGGTGTTTTCTCCTTCGCTGTGCATCACTGGGTTCATGGCGAGCAAGTCTATGACCCTAATCTTTTCAGTGGCGGTGGATTCCCATTTATTTATCCGCCATTCGCGCTGATCCCTTTCGCCTTCCTGGAACTCATGTGGCGTGGCCACGGCTGGCTGCTGAGCATGCAATTCCTCTGGCAGATTCTCACCCTGGCCTCCCTGTGGCTGCTCTTTAGCTCCATCGCCCGCCAGGCTGGGACAAAGAAGCCGTGGCGTCTCGGCTTGGTTTTTGTTGGCATTTCGATCTTCTATGAGCCTGTGGTTGCGAATCTTTCCATGGGGCAGATCGACGTCCTCATCTGGGCCCTAGCTATCTGGGATTGCCTTTACAACCCCTCTAAGCGCTGGCGTGGTTTCCTGCTTGCCCTGGCTTTTGCCATCAAGCTCACCCCGGCTGTGCTCTTCTTGCTGCTGATTCTGCGCCGTGACTGGATTACTTTCATTCGTGCCGCGATTTTATCCGTGCTGACCGTGGCCCTGGGCTTCCTCATCCTGCCTAAGGAGGCATGGTTCTACTGGCACACCTATGTTGGTGCCATGTCCAAGGTTGCGCATGCTAATCACGCCTTTAATCAGTCCGCCACCGCCATGCTTTCCCGTTCAGGGATGCCATTGGAGCAGGCGCAGCATCTGATGACCATGCTGCTGCCAGTGGTGATGATTATTGCCTTTGCCGGGGCCTGGATTTTGTGGAAGCGTGGCCTGCGCCTTGAGGTCACTCTTCTTTTCTTCTTTGCCTTCCACCTCTGCCTTCAGGCGGCAAGTACGCACCACCTGGCACTGTCGGTGATTGCTCTGCCGATTTTCTTCTTCTCGGATTCGCGATTCTTCCGCGTTATCTCCGGCTGGTGGATGGTGCTTAATATTGCGCTCGCCCCGTACCACTACTGGGGCTTCCAGGACTCCCTTTATAAGTCCAACCACTTCCTCTTTGCTAATTTCCAGTGCTTGGCCATGATTCTGTGGGTTCTGTGCGCCCTGGGCTATGCCTTCTGGCTGTGGCGCTCGGACAAGAAGCAGCCCGCCGTTACTGCGAAGTAGTTGGGAGCGCCTCAGAATTCTCGACCTTGATTTCCACAGAGGCATTCTGGTTAAACCAGGTGGCATCAAAGCCAATGGCGTGGACATGGTCACTCTTGGCAATCTTGAATGGCACTAGCATATCGACGCTCGCGCCGGGCTTGAGGTCATCAACCGGGTCTACGCTTGGATTACCGGCCACAATATTACGTGGCTCCGTCCCAATCTTATTGGCATTATCTGCCAGGGCATACATGTATGTATAGCGAATCGGGTGGAAAGTCTCCTGGGAGTTATTCTTTACGCGTACGGTCGCCATGAGGAAGTGCTCATCAGGGGAAATCTGTGGGGCTTCATAGCCTTCCTTCACCGCATAGGTATCAGCCCAGTGAAGGTCCAGAATGGAGAATTCCACATCGGACATGGAGACACTCTGACCCGGTTCAGCCTGCTCAATAACCCCCTCAGGAAGGGGTGGAAGCGGATGGCAAGCAACCAAAGATGCGGACAGGCCTGCAAGTAGAAGCACTGCTCCAAGGGTGACTTTAGGCATCAATTCTCTCCAGCTTCTTAATTATTGAGATATTCCACTTCAAAACAATAATGGTAGTTACTATCAGCACAAGGTTACGCGCGAAGACGATGATTGTTGGGATAGTGTGCCCAAGCGTGTAGGCCTCATAGTGAAGCGGAAAGTAGAGGCTTGTCAGGACTGAGGCTATGGTGAGGAGAACCGTAATTATACGGGTCTCACGGCCCTTATTAAAGGCAATAACCAGCGTCGCTGGAACCACAATCCAAATAATGTACTGGGTGCTCAGGACCTTATTGCTCAGCACAACAAAGAGCACTACCAGGAGACTGGATGGGCCAATGAGCTGACGGATTTTATCCACCGGACGGCAGAAGAAATAAATCGCCAGAACCAGCACCAGCACCCACGGAAGCAGAATAAGAACATTGCTGATGTGGGTGAGGGCGGAGGTAAATGGGCCTACAACATCATCGGTCACAATTTCCTTTGGATGGCTGACGTGCCAACGAGGAATGAAAATATTGAGGAAGAGCAGGGAAGAACCCCAGATGGATTCCGCCTGAAGGCCACGCTTGGTCTGCGCGCCGAAGGGAGAGAGCAGACGGCCAAAATCCTTGATGAGAATGGTCAGGATGGCAAGGATGAGGGAGATAATAATGAAGCTAAAAACTGCGTTGAGGCTATTCTTCGACTTACGGTCGCGCACGAGCGTATAGGCAAAATACATGGGCCAAATCTTGAAGGCGACACCAAAGGCGAGTGCTGCTGCGGCCGCTTTTTGACGATTCTGATAAATGAAAAATAGAGTTGCCGCGACCAGGAAAGCTGGCAAAAGATCAAAACGGGCATAAATCAGCAGGCCAAGGAAAAGGCCATTGAGAGTCCAGAAAATAGCGGCAATATCATTCCGTGCCTTGAAGCACATCAAAAGAATCAGGAAGTCAAGGATCAAAATAACCGTGACAAAGACAATATTAAAGGTGCTCGCACCACCAAGCCGGAAAATAATGTGCAGGTACTCTTCGGCGGCGAAGGGGTACTCCATCAAAGGCTGATGGGACTCAAAGTGGGAGGAATAATAAGAGGGATCATGGGTGATCATTGGGTTTTGGGTCAACAAGATGACACAAAGAATCACCACGCGAGTAATCACCCAGGCCAGAATGGTCTGGTTTTGAATATTCCGAAACCAATCCCTAGACATTGGTCTTCTCCGCCTTAAAAGCCAGAGGGACAAGAATAATGAAGGCGATAATGGCAGTGAAGTCGACGATATTCCACATCAGCCAGTTTAGAGCAACTGGGCGGGCAAGCCAGTAGGTGAAGTCAATGTGGAAGATATAGACCGTCAACCAGGCGAGAATGAGGCCGATACTGACCAGCACGCCGCTGATACGCGCAGCCCAAGAGTGGGTGCCCTTGTAGACAAAGAAAATGCTCAGCGCCACAACTGCACCAATCCAGTGGTGATAATTAGCCACCGGCTGGAAGAGCATAAGGCCAAGGAAGAGGGTGAAATATGCCAGGACCTCATTGCCCTTGCGGATAAAGAACCAGGCACATACGGCAGCCAGGCCAAAGCCGAAGAGGAAGAGGAATGGCTTGACCATATCCATCTGATCGTAGGTGAAGAAACTACGGGTCAGCATGGCGCGGATGGACTGGTCACGCTCATAGTGCGGGGAAGTGGCGCGGGTGGAGTCAAAGGCCAGCTTGGACCAGAAATAGGTCGACTGGGAAGGGTAAATAATAAAGCCGATAACCACCGTGGCCAGGAAGGTAACCGCAGAACGGATAACGGAAGCCCAGTCCTTACGGAAGAGGAAGAAGAGACCCCATACCGCAGGGGTCATCTTCAAAGCAGCGGCAATACCCACGCCGATACCGCGGAACTTACGTGGGATGAAGCCGAGAATATCCGCCATGACCAGGGCATAGAGGAAGGCGTCGAGCTGCCCGAGTTCCTGAAGGACGCGGAAAGACATGAAATAAGCGGCAACTGGCAAGAGCATCGTCGCAAAGAGAATAGGATGGCGCGCATCTAGCCTCTTATTGGCGAAATAGAGCATCAACCATACAGAAATATAGACGGCCAACATCCAAATAATCTGTGTGGTCGTGCTAGAAAGCCAGGCCAGAGGCACAAAGAGAAGAGCCGCGATTGGCGGGTAGACAAAGGGGCTCATCGTGTCGCTGATGAAGTCCGGTCCGTAGAGCGGTGCATGGTGCAGCCAGGCAATGCCAGCATCGCGGAAGATTCCCACATCCACCACATAATTCGGGGTTGTGGCCTTGCCCCAAAAGACCATGAACTGGCTATAAAAGAGCAAAGCAAGGATAATCCACAGCAGACCCACGAGCGGGTAGCGGAGATTTTTTGGAAGACCAAAGAGCTTATCAAGCATGGGACTTAGTCCTCCTTAGCCAATAGCCAAGCACGGAAATCAGGACAAGCAGGAAGGCGATAATGGCAGCGAGACCCATCTGATTGAAGAAAATCCAATCACCGAGATGGTCAATACGCTGCGGCGGAAGAATATTCCATGGGCGCAGGCGCAGATAAATCGAGGCGCCAAGGAGCAGGGCCAGGCCTATACGGGGGAGGTGCCAGCCACGAACACCAAAGATGACAGGAAGGACGAGAATAACTACAGTCCAATGGTGGTAATTGGCCACAGGCATGCCAAGGTGGAGCCCGAGACCAAGGGTGGCCACAGAGAGTAGCATTTCGCCCTTTTTGAAGAAGAACCAGGCCATCAGGACACCGGCACCAACAACGACCAGGAAGATTGGCGCTTTAACCAGGTCAAGCTGGTGGAAGTCCAGGAAGGAGCGGGAGAGCAGACCATGAATGGACTGGTCGCGGTAGTAATTCGGGGATACCGCGCGGTTACTATCAAAGGCCAGGGAAGTCCAGAAATAGACCGAATCCTTGGGGTAGAAAATAGCGCCCACAATGACGGTGAAGGCAAAGCCAATGATGCTTTGGATGAGGCCGCGCCAGTCTTTTTTGAAAAGGTAGTAAATAGCAAAGACGCAAGGGGTCATCTTGATGCCCGCAGCAATGCCAATGAGGAAGCCCCGGTAGCGGGTATTCATCAGGCAGAAGAGGTCGATGATCACCAGGAAGAGCATGATCATATCCAGCTGACCAAGCTCAAAATTAATACGGACAGGTTCCGAGTACAGCATCACGCAAAAAGCAATGATACCCAACTCAATTGGGTGGGAAATATGCTTCCTGAACAGCAAAATCAAGGAACCAAGCAGCGAAATTGCCAATACTGCGCACCAAAAACGCGGCCAAAAATCCTCAGAAAATAGCGCCAAAGGGGTGAAAGTCAGCGCCGCGAAAGGAGGATAAACAAAAGGTGACTCATTGTGGAGGAGGAAATTCGGTCCAAAGAGCGGTGCCCCATGGAGCCAGGCATAGCCGGCATCGCGGAAGACGAGGCCGTCGATAGGCGCATCAGCCGTGGCGTAGCGCAGAATGCGCCCCCGAGCCAGATAAATAACAATGAGAACAAGAATCCAGCGGACCCACCAGATATTCCAAATTTTTTGGGTATGACGAGTGAGCAGGTCGGTCCTCACTTTTCACGCCCTCTCTATGGAACTACTGATATGCGAATCTAGTATAACTAAGGAAGGGACGTCCTTCAAAGTATTTACGCCGTGAAATAGGGAATTGAATTAGGTGCAAAGGCTTGGTATACTTTAACCCGCTATAGCAGGGATTTTGCCGGATTGGAGTGCATTTAATGAGTGCCATTAAGTGGCGATTTGGGGCAGCAGTGCTTGGATGTCTCGGCGCGCTCACTCTTGCCTCTTGCGGCACTCAAGCCCCATATGAAACTGGTGCCATCGCCCAGGGGGGCGTCGAGGATACCCTCTACGTGCCCGAAACTGACTTCCACCTGGAATCCTGCGCGATGAATCCCACCATCCCGACCAAGCCTGGCTATGAGGAATGGGTGGCTGGCGATGGCAATACTTGGGCGATGATTAAGGTGGCCATCACCTCACGCTCGGAAAAACAGTCCTATAACGTCCTGCGATATATTCGCGCGACCGCAAATTACAAGCGTGCCGACGGCGACACTGAATACCTCACTAACCAGGGCGAAGTCCACCAGCTGGCTGGTAATCCAAGCATCGACATTGAAGATAACCTGACCCCTGGCCGCACCATCGACGTGACCTTTGCCTTTAAGGTCCCAAGTGATGCGACCATGACTAAATTTAATATCCGCAATGAGTGGTTCAATTCCAAGGCCTATGCGGAATTTGACCTCCCTGCGGGTTACTGTGCCCCGGCTAATGGCTAATTCGCCTGCTGTCTCGTTTGTACTATTGTTTTGCTTATAGTAAACCGGCGCTAATATTTTTACTGACCAAAGGGAGTTCCCTATGAAGCGCCAGTTTTACCCCCATATCGCTCCTTTTGCTGCGCGCTCATCACGGTCCTTTTCTCATTTCTCCTTTTATCGCTCATTTTTTGAGAACACATTCATGCCAATTTTCGATCAGTTAGGAGATTTCCATGAAGAGAAATCTTTTAGGGCCCGTGTTGGCCCTCCTGTGCGCATTCGGACTGGTCTTTTCCCAGTCATCAGCGTACGCGACCGAATCCCAATTCGATGAAACAGCACTGTTGGCCGCTGGCCTCGCCGAGGAAGATCTTCAGAAATTCCAGGATTACCTCGAAGAGCTCGACTACCTCAACTCCCCAGAGTATGAGCCAACTATCGGGCGCTCTCGTGCCTTGGGTAATCGCCATGCGCCCGATGGGCGTGTGGGCAAACTCCGCATGAGCAGCGGTACCGACCCCAATTACAAGGGTGCTAAAAGCACATGTACCGCCAGCCAGATTGCTGAACACCTGTGGATTACCGCACGCCACTGTGTGGAGGGTGCGGAAAATAATATCGGCTATATCATGCGCGAACACCTGCACTTTGGTGGTGTGACCAGGGTAATCATCCCACCGGGTGATAACCACGATATTGCCCTTGTTCGTGTCGATGGTGGCCTTAAATGGCAGGACTACTTCCACATCGCTGATCGCATGCCGAATACTAGCGATGATCTCTTTGTGGTCGGCTACGGCCCAGGTAGGGATAAGCCAACCTGGGCGCATATGCGAGTCACCAAGCTCAATTCCACAACTGTCTTCGCGCACCACCATCGTGTCCATACGAATGTGATTGTTGCCCGTGGCCAGGAACAATCAGAAAATGATGCCCATGGCCGTGGCAATGAACCAAATGGCCTATGCGGCGGCGACTCCGGTGCATCCCTGCGCAGCCATAACTCGGATAGGAGCATTTATGGCACACTCATGGGTGGCCCCGGCGAGCGCTGCTCACGTGAGGGAATGTCTTTCGCTCCTGTTCCGCTGCACAAGGGCTTCATCGATTCGGAAATCTATGCTCCCACCAATTACAGCTTGGATGAGAAGGTCAGGGCCTTCAAGGGACGCCAGTACTACTACAACCTTGAGCGTGTTGGTGAACCCGGCCCGGCTGTGCCAGATGAGCTGAAGCCTATCCTTCAGCCAAACCCGCCAAAGAAGGATAAGAAGAAGTGCTTCCTTGGAATCTGCATTCCATGGTTCTGGTAATTTTTCTTGTCTCTTGTCCAATCACCGATTAAAATGGACATGCTTATGCTCTAATCGGGTAAAGGGATGTAATGGCGAGCTATTTTAAAAAACTCACCCCGCTCCAGCGGTGCTTGTGGGCATTTTTAAGTATCGCCTTTATTGGCTACCTCGTCATGCTTTTTAATTACATGTCCTTTATCATCCTCCCCGATTTGGATGCCTTTCATAATGGCGTTGACCTTTGGATTCATGGCCAGCGCTTCTACTACACGGTGGCTGAATTAGAGGAACTGAAACATTACCTCTATATTTATCCACCGTTTTCCCTACCATTTTTCATTCCGCTTCTGCTCCTTCAGGGCGAAACTAGCCGCTTCTTTATCCAGGTAGCCGCCTCTTTTGCCACCTTTATTGCGGTGTGGGTGATGATGTGGGCATGCGCCAAGCAGTACCGCCGCCCTTTTCCCCGCGGCACCGCCATTCTTCTAGGCCTCATTGCCATCTGGTTTGAACCCATTCAAAGCACCATCGGCCTTGGCCAGGTCGATGCGGTGATTTGGTGTTTCCCTATCGTGGATATTCTTTGCTTGCGTAATACGCGTTGGCGCGGTCTCGGCATTGCTTTCGCGGCGGGTTTCAAGCTCACGCCGATCGTCATGCTCATCATCTACCTGGCGCGCAAGGACTGGCGTGCATGCCTCAATGCTATTGGCGGTTTCATCCTCGCCCTCCTCCTTGGCTTCCTCTGGGCGCCAAAGTCCTCGGTCTATTTTTGGAGCGAGTACATTTTTGGCACCACCACCAAGATGCATGCGCAGAATGAGTACAACCAGAGCATCGGCGGCATGCTCTACCGCCTGGGCATGAGCGTGGAAGAGGCCCGCCATATTGCGCTCATACTTCTTCCTATCGTTCTGGTTCTTTGCTATTTTGCGTGCCGACGCCTCCTGCACAGCAAGCTATATGTCGAGGCCTGCTTCCTCCTCATTGTCGCCCCGCACTTCGCCTTCCCCGCATCAAGCACGCATCACTTTGCTGCTATTGTGATCGGTCTTCCAGTGCTCTGCTATAGCGCTAACCGGGCCATTCGTATCATTGCCGGAATTTCCTGCCTCATTAATCTTGGTCTTGCGGCCATCTATTATCCCTTCCTTTTATCGATCCAGTATCATCCAACCAACCCAATTCAGGCGAATCTCCAAGCCATCGGCCTCGGGATTTGTACCGTGCTTTTCTTCATTGCCGCATTTATCCCGCGAAGGGTTATACCTGAGCGTCGAGCGGAGATTAGCAGCCAAATAACGCTATGATTTATCATTGATTCGTTTTATAGTCGGTAACGGGAGTTGGAGTTTTAATGCGTACAGCACAAAAGTATATTTTCTTGCTTATTGCATTCTTACTCGGTCTTTTTGGTCTCCGCCGTATCTACTATTTTGCTGGCTACTTCGTCAATGATTATGGTAGCTTGGACCTCACCACCTACCGTACCGCTGCCATTCAGGCCATTAGCGATCCGGGGGGGGTCTACGGGCACGGCTTTATCTACCCACCATTCGCCACCATTATTTTCTATCCCCTCACCCTCTTTTCCGAGGCAGGTGCGAAGCGCCTCTACCAGGTTCTTACAGCCTTGGCGGTATATTTCCTCCTCTATGCGCTAATCCGCTGGCTTAAGCATCCGTGGCCCGCACTCCTGGCGCTCGGTGGTTTTGTCATTTCCTTCGCCTTCTGGTCGACTAATGGTGCCTTTTTTCTCGGTCAGATCGACCTCATCCTTGCATTCCTGATGTTCCTCGATCTCTTCGGTATTGTGCCAAAGAAATATCGTGGCATCCTCCTTGGCTTCGTGGCCGCAATCAAGCTCTCACCAGCTTTTTATGGCATTATTTTCCTCTTCCGCAAAGACTGGGGTTCAGCCATTCGGGCCGTGCTTTCCGGCATTTTCTGGACCATCCTGACCTTTATCTTCAAGTTTGAACTCTCCACCACCTTCTGGTTCGGCGGCCACATGGGTGATGTCCACAAGGTCAATGATCTCCCGTATGGGCGCAACCAGTCGCTGAGTTCACTCCTCGTGCGCCTCCACGCCAATGAGCAATTCATCGACCACATTGGCAATATTATTTGGCTGATTGTCCTTCTCACCGCTTTTGTGGGTGTATTCTTCTGGCTCAAGCTTGGCCGCGACTACCTGGCCATTCTCACAATGGTTCTGGGCATGCTTCTTGGCTTCCCAATCTCCAATATCCACAACTGGGCACCAATTATCCTCATTGTTCCACTGCTGCTCGCCAGCAAGGACCTTTTCGAGCGAGTTATTTCCGCAATTCTCGCCATCGTCTTGACTATTGGCATGACCTGTGACCATCTGGAACTCCGCGAACGCAGCATCACTCTTGGTGTACCAATCGGCTCCCCAATGTGGCTCTGGGTCAACTGCGTTGTTATCACGAGCCTGATTATCTTCCTCATCCTCGTGGTGCGCTCTGTCGTAGCCTATCGACGACACAATACCGCTACGGTCTAATTGTCTCCATACGCGCGCGTTGGTGGCGCGTGTGGGCGCGCCACAGGGCCAGGGCAGTGTAGCTAGCAAGGATGGGGGCAAGAATCAGTGGGATATACATAAAGCCCACGGTAGGACCGTAGGCTTTGAGAAAGCTGTATATGAGCTACTTTTTATCTTCTTCTTCCATGCGCTTAAGCAGACGGCGCACATGGTCAGCAGCACCCTTGCCCTCATAGGCTTCCACCACATCAGGGATGGGGCCCACCTGGCGGATTTCACCGTGGTCCACCCAGAGCGCACTATCGCATAGCTGCGCCAAGAAGTCATTGGAGTGAGAAGCAAAGACCAAGATACCGGAGCGCTCCACGAGCTCACTGAGCTTATTACGGGCCTTGGCCATAAAGGCGGCGTCGACGGCGCCAATGCCTTCGTCGAGAAGCAAAATCTCAGGTTCGATGCTGGTCACGACACCAAGGGCCAGGCGGATGCGCATACCCGTGGAGTAGGTACGAAGCGGCATGGACAGATAATCGCCGAGCTCAGAAAACTCCGCAATCTCATCCATCTTGGCCTTCATCTGCTTGCGCGTCTGACCCAAGAACAAACCACGAATAATGATGTTCTCATAGCCAGAAATCTCCGGGTCCATGCCCACACCCAGGTCAAAGACCGGGGCCACGCGGCCACGAATATCCGCAGAACCGCGCGTTGGCTCATAAATACCCGAGAGCAGGCGCAGGAGTGTGGACTTGCCAGCACCATTATGGCCAACCAGACCCACACGGTCGCCCTCACGCAGGTGAAGATTAATATCACGCAGCGCGTTCACGGTCACCACATTGGAGTCATTGCGGCCAATGGCACCACCAGCAGCACCCAGGAAGGCCTTCTTCATGGAACGGGACTTCGCATCAAAAATCGGGAAATCCACGCAGGCATTATAGGTATCAATAGAAACCATCGGAACCTCCTAAACCCAATAGCTGACGCGGAAACGCCAGGCCTTCATAGCCAGCAGCGAAACCAGAATACCAACAACAGTGCAGACCAGAACCACAATCCAGTTCTCAAGATGCACTGGCGCACCAATCAAAGGCGCACGAACCACCTCCATATAGTGGTAGAGCGGATTGAGCTCTGCCAAACGCGCGCGCGAGGAAATAGCCCCACCTTGGTCGTGCAGGGTCGAGGTCATCCACACAATCGGCGTGACATAGAAGAGCAACTGCACACCGGCCTCCAGCAGAGGGGACACATCACGATAACGCGTGGCCACAATGCCAAAGAACATGGTCACCCACACGCCATTCACAATCAACAGTGCAAGCGCCGGGAAAGCCAGCAAAATATGCCAGGAGAGATTGCGCGGGAAAATCAAAATCAGCGCAAGCCAAATCACCATATTATGCAGCAGGAAGAGGAACTGCTTCCACACCAGACGGTATACATGCACCGAAAGCGCGGAAGGCAGCTGCTTAATCAGGCCCTCATTATCAATAAAGACATCGGCACCTTCCTTGATGCAGCCCGAAATGAAATTCCACATAATCAGGCCAACAGTCACATGCGGAAGGAAATTAGCCACAGGGATCTTAAACAGCACCGAATAGAGCAAACCCAAGGTCGCCGCCATCACACCGGTGGCAATAGTAATCCACAAAGGACCCAGCACCGAACGGCGATAGCGCTGCTTAATATCCTGCCA
>JAUMUD010000049.1 GCA_030530875.1 Corynebacterium sp.
TTCCACCAGCGCTGAGGACACCACCGACAGCACTTCCACCGATGAGTCCACCACTGCTGAGACCTCGACCACTGAGCCAAGCTCCGAGTCCACCAGCACTGATGAGACCACCGCAGCAGAGTCCAGCTCCGCCGAGGAGACTTCCGCTGAGGCAACCACTACTGCTTCCAGCTCCCTCGACACCACCGCTGCTGAGTCTGCCATCAAGACCGCTGACGAGGCCAAGGACACCGTCGCATATACCAATGCTTCTGATGATAAGAAGACTGCCGTTGATGATGCTGAGTCTGCTCTGCAGGATCTGCTCGATAAGGCCGCTGCTGACGAGTCTTCCGTGACCCAGGATGAACTCGACGCCGCTACCGATGCCCTCATTGAGGCTGTGAATGCTCTTGACGGTACCGAAGACAGCACCACCACAACCACTGATTCTGACTCCGATTCTGGTGTTACCACCGACGCCAGCACCGAGCCATCCTCTGCTGATACCACCACCGAAGCAGATTCCTCTACCTCTGCTGAGGACACCACCTCCGCTGCTGATACCACCAGCGCTGAGGAATCCACTACTGCTGAGTCTTCCTCCGCAGAGCCAAGCACCTTCGAATCCACCAGCACTGATGAGACCTCCGCCGAGGAGACCACTTCCGCTGCTGCTAGCTCCCTCGATACCACTGCCGCTGAGGCTGCTATCGAGGCTGCTGATACCGCTAAGCAGACTGTTGCTTACACCAACGCTTCTGATGACAAGAAGACTGCCGTTGATGATGCTGAGACTGCTTTGCAGGAGCTTCTTGATAAGGCTGCTGCTGATGAGTCTTCCGTGACCCAGGATGAACTCGACGCCGCCACCGCTGCACTGAATGATGCTGTTGCTGCCCTTGATGGCACCGAGTCCACCACCTCCACTGAGCCAACCTCCACCAGCGCAACCACCTCTGCTGATGAGACCACCACTGAGTCGACTTCGACTGAGTCCACCAGCACCGATGAGAGCACCACTGCCGCAAGTGCACTGGATACCACCGCCGCTGAGGCTGCTATTGCTGCAGCTGATGCTGCTAAGGAGACTGTGGCTTATACTGGTGCTTCTTCCGATAAGAAGAGCGCTGTTGATGATGCTGAGACTGCTTTGCAGGAGCTTCTTGATAAGACTGCTGCTGATGAGTCTTCCGTGACCCAGTCCGAGCTGGATGCGGCTACCGCTGCACTGAATGATGCTGTTGCTGCCCTTGATGGCACCGAGTCCACCACCTCCACTGAGCCAACCTCCACCAGCGCAACCACCTCTGCTGATGAGACCACCACTGAGTCGACTTCGACTGAGTCCACCAGCACTGAGGAGAGCACTTCTACTGCTGCTAGCGCTCTGGATACCACTGCCGCTGAGGCTGCTATCAAGGCTGCCGATGCTGCTAAGGAGACTGTGGCTTATACTAGTGCTTCTTCCGATAACAAGAGCGCTGTTGATGATGCTGAGACTGCTCTGCAGGAGCTTCTTGATAAGGCTGCTGCTGATGAGGCTTCTGTTACCCAGTCTGAGCTGGATGCGGCTACCGCTGCACTGAATGATGCAGTTGCTGCCTTGGATGGTACTGAGTCCACCAGCGCAACCACCACGGATTCTTCTTCCACCACCACTACCGATTCGACCACTTCCGCATCGGCTTCTTCCGTGGACACCACCGCCGCTGAGGCTGCTATTGCAGCAGCTGATGAGGCTAAGGAGACCGTGGCTTATACTGGTGGTTCTGATGACAAGAAGACTGCCGTTGATGATGCCGAGACTGCTTTGCAGGAGCTTCTTGATAAGGCTGCTGCTGATGAGTCTTCCGTGACCCAGGATGAACTCGATGCTGCTGCCGATGCGCTGAATGATGCTGTTGCAGCCCTGGATGGTACTGAGTCCACGTCGACTACTACGACCGATTCTTCCTCCACTACTTCGACCAGCACCGATAGCACCACCACTGTGGCTGGTTACTCCGACGATATTGCAGCAGCCATTGCTGATGCGGAGTCCGCTATCAAGGCCGCCGATGAGGCCAAGGAGACCGTGGCTTATACTGGTGCTTCTTCCGATAAGAAGAGCGCTGTCGATGATGCCGAGACGGCCCTGCAGAACCTGATTGACAAGGCCAAGAATGATTCCTCCTCCGTGACGGTGGATGAGTTCAGCAGTGCCATCAATGACCTGAAGAATGCACAGGATGCCCTGGATGGTACTGATTCCAGCACCAGCAACAGCGGCATCGACTGGGGCAAGATTCTGCTGGGCGTGGGCGCAGGCCTGGGCATTGTCGGTGTAATTGCCGGCGTGAGCTATGCCGCCACCCACAATGGCGCGCTCCCAGCAAGCTCCTCTGATTTGGTTGGTGGCGCAGCCGTCGACAACCAGAACAACGCCAATAATGGCACCAATGCTGGTACTGCTGATACTGCGAATACTGCTAATACGGCAAATACCAACACCGCTTCCGGTGCTGATAATTCCGCCAATTCCGCAGCTTCTGCTAACTCCGCTTCCACTAACACCAGTGTTGACGCGACTAGTGCCAACACCCGCCCATCCGGCTTCCTCGCAAGCACCGGCGCCAATAGCGGCATCCCGGTCCTTGGTTCCCTGATGGCCCTCATTGCCGGCGCAGGCCTCTTCCTCTTCGGTCGCCGCCGCCGCAAGAATAGCGAGAACTAATCGCGCGCACGAGCCCCTCGTCAGAGGGGCTTTTTTTATTGCTTTTCGACGACCCGGAAGCACGTTTTATGCGGTCCCTGGGCTGCATAAAAATGGTGGGGATGAATTCATTAGTATTCATTCTTGAAACATAATATGCACTGGTTTACCCCCGGCCATTACCCCCGCCCGCTTAGCGTTTTCGTAAATCTGCTATATGCTTAGGTAACTGCTTTACCCATGGAGGTGCTTATGGCGCATTTTGACCGCAAAACGCATGATTCCTTCCACGATGCCTTCGTCGTGCTCATTGGGCGCGCGAAGATTTTAGAGGCCGAATATAACGAGCTCATGTATCGCACCAATGAACGGATTTTCCTTGGGGAAAATCCTGAAGGGGATAAGGAGTGGTGCGGGATGGTCCAGAAGCTGCTCACCACAACAGAGCAAATATCCCTGCTTATGACCGCAGCCGGCTTCGAAATGCCCGATACGAATTATAAAATCGCCCAGCGCCCCGACCGTTCTGAGGACGTGGAGCAGTGGCATATCGCCGCGAGTATTTTCCGTGAGTGCGCCCTTGAATGGCTGCGCCAGGATGCCGTGCCAGGCATTTATACCACGCGTTTTAAGGTCCTCTGGGATGCCCTCCACCCCGAAGGCTGGGAAGAACGCCAGGCCTACAGCGAACTCATGGATTCCAAGGACGCCTTCAATATTCGCGCCCTCGTCCGCAAACCCAAAGCCAATGACTCCACAGCCGATGACCCTGATTATGACATCCCGGATTATGCGGATCAGGTTGAGGCCTGGTTCAAAGAAGACGAGATGGCCAAAATCCAACTTCCCCCAGAGGCCAAGGTCATTATGGCCCCAGGCCCCAATGGCGATCCCTTTGAGATTCTCACCAATATCGACCCGGAAGTACCCCCAAAGCCCATTGTCATCAAGGATGAAGGCTACTATGACAATGCCGCCACCACCTGGTCCTACCTTATGGAGGCCATCAATGTCATCGCCCGCTACCATTTCCGCTTCCCTCTTTACATGCCAGAAATCACGGATATGCATGAGGCCTTCCTTCGCCTTGGCGTAGCCTATGGCCTTATCCCATCCATGGAGGCCTTCCTCAATGCGGTCAGGATTGATTCGCCGACCGCCGTGAGCCTCGAGCAGCAAATCATCGAGGCCGCCACCGCCCAAAACCTGGACGCAGAACACCTCATGGAGATGGAGCTCAATACCGCCATCGATGAATTCCGCATCTTCTTCAAAGCCCTGCTCAAACACAGTGATTTCACCGTCCGAGATGCCAAAAAAATTGCCGGCAAGTACATCAACCTGAAGGGCCGCTCATGAACGTCTACGCTGAACTTCTCCAAGGTCACCTAAGCAGGACCATTGCCGTGGTCACCGAATTCATCCGCATCGACCAGGCCCTCGACGCAACTCAGACCGAGCCCAGCGCCGAAAAGAAGGCCGAGGCCGCCCTCATTTTTGAATCCACCTGCGAGATCCTCGACCTCCTCAATAGCTATGGCTTCGAAAGCGAACCAATGCCCGAGGCCCCACCCATCTCCCTCAATAAAGACCAGACCCCAGACCTTGAGCTCTGGAATGACCTCCGAAGTCTTTCCCACACCTACCTCGACCGTCTCTTCGGAGCCATCCTTGACTGGATCTCAGAAACCCGCCCCAGCCTCTTCCTCATTAAAGAACTCGAGGCCATCATCTCCTGTTTCCCCGAGTACGAGGCTAAATACGCACCCCGCTTCAATAGAATCCTCGGCCTCGCCGACCTCTCCGAGGACGAGCGCTTCCTAAGCCCGCTTACCAATGAGAATTTCAAAAAATACCTCGAAACCTCCTTCATGCGCACCAAATACCCCGGCGAGCTCAATAGGATTCACCTCGGCCACCGAGGTGTCATTGACTTCCCCAACCTCTTTATCTGCGTCTCCAATGCCTGGGCCCGGCTCGTCATTGAAATGTCCCGAGCCCTTCACGCCGAAATCCGCTTCCCCGGCACGCAGTATATTTCCAAAGCCATGATGCGCGACTTCGCCCACCTCGGCCTCGAACTTGATCTCTGCGATAGCTACGAGACCCTCTATGAGGTCTTCCTCACCGGCTACCAGCTAGGAGTCGACACCGAGGACGAGGCCTGGTCCTTCTCCGACTATGTCATGGAGCAAACCGCCGATTTCATCAAACTCCTGCGCAAGCTCACTGAGCTCACCCCATACACAATGGAGGAAGTTTATGGGCTCGTCGGTGGCTACATTAATGAATTCGGGTTGGATAATTAAATTATGAAGTACTACGCCGATAGTCGAGCCAAGCTCCAGGAGTCCCTGGCCGATGCCCTTGAATGCACACGGGCCATGGCCACCTTTCTCCCTGCCCAGGCCCCAGCCCATGAGCCCTATGAGCACCGCTTGGCCCGCCGGGCGCATGACTGCCTCGAGGCCCTTGCCACTCGGCTTTCCGACGCCTCCTTCACACCCTCCCCATCTTCCACAATTCCCACGGAAGATAAGACCCTCCCAGCCCTGCTTCTCTATTGGGAAGACCTCTGGCCAGCCTTTGTGGAGGCCCTCCTCCAGTGGCACGACGACTTCCCCCACGAGGACACCGTCCACGCCACCTTCGAAGACCTCATCACCACCGCCAGGAAGTACCACCTGGCGAATGCTCCCTTGCGGGAACATTCCGAATAGTGAGGATTCTGACTAGCGAGGAATTTGCAATTCTAAAACCTAGGATTTTATACAGATCCTTGAATTCATAGTTTTGTAGGGGAAAGATCTCTAAGGTAAAAGCACATAGACCTATCTAAGCGATTTTCAGGAGAATTTTTAGGCCTTGAGCAGGTGCAACATGAAAAGCCTATTTGCGGATCGGGATTAGTTAGTATCCATTATTGAGTTATAATATGCGGCATTTCAGGCCCAGATTAGCGAGAAATCTGAGCCAGCCGGGCCGCCGAAAAGAAAGAAAACCGCCCTAATCCCGAGGGAAAAGAGCGGTGGAAACAACGCGTTAACCCGTTAACTCGCTAACCCGTTAGCTCGTTTATTGGCGGTACGAAGCCAGGAAGTTGCCCAGGCGGTCAATGGCATCGGCGAGCTCATTGGCCCATGGGAGGGTGACTACGCGGAAGTGATCAGGGGTTGGCCAGTTGAAGCCGGTGCCTTGAACCATGAGGATCTTTTCCTGCTTGAGAAGATCGAGCATCATTTGGGCGTCATCGTGGATGTCGTACATATTGAGGTCGAGCTTCGGGAAGCAATAAAGCGCACCCATTGGCTTCACGCAGGACACGCCAGGAATCGAGTTGAGCTTCTCATAGGCGACATTGCGCTGTTCATAGAGGCGACCGCCCTCACAGGTGAGGTCATAGATGGACTGACGGCCACCGAGTGCCACCTGAATAGCGTGCTGGCCAGGAACATTGGCGCAGAGGCGAGTGCCGGCGAGCAAATCCAGGCCCTCAATAAAGCCCTTGGCATGGCCCTTAGGGCCAGTGACAATCATCCAACCCGCGCGATAACCCGCAACGCGGTATGCCTTAGAGAGACCGTTGAAGGTGATGCAGAGGCAATCAGGGGCCACAGCGGCCATATTGATGTGCTGAGCATCATCGTAGAGAATGCGGTCGTAGATCTCATCGGCGAGGATGAGAAGCTCATGCTCACGGGCGATATCGGCAATGCCCTCAAGGATGTGGCGTGGATAGACAGCACCGGTTGGGTTATTAGGGTTAATAACCACAATGGCCTTGGTGCGATCCGTAATCTTGGAGCGGATGTCTTCCAGGGATGGGTTCCAGTTATCTTCCTCATCGCAGAGGTAGTGCACTGGCTTACCGCCGGCCAGGGAGGTCGCTGCGGTCCATAGTGGGTAATCCGGTGCAGGGATCAAAACCTCATCGCCATCATTGAGCAGGGCCTGGGTGACCACGCCGATGAGCTCACTAACACCATTGCCCAGATACACGTCATCCACATCGAAATAAGGGAAGCCATGGATGACCTCATAGCGGGTCACAATGGCGCGACGTGCAGGAATAATGCCCTTGGAGGTGCTATAGCCCTGAGAGGTTGGAAGGGCGGCGATCATATCGCGCATAATCACATCCGGCGCATCAAAGCCGAAGACGGCAGGATTACCGGTATTGAGCTTCAGAATCTTGTGGCCATCAAGTTCCAGGCGCTCAGCCAAGGCGGTCACCGGGCCACGAATCTCGTAGAGAACCCCCTTGAGTTTCTCCGATTGGTCGAAGATGCGGGGACTCTTCGACATAGGAGTGCGTTGTTCAGACATGGTTTTATTCTAGCTTAAAGAACTAGTCCACATAACCCGGTTGGGCAGCGCGCAGACCAGCATAAGCAAAGGGGATGGCCATAAGCATCATGACTACTACTGGCACGGTCCAGCCGCCGGACCAGGAGTGCAGCACACCTACTGCCAGTGGGCCACAACCGGCAAGCACATAACCAATACCCTGAACCAGGGCAGAGAGATTCGCGGTGGATTCCACAGTGCGGCCGGAGGTACCAATAAGGCTAAGCGCGATAGGGAAGCAGAGGTTGGAGAAAATCAGCAGAATAATCCAGAGCCACATTGCACTAGGCAGCCACAAAATACCGGCATAAGCAGGGATGG
The DNA here is from genome assembly GCA_030530875.1 of Corynebacterium sp. Lineage (GTDB taxonomy): Bacteria > Actinomycetota > Actinomycetes > Mycobacteriales > Mycobacteriaceae > Corynebacterium. The sequence continues at coordinate 7,343 of JAUMUD010000049.1, forward strand.
TGGTAAGCGCAAAGATGCAGGCAATTGGGCCAGGATTACGGAAGCGGCCAAGAATAACTGGGGCAACAAAAGCGCCGATAATAATCACGGTCTGCAGTACACCGAGCATATAGCCAGCCTGAGTAGCAGAAACACCCTTATCGCGGGCAATCTGTGGCAGCCAACCCATCTGCACATAGGCCTGCATGGACTGGAGACCAAAGAAGAGCATGAGCCAAATAGCCTTTGGGCTCTTCATAAGGCCCATCACACCGCCACGATTACCACTAACATCAGGTTCCTTGACTTTTACCATCAGGGCGAAGATAAGAATCACAGCAGCAATAAAAGCAGCCACAGCCCAAATACGCAGCGTCCAATGCCAACCCAAGTGAGGCAGCAGCGGGGCACTAACAGAGGCACTAACCACCGTGCCCACACCCAGGGTAAGCGTATAAACCAGCATCATCAGCTGCAACTTATTGGGGAAGTAGGCCCTAATATATGCCGGGGCAAGGACATTGCCAATGGCCACACCGGCCAGCGCCACGGCGGACCAAATCACAAAGATAACCGCATTGCCCGTGAGCGTACGTGCCCAAATACCCCCGCCAAGAATCACCATGGCCAGAACCAAGGTGCCACGAATACCCAGACGGCGACTAATTACTGGTGTGAAGTAACCAACCACACCAAAGATAAAGCCTGGCAAGGCCGTCAATAGACCCGCCATGGAGGAACTCATCCCCGTGGAGGCCTGGACCTCAGCAAGGACGCCGGCCACACTGGTGACTACGGCACGAAGATTCAAGGAAAAGGCGATAAGAGCAATTACGAGCATGAAAGAATAGTGTATAGACCTAAACAAGTAGGTACAAATCCAGATAAGCCCTGTTCCTGCAGGTAGCATAAGTGTGCGGGCAGGCAAACTAGTGCGGTTCTGGATTTTGCTTATCGAAGCTCCCCTCGTCCACTCTCTTATTCGGATCGGTAAATATCCGAGAGAGTTTGGCCATCCAGAGTCTTCCACTCGACCCAGCCATTGCGTGATTTACCAACCACGAGAATTGAGGGCCGGCTTGGAACATCGAAAGCAATGTTCTTCGTGACGCGAAAGTCGCTTAAGGAATCGGCATGTTCTTCGCGCAGCTGCTCGGCCATGGGATAGTTGACTTCGCGCGAAATCTCAGAACCAGCAAGCAGCACATAGGACGGAGTGCCATCGGCATTGACCACGTACTTGAGCTTGGCAGGTTCGCTAAGAGTGTGGTGCTTGAGGTAGAAGATGTCCTCATTATCTGCAATCTCCGGGTTTGCTACGTGCTTGCCAGTGCGCTCCTCGGCCTGCACTTCCTCCGTCCTCTTCTCAATGGCATTGAAAGAGGAGTCCTTCACCTTCCGTGGCTCATAAATCTCAATACCAAGCGTGGCGAGCATCAGCTGGGTATAGCCAATAACACGCTCGAGACGAATCTGACGGGTGGTATCCAAGTTTGCTGAGGTGGGCTCGCAGCCATTCTTCAACTCGGTCCTGCGTGCCTTCAGTGCCAGGCGGGTGAAGGAGTTTTCAAGGCTGTTGAGCTCAGTCGCGCCAAAATTCAGTGGGTTGTCCACCAGAACAATGGCAGTCTCGCAGAACAGATGCCGCCCATTGGCAAAGTGCTCCTGGATGCGACTAATCGCACCATTGCCGTTCTTGCGCTTATTTGCCTGGCCGATATAGAGCTCAGGACGTTCCGAGTGCAGGTCGCCCACAAGCATGTAGATGCCAGGCTGGTTGAGTCCCTCGGAGGAAGAGAATGACGCAATACTCTCACGCGGAATGATGAAGAGGCTATAGCTGCTCTCGATGGTGGCAATAGTGACCTTACGTGGGCCACGGTATGTGCCGTCAAGCAGCGTAATCTCCATAACCTCGGCGTTGTTGTGCATTTACATCCTCCAGCATCAGTTTGGCTAAATCCGAGCACCTGGATGCCCGTGAGAGAGCTTCTCAGAATCTAGCTTACAAATATCCAAGTTCTAAATCAGAATATAGTCGGTGATCGGGACACGAATATGGCGGTTTTGGTGGCTATGAGGGCTCAGGACTTCTGAGGTGATGCTGGTTGCAAGGAGTTTATTTTCAAGTATTCCATAGCTTTTTAACCAGCTGAGCTGCAGGTAGACGGGGTCGACGTTATCTGATTAATCGCGCCTCTTTTACGATCTCCTGGGCGAATTTCCAGTATGCCGCAAAGTGTGGACTTTCGTATTTCGAGTCGTCAGCACTCTCGTGTTCGATGAAATATAATTTCAGCATTTGCATGAGTTCTTCGTGATTTTTTGATGTTTGTGGGTATAACGTCGGATCAGCGGAATGCGACTGTGCGTTATATAATTTCTTCAATTCAGGATTGAAGTCACAAGGATTTTTGATCCGCTGGAAAGCTGAATGCATCTCAATAATTTGTCGGATGAGGTTCGGCATCGAGAAGATGCGCTTATTAGCATAGCAATGGTAAAGCTCCACCCAACATTCCTCATAGCGGGTGTTAATTAGTAAATCGGGCTCTGAAAGATTCGCTTCAATGACGTCAGTGTATGGTGTGCCCTTAATGAGGTGAAAAGCGACCGAATTCTTTTTACCCTTAATCCAAACTTGGTGAAGGAGTTCAGCGTAGAGGGGAAAATTGTGAGTTAGGACAATCAACTGACAAATGGTAGGTTGAGTGGCATTTTTAGCAGAAATACCTTGGCGGACTTGCCAGAATAATTTCTGAATTTCAACAGTCATGCCGTATATAGTCAGCTCGTCATTGCTATTGAAAGGGTCATCCAATACTGCGATCACAGATTGCTGCTCGTCTGAGATAGTATGAGCAATGTCCTGGAGATACCAAAGGAAGGCTATGTAATTTTTTTTCACCTGTGCTGAGTGTGGACACGCTGCGTTCTGTTCCATCAATGTTGCTCTTAACGCGGTAACTATATCTGAACGAGTGGTTTGCAGAACCAAAATTGGGATTTGATTTTTCTACTGCGACCAATTCGAAGTTGAAACAAGCACTGTGCTTGAGACGGAAATTGATAAAGTCTGTTGCAGGCTTTGCATCGGCCAGCCTACGGCGAATCGCGTCGGCCTGCTGTATATGGTCATGGCACATGGCTTCATAAAGCTTAAGTCTCTCCTGGCAGCCGTTTATTTCTCTTTCTATTTCAGCGATTCGCCGGGCATTGCTCATTCGTTCGGCAGAATCGAGATAGTGAAGTGCAAGATAAGAACGGCATAGTAACTCGGACTTCTTTTCCCTCACGAGCATTAAAGAATAAATAGAATCGTTGTGGTGTTCTATCAGCTCCTGACAACGAATTGTTGTATTTATGTATCCTGATATAGCATCGTCGATGTTGATATTCAGAGGATGGCCAGACTCGGCGAGCCATAAATACAGATTCGACGAAACATCGTGGAATTTAGACCGAATATTTTTAAGCTGTTCCTTGTACTGTTCGAAGATTTCAGCAGCATCTGATTTAGGGAGAAAAGAGCTGGATGTGAGCATTGGATCTGGATAATTTTGTACAAAATTTTCAAGTGACTCAGCTGACCTTTTAATGATCTTGCGGAGGTATTTATCAGAATGAACTCTTTCGTGAACGTCAGAGTAAATTGCTGATAAGGACTCAAATTTCTCCCTAATATCTCTGAGTTCTCCAACGATGTCGGCCACTTGAAATACATCGAAGATTTCTAAACTAATAGGGTCTGGTTGGCCTACCTCAATTGCTGTGCGCATTTCACTCTGGGTTTGGTCAGCCAGAATATCATCATCCTCCAGCGTCGCCAAAGCGCTTTGGAGCTCTTTGAGGTTGAAGTTGATAGAGTAGGGGACATTTTTCTTCAGATCTGCAAGGATGTCGTCGAGGTTAGGCATAATCTGCTCGAGAAGTTGGACTCGCCTTCTGGATAGTTCAGAAATCGATGACTGAAGCGCCGTAATAGTTTCGCCGTATTCTTTAATGGCGTTACTCTTTTGAGCTAATTCTTCTAATTTCTTAGTGTCACTCGGTAGAAAAGTAATTGCATTGAGCTTCTCGTCAGTGTCTAGGAGGTCTTGAAATCCACGGAAAACTTTGACCTTGGTTCCGGGGTTATCGATGTTTTGCATCGCGAAAGTGAGGCTGGATTTACCTGTTCCATTACGACCGTAGATTAGCGTGCAAGGCTTCGGATATATGGTCTTGTTGTCGCCAAAAATATGCTGTGGTGCTTCTAGCTTAAAGACGTAGTTATCGGTCATTGCTAGTCCCCTTTTGGTCAAGTAGGCAAGTGTATCTTAGTTAAATATCATAGTTCACTTTTCTTAAATTTGCTGGCAGTTCACTATTTCTCTCTCCTGAGGATACTTTTCGGTTTGGTCATGCGGGCTAGCCGCCTTGTGTGGGGTAGACCAGCTGAGTTGGTGTGATTTTAGATAAAGCTAAACTTATCTGTAGGGAACGGTGTGCTTCATTGCTGCTAGTTTGGCACGTTTTAGTGTAAATCTATACTGCTTTCGGCATGTGATAGAGCTTATTTTTGATGGCCCGCATCGGAGTTGTATGGCAACAATCCTACACAGTAGGATTAGCCTGTCGCTAACTCGAGATCTGCACAAGTTATGATAAGCTTGCATTTCTTATTTAGATCGAGGAGGTCCGTTTATGATCCGTGATAATATCGAGAAAAATCAGCAGATTATGGCAAATGACCTGGCCATAGCAAAAATTCGACGTGAATTACCAGAGTACTTTGATACCGAGGGTAATTTTATGATAGACCGTCTCCAGAATGTGTTGGCCGAGAACAGCGTCGATCTGAATAATGAAAGCTACGAATTAAAATTCCTTGGTAAATCCTACTCGAAATACATTGCTTCAACAAAGCCAGAGTCTGTTCTAGTACCTGATACGGTGCACAATGGCCAGGAACGTAATGCGCAGTCCGAGAATTTGTATATTGTTGGTGACAACCTTGATGTCCTTAAGCATCTGCTTGGTTCATATGCGCGAAAGATTAAATGCATTTACATCGATCCACCGTATAACACGGGGTCCGATGGCTTTATTTATGCAGACAAGTTTGATTATACAGTTGACCAGCTGGTTGAGAAAATAGGCCTGAGCCAGCAAGAAGCTGAACGGATTCTCGATCTGAAAGGAAAATCATCCCATTCCGCTTGGCTAAGTTTTATGTATCCGCGGATTTACCTCGTGGTGTGGTGTCCTAATTTGAGACCAATCGCGTGTTAGCTAATATAGCTTCAA
>JAUMUD010000050.1 GCA_030530875.1 Corynebacterium sp.
GAGGCTTATAACCCCCTTTACGAGAAACTCACTGGACAACCATGGAGTCATGAAACCCCAATCCGAGACTGGGCCGAAAGACAGCGTGCGATGGCTGAAATTGACGTCATCGTAGCGAAGGCTTTTGGGATCACACTCGAAGAGTTGATTTTTCTTTATACAAAAATGTTCCCCACTTTTTACACCAAGGATCAAGCCGCAGCACTGGCCCTTGAAAATCATCATACGAGGGACTACTACTACAGCAGATTCTTTGACACCATATAGCACCATACGAGTAATTGCGCGGGCACTAGCATCGGCTAGCCCGCGCATTTTTATCATCGCTACGGCAGCCGATGTTACGCCGAAATTCGACCCACTTGAACAGGTGAAGCGTTGATGCTAAATTTGTATACATGAAGAATCCGAAATTAACAAAAGTAGTGAGTATTCGAGTCTCCGAGGCCGTCAAAAAGTCTCTCGACAATTTGGCGCATGACGAAAATATTTCCCTGAACGAGCTCGGAAATCAGGCGCTCGAAGAATTCATTGCAGCCCGACGCGGCAAAACTCGCACAACAGAGGAAGTACTAGATGAAAATGGAGGCCTAGCCCCCACTCCAGAGAGCCTCAGCCCATTTGAGCGGAAGCTTTTGCAACTTCAATCCCTAAACTTGGCTACGCTCAGCCTTTATTTTGAAGCACTACCACAACAGATTAAGGAGGACTTGAAAAAGCAAGATGAAATACAAAAAGAAAGCAGCAACGTGAGTATCCTAGCGAACCTTAGTGCCGACGTGTATGCGGAAGCTTCTGAAGTGCTAGCAATGGGCTTTACCTCTGAATATCGGAAAGCCCTTGGGGGGCTCGATTCGGAGATGCCTTCACAGAATGGTATCTTCGTCCACCAGGTTCTCGGCATGTTTGAACACCTGAAGACGTATCTTAGCGATCCCCACTGCAAACTCGATCCAACGCTGCGCCAACGACTTTTAGAGTCTATTGTTTTCCTCGGTTTTGAGCCTTATAACCCGATGGAGGCGCAAATGGCGACCCTCGCAGCACATCTTGTGAATAAGGGTCTGTATGAAACTATCAAGGCCGATGTCGCCCCCAAGGGCTTCTGCAAAGTCAAGGTTCACGGCGCGAGCCACTTGTACCGCCAGATGCTTGTTGTTTATAACCGAGCGATGCAAGATCATCTATTAAGCAGCACCAACGGCGAATTAGCGATCCCTGAGAAGGCACTGATTGCAATTGCGCGTATTTGTGACCCAACCCAATGGCCAGAACCGTAGAGAAGGTATAAAAATGACCCGAAATATTGCCTCCAAACAGCACTACGAATATCTTCTAACCAACGCTGTTACAGAACTCGCCTGTGCCTGCCGTCGATGCTCTGATGACGGGGTACACTTCGCGTTTCAGGCCTTTGGATTCATCGAGTACACACAACTAACCAAAGATGAGTCGATAAAAACAATCTGCCCCGCCATTTTCGAAGGTTACTTACGACACATTGACCTGAAAGATTCTCTGCAGTTAGAGCGACTCATGAGTGTCTTCGAAATGACCCTCAATGCCGCGCGTGAATTGGAAGACTTCGACCCTGGCGACGCGCTAAATTCATGGTTTGTGCATACCATACCTTCTGTGAGGCGCGTCCTGCAAAGAATTGGATGGCACCTCGCGAACAAAGACGGTCAGTATTGGTTAGAAAAATCTGAAGTTTATGACGGGAAGTTGTTACAAGTAATTCGCACGCTAGACGGCGCGGAAAACAATCACAACCTGCAAGATTCCTTCGAATGGACCGGAGATTTCACGATCGCACCGGATACACAAATATGCAAGCATCGTTCGTTCATCGAAGAATTTACTTTCCGCTTGCTTAAGTCGCTCGACGAAGAGCCGGATCCAAAGGACCTCATGGGGAATCTTGGTAAACTCCACTCCGCTTTGGTGTTGCACCCTAGCGAGAGAGCTGAGAGCATTAAAAGGGCTACAGGATTACCGTCGCTAGATGAGCTTGATAAGAAAATAAATAAGCTGCTCAATAACGTAATTGCTATCCCCGCCAATGTTGGCTCACTACGGAATGATGCTCCGACAGCCCATCGCAGCCCTTACCCTCCGCAACTTTTTACCAGGCGGATGGCAAAGCTCTCTTATGATGCAACTATGGCATGGGCAGAGTTCATATCGGCCTATTTTCTCGAAGAACTCTCAGAGAGGCAACGGTTCTACTAATGAGCAATATTGAGATGTGCCTTCGCCAAATCTAGTGTGCCTAAAAAATGCCCGGTCTGTTAAGACCGGGCATTCGTCGACAAGCTCTAAAAGAGCTCTGCGCTAGAAAGAAAGACTACGCGATAGTCTTGTTCCAGCCGAAGGTGTCTTCAACAGCGCCACGCTGGAGGCCGGTGAGGGCTTCGCGAAGCTGCATGGTGATTTCACCTGGCTCGTTGTTGTTGATGGTGAACTCGCCATGCTTGGACTTTACGGTGCCAACTGGGGTAATAACAGCGGCGGTACCACAAGCGAAGGACTCAAGAAGAGTGCCGTCAGCGGCAGCTGCTTCCCATTCCTTGGTGGAGACGAGGCGCTCCTCAGTGGAGTAGCCGAGCTTCTCAGCCATGGCGAGAACGGAACGGCGGGTCACACCTGGAAGCAGGGAGCCGGAGAGCTTAGGGGTCACAACATGTGGACCATCCTCACCCTTGAAGATGAAGAAGAGGTTCATACCGCCCATCTCCTCCACGTACTCGCGGTGGATGGCGTCGAGCCACACAACCTGGTCGCAGCCCTTCTCTGCTGCCTGCTCCTGTGCGAGCAAGGAAGCAGCATAGTTACCAGCGAACTTAGCAGCACCGGTACCACCTGGGCAGGCGCGAACATAGTCCTCAGAAATCCAGACGGTAACTGGCTTAATGCCGCCCTTGAAGTACGCACCCACTGGGGAGGCAACGAAGTAGCAGGAGTAGCTATTAGCTGGGTGAACGCCCAGGGCAACCTCGGTGGCAATCATAAATGGGCGGATGTAGAGGCATTCCTCGCCACCGGCGGCAGGAACCCAATCCCTATCGGCCTTCACAAGCTGAGCGGTTGCCTCGAGGAAGTCCTCAACTGGGAGCTTAGGCATAGCAAGACGCTCTGCGGAATCCTGGAAACGGCGGGCATTGGCATCCGCACGGAAGGTGGTGATGGAATCATCAGCCTGGCGGTAAGCCTTCAGGCCCTCGAAGATGGCCTGGCCATAGTGAAGAACGGAGGCACATGGGTCCAGGGTGATTGGGCCATAAGGTACAACGCGGGCATCGTGCCAGCCCTTCTCGGTGTCCCAGTCAATGACGACCATGTGGTCGGTGAAGTAATGACCGAAGCCAGGGTTCTTCAGAATTTCAGCAATACGCTCAGGGGAAGTTGGAGTGGAAGTTTTCTCAACGGTAAAAGACAAAGCCATAAAACTACTGTACACCTAATTTTCTGGCAATTGTAGAGGATTATGGAATTTTTGTAGAAAAGCCGGCGTATGGGCGCTAAGATGGGGTATATCCGCAAACAATTCGGCTTGAGTAGTATGGGCTGATTGTATTTTTGGCACTCACAAGTCCTAAGGAGTTCTAGATGACTGTATCAGCAACAATGTCCTCCATGCCTGAGTTGATCGTTCGGGCTGCAATGACAAGCTATGGCAAGAACACGGAGCGAGTACGTGTTCTTTTCGCGCATTTTAAGCAGGAGAGCGGCTACCGTGCCATTGTCCCCTTCCACCCACGCGCACTAAGCGGTGAAACCCAGCAGGTCGCGGACTTGGCCGCTGTCTGTGGCTTCAAGGGTGAGCGCGGTGAGGTCAATGTCCAGCCTCAGTCCTCCGGCGAAACCTATGTCGTAGTTGGTCTCGGCGCAAAGAATGAGAGCCTCAAGGATGAGGATTGGCGCAGGATTGGCGGCAATCTTGGTCGCAGCTACCGCACGAAGAATGTCCATGTGGACTGCACCGAACTGCCGGATGCTCTCATTGAAGGCTATCTGCTTGGTGGCTATGAGTTCTATGGCCTCAAGGCTGAGCCGGAAAAGGCCGGCAGCTTTGTTGCCATCACCCTGGATGAGGCCAAGGCTAGTGAGATTATGGCCCGCGTGAATGCGGTGCGTTTGGTTCGCGATATTGTCAATACTCCTCCAAATCTTCTCTACCCTGAGTCTTATGCCAAGCGCATTGAGGAGACTTTTGCTGGTACCAAGCTCCCAGTAAGCGTTGAGGTCCTCGACTATGACGAACTTGAGCGCCTCGGTTATGGTGGCGTGGTTGCTGTGGGCAAGGGCTCTGTGCGCCTCCCACGCGTGGTTATCCTGCGCTACCAGCCGGAAAATGCCAAGGCCAAGGTTGGACTTGTGGGTAAGGGCATTACCTTTGATACCGGTGGTATTTCTTTGAAGCCTGGCGCTGGCATGGATGAAATGACCTCCGATATGGCCGGTTCGGCCACCATGGTTGGCGTGGTCTTTGGCGCTGCCTCCCTTGGTCTTCCTGTGGCCCTGGAAGCAGTTCTCCCACTGGCCGAAAATATGCCAAGTGGTTCTGCTTCCCGCCCTGGCGATGTCATCCGCCACTATGGTGGTGTGACCAGCGAAATCCTCAATACCGATGCGGAAGGCCGCCTGGTTCTGGCCGATGCCTTGGCGCGCGCCAGCGAATCAAAGCCGGACTACCTCATTGATGCCGCCACCTTGACCGGTGCACAGATGGTCGCCCTGGGTACTCGTACTTTCGCCGTCATGGGTGATACGAAGCTGCGTGAGCAAATCGCAAAGATCGGCAATAATAATGGCGAACCCGCCGTCCCATTCCCATTCCCTGAGGAGATCATCAAGGAAGTGGAATCTGACATCGCCGATATCCGCAATATCACCAAGGTCCGCTGGGGAGGCATGCTCGCCGCCGGCGTCTACCTCTCCCACTTCGCCGGTGTCGACCGCTGGGCCCACCTGGACATTGCCGGCCCTGCCTACAACAACGGCGCCCCATATAACTACACCCCAAAGCGCGCCACCGGTAATCCAGTGCGCACGCTGATTGCCTTCCTCGAAAAACTAGCTGAGGGATAAAGTCGCGAAGCGACCTTTAGCCCTCAGAGCCCTTCTGTGGAGTTAACGCTCTGCGGGAGGGCTTTTCGTATTATGCCTTCATTCCAGGGAAGTTTTGACGCGGCGAAGCCGGGCCAAAACCCTGTATATTATGTTTCGATACTGAATACTAATGAATCCCGGTACGCAAATAGGATTTATATGTTGCACCTGTTCAGGGGCCAAAAATTTTCCTGAAAATCAGTTAGACCAGTATATGTGCTTTTACCCTAGAGATCTTTCCCCTACAAAACTATGGATGCGGAATCCTGCATAGTATTCTGCATTGTTGTCGGACTCTGCTGCAGGCTGAGGCCTGCAGCAGCCGTCGAAAAGCAAGGAAAGCAGGCGCGCAACTATGCCAAGTACCGGATTTTTCAAAAGCAACCCCGTTACCTACGGGCTCGAAGGTAGCCAAAAGCCCTGGCAGCGCAATCAACACAGCCGGCTCACAGGATAGGGGTAGGCGCCCACAAGCTACGCGATAGGACTATCACATTGAATACATGCGAATCTTCATGCTCTTGGGGGTCTTCCACGCAGCTTCGGGTCTTAAACTCTAATTCATACATCGGGTACGAGGTACCGAGTGTTACACCGCATTTAGGTTTTGCTTCTCCCCCTGAATGTGGTTGTGCGAATAGCAACAACGACACGATAACTCCTCCACTGCACGACTCGGTCCTTGTACCTGATGTACATAATCCACTGACGACGAACTATTTTTTAGGACACCACCATGATGAAGAAACTGTCGAAGTACGAACGCCTCGGCACCCTGCTTATGGGTCTAGCAATAGGCTTTCTTCTCTACCGTGCTGCCGATTATGTCATCTGCTCCCTGTATTTCACCAGTGTTCCGAAGATTGTCAAGACGAGCATCGCTCTCTTTGGCTTCGCGGTTGGCATTGGGTACTGCCGGGAAATTATGGACCTAATCAAGACCAAGGTGCGGGACCAACACCCTCCCCACATGCGGAACTTGGCCGCTAAAAAATAGTTCCGTCCCCTACTGACCCGAAGGAGCCATATCGATTCTTGCCTCGCCAGTGCAACCACGCTGGTATCTGTGTTTTCCTAAACTGTTTTCCTTATCTGTTTTCCTTTAGCCGGCCCCGGAAGCCCAATCCACTTCCCTGGGCCGGTTTCTGTTTTTCAAAAACTCCGTTTTTTCAAAACAGAAACGGGGAGGGTGTAATGGCCCTGTGATCTAGACCCCACGGCCTAGTCAACAACCTTTTTCTCCACAACCACGCCCGCCCGTTTTCATTTCCGCCCTATTAATAATAAACTTAGGAACAAACCTATTCTGTGGTGTGCATGGATTCCCATGCCCGCACAAAATAGTTGCCCCCAAAATTTCACATATCTCTCCGGGGCCGCCCATGGTGAAACGATGAGCGGTATCCTCGAAGTAGATATATTCCACTTCTTCCAAAGGAGACTGACCCTATGGCTTTTAATGTTGAGATGCCCGAGCTGGGTGAATCCGTCACTGAAGGTACCATCACCCGCTGGCTGAAGAAGGTCGGTGACACTGTCGCCGTTGACGAGCCACTGCTCGAAGTCTCCACCGATAAGGTCGATACGGAAATCCCCTCCCCTGCTGCTGGCACCATTCTTGAAATCCGCGCCAATGAGGACGACACCGTCGATGTCGGCTCCATCATTGCCGTGATCGGCGAGGCCGCCGAAGCTAGCGCTCCGGCCCCTACCCAGTCCACTCCAAGCCCAGCACCTGCACAGCCAGCTGCTCCTGCACCAGCCGCCGCTGCACCAGCCAGCGCTGGCGCAGCCACTGATGTGGTAATGCCAGAACTCGGCGAGTCCGTCACTGAGGGCACCATCACCCGCTGGCTGAAGTCCGTGGGCGATACTGTTGCCGTTGACGAGCCACTGCTCGAAGTATCCACCGACAAGGTCGACACCGAGGTCCCAAGCCCAGTAGCCGGCACCATCCTCGAAATCCTCGCACAGGAAGATGACACCGTCGACGTCGGCGCCGTCATTGTCCGCATCGGCGATGCTTCCGCCGCCGCTGCCGCTCCTGCTCCAGCAGCTCCTGCACCAACCCCTGAGCCAACCCCAGCACCCGCTGCTGCTCCAGCACCTGCCGCCGCTGCTCCTGCTGCTACCCCGGCCCCAACCGGCGCTGCTGCTGATGTGGTCATGCCTGAGCTCGGCGAGTCCGTCACCGAAGGCACCATCACCCGCTGGCTCAAGTCCGTGGGCGACACTGTCGCTGTTGACGAGCCACTCCTCGAAGTATCCACCGACAAGGTCGACACCGAGGTCCCAAGCCCAGTCGCCGGCACCATCCTCGAAATCCTCGCGCAGGAAGATGACACCGTTGATGTCGGCGCCGTGATCGTCCGCATCGGCGAGGCCGGAGCGGCCAGCGCTACCGCGCCGGCCCCAACCCAGTCGACTCCAGCACCAGCACCTGAACCAACTCCAGCTCCAGCTGCCGCTCCTGCAGCCCCAGCACCTGAGCCAACCCCAGCACCTGCTGCTGCCCCAAGCTTTGGTAGCGAGGAGAATCTGCCATATGTGACCCCACTGGTGCGCAAGCTGGCTAAGCAGCACGGTGTGGACCTGAATGCTGTGAAGGGTACCGGCATTGGTGGCCGTATCCGTAAGCAGGATGTGCTGGCAGCTGCTGAGGCTGCTAAGGCAGCGGCTGCTGCTCCTGCACCTGCTGCTTCCGCTCCTGTGGCTGCAGCCCCTGCTGCCGCAGCTGATCTTTCGGGTCTGCGTGGTACGACTAAGCGCGTTAACCGCATCCGTGAGATTACGGCTAAGAAGACCCTCGAGTCCCTGCACACTTCCGCACAGCTCACCCAGCTGCATGAGGTGGATATGACTGGCGTGGCCGCTCTTCGCACCGCGAAGAAGGCCGAGTTTGCCGCCAAGTATGGTGTGAACCTAACCTACCTGCCATTCTTTGCTACGGCCATGGTTGAGGCCCTGGTGGCACATCCAAATGTCAATGCCTCCTATAACCAGGAGACCAAGGAAATTACCTATCACCCAAGCGTGAACCTTGGTATCGCAGTTGATACTGAGGCAGGTCTGCTCAGCCCAGTTATCCACAATGCGGATCGTATGAGCCTTCCTGAATTGGCCCAGGCCATTGTGGATGTGGCTAATCGTGCACGCAACGGCCAGCTCAAGCCATCGGATCTTTCCGGCGGTACTTTCACCATTACCAATATTGGTTCCGAGGGTGCGCTTTCTGATACGCCTATCCTCGTGCCACCACAGGCAGCCATTGTTGGTACCGGCGTGATTAAGAAGCGTCCAGTTGTGGTGAGCGAAGGTGGCTCTGATGCCATTGCCATCCGCCAGATGGTCTTCCTCCCAATGACCTATGACCACCAGCTGGTTGATGGTGCTGATGCTGGTCGCTTCATGACCACCGTGCGTAAGCGCCTGGAGGCCGCTGATTTTGAGGCTGACCTTGGTCTCTAATACGTAGAGTTGGGCCTGATTAAGTTCAGGCCCTTTTCTTATTAATACTGGTCTAGAAAGTAATTGTGGCAAAAGTACGAGACCCCTTCTTCGACCCCACCAAGTCGATCCGTGCCCAGCAGGAGCCTGTGGAACGCATCTTCTACGGTGAGGTGGACTATATGGACATGTGGCACCAGCAGGCCGAATGGGCTGCGGCTCGTGCCCACGATGAGATTGGCGACCGCTATATTTTCTGCACGCATCCCTCGATTTATACCGCGGGCAAGCGCACGCAGGACTCCGACCGCCCAACCAATGGACTCCCAGTCATTGATGTGGACCGTGGCGGACGAATCACCTGGCATGGGCCGGGACAGTTAGTCTGCTACCCGATTATCAAATTGGCCGAGCCAATTGATGTTGTGGACTATGTTCGTCGATTAGAAGAAGCCATTATTGCGGCGGTGCGCAGCTGTGGACTCGAAGGTGCTGGCCGAATTGATGGGCGCAGCGGTGTGTGGTTGAGCGAGCCTGACCGCAAGGTGGGCGCACTCGGTATCCGCGTAACCCAGGGCGTGGCCATGCACGGAATGTCCATCAACTGCAATAACACCCTGGAATATTACGACCATATCGTCCCTTGTGGCATTGATGATGCCGGGGTAACAACCATGTCACGGGAATTAAATCGTGACTTTGGCGTTATGGAATTAGTAGAACCCCTCGCAGATGCTCTTGACGCGGCTCTTGCTGGCACCATGCCGGTGGCCGACCATAGTCTTGGCGCTGCACCGAACCCTTGTGGAAGCTAGGTATAAGGAACATGACTGTACAAAAGCCTGCACGAAAGATGCTGCGCGTTGAGGTGCGAAATTCTGAAACCCCTATTGAGCAGAAGCCTCGATGGATTCGTGCCACGGTCAAGACCGGTCCTGAATTCCAGGATATGAAGAAGCGTGTGGCCGGCGCTTCCCTGCACACCGTGTGCCAGGAAGCTGGCTGTCCAAATATGCATGAGTGCTGGGAATCCCGCGAGGCTACCTTCCTCATTGGTGGTTCCCAGTGCTCACGCCGCTGTGATTTCTGCCAGATTGATTCCGGTAGGCCGGAGCCGCTGGACCGTGACGAGCCGCGTCGAGTAGCTGAATCTGTGCGCGAGATGGGCCTGAACTACGCCACCATCACCGGTGTGACCCGTGATGACCTGCCTGATGAGGGTGCCTGGCTCTACGCCGAGGTCGTGCGCAAGATCCATGAGCTCAACCCCAATACTGGTGTGGAAAACCTGGTGCCAGATTTCTCCGGTAACCCGGAGCTGCTGCAGATTGTTTTCGAGTCCCGACCTGAGGTTTTCGCCCACAATCTGGAGACCGTGCCACGAATCTTCAAGCGCATCCGCCCAGCTTTCCGCTATGAGCGCAGTCTCGATGTCATCCGTCAGGCCCGCGATTTTGGTTTGGTGACCAAGTCCAATCTGATTCTTGGCATGGGTGAAACCCCGGAGGAAGTCACCGCAGCTATGCAGGACCTGCACGATGCCGGCTGTGATATTCTCACCATCACCCAGTACCTGCGCCCTGGCCCTAAGTATCATCCAATTGACCGTTGGGTGAAGCCAGAGGAGTTCGTGGAGCACGCCCAGGCTGCCAAGGAAATGGGCTTTAGTGGTGTGATGTCTGGTCCACTGGTGCGATCCTCCTACCGTGCGGGCCGCCTCTATGCCCAGACCATTGCTGCTCGCGGTGAGAAACTACCTGCTCACCTGGCGCATCTGGCGGAGACCTCCCAGGGCTCTACTGCCCAGGAGGCTAGTACTTTGATTCAAAAGTATGGTGCTTCCCAAGACACACCGGTAACCGCTCGTTAGAGAAATTAATCTAAATACCCTATTCTTATTTTTATGGCAGACGCAAAGAAAGCTCGTAAAGAAGCCGAAAAGGCAGCTAAGCGCGAAAAGCGCGCGGCCCGTAGGCAGCGTTGGACTCAGCTCTGGCAGGCCTTCAATATGCTGCGCAAGCAGGATAAGGCCCTGATTCCTTATATGCTGCTTGCCTTTGTCGGCATTGCAATTATCTTCTTCATTATTGGCCTCTTCTTCCACTTCCAGTGGTACTTGCTCATTATTGGCCTCATTGTGGGTGCCACCGTGGCGATGATAATTTTCTCCCGCCGCATGGAGCGCTCCGTCTATGCTCAGGCTGATGGTCAGCCTGGTGCTGCCGGTTGGGCTGTGGAAAATATGCGCAGCGGTGCCGGTGTGGTTTGGAAGGCTAAGACCGCCGTTGCCACCACCACCCAGCTGGATGCTGTCCACCGTGTGGTTGGTCTGCCTGGTGTTATTCTCGTCGGCGAGGGTGAGGAGCGCCGCGTGCGCCCACTGCTCGCCCAGCAGCGTAAGCGTCTTGCCCGCCTGATCCCAGACACCCCAATCTATGACATTATGACCGGTACCGATGAGGAAGCCGGCCAGGTCCCACTCAAGAAGCTGCAGCGCTCCCTGATGAAGCTGCCACGCAACCTGAACAAGGACCAGGTCTACGCCCTGGCTGACCGCCTCGACGCTATTGATGGTTCCCTGCCTGGCCAGATGGCCGGCATGCCAAAGGGCCCAGTCCCTGGCCGCGCAAAGATGAGTGGCATGGGCCGCCGCGCCCGCCGCGCCAATGAGCGCAAGGGTCAATAAGAACCCAAAACCCCAAAAAGAGTGGTGATTTCACCACTCTTTTTTCATATCCACACCCACACCCACAGCCCTACCAAATACAAACACTCCTGTAACTTTAACCACAGCAGTTAACAGCTCACCTGGGATTATTCCCGCTTAACTATTGCATAATAATTGGCTGGGAAGTATCGTAGATTATATTCAATCCCCATAAGGAGAGCCCCATGTTTCGAAAGCTTCTTCCCGCCACCACTGCTGCCCTGATGCTCGGTGGCATTTGTATGCCGGCCGGTGTGGCCCATGCCTCTGACCTCTTTGCCGATGACCAAAGCCCCGTCTGCTCCATTCGCTGGGATATCAATGAGATTACTGCCCTGCGTAATTTCTACCTTGCTGAGGATGCCGACTGGCTAGTAGCCACCGCCATCAACGCTGCCAAAGGCACCGGTAAGGCCGAATACCTCGCCTTCCGCGATGCCTTCAACTCCTATGTGACCGATGCCTCCACGAAGACCATCGACCCAAATAACCTCGATGCTGTGCCGTGGTGTGGTGTCCTAATTTGAGACCAATCGCGTGTTAGCTAATATAGCTTCAA
>JAUMUD010000051.1 GCA_030530875.1 Corynebacterium sp.
CCTCCCTTATTTAGTTTCCCCCACTAACGCAACCACATTTTCTGTCCTATAGCCCTTTTCTTCTGCTCTGTCTTTTTCGTGGGCGGTATTAAAGCTCTTCGCTCGGGAAATCCAGGGCTTCCAGAGCCTTTTCCACATAGGCCTCATCCACGGCGGCATTGGTATCGTCGATGCCGAGTTCTTCGGCGCGCTTATCGGCCATGGAGAGCAGGCGGCGGATACGGCCAGCAACAGCATCCTTAGTCAGCTGCGGATCGGCAAGGCGACCGAGCTCTTCCAGGGAGGCCTGGCGGTGTTCCGTGCGCAGATGGCCGGCCTGAGCAAGGTGTTCAGGGACGTCATCGCCAAGAATTTCCAGGGCACGTTCCACACGCAGCGCGGCAGCAACAGCAGCCCGGGCACTGCGGCGGAGGTTGGCATCGTCGAAGTTCGGGAGGCGATTGACGGTGGAGGATTCCTCACGGCTGGAGAACTCCTTCTCCCAGGACACGCGGGTGGAATAGGCACCAAGACGGTTGAGCAAGGTGCCAATATTATCGGCGCCACGAATATAGACCTTGTCCTGACCGCGGCTCTTCTTACTCTTTGCGGTCACATTGAGGCGGCGGGCAAAACCCACCATAGCCATGGCCACTTCGGGGCATGGGCAGGCGACTTCAATAATGGCAGAGCGGCTTGGGTCACCAATAGAACCCTGCATGAGGAAGGCGCCACGCCACACAGCCTCAGCATCCTCATCGGTGCCGGAGACAATATGTGGTGGAAGGCCGCGCACCATATAGCCACTGGGGGTAATCATGCCAATGCGGCGAAGCAGCTCAGCCACACGGTCATTGATACGCAGAACCACGGACTTAGCGCTGCGCTTTTGGCTCACCCCGCGGGTCACAGGATAGGCTTCGCGCTTAAAGAGTGTGGAGATTGCATCGGCAAAGCGGTTAGCAAGGAGCCGATTATCAAATTCCAATTGCATGGTGGGAACACCAGCAATAACCTGAATGGAGGCCGCGAAACGCACCATGGCGGTGACCTCAGCGGCCAAAGCCTGCTTGGAATTATTCTCCACCATGGCCATTTCCAACTTGGCCTGCGAAGTTAAAGACATGCCGTAATAATAGCACAAAAACAACCCTGGAGGCTTTCCTTCAAAGAAAAGTTCCAGGGTTCTTTTTGGGCCTTTAGCCCTTCTGAAGCAGGCTACCAATGGCCATGGCAAGCTTATGCGGGTCATGGATTGCTTGGGCGGTATTGCTCCGCACATCAGCCACATAAATATGAGCACCAATGCGTTCCGCAGCGCGCTCCAAGTACTCACGGTCGTGCGGATTCTGAAGGCCGGATTCGTCGATTAGCACAGTGTCAACTCGTAGCTTATCGGCATGAGAAGCCAGCATATGAATATGGCGCTCAAGGGAGAAACCGGTGGTCTCCCCAGGCTCAGAGCTGAGATTGAGCACCACAAGCTTATGCGCTGTGGTCTCATGCAGGGCCTCAACTATATCAGGCACCAGCACATGCGGAATCACGCTGCTAAACCAGGAACCAGGGCCAAGAGTAATCAAATCCGCCTGCATCATGGCCTCAATGGCCTCTGGGCAGGCAGGAGGCTTTTCAGGAATGAGTCGCACGCGGCGCACATGACCAGGGGTGGTGGCCACGGCAACCTGGCCGCGAATCAGGTGCATGAGACGAGGGTCCTTGGAATCCAGGGCCGAGACATCTGCCTCAATTTCTAGCGGCATGGAGCACATTGGGAGCACCCGGCCCCGTGAGTTAGTCAATGTAGCGAGCATGTCCAGGGCCTTGACTTCATCATGAAGTACATCTTCGAGTCCGCTTAGTAGAAGATTACCCACGGCGTGGCCATTGAGCGCCCCGTGGCCACCGAAACGGTGCTGAAGCACCTCCTCCCAGAGGGGATCCCCGGAGAGGGCCGCCAGGGCCATGCGCAGATCCCCCGGTGGAATCAGGCCAAGTTCACGGCGGATTCGCCCGGAGGAGCCGCCATCATCAGCCACGGTAACCACAGCGGTGATATCCGCGGGCAGTTCGCGCACGGCACGCAGGGTTTGGAAAAGGCCGTGGCCGCCACCCAGGGAGACAATTTTGCTCTTCATAGCGCCTCTAGCCGCGCGAAATATCGCGGTGGGTGACAGAAACATCCAGGCCGTCGACCTCAGCTAGCCTACGACCAAGCTCCTCCGCAATGGCCACCGAACGGTGATGACCACCGGTACAACCCACAGCCAGGGAAATAAAGCGCTTACCCTCCTGCTGGTAGCCCTGCACCATGGTGGTGAACATTGGCACAAAATTATCCAGAAATTCCTGAGCACCGGACTGGGAGAGCACATAGTCACTCACTGGCTTATCGGTACCGCGGAATGGGCGCAGCTCAGGCACCCAGAATGGGTTAGGCAGGAAGCGCATATCCACAACCACATCGGCATCACGTGGGCTGCCATGCTTGAAGCCGAAGCTCTGAATGGTCACATGCTCACGGGCCTGGGCAATGGACTTGAAGCTATCCTCAATCGCGCGGCGCAGATCATGAATGGACATCTCAGAGGTATCCAAAATCAGATCAGCACTCTCCTTCAAGGTGGAGAGCATCTCACGCTCACGGTCAATACCGGTCTGCAGCGTACCCGAACCCTGCAATGGGTGGGTGCGGCGAACAGTATCAAAGCGCTTAATCAGCACATCATCGCGGGCTTCCATAAAGAGCATGGTTGGGTTAATGCCCTGCACAATGAGGCTTTCCATGACCTGACCAATGCTGCCGTGGAATTCACGGCTGCGAACGTCAGAGACAATGGCAATGCGCTTAGCAGGACTATCCTCACTGGAAGCCAGTGCAATGAAGTTCAGGATAATCTCCGGTGGAAGATTATGGACGACATACCAGCCCATATCCTCAAGCACGCGGCCGGCTGAGGAAAGGCCAGCACCGGACATACCGGTAATGAAAACGGGGGCGGACTCTAGACTACTCATGCTTTCTATCCTACTCATTAAGGTCGCTCGCATGAAGATGCTCGTAGATAGTCGCCGCAAGTTTTTTCCCAAAACCTGGCACTGCCCCGATCTCTTCCTCGCTGGCCTTCTTGAGCTTGGCCACACTACCAAAGTGTTTCACCAGCTCAATGCGCCTCTTTTCGCCCAAACCTGGAATGGCATCGAGCTCAGACTTGGTCATGCGCTTACTGCGCTGCTGGCGGTGGAAGGTAATGGCAAAACGGTGGGACTCATCACGGGCCTGCTGCAGCAGGAATAAACCCTGGCTGGTACGGGGAAGAATCAGCGGGTCCTCCTCCCCTGGCACCCAGACCTCCTCAAGGCGCTTGGCTAGACCAATCAGAGCCACATCCACAATCCCAAGCTCATCAAAAACCTCTTGGGCGGCTGCCACCTGCGGTGCACCGCCATCGACTATGAAAAGCTCTGGGCGTGGCAGTTCCTCATTGCTAAATCGCCGCCTGGTGATTTCCGCGATGGAGGCCACGTCATTGGAGTGCCCATCGCCCGCGGCTTCTTTGATTTTATAGCGCCTATAATCCGACTTCTTGGGCAGACCATCCTCAAAAACCACAAGGCTGGCCACCACATCGGTGCCCTGAATATGGGAAATATCCGTACATTCAATGCGCAATGGCGCCTTATCCAGGAAAAGATTTTCCTGAAGTTCCTGCATGGCGGCACTGCGGGCCGTCAAATCCCCCACACGTCGCATCTTATGCTGCTTCAGCGCCTCCAGGGCATTCTTATGCACAGTCTCAAGCAGGGTGACTTTATCACCGCGCTGTGGGATACGCAGCTCCACCTTGGCCCCGCGCCTTTCACTGAGCCAATCGACGAGCTCCGCGGAATTCTCTGGCAGAGTATCAATAAGAATTTCCCGTGGGATGGGGCTCGATTCATCCACCACATGGGCATCGGCCCCACCGGTGGAATTCTTCGTACCATCCACCGACAAATCGGCACGGGAATGCGCTGCACCCTCTTCCAGGTCCATGGCATTGCCATAGAACTGAAGAATAAAGTCCGCCAAGGTGGCGGCCACATCATCCACACCAACTACCCAGCCTTGCTGGCCACGGATACGCCCCTGGCGGATGTGGAAGATCTGGATGGATACCTCAAGCTCATCGGCCACATGGGCAATGACATCGGCATTAACATCCTCACCCAAAACCACGGTCTGCTTCTCGGTGACTTTATCAATGGCCTTGATACTATCGCGCAGCTTGGCGGCAGTCTCAAAATCCAGCTCCTCAGAGGCAGAAAGCATTCTTTCTGTCAGGGACTTCTTCACGCTGGCAGTATTGCCATTCAGGAAGGAACAATACGCATTAATGAGTTCACGGTGTTCTTCTCTGCTGATTTTGCCCACGCAAGGCGCACTGCAGCGATCAATATAGCCCTGCAGACAGGGTCGTCCTAATTGCTTATGGCGATTAAAAACACCCTTGGTGCAGGTACGCACAGGAAATACACGGGTGAGCAAATCAATGGTCTCACGGATGGCCCAGGGATTAGAATAAGGGCCAAAATAGCGGATACCCTTCTTGCGGGTACCACGATAAATAAACACACGCGGATACTGCTCCGAGGTGCTTACCGCAAGCATTGGGTAGCTTTTATCATCGCGGAACATGACATTGAAGCGCGGATCGAATTTCTTAATCCAGGTCCACTCAAGCTGTAGGGCTTCAATCTCATTATTGACCACGGTCCACTCCACACTCGACGCACTGGTCACCATGCGGCGGGTGCGCGGGTGGAGGTTTTCTAGGGGTTGGAAATAATTGGCCAGGCGGTTTCGCAGGACCTTCGCCTTGCCCACATAGATAACACGCCCCTGGGAGTCACGGAATTTATAGACTCCTGGGGCGCGTGGGATAGTTCCCGGCTGGGGGCGATAGTCTGGCCACTGTGGGGCTGACACTAAAACTTAATCCTCCGGCATGTACTTATCTTCAAGCTCACGGAAGGCCTTGACCAGGCGGATCACATGTTCGCCATCGGCCGACTGGAAAGCCCACATTGGCACAAATTCAAAATCAGGAAGTTCAAGACGGGCCCAACGAGCGCTCTTCGGGAAAGAAAGACCATAGATAAAAGTCCATGGGTAGAAACGGGTGCCAATAAAGTTTCGCACCTCTACTCCATCCACATTCGCACGAACGCGTGGACGCAAAAGAAGCAGGCAGAAGCAAGAAATAATCACGCCAATGCCCACAAAGGCAAAGCGGTCAATACCGGAAATATGTGCACCGGTATCACGGTAGCCCACAGCCCAGGCCATAAAAATGTGTACAGCCATTACCAGCAGCACGGCAGCCAGGGCCCACCACTTGAGCACATTAGAATGGGCCTCAAATTCCCATGGCTTGGTTGTGGTGGTAATTGGGTCAGCGGCGACGTAACTTTCCAGAGCCTCTTCTTTTTCTTGATTCACGTCTTAAATCCTACTCTTTATTTCAGTCCCTTAAGAACACCGGCGGCCTGAATAGCAGCAATCATGGCATCCGCACCCTTATCCTCCTGGGAGGCGGCAAGGCCGGAACGGTCCACTGCCTGGTCCATGGTATTGCAGGTCAGCACACCATTAGCACATGGGGTACCCTCATCAAGGCTCACGCGCAAAAGACCCTGGGTCACAGTCTCACAGACATACTCAAAATGCGGGGTGGAACCCTTGATAACACAACCAAGAGCCACCACGGCATCATATTTACGGGCCAAAGCCTGGGCCACAACAGGAATCTCCATGGCGCCCACAACACGGAAGCCATCAACCTCTGCACCGAGCTCCTCGCCCTTGGCAATGGCATGCTTGTGCAGCCTATCGCAGATCTCCGCATTCCAAGAAGAAGTCACCACAGCAACTCTCAAACCCGTGCCATCAGTCTTAATAGTTGGCAAACCTTCAGCAGCCATTTATTTCATTCCCTTCACAAATTCCTCAATATCGGGCAGAAGATGTCCCATCCTATCCCGCTTGGTCTTCAAATACCGCGCATTATCCTCATGGATATGAGTTGGGTGATGCACCATGGATACCGCAATTCCCGCAGATTCCAGGAATTCCGCCTTTGCTGGATTATTGCTAATCAAATCCAGAGAGGAAATTCCCAAATCCCGCAAGATCTCCACGGCATCGGTATAACTCCTGGCATCGGCCGGCAGGCCCTGCACAGTATTAGCATCCAGGGTATCCAAACCCTCCGACTGCAGCTTATAGGCCTGCAGCTTTGCCAGCAGCCCAATGCCACGGCCCTCATGCCCTCGCATATAAATCAGCACGCCACCAGCGGCAGAAATAGCCGACAAAGCTGAATGCAATTGCGGCCCGCAATCACAACGGCGGGAGCCAAAAACATCACCAGTCAAGCACTCACTATGGATTCGTACCAGTGGGCGCTCCCCTGTCCAGGGCTTGGTCAACACCAGGTGCTCGGCACCATTGGCTGCACGGTACCCATGCGCGGTAAACTCACCAAACTCAGTGGGCAGCGCCACACTTACTGTGCGCTCCACCCCACCAGTTGGCAGCGGTGGCAGCGGATGGGCTGCCACATATTCCCGCAGGGCCGCAATGGAGATAATCCGCAGGTCATGCGCCGCCGCGAAAGCCTTGAGCTCATCACCCCGCATCATATCCGTCGGGTGTTCCTCACTGACAACCTCACAGAGCACACCAACAGGTGAGAAACCAGCCAAGCGTGCCAGGTCCACGGAGGCTTCCGTGTGCCCTTCACGCTCAAGCACACCACCGGGCTTGGCGCACAAAGGCACCACATGGCCCGGTCGGGTGAAATCAGCCGGGGTGGATCTTGGGCTTGCTAGTCGACGAATCGTCTCAGCCCTGCTCTCGGCGCTAATACCCGTGGTGCCAGTGGCAGCATCCACGGTCACACGATAAGCCGTGGAGCGCTTGTCCTGATTAAAGCGCGTCATTGGTGGAAGATTCAAATAACCAAGACGCTGCTCATCCATGGCCACGCAAATATAGCCGGAGGAATAGCGCACCATAAAGGCCACCAATTCCGGACTCACCTTATCGGCCGCAAAAATCAGGTCCGCCTCATTCTCACGGTCCTCATTATCAGTCACCAAAACTGCTTTGCCGGCAGCAATATCAGCGATGGCCGCGGAAACTGCATCGATGGCTGCGGAGTCCGCACCCTTGGCAGAAGAGGTTGCGGTAGAAGTATTTTCACTCATTCGAACACCTAGGCCTTTTCACCAGCGAGCAGACGCTCAACATATTTGGCCAGAATATCTACTTCAATATTGACCACCGCGCCTGGCTCGAGCTCACCCAAATTAGTCTCAGCCAAGGTCGTTGGAATCAAGGAAACCTGAAAATACGGCGTGCCTTTGGCACCCGCATTTTCAGCGGCGTCGCTAGGCGTTTCGCCATCGGAAAGACCGGACACTGTAAGGGATGTTCCGTTGATAGTGACGGAACCCTTGAGGACAATATACTTCGCGACCTCGGAAGGTAGAGCGAAAGTGTAGGTAGACCATTTGGTGCCAGGGGTGATAGAGAGGAGCGTCGTAACGCAATCAACATGGCCCTGAACAATGTGGCCATTGAGGCGACCATTGGCTGGAAGTGCGCGCTCAACATTGACAATGCTGCCCTTTGTGCACTGGCCGAGATTGGTGCGGTCCAGGGTTTCCTTCATGACATCAGCACTGAACCAGTCGGTGCCGAAATCGGTGACGGTCAGGCAGACGCCATTAATCGCGATAGAGTCACCATGCGAAACCCCCTCAAGGATCGACGCAGGGACCGTGACCCGGAGATCAAGAAAATCCGGGCCGGTCCATTGCTGGTCAGCGATACTTCCACGGGCTTCAACAATGCCGCTAAACAAATTTCTCCTCTGAATGATGTGACTAACTATTTTTTACAACGCGATTAATCTTGGATTAATTTCATGCGTGTAAATTGATCGGCACCAAGGGGACGGCGCTCCATGACCTGCCAATGCAGCGCATGATCCAGGGTGTCAATGCCAAGATCACCAATGCTGTGCTGGCCCTTACCCAGCATCAATGGGGCCTCATAGAGATGAAGCTCATCAATAATGCCCTCCTTGAGCGCGCTAGTAATGAGACCAGGGCCACCCTCAAAGAGAATGTCAAAGAGGCCATTTTCCTTGCAGTAAGTAAAGAGCTCGGAAAAATCATGGCAGAGGTGGAAGCCCTCAGGGACCTCAATATCGCGGCTGCTCATCACAATGCGCTCAGGCTGACGGGCATAGAGTGCACCATTAGCCTTGCGGGCAGTGAGGCTAGGCTGGTCCTTTTCGAGAGTGCCGGAACCAATGACAATGGCAGCGGTGCGGGAGCGCACCTCATGAGCAAAATTGCGCGATTCCTCGGAGGTAATCCACTGGCTGGTGCCATCAGCAGCGGCCACATAGCCATCCATGGTTTGGGCAATCTTGGCGCGGATAAATGGCTGGCCGGTGCGCACCCACTGCAGCCATGGCTGAAGGTTTGTGACCTGCATCGGGACAAAGTCCACGCGCACACCCGCATGGGAAAGGGTCTGGGAACCACCCTTGGCCAGCGGATTTGGATCGGTCTGGGCATAAACTACGCGCTTAATACCGGCCTTAATAATGGCCTCGGTGCATGGTGGGGTCTTGCCGGTGTGATTACATGGCTCCAAAGTGCAGACCAGGGTTGCACCCTTGAGCTTATTCTTATCTTCCACACTCTTGATGGCCATGACCTCGGCGTGGGCACCCACGCGGGTATAACCGGCACCAATGCGGCGCCCCTCAGTATCAAGAATCACGGCACCAACAACAGGATTAGGATAGGCGGTGCCATAATATGGTGCGGCGACTTTCTCCGCCACAATCAACCAATCTTCCCAGGTCATTGTGCGACCCCATGGCGTGCTCATCTCCGGCTCCTTTCTAGCCCCTGGCGGCTACTGCCACCTTATAGAGTTCATCCACAACCAGTGCTGGTGTTTCCGCCTTGAATACTGCGGAGCCAGCAACGAAGCAATCTACGCCGGCTGCGGCTGCTGCTTCAATGGTCTTTGGCCCAATGCCACCATCAATTTCAATACGGCAATCAAGCCCCTTGCTGTCAATTTCTGCGCGTAGGGCCTTTACTTTTTCGAGCATTTCTGGCATGAAGGCCTGGCCACCAAAGCCTGGCTCCACGCTCATAATGAGGACTTCCTTGAAATATGGCAGGTCCTTGAAGAATGGTTCAATTGGGGTGCCCGGCTTCACACTAAAGGCCGGCTCAACGCCCTTGGATGCAATATACTTTGCCAGCTCCACATGCTCATTCTTTTCCACATCCACTGCTTCCACGTGGAAGATAATGGTGTGGGCACCGGCCTCAATATAGCGGTCGACGGTGGCTGCTGGATCATCAATCATGAGGTGCACATTCAGTGGCTGATCGCTCACGCGGTGCACGGCTGCCATGACATCTGGCCCGAAGGAAATATTTGGCACAAAGTGGCCATCCATAATGTCAATATGCAGGCCGCCTGCATTGCTTACACGGTCAATATCGCTGGCCAGATTAGCAAAATCTGCCGCCAGGATGGACGGAAGAATGCAAGGCGTAGGAATAGAAGACTGGGTGCTCATGTAAACAATTCTATACCTATGCATGCACCGGTTCCACACAAAGGCAGGAAATCTACTACATACACAGCGATCTCACAGTTTGTGGGCGTCAAGAATAAGGACTAGTTCTTGCGCAGTACGGCGAAGAACATGGCATCCGTGCCGTGGCGGTGTGGCCACATGGTGACGCTCTTAAATGGGCCGGTCTCCTCCATGCCGCAGGCAAGCTCCTTGGCATCAAGCTCAGTGACATTGCTATGTTCTGCCAGAACAGCGTCCACAATGCCACGGGTCTCACGCAAGTCCGGGGAGCAAGTGGAATAGACAAGCACACCGCCTGGACGGAGCAAGGTAAGTGCGCTTTCTACCAGTTTCTTTTGAAGCTCAGTGAGCTGTTCAATATCCTCGGCGGTCTTGCGCCAACGAGCCTCTGGGCGGCGGCGCAGGGATCCCAAACCGGAACAAGGCGCATCCACCAGAATACGGTCGAAGCTATTTTCTGGCAGCCCCGGATGAGTACCATCACCCACACGCACCTTCACTGGAAGACCCTTGGTTGAGGATCGGACAAGCTCCGCACGGTGCGGTGCCAATTCCACGGCGGTAAGCTCTGCCCCATCAATGGCGGCAAGGGCACCAATCAAAGCTGCCTTACCACCAGGGCCTGCGCAAAGATCCAACCACTTGCCATTATCAGTGCCCTCCACTGGGGCCTCAACCAGGGCGCGGGCAATGATCTGGCTGCCCTCATCCTGCACTGCGGCAATACCCTCTTGTAGGGCCTCCACCTCACCCGGTGCGCCGTGGGTCAGGTATGCACCATATGGCGAATACTTGGCAATATCAGCACCGCAGGAAAGGGCAAGTTCCTCGGCGGTAATCTCACCTGGTCGCGCCACCAAGTGCAGGATCGGGCGCTGGGAATCAGCTTCCAGGGCCTTAATAAGCTCGGCCGTTGGGGCTTCTGGCGATTCGCCCAGTGCCTCGGCAAAACTCCTGGCAATCCACTCTGGGTGGGCATAAATAAAGGCGGTGCGGGCTGGTTCAGTCTTTGGCGCCAACTGCGCAATATAGGCCTGGGCCGAATCATGCTTTTCAAGCTCACGGCCAAGCCCGCGCATCACACCATTAATAAAGCCACGGACCTGCTTCCGTGGGGCCAAGTCCACGGTGGTATTCACCGCTGCATAGTTCTCCGTATTCATGAAGAGCACCTGGTAAAAACCAAGCTCCAACACCGATAAAACATCCGGCTCAATATCTGGCAGTGCCCTGCCGGATACTGCCACAATCGCGGCATCAACTACGCCCAAAGTACGAAGCGTGCCATAAGCAAGCTCAGTGGCAAAGGCCGCACCCTTAGCGCGCACCCTAAAGCGGCGCAGCAGCTTTGGCAACAGCAGATTTGCGTAGGCATCATCCGTATGAACAGCATAGATAGTAGCCACCGCCGCCTGACGCGCCGCATCATGGCCGCCCCAGTTCACGGTATTCTTGCTACCAGCATCGTGCCCACCATCACGACGACG
>JAUMUD010000052.1 GCA_030530875.1 Corynebacterium sp.
CAATACCCTGATGGGACTCGTGAGGAGATGAACAGCAAGCGTAAACACCTGGGCATGCTGAGTCAGATTCAGAAAGAAGTTGGTGATCGCGGTAAAGACCTAGCTAATCAGATGTGTGGAACTGCACCATCTGGCGTTAGTGATGGCCGTGAAGCTGAAGTATTTGAGATTATGCGTGGCTATCTGAAAATGATGGACCGGATTACGCAGAATAAGACGGTACTTCCTGAGCCGATTGTTCCTCAAGGTCCTGGCAGTCCGGAGGCGAAGAAGAAATCTGCGGCCGCCTAGTCAAGGTAGCGAGAAATGCACAAGAGGGCAGGCTATAAAGCCTGCCCTCTTTCTTCGAACTAGAATTG
This sequence comes from Corynebacterium sp., assembly GCA_030530875.1. Classification (GTDB taxonomy): domain Bacteria; phylum Actinomycetota; class Actinomycetes; order Mycobacteriales; family Mycobacteriaceae; genus Corynebacterium. The sequence goes on from JAUMUD010000052.1 coordinate 360, forward strand.
TGCCCACGGTCAGTTAGGGTAAGTTCACCCAGCTGACCGAGTCTATAGGGAGTCGATGATGGCGTTGAAGCGGGCACTTGGGCGCATGACTGCTTCTGCCTTCTTATCATCGGGACTATAGTATCCACCAAGATCCACTGGGGAACCCTGGCACTCAACCATTTCCTTTTCAATCATAGCGGATTCTGTCTCAAGTTGCGAAGCGACACGGCCAAAAATTTCAGAAAGATCTGCATCCACGACCTGTTCTGCCAGCTCATTGGCCCAAAACTTGGCAAGGAAAAAATGTGAACCGCGGTTGTCGATCTCGCCAACCTTGCGGGATGGGGACTTGCCTTCGTTCAAGAGTCGCTCTGTTGCCCTATCCAGTGCATCGGCAAGGACAATGGCTTTCTCTTCCTTGGTGGCGCGCAGAGACTCACCAAGGGCAAGGAACTCACCGAGGGAATCCCAACGCAGGTGGTTCTCTTCAAGGACCTGCTGGACGTGCTTTGGAGCCGAACCGCCAGCACCGGTCTCAAAGAGGCCGCCACCAGCCATCAGTGGTACTACGGAGAGCATCTTGGCGCTGGTACCGAGCTCAAGAATTGGGAAGAGGTCGGTGAGGTAGTCACGGAGCACATTGCCGGTAACGGAGATGGTGTCTTCGCCACGACGAATTCGCTCAACGGAGAGCTTGGCGGCCTCAACAGGGGAGAGGATGCGGATGTCGAGGTCGTCGATATCCTCCTGCTCAAGGTAGCGCTCAACCAGGGTGCGAATATTGCGGTCGTGGGCGCGCTCTGGGTCAAGCCAGAATACTGCTGGCATGCCGGAGATACGGGAGCGCTCCACGGCGAGCTTAACCCAGTTGTGGATTGGGGCGTCCTTGGTCTGGCATGCACGCCAGATATCGCCCTGGTGCACTTCGTGGGAAAGCAGGACCTCACCTGCAGAGTTACGGACCTCAACGCGGCCATCCTCCACAACGAAGGTCTTGTCGTGAGAGCCGTACTCCTCAGCCTTCTGGGCCATAAGGCCAACATTTGGCACGGTGCCCATGGTGGCTGGGTCGAAGGCGCCATTAGCCTTGCAGTCCTCGATAACGGCCTCGTAGACGCCGGCGTAGGAGGAATCTGGGATAACGGCGAGGGTGTCCTGCTCCTTGCCCTCAGCGTTCCACATGTGGCCGCCGATGCGAATCATGGCTGGCATGGAGGCATCGACAATCACATCAGATGGAACATGGAGGTTAGTGATGCCCTTATCGGAGTTGACCATGGCAAGACCTGGGCCTTCAGCAAGTGCCTTGTTGAAGAGCTCGCGCCACTTCTCACCCTCTGGGTTATCGGCCAGGGAGTCGAGCATTGCGCCAAAGCCGTTCTCTGCGTGGAAGTTATCAGTGAGTCCCTGGGCCTTGGCCTCTTCAAAGGCCTGGGCTAGGAAGGTACGGACCACAATGCCGAAGATATATGGGTCGGAGACCTTCATCATGGTGGCCTTAAGGTGCACGGAGAAGAGCACGCCCTCGGCCTTTGCCTTGGCAATCTGCTCGGTCAGGAAAGCCTGGAGCTTGGCATATTCCATGACGGTGGCATCAATCACTTCACCCTCAAGAACTGGGAGTTCAGGGCGAAGTGGGGTTTCCTTGCCACTTGGATCAATGTGGACGATGGAGAGTTTGTCGGCTGTGTCCATGATGACCGACTTCTCATTGTGGCGGAAGTCGCCCTCCGTCATGGTGCCAACGCTGGTCTTGGAATCAGCAGTCCATGCGCCCATGCGGTGAGGATGAGCCTTGGCAAAGTTCTTCACTGCTACAGGCGCACGACGGTCAGAATTACCCTCGCGAAGCACAGGGTTAACAGCAGAGCCCTTGACGGCATCATAGCGGGCGCGGACGTCTTTTTCCTCCTCAGTATGAGGAGTCTCAGGGTAATCAGGAATATGGATACCCTGGCTCTGAAGCTCAGCAATAGCGGCCTTGAGCTGCGGAACCGAAGCTGAAATATTAGGGAGCTTGATGATATTTGCCTCCGGAGTCTTGGCAAGAGCGCCAAGTTCAGCAAGGGCATCGGGTGCGCCAGTCACCTCGGGGAACTGGGCAAGGATGCGGCCAGCAAGGGAAATATCGCGGGTTTCAACATCAATACCGGCAGTACGGGCAAAAGCCTCGACAATTGGCTTGAGGGAATAGGTGGCGAGCAATGGGGCTTCATCGGTCCGGGTGTAAATAATCTTGGACAAAATGGTCTCCCTAAGTAGCGGTGAAAAACGATGGGCTGTATGGAATTATCTGCACTGATTCTACCGCATTTTTTCCGCTAAACCTAAGTGAAGCGTCGTTTGTAGGTTCTTGACGGAGGTGAATTTATTGCGTTTCCCACACAGAATAGCAGGATAACCGTACTGTTTAGATTAGTAATAAGGTCCATTAACTTGAGGTTGGGTTGAGAGTATTTTGCTATTAAAATGGGTGAGGTTGAAATTAGACTTGAATAAATTCGCCGATGAACTGGTCCATAAAAGAAGGGAGCGCAGATGATTAATGTCGTCACCGTTAATGTCAACGGCATTCGTGCAGCGGTAAAGGAACGAAGCGAAGAGAATAAGGGCTTTTTCCAGTGGCTTAATCTTGAGAATCCACGCGCTGATGTGGTCCTCATGCAGGAGGTTCGCGCGAGCGAAAAGGAGACTCTCAAAGCCATAGCACCTGCCATTGATGCAGGTTGGCACTATGTTGGTGCAGAATCATCCGCCAAGGGCCGTGCCGGTGTGGGCATTCTTTCCCGCCTCCCACTTTGTGACACCACCATCGGTCTTCCTGACTTTGAGGATGCTGGCCGCTATATTGAATCCACTGTCACCACCGAATCCGGCACGGAACTGCGCGTAGCCTCCCTCTACCTTCCAAGCGGTGATACGGACTCGCCAAAGCAGGACGAAAAGTACCACTTCCTCGACATTTTCGAAGAATATCTAGAAAAAACCGCAGCTGAGCGCGAATATATGGTCATTGGTGGTGACTGGAATATTTGCCACCGCATGCAGGACATTAAGAATTGGAAGACCAACCGCAATTCCTCCGGCTTTTTGGCTGATGAGCGCGCTTTTATGGATAAAGTCTTCGGCTATTCCCCAGATTCCGAAACTCAGCTTCAGACGGTGGATGAGGTTGCGGAGAAATTTGCCATGGGTACTTTCTTCGGAGCTGTTGATTACGTGGCGTCGACACGCGCGAATGCTCGAGTGGAGGATGTGAAGAAGGGCAACTGTGCGAACCCGATGTGGCACGATGTGGTGCGCGAACTGGACCCTGAGGGCACCCCGTACACCTGGTGGTCCTACCGCGGCCAGGCCTTTAATAACAATGCTGGTTGGCGTATTGATTACCAAGCAGCCACCGAGGCTTTGGCGAAAACCGCAGAAAGCTATGCCGTCGATAAAGCAGAAAATAGGGATCTGCGCTGGTCAGACCATGCTCCACTGCTTGTGCGCTACAATATTTAATTATGACTGAGCAAGAACAAAAGCCTGAAAAGAAGCAGCGCGTCGTTTCCGGCCTGCAGCCAACCAGCGACTCTTACCACCTGGGCAATTACCTGGGTGCAGTGCGCCAGTTTATTCGCCTGCAGGATGAGTATGATGCCTTCTACTTCATCCCAGATATGCATGCAATCACGGTTGACCAGGACCCGAAGGACCTGCGTGCCCGCACCATCGGCGGTGTAGCCCAGCTCCTCGCCCTGGGTATTGACCCTGAAAAGTCCACCCTTTTTATTCAATCTCACGTGCCTGAACATGCTGAGCTCGGTTGGGTGCTGACCTGCATGACTGGTTTCGGTGAAGCCTCCCGCATGACGCAGTTTAAGGATAAGTCTGCTAAGCAGGGTGCGGACCGTACTGGTGCCGGCTTGTTTGCATATCCAATGCTCATGGCCGCTGATATTTTGCTTTATCGCCCGCAGCTTGTCCCAGTGGGCGAGGACCAGCGCCAGCACATTGAGCTCACCCGCAACCTGGCGGAGCGCTTTAATAACCGCTTTAAGAAGACTTTCGTGGTTCCTGAGGGCTTTATTCCTGAGGGTGCTGCCCGTGTGATGGACCTCCAGGACCCAACTTCCAAGATGTCCAAGTCCGGTTCCAACCCAAAGGGTATTATTAACCTGCTCGACGACCCTAAGGTCTCCGCTAAGCGCATTAAGAGCGCGGTTACCGATAATGACATGGAAATCCGCTATGACAAGGCCAATAAGCCGGGCGTTTCCAACCTGCTCGCTATCCAGTCCGCACTGACTGGCACGTCCATCGATGACCTAGTCAAGGGCTATGAGGGCCAGGGCTATGGTGCGCTGAAGACCGATACGGCCGATGCACTGGAGGCTTTCGTGACCCCACTGCGTGCCCGCTATGAGGAATTTATGTCCGACCGCGGTGAAATTGACCGTATCCTGCGTGAAGGCGCTGAGCATGCCCGCGAAATTGCTTCTAAGACCTTGGCCGATGTCTACGACCGCATCGGTTTCTACCGTCTGAAGTAAAGCTGGAACTGTAGCGAAAGGAATCTATGTCAGGATCCCCACATAGTCGTGTGGACGAGTTCGGTATTGAACGCGTCACCGATGAGGAACCTGGATTTGTTGACACCTACCTGCGTGGGCATTCGAAGTGGACGGACCACCTTTTGCGCATGCAGGATCGCTATAGCCACATGGGTGGTGGCCAGTTTAGTGCGGGCATCACCTACTACTCGATTCTGAGTATTTTCCCTATTCTGATGCTGATTTTCGCCCTGGCCGGCTTCTTGCTGGCCAGCCGCCCTGAAGCGATGGAAGATATCAGCCGCACAATTCTTGCTAGTTTTACCGGTGATATTGGCGGATCGGTCAATAATGTGCTCAATACCGCCATTGACCAGCGCGGAACGGTCCTCGGTTTTGGTGCCGTGACCGCGCTGTGGTGGGGTCTTGGTTGGATGGATAACCTGCGTTATGGGGTGTCCAAAATGTGGAAAATGGACCCGACCAAAGGCAATTGGTTCCTGAATAAAGGCCGCGATTTTCTGGCGCTGATTGCGCTTCTTATTGCCCTTGGCCTGGGCATTGGTTTGACCGCCCTGGGCACTGCCGCGCATATTCACAGCCTTTTACACTTGCTGCATCTTGACCCAATTGGGCGCTACAGCTGGGTCATTAAGGCCCTCTCAATTTTGCTTTCTCTATGCACCAGTTGGTGTATGTTTTTTGCATTAATCCGCTTTCTACCTCGGGGTTTCGAAGGTCGGGCCCCAAATCACTCGATCAGACAAGCTGCGGTACTTGCCAGTATTGCATTCGAGTTGGTTAAACAATTCGGTAGCCTTTTCTTTGCGCACGCCCTGCGCAATCCCGCCGGCGCAACCTTCGGCCCAATTATCGGCATCATGATGTTGCTCTACCTGGTCTGGCGCATTTTGCTCTACGCCTCCTGCTGGGCCGCTACCACTGAGGAATCGATGCGTACCGTGGCCGTTCCCACGCCCGCCCCGGCTGTCATTTACGTGCGCAATAGCCCCGCTACCCGTCGCGGTCGTGGCACCTATTCGCGCCTAAGCCCCAAGGCTTGGACGCTTAGTGGCCTGATTATCGGTGCTATTATTGGTGCTTTTAGAAATCTTTGGAAATAGGAGTACACATGGATGAACAAGCAATTCGCGAACTGCCCAAGGTGGCACTCGGCGTTCGTGCAGGTAGAGACATAGATCCTGCTGATTTATCCACCCAATTGGACAATCTCGCCGCCCAAAATGTGGTCTACGCCGAGTTCATTGTTCCACTTTCTCAATTTGAGCTTTTCGACGCCTCCACTCACGCCCTCGCCCTCGGCCTAGTGGCTGAGCTTACCACTCCCGAGGACGTCCGAAGCTTCCTTGAGGGCAAGGCCACTGGCAAGTATTCCTCTGCCCAAGCAGCGGAGATTCCGGTGACAATTTTACCTCAAGTGGCTGATGACCTGCGCAAACACTATGTGCCCTTCTCGGTAGTCGATCCAACCGGTGCTGGGGCTGCCGCCCAAGGTGCTCACCGAATTGTCGGCGCCATGGACATTGCGGAGGACTTTGTCATTGATGAGGATGATGTCCTTGGTGATATTGCGCCGGGCACTGTCTCCGGTTTTATCCGCGACCGTGGCATCCCTGTTGCCCTCAAGCTTGAGGATGCCGATCTCCTCGACCACCCACTGCCTCTATTGCACTCTATGGGCTTCAATTCGGTCTTGTATACCAATGACCCTACGGGTGACCTTCTGAGGCTTGCTACGGAAGCTCAGTATGAATTAGAGGGCATTGTGGCCCTGCTGCGTATGACTGTGGAAGCTACCTTCCTCCCACAGCCGGAGCGCCAGCGCCTCCTTGGCATCATCCTTGCCCCTTTCAATGAGGATGAGGAAGAGTCCGAGTCCAGCGCCGACTCTGAGGATGAGGTCAACTATGAGCTCTCCGCCGAGGAAATGGCCAATATTGACCCAGGACTGTGGGAAATGCTGGGCATCGACCCATCCAGCATCACCGTCAAGGACGACAAATAGGTGCAAGGTCGGGCGCTTAACCAAGGCCACAGCTAAAGCTAAAGCTAAGGCCAAAGCAAAAGCCAAAGCTAAGGCCAAAGTTCCGTCCGCCAAATTGCACAAATAACTGCCCAAAGAAATAACCGCAGAATCTCAATCGAGATCCTGCGGTCTTCTTGTTTAAGCAAGTCGCGCGAAGTGGTGTGAAGTGGCGCGAATGAGCTTGTGGCTTAGAACTTGGAGAAACGACCAATCAAGTTCTTCTCAAGCTCCTCCCAGCCCTCCTGCTCCTCAGTAAATGGAGGCTCAGGAATATAACCAGTTGGCTTACCCATCACATAGGAGAGGAACTCCTGGAAGCGAGGACGAGCAACCACAACGGAGTTCACGCCATCATCGCCGGCCCAGTCGGCAGCGTCGGCAAGCAACTCATAAGCAGTGCGGATTTGCTCAGAGTCGACCTTCTCAGGACCCTGGGAAATTGCCTGCGTAATGCCGGTGAAGTCATAAATATTATCCTTGTGCACCGGAATCTCGAGGGAACCATCATTAGCCTTAGCCATAATATCTTCCCAGGTAGAAGCCTTAGCCAAGTCGTGGTTCTCATTCTCAATGAGCCAACGCGGAATATTCTTACGGCTTGGGAAGGTAATAATCTCGCCATAACGACCAAGGAATACTGGCTGACCACCAAGATAAGTGCGCAGCGTATACAGGGTTTTGCCACCAATCTTGATACGAATTGGGTCAATACCAGCCTGGCCCCAAACCGAAACATCATATGGGTCGACCGCCTCAGCAGCCGCCTGACGCTCCTCCTCGGCCTTCTTCTCAGCCTCGATGGCCTCGTCCACAGCTACCTGGGCTGCAGCAACCGCAGCCTCATCAACCTCAGGTGTATAAACAACTTCATCGAGCGCATCGACGACCTCATCCCAACGCTCAAGAATGATACGACCAACGCTCGTCCACTCTTCCTTGCCATAATCGGTCTGATAATGGTCCGAACCACGGTCCACATTGCGCAATACCGAATAAGAAGAGAAGAAAGACTCAATATTGGTGAGGGACAAAACCTGCGCCAGGGAACGTGCAAGAGCAAAAGCACGAGAAACCTGGGAGACATTATCGTGACTTGGGCGACCCGCCAAAAGTGCAGGCACACCAATCACATCATAAAAATCGCGCTCGGAAGGAATAGCGCGAGCAGTCTTTGACTCGGCGAAGGCACCCCACTTTGGGTGGGAAAGAAGGTCATGAGGCTCATCGGAATCAAGGAAAGCAAGCAGCTGCGCCGGGGATTCAAAGAGATAAACATGCTCTCCTTGACCAAGGAATGCCTGCCACTGCTCACCATGCTCTTTCCAGCTAGGAGCCCATAAAGTGTAGTAATCTGCATTGGTCAAGGCGACCTTGACCGGAAGAATTGCCTTTTGTGCCATAACTCGTGATTATACGGTATCTGTAGGATAGAAGCTATGAATGTGACTGTCGTATCTCATCCTTTGGCCGCTTCGCGCCTCACCATTATGCGCGATGCCCGTTCTGATAATGCTGCTTTCCGTGAGGCTTTGCGCGATCTTGGCATGATGCTCATCTACGAAGCAGCCCGTGGTCAGGAAGTGGAATCTTTCCCTGTGACCACTCCTGTTGCTGTTGCGGAAGGTACTCGCCTCAAGCGTCCGCCAATCATCGTGCCTATCATTCGTGCTGGTCTTGGCATGATTGATTCTGCACTCTCCATGATTCCTGATGCGCAGGTAGGCTTTATTGGTCTTGCCCGCGATCAAAAGACCCACCAGCCAGTGCCTTATCTGGAGGCCCTCCCTGAGGATCTCTCCCACGAGTCTGTGTTCCTGGTCGACCCAATGCTCGCTACCGGTGGCTCGCTGCTGCACGCCATCAAGCTGCTCGTTGACCGCGGCTGCACCGATATCACCTGCGTCTGCATGGTTTCTAGCCAGCAGGGTGTGGATGCGCTGTCCAATTCTGGTTTCCCAGTCCGTCTCGTCACCGCCACCATCGATCCTGAGCTTAACGACGATGCTTATATCGTCCCAGGTCTTGGCGATGCCGGTGATCGCCTTTACGGTCCTCGCAATATCGAGCTCTAGGCATTCTGAGCTTTAGCCCGATTGAACTCGCGCTTCGCTAAAGTTCAATCGGGCTAGTGTAATTCCGCTCGGGCGCGGATTCACAAGAATTCGCGCCCACTTGTTTGAGCAAGCTGAGTGGATGTATTTAGATGCTCGTAACGAGGTCCTCAACATCGCGACAAACAGCATCAAGAAGGGCTGCAACAGTGGCTCGGCTTGGTGCTGTTTTCAGATCCGTGGCAGCAGGGGCACTGACCTCCACATAAATCTTGGTCTTATTCTCCGTGCCGGAAGCACGGGCAACAACACGGATTTTTAGCTCCGCATCACTGGTGCCATTAAACATGACGCCGTCGAACTCAGGTGAGATTTCCCCAGCTAGAGGGTCACATCGTGTCAAATTAACACCGCCAGCGACAATCTCAGGGCGCAATCCTAATGTTTCAACAAGCTGACGCGGGTCAGTGGTGCGTTTAGAAACCTGGCGGGCAAGATGGACGCCATAACGTCGATACAAGGCTCGCAACTCATCCTCAAGAGTAAGCCCCTTGGCCTTCAATTCCGCCGCCCATGCACAGGCCACAAGGGCCGTGGCAATACCATCCTTATCCCCAACAATCCACGGGGCAGGAGCCGTACCAATAGCCTCCTCATAGGCGAACTTCAAATTCGGCGACGTACGCATGAGATTCTTAAAACCGGTGACGGATTCAAAATAATTCCATCCCCGATCCTCAGCAATCTCGCGCAGCAACCTCGAAGAAACAAAGGTAGTGGCCACATCGGAGCCAGATTCTGTCACTAGGCGGGTGGCAAGGAGTGGACCTAGCTCGTCGCCACGCAACATGCGGTGCTGCCTATTTCCGGTACGAATACCAATGGCGCAGCGGTCCGCATCCGGATCAAGCGCAATGATAATATCCGCGTCCTTCTCACGGGCAAGAGCCAGCACCTCATCAGTCGCGCCGGGCTCCTCCGGATTCGGGAAAGGAATGGTCGGGAAAGTCGGGTCCGGATGCTCCTGGCTGGCAACCGCCCAACTTAGCGCAAAGCCGGAATTCTGCAGGGCATTACTGAGCACCCGCGAACCCACCCCATGCATGGCTGTATATACAATCTTCAAAGCAGCACGCTCATTATTTACCCGCAGACGATCATCCTGACCAGGTTCAATAAGGGCAATAATGTCATCCACATAACGACGCTCCGTCTCCGTGGACGGACGCACATGCACACGCGGCACAGCCTGAATATCATCCACCAGCGCCATCATCGTCTCGATCTCATTAGCACTCTGGGTATCAATCTGCAGGCCATTATCCAAATAAATCTTGTACCCATTATCACCAGCGGGATTATGGCTGGCGGTAATCTGAATACCCGCATCGTACTCATCCTTACGCACAAGCCAAGGCACAATCGGGGTGGGAGTCGGGTAGGGCAGTAGAGTCACCTCAAAGCCAGCGCCAGCAAAAACCTCGGAGGCGCAGGTAGCAAAAACATGGCTGCCATAACGCGCATCGAAACCAATCACCACTCGCATCGTGCCATTATGGCGAATATGGCTAGCCTCAATAGCGGAGAGCGAGGAAAAATGATCCATTACCGGGTCCGTAGGCTCCTCACCAATATGAGTGGCAGCCTGCTTAGCTGAGAGCCACGCAGCCACCGCAGCGCTGGTCCTGGTTACCTGCGCCACATTCATCTGATCGCGGCCAGGCCCCACCGGGGCACGAAGACCTGCCGTACCAAACCTCAAAGACATACCCAGCACTCCTTAAAGCCACAAACCTTTTGTGAATAACTTAGCTTCCATCATAAAACACCCTGCCCTCAATTGTCTGAATAACCTAGATAGTGATCGCGCTCATAGCTTTCCGACGAGCCCTAAAAGGCGCCCGCAATTGGCTCAGAATCAGGCGCCTGGAGGTGATAATTTTACCTCGACCGGCCTATGACCAGCGATAACGCAAACTGGGTCCAAAAACTTTCGCGCCGGGCTAGAAATCACATCCTTTCTATTTCGATAATCGGCAGCTGATGATCTATAATTTATTTAGAACCGCAATCGATACTGGAGGCAATGTGACCAAGCGGATTATT
>JAUMUD010000053.1 GCA_030530875.1 Corynebacterium sp.
ACCTTAGGTTCTTCAACCTTAGGCGCTTCAGTCTTTGGTTCCTCGGCCTTTGGCTGTTCTGGTGGCACTGGTGCAGCCGTTGGTTGCAACGAGGAAGCTGGTGGTGGGGTAGGGGGTTGCTTCTTCTCTGGCTTCTTGCCGCCGCCGAGCGAAGGCAGAGTTGGAAACTCCTTATCGGACATAGATGTATAACTCCTGCGTACAGTATTTATGCAAATTATGAAGAACGAAAGAAATTATATCTAATCTGATAAACTTTTTCTGTTCATAACTAACTGACGTAGGAAAACACGATGAATAAAATTTGCGCACTGGCGTGTAGCGCACTTGCGGTTCTTAGCCTTTCGTCCTGCTCGCAGGTCCACGTGAATAAGGCTGCGGTCACCACCATCACCCAAACCACAGTGGTCAGTGGCGATCAAACAGGTAGCCAGGCGCAGAACAGTTCCACGACTGAACCAAGCCAGCAGGCCACATCAAGCACCCAAGCAAGCAATACTGTGCTCGCATTTCCAGGTCGCGGCACGTATGAAGTCTATGGTGGCTTTGGTGCTGTCCGTGCTAGTTATGGTTTTACTACCCCCAGTCGTAATATCACCTGCCATTTTGGTTATGAGCCAGCGGGCTATGGGCCGATGATGGACTGCCAGATAGAAAGCTGGGGTAAGAACCCTGTGTACTTGGATGGTCATGAGGGGAAACCACGTTACGAATCTAGTCTCGGTGTACGGTATGTCGAGGGGCAATTCGGCATGTCGACCGAAGGCACTGGAGTTTTTTCTGGCGTTGATGACAGCTGGGTCGTGCCCTATGACACCACTGTCGGCGATGCGAATTTCCAGTGCACCGTGGACACTGCAGGCGTGACCTGTACAGCACTCGCTACTGGCAAGACCATTTTTGTGAGCCGCGACCGTGCCTGGGCAAAGCCAGACGTTGATTACGGTGATTAGCACACGCGCTACTATGAGCTTGCGAATCCAGGACCGAGTCCAGCACTGAAGCCATCTGATTCCTGATGGCGCCGCCTATGGAGCGCCAAGCACGCTGACGCACAAGGACAGCAATAATTGGGTTGTGCCCTATGGCAGTGTGCTCAAGGACACTGGCGTTACGTGCACGGTGGAAGAAGCCGGTGTGAGTTGCACCAGCGATGCCACAGGCAAGGGGGCTTTCTTCAACCGTGACGTTTTATAGCTAGTGGCGGATAAAGCCCTTATCGCCCTCCGGCAGGTCATCGCCCACAAAGCGCTCCACGCGCATGTGCAGGTCATACTTATCACGCAGTGCAGCAATAGTAGCCATGGCCGGGGAGGCATGGTGCTTATCAATCGCCTCCTGAGATTCCCAAGAGTCAATCAGCAGCACGGTTTCCGGGTCATCCATGGGCACAAAATACTCATAGCGCAGATTACCCGGCACGGCGCGAATTGCCGCCACCGTGCCAGAATCCACCATTTCCTGCGCGAACTTACGCGCAGCCCCATCCTTGCCGGTGTAATACAGATTCACAGTAATCATGAACCCGATTTTACTCCGGCATCGGCCCCACAACCGTGAGACTCTGCGTCGCACGGGTTAGCGCAACATAGAGGTCCTGCCAGCCCTGCGGGGATTCCTCCAAAAACTCCTCAGGGTGAACCACAATAATGTGGTCAAATTCCAGACCCTTGAAGCGCTCAATACTTGCGGCATCAATCACCGCCACGGTGCGCTCGGAATCGGCCGCGCGCAGCCCTTCCACCAGCGCATCCACATCGGCATCCGCATCCTCATAGCGAACCGGAATACCAGAGCGCCTAATGGCCTGCGCCGGAACCTGCTCCGGGGCAATAATCGGAAGCAGCTCATTGGCCACCTCCATGATTTCCTCCGGGGTGCGATAATTGACCGTCAACTGGTGCTGCCTAAAGCGCCCCTGCACAAAAGGCGAGAGCGCAGCCTTCCAATCCTCCACACCAGCCGGCGAAGAAGTCTGGGCAATATCACCCACCAAAGTCATCCAGCGCGAAGGGCACCGGCGCATCACCATTCGCCACTCCATCGCCGACAATTCCTGCGCCTCATCGACAATCACATGCCCATAGGCCCAAGCAATATCCGCAGCCGCACGTTGCGCGGTGGTGCGGGTGTCGCGCTCCTGTTGGCGCATGGCCAGGGTCTCCGCGTCAATCACGTCATGGGCGGACAAAATCTCATTGTCCACCTCATCCTCAGAGTCAATGGAGGCCGAGGAAATCAGCGCGTCCAAAGCCTCCTCAGCCTGGTCCAGGTTGCGGTTCTTTTCCTTATCTTCCTGGTCCGCCTCGGTGCCGATAATATTCGCGACCTCGTCGAGCAGCGCAATATCGCTGGTGGTCCAGGCCGTGGCATCCTCGCGGTACAGGGCCTCCTGGGTGGTTTCATCGTAGGCCTTAGCCGCTTTAGCTATGCGACGCCTATCGCCAAATAGCTCACCCAGCACCTGCTGGGGGCTCAAAATTGGCCAAAAACTATGAATAAGTTCAATCAGGGGCTCATCGGAGAGCAAGTCATCCTGCAGGGCATCAATTTGGGCTGGGGTGAGTAGCTCCCGGCCAATAATATCAGCCATCTGACCAGCCAAAAGCTCCGTCAAAGCCTCAGTAAAGATCGGCTGAGCCAGATTATGCTTCTGCCTCGACCTGCGCGCCCTGGTGCGCGCAGCAGCCACAATCTTCGAATCCAGGGTAAGCGTAATACCATCGACCTGGATTTTGACTGGCTCCTTGGCTGGCGGGGTAGTTTGATAGAGCTTCACGGCCTCCGTCATGATGGTCACCATCTCCTCACTACCCTTGACCTCACGAACCAGAAGCGAATCCTGTGTCGAGGTCGAAATACCAGGGTAGAGGTCACCCACCGTAGCCAAAACCACGCCGGTTTCACCGAGTTCCGGAAGCACGCGGGAAATATACTCAAGGAAGGTCTTATTTGGACCAATAATGAGCACACCACGCTTTTCCAAATGCTCACGCCAGGTATAGAGCAGATAGGCCACACGGTGCAGCGCCACGGCAGTCTTGCCCGTACCAGGGCCACCTTCCACCACCATGACACCACGGGTCTGGTCGCGGATAATATCATCCTGCTCACGCTGAATGGTCTCCACAATAGAAGACATATGCTCCGAGCGAGCGCGATTGAGCGCATGCATCAAGGCTGATTCGCTAGCCACACCACTGGTAGTCGAGGAAAGCTCAGGGTTATCAACCAGCACCTCATCATCAATACCGGTTACCGTGCGGCCCTTGGTACGAATATGGCGTCGCACATGCACACCTTCGGGGTGTGCGGTCGTAGCCAAATAAAAGGCCCTGGCCATCGGTGCGCGCCAGTCAAGTAGCAGGGTTTTATAGTGATTATCCCTATCATCAATACCCATGCGCCCGATATAGCGCCTATCTAAAGGCATCGCCGGGTTCACGGTATTTTCCACCGGGTTTTCCGGCTCCTCGGATTCAATATCAATACGGCCAAAAACCAAACCCAACTGGGCAATGGTCAAGCGGTCAAGTTTTGCATTAAGGGAGTGGTATTCCGTTTCACGGCGCACCAAATCCTCCGGGTCAGGATTTGCCCGGTCGACGCGCAACATGACCTCTTTGAGCCGCTCATTGGCGGTTTGCACCTCCGTATCGATGCGCCCAAATAGGTCATCCACATATTCTTGTTCTTCTTTAATACCGCTCTTTACCATCCGCGCTCCTTCCACTCAGCCAAATGTGGCCGTTCTGCCCCAAGGGTGGTGGCCTTGCCATGACCAGGCAAAATCACTGTTTCATCCGGGAATTTCTCAAAGATCTTGTCGACGACATCCCCATACAGCTGGGCAAATTCCGCTGGACTATTGGTCTTACCCACACCGCCAGGGAAGAGATTATCCCCAACAAAGAGATGTGGCACCCCATTAATCACAGTGGAGAGTACCGCGCCACCCTCCGTGTGACCATGAATAATAAAGGTCGTCAGCGTCTCAGCGCCCAGGGTGATCCTGTCACCCTCCTTCAGCGGGACGGTTGGAGCAACAGGGTAGAGCTCGGCCTCCTCGGCAGAGGCATAGTGCGGAACCTTATAGGTTTCCAGAATCTCCTTCAAAGCCCCCACATGGTCATGGTGACGGTGAGTTGTAAACACACCCACCACGTCCACGCCACGCTCCTTTACGGCAGCCTCAATGGCTGGGGCATCGCAGGCAGCATCAATGAGCAAACAGGGTGAATTCGGGGAATCCTCCCATAGAAAATAGACATTATTCTCCAATGGTCCCAAAACCACAGAATCAAAATGCAGGGCCATTATTTTCTCCTTCCCATTGAAACTTGGCGGATTGACTATTTTAGCGCACCCCAGCCCCAATGTGAATTAATTAGCGCCTTGTGCATGGAAGTGAACTATAATAAATAGCCGAAAATCTGGCCCAAAGTTTATTCCCCGTCATTACAAGGAGCATAGTGGCTGACAGACTCATCATTAAAGGCGCCCGCGAGCACAATCTTAAGGGCGTTGACCTGGACCTACCCCGCGATAAAATGATCGTCTTTACCGGCCTTTCCGGCTCCGGTAAGTCCTCCTTGGCCTTTGACACCATTTTTGCCGAAGGCCAGCGCCGCTATGTCGAATCCCTCTCCGCCTACGCGCGCCAATTCCTGGGCCAAATGGATAAGCCAGATGTGGACTTCATCGAGGGCCTCTCGCCCGCAGTCTCCATCGACCAAAAGTCCACCAACCGCAACCCGCGTTCCACCGTGGGTACCATCACCGAGGTCTACGACTACCTGCGTCTCCTCTACGCGCGCGCCGGTGTAGCCCACTGCCCGAAGTGCGATGCAGAAATCTCCTCCCAGTCCCCACAACAAATCGTGGACGATGTGCTCTCCGGCGAAGAAGGCCGCCGCTTCATGGTGCTCGCGCCGGTGGTGCGCACCCGCAAGGGCGAATTCGTCGAGCTCTTTGCCGATCTTGCCTCCCAGGGTTTTAACCGCATCATCGTGGACGGCGAGCAATACCAGCTCTCCAATCCACCAACCTTGGAGAAGCAAATCAAGCACGATATTGATGTGGTTGTCGACAGGCTCACCATCAAGGACTCCCAGAAGCAGCGCCTTACTGACTCAGTCGAAACCGCACTCCGCCTCACCGATGGCCTGGTCATCATCGACTATCTCGGCGAAACAGTGCGTTATTCCGAGCACATGGCCTGCCCTAATGGCCACAAGCTCTCCATCGATGAGCTCGAACCACGCAGCTTCTCCTTTAACTCCCCATATGGCGCCTGCCCTACCTGCGATGGCCTTGGCGTCTCCTTCGAAGTCGATGTCGACCTCGTCATTCCTGATAAGGACGCTCCTGTCGAATCTGCCTTCGCCCCATGGAATACCACCAATAAGTACTACAAGAAGCTGCTCGCAGCCCTGGCTGCCGCCCGCGGTTTTGATGTCACCGCACCCTACTCGAGCCTCGGCGCTGAGGACAAGGCAGCCCTGCTTTTCGGTAGCCCTGACATCCTCAAGGTTCGCTACCGTAACCGCTTTGGTTCCCTGCGCACCCACGAATCTCAATTCGAAGGTGTCATCAACTATGTCAACCGCAGGCTAAGCTCTGAGGAGGTCTCCGAAGCCGCCCGCGAGCGCTTCCAAAATTATCTGCGCGAGATTCCGTGCCCAAGCTGTAATGGCACCCGTCTCAAGCCCGAGATTCTCGCTGTGCGTATCGACGGCCAGCTCTCCCACTCCCCACAGTCCTTCTCGATCGCGGATGTCACCTCGCTCTCCGTGGCTGATGCCGCTGAGTTCCTGGGGTCTTTGACCCTTAGTAATCGTCAAGCACTGATTGCTGGTGCGGTGCTCAAGGAGATTCAGGCGCGCCTCAAGTTCCTGCTTGATGTTGGTCTTAATTACCTCACCCTTAACCGTGCTGCGGGCACCCTTTCTGGTGGTGAGGCCCAGCGTATCCGCCTGGCCACCCAGATTGGTTCCGGCCTTGCCGGCGTGCTCTATGTGCTTGATGAGCCATCCATTGGTCTCCACCAGCGCGATAACCAGCGCCTTATCACTACCTTGGAAAACTTGCGTGACCTTGGCAATACGCTCATTGTGGTTGAGCATGATGAGGACACTATCCGTGCTGCCGACTGGCTTGTGGATGTCGGCCCACGTGCCGGCGAATATGGTGGCGAGATTGTCTACCAGGGTCAACCGCAGGGCATTCTCACCGCAACAAACTCCCTTACCGGCAAGTATCTTTCTGGTGAGCTTAGCCTCCCAATTCCTAAGCGCCGTAAGACCGATAAGGACCGCCAGCTTAAAATTGTGGGCGCCAAGGAAAATAACCTCAAAGATGTCAGCGTCAAGATTCCTCTTGGTGTGCTCACCTGTGTTACCGGTGTGTCCGGTTCCGGTAAGTCCACCCTGGTGAATCAGATTCTTGCCAAGAGCCTGCAAAATAACCTCAACGGGGCACGCCAGGTGCCAGGCAGGCACACCCGTATCGAGGGCCTTGAGCACCTGGACAAGCTCGTCCAAGTAGACCAAAGCCCAATTGGTCGCACCCCACGCTCGAATCCTGCTACCTACACTGGCGTTTTCGATAAAATCCGTAATCTTTTCGCTGAAACCCCCGAGGCTAAGGCACGTGGCTATAAGGCCGGCCGCTTCTCCTTCAATGTCAAGGGCGGCCGCTGTGAGGCCTGCTCCGGTGATGGCACCCTAAAGATTGAAATGAACTTCCTCCCGGATGTCTATGTTCCGTGCGAGGTGTGTAATGGTGCACGCTATAACCGCGAAACCCTCGAGGTCAAGTATCACGGCAAGAATATTTCCGAGGTTCTTGATATGCCAATCTCCGAGGCCGCTGAATTCTTCGGTCCTATCACGGCGATTTCGCGCTACCTGCAGACCCTCGTCGATGTGGGCCTGGGCTATGTGCGCCTGGGGCAGAGTGCCACCACACTCTCTGGTGGTGAGGCGCAGCGTGTGAAGCTTGCTGCTGAGCTTCAGAAGCGTTCCAATGGCCGCACCATCTATATCCTCGATGAGCCAACCACCGGTCTGCACTTTGAAGATATTCGCCGCCTCATGCTCGTCATCGAGGGCCTGGTGGAAAAGGGTAATACCGTGCTCGTTATTGAACATAACCTTGATGTCATCAAGGCTGCCGACTGGATTATTGACATGGGTCCTGAGGGTGGTTCCGGTGGTGGCACCGTGGTTGCCCAGGGCACCCCGGAGAAGGTTGCGAAGGTCGCCGAATCTCATACCGGCCACTTCCTTAAAGAAATTCTGAAAGGCTAAGAATGAATTCCAAGGCCATGGTGATTGCGCTTATCCTGCCAATCCTCCTGTTGATCGGCGTAATTATTGGTGTCCGCCAGCTCAATAACCCCGCTGTAGCGGTGGGTACCATTGATACCCCCGATGCTTCCTCCCAGGCCTGCACCGACCTGGTTAATAATCTCCCAAAGCGTGTCGACGGCACTCGTCGCTCCGATATCCTCGACCCAGTACCTGCCGGTGCTGCCGCCTGGTCTAGTGAAATTACGCTGCGCTGCGGGGTTAGTATGCCAACCCAGTACACGGAGCTTTCCTCCATTGAGAACATTGGGGATATTCAGTGGCTCACCGTCACCGATGAAACCCCAGGCTCCGACCTGCGCACCTTCTATACGGTCAACACCACCCCAATTGTGGCTGTGACTACCAATGAAGGCAAAGATCCACGCAAGGACCTAGCTAAGAGTTTAAAGACCCTGGCAGGGCAGACCCATGCAGTAAATCCACTGCCACTTTCTAGCCTGCAAGCAACGGCGAGCGCTGATACCCAGGCCTATGCTGATAAGCTTCCGGATACTATTTCCACCGGTGGTGCCACCTATACAAAGAAGAACCTGGATGACACCACCATTGGCTATACCGCCCCTGGCTATGAAGAGATCGTGATCCGCCTTGGTGTGGGTATGCCAGAAAGCTACCAGGCTGGTGCCCAGCTCCAGCAGATTAATGATGTGCCGTGGTACCAAGAAACCACCCTTGGTAATGGCATTACCTCTGGCCAGTGGTATGCCCTTGGTCAGAAGATTGGGGTTGCCGTTTCTGTGCCAACCGCTGCGGGTAATGCCACCCTTGTTACCCTTTCAAACGCCTTTGATTCTGCATTCGTGAGGTAGCATATAAGCTATGAGGTTCAGTTTCCGCCAGTGGGGAATTCTGGTCGCGCTCGTCCTCTGCATCATGTTGCTTGTGTTTGTTGGCTTTTTTCTGGCCATGCGTGGCAATGATCGGCAGAGCGGTGCGTCCAGTCTAAAGACTGCGGCAAATATCTCCGTGGTGCCACTCGATGATAATGAGGCCTCGAACTTTAGCGCCCCTGACTCTGCTTTCTACAACCGTCTGAGCTCTGTAGTGGATAATGTGCGCTCCCGCTACCAAGGCTCCGTCGGTTTAGCCTTGATTCACGTGGATAATCCCTCTCGTTCCCTTGTTATTGGTGACCGTTTGGTAGCACCTGCCTGGGCCACCCTTCATGTGCCTATTGCCTTAGCTTCCCTGCATGAAGGGGCCGATATGGACAAGCTCCTTAATATTTTGCGCGAAACAGATACGGAAGCAGTCGTGCAGCTCTATGGCAATCTTGGTGAAGATGGTGCCGATAAGGTTGAAACAGTGCTGCGTGCTGGTGGGGATCTGGTGACCAGCCTTCCAGCCAATTATCCACGCCCATGTAACTACACCTCCTGGTCACTTTATGACCAGGCCGTCTGGCTCTCCCACCTCTCCCTTATTAAGGGCGGTGACCAAATCCTTGATGCCATGACCAATTATTCTGCTGCGGAAACCTATGGGCTAGGACATGTGGCTAATGCCCGCTTCAAGTCCGGGTGGGGTACCGACTTTACCGGCGCATTCTCTGTGCGCCAATTTGGAATGGTCAAAACCGATCGGGGAGATTTGGCCGTAAGCTTCCTCGTCCATGCTGGTGATGGCTCTTTCGGTACGGCCCAAGTTATGGCCAATGAGCTTGTTGACCAAGTGCTGGCCATCCCCGGTGTGTAACACACCGAGTACCAATTTGACTTTCTTAGTCTAAGGCGTATACTTATACCCGCTACCACCCAGAGATGGGTCGCAAGTGGAGATCCCTCCCACCAGATGCCACCAATAGGTCGGATAATGGTTAACAGAAGTAGCTAGCTTTTTATGGCTAGTAGGATCTCCCGTTTGTGTCTGACACAAACGGGATTTTGTTATGGGACACCTATTGCGCTTGGGTAAGTTCTTGTATTCGCTTTATCTTAGGAGTTTCGTATCAGCACTGAAGCACGCATCAATGAACGTATCCGCGTTCCTGAGGTTCGACTTGTCGGCCCCAGCGGCGAACAGGTAGGCATTGTTCGTATCGAAGATGCACGTAAGTTGGCATATGAGGCAGACCTCGATCTCGTGGAGGTTGCACCCAATGCTAAGCCGCCTGTGTGCAAGATCATGGATTATGGCAAGTTCAAGTACGAGGCCGCACAGAAAGCACGTGAGGCTCGTAAGAACCAGCAGCAGACCGTGGTCAAGGAGCAGAAGTTCCGACCAAAGATCGATGATCATGACTACGAGACCAAGAAGGGCAATGTGATCCGCTTCTTGGAAAAGGGCTCCAAGGTTAAAGTCACGATTATGTTCCGTGGCCGCGAGCAGTCCCGCCCAGAGCTGGGACATCGCCTTCTTGAGCGTCTGGCCAATGACGTCGCCGAGTATGGTGTAGTCGAGGCTAAGGCCAAGCAGGACGGCCGCAATATGACCATGGTTCTTGGCCCAATTCGCAAGGGCAAGAAGTAGAAAAGGAAGAGACTTATGAAGCAGAAGACCCACAAGGGCACCGCAAAGCGCGTGAAGGTTACCGGTTCCGGTAAGCTCCGTCGTGAGATGGCCAACCGTCGCCACCTCCTCGAGGGCAAGCCTTCCACCCGCACCCGTCGTCTGAAGGGCACCACCGATGTTGCCGCTTCCGACACCAAGCGCATCAAGCGCCTCCTGGCCCAGGGCTAATCCAAGGCCGAGTACAAATTACTAGTCAAACTTAAAACTGTAAAGGAAGTTTCAACGTGGCACGTGTAAAGCGCTCCATGAACGCTAAGAAGAAGCGTCGCGAAATTCTCAACTCCGCCAAGGGTTACCGTGGCCAGCGCTCCCGCCTCTACCGTAAGGCCAAGGAGCAGTGGCTGCACTCCATGACTTACTCCTTCCGCGACCGTCGTGCTCGCAAGGGTGAGTTCCGTAAGCTCTGGATCCAGCGTATCAACGCTGCAGCTCGCATGAACGACATCACTTACAACCGCCTCATCCAGGGTCTGCGTCTCGCAGGCATCGAGGTTGACCGTAAGATCCTCGCCGAGCTCGCTGTCAACGACTTCCAGGCCTTCTCCGCAATCTGCGCTGAGGCTAAGGCTGCTCTTCCAGCAGACGTGAACGCTCCAAAGAACGCCTAATATTTGGCTTCTTTTAACCCGTCCCTTCACTGGGGCGGGTATTTTTTTTATTCTCTTGGCCTTGGCTTTCAGAAAAATTGGGTAATAGGACAGAATGTGTTGGTGTTTTTGCGCGTTCTGACTGGTAGTGGT
>JAUMUD010000054.1 GCA_030530875.1 Corynebacterium sp.
CTAAGGCTGCATGGAAGGCTGCCCAGGATGCATGGCAGGCCATCGCCGATGCTTCGACCGACGCTGATAAGCAGGATGCCCAGGCCAAGGCCAATGACGATAAGGACAAGGGCAACAAGGTCGACGATATTGAAGACCAGGTAAATAACGACAAGGATCAGGCTGCTAAGGAAAAGGCTCTGTCTGAGGCTGAAGACGCTGCTACCAAGGCCGAGAATGAGGCTCAGGATGCTCAGAACAAGGCTGACCAGTCCAAGGATCCTGCTGATTATGTGATTGCTGCTCAGAAGTGGCAGGCTGCTGCTGAGGCTGAGCGCGATGCTGCTAAGGCCGCTATTGCTGCTGGCGAGCTGGATAAGGCTAAGGGCCATGCACAGAAGGCAACCGAGGCTGCACAGAAGGCAGAGGCTGCTTTCGACGCTGTCCGCAATAACCCTAATGCCACCCAGGACCAGAAGCAGGCTGCTAAGACCGCTGCTGAGGCCGCATGGAAGGCAGCCCAGGAGGCATGGAAGGCTGTTGCTGACGCAACCACCGATGCCACTGCCAAGGATGACGCACAGAAGAAGGCTGATGAGGCCGGCACCAATGCTGACAAGGTGAAGAACACCGACATCAGCGGCACCGGCACCGTGACCCCAGCAACCCCAGGTTCCGGTGACTACAAGACTGATGCTGAGAAGGCACGCGATGATGCCAAGGGTGCAAGCACTCCTGCTGAAGCTGCTGATGCTGCTAAGAAGGCTGATGAGGCTGCACAGAAGGCTACCGATGCTGCTAAGACCGTTGATGATCACGTAGCTGCTGCACAGGCATGGCAGGCTGCTGCTGAGGCTCATGAGTATGCTGCTGAGAAGTATGCTGCCGCTGATGCTTCCGCAGAGAACCAGAAGGGTGCTGTTGATGAGGCAGCCGCAGCTGATACTGCCGCACAGAATGCACAGAAGGAAGCTGACATTGTCAATGGCGCTTCTGATGCAACTGCTACCCAGAAGGATGACGCTAACCTGGCCGCCGCTAAGGCTTGGGAAGCTGCCGCTAAGGCACACAAGGCTGCTGCTGATGCCGCACTGAAGAATGGCGACATTGCTACCGCAAAGTCCGAGGCTGATAAGGCACAGACCGCTGCTGATAAGGCTAATGCTGCTGCTGATAAGGTGACCGACCCAACCAAGAAGGCTGACGCCGATGCAGCCGCCAAGGGTGCACAGGAGGCAGCAACCAATGCCAAGAATGCTGCTGATGCTGCACAGGCTGCTAAGGACCTTCAGGCCACCAAGGACAAGGCCACCGGCGTTATCTCCAATCTGCCTTACCTGACTGATGCTCAGAAGGATGACTACAACAAGCAGGTTGCTGACGCCAAGGATAATGCCACTGTCGTCACCGTCCTCACTGACGCCATCAAGGCTTCCGTGAACGGCAATCCAAACCTCAGCGATTCTGATAAGCAGAAGTACGCTGATGCCCTGGATAATGCCAAGACCACCGGTGACCTTGATACTGTCATCAACTCCAACCCATACACCAATGGCGATATCAACGATGGCCAGAGCACTGAGGCACCAAAGGCCAGCCTCTCCTCGACGCTGTCCTCCGGCCCACGTCTCTGGGTCTGGATCGTAGGTATCATCGCTGCTGTTGGTGGCGCTCTTGGCTGGGGCTATGTCCACGATGCTGACTTCCGTGCAGTTGTGGACGGCGCCATCGCTAATTTCCAGCGCGCTGTCGACCAGGCTCTTGGTCGTCGATAAGCTAAAATAGTTATCGAGTGCACATGCCCAGTTTCCTTCGGGAGGCTGGGCATTTTTTATTACCGCACTGGAAAAATTCACGTAACATTTAGCTCGCTACGAGCGATACACAATCTTAGAGATAAATAAGCGTGTTATCTCTATCGGATAGCTATTTGAGGCTAGCCTATTTATAGTTAAAGCGCGCTATAACAGTACTAGAAGGAAACATCGATGGTTAACTCCGGCAGTGAGCAACTTTCGCCCGCAACAAAGCACAATCTCAGCGTTTCTGAGCTGCGGGAATGGCTCCGCCAATGGGTACATTCCGCGACCAATATTTCCCTCCCGGAGATTACAGATGATACTCCGCTGGTGAGCCTTGGTCTTTCCTCCCGTGATGTGGTGGTTCTTTCCGGTGAGCTCGAGCGTCTCCTCGGCCTCAACCTGGACCCAACCATCGCCTATGAATACCCAACCATTGGCGCCCTTTCCTCCCGCCTGATTAATGGCGTGCAGGCAAATATGCATGCCAAGACCTCGACTGTTTCCACCATTACCCCTACCGATATCGCTGACCCAGCCAATCATGACATCGCCATTATCGGCATGAGTGGCCGCTTCCCTGGCGGTGAGGACCTCGACGCCCTCTGGCAGCTCTATGTCCTGGGCGAGTCCGGTGTTGGCCAGCTCCCTGAGGGCCGCTGGTCCGAATATTCCTCCGACCCAATCATGGTCCAGCGCATGGCGGAATATAACACCACCGGTGGCTACCTCAGTGACATTAGCCAATTCGACGCTGAGGCCTTCGGCATCTCCCCAGTGGAAGCCACCAATATGGACCCACAGCAGCGCATTATGCTTGAGCTTGCCTGGGAGGCCCTCCAAAGCGCCCACATCCCAGCTAATAGCCTGCGCGGCTCCGCCACCGGCGTCTTTGTCGGCTCCTCTAATAATGACTACGGCCTGCTCGTCGCCTCCGACCCACAAGAGGCCCACCCCTACGCCCTGACCGGCACCGCCAGCGCCGTCATCCCGAACCGCATCTCCTACTCCCTGGATCTTCGCGGCCCATCAGTTCAGGTGGATACCGCCTGCTCCTCCTCCATCGTCTCCCTGCACCAGGCCGTACGCGCCCTTCGCGGCGGCGAATGCGACCTCGCCCTTGCCGGCGGTGTCAATATCCTCGCCGTCCCATTCGCCTCCACCGCCTTCGGTGAACTTGGTGTCATCAGCCCATCTGGTGGCATCCACGCCTTCTCCGATAACGCTGATGGCATTGTGCGTTCCGACGGCGCTGGCTTTGTGGTTCTCAAACGCGTCAAGGATGCCATCGCCGATGGCGACCACATTCTTGCTGTGGTGAAGGGTAGTGCCGTTAATAATGACGGCCGCTCCAATGGCCTCACCGCACCAAATCCTGATGCCCAGGTCGATGTGCTTCGCCGTGCCTACCAGGATGCCGGCGTGGATCCACGCACCGTTGACCTCATTGAGGCCCACGGTACCGGCACCATTCTCGGCGACCCAATTGAGGCTCAGGCACTGGGTGAGGTCCTGGGTGCTGGCCGCGATGTGGCAAGCCCACTTCTGCTTGGTTCCGCCAAGTCCAATATTGGCCACTCCGAATCCGCCGCTGGCATTGCTGGTCTTATCAAGCTCATTCTCTCCATGCAGAATGACACCATCCCACCAATGGCCGGCTTTACCGGACCAAACCCATATATTGACTTCAGCAATAACAACCTTGAGGTTGTTGAGGACCCACGCGAATGGCCAGAATATTCCGGCCATAAGATTGCTGGTGTCTCCGGCTTCGGTTTTGGTGGTACCAACGCTCACGCAGTGATCTCCGAATTCGTGGCGGACGAGTACACTGCTGGCGCAGCTGGCCACGTGGAGGGTGCAGGTACTGCATCCTCCAAGGAAGCACAGCTGGACAGCGAAGCTGTTTTGCTGCCTGTGTCGGCCTTGCTGCCAAGTCGTCGTAAAGCCAATGCCAAGCTCATTGCGGAATTTATCGCCGAGCGTAGCGACGCTGACTTGCCTGCCATTGCCCGCAGCCTTGGTCGTCAGAACCACGGCCGTAGCCGTGCCATGGTGACCGCACATAATATTGAAGAGGCCGTCAAGCGCCTGGGTCTTGTGGCCGAGGGAAAGAAGAGCATCGGCATTGATGTGGCCGATAGCCCAGCCACTGAGGGGCCAGTTTTTGTCTACTCCGGCTTTGGCTCCCAGCACCGCAAGATGGCCAAGGAGTTCTACCAGACCTCCGAATTTTTCCAAAACCGTATTAATGAACTCGATGAACTCATCAAGTTCGAGTCTGGTTGGTCCCTGGTGGAGCTTATCCTCGATGATGAGCAGACCTATGATACTGAGACCGCGCAGGTGGCCATTACCGCAATTCAGATTGCGCTGACGGACTTCCTGGCCGAGGCCGGCATTAAGCCAGCCGCTGTGGCAGCCATGTCCATGGGTGAGATTGCCGCCGCCTATGCTGTTGGTGGTCTTAGCGCCGAGGACACCATGCGCATTGCTTCCCACCGCTCCCGCCTGATGGGTGAGGGCGAAAAGTCCCTGCCGGAAGACCAGCTGGGTGCCATGGCTGTGGTGGAATTCTCCGTGGATGAACTCGACCGCTTTATTGCCGATAACCCAGAATATGGTGATATTGAGCCAGCCGTCTATGGTGGCCCTGGTATGACCACTGTGGGTGGCCCTCGTGAGCAGGTCACGAAGCTCGTCGAAAAGCTCGAAGGGGAGGGCAAACTTGCCCGCCTGCTCAACGTCAAGGGCGCTGGCCATACCAGTGCTGTGGAGCCACTTTTGGGTGAACTTGAGGGCGAAATCTGTGATATTGAGGCCCGCCCAATTCATACCCCACTCTATTCTTCCGTCCACCGTGGCGTGGTCTATAACCCTGGTAGCACCGTCCATGACCCGCAGTATTGGATTGACTGCACCCGTGGTCGTGTTTGGTTCCAGGATGCAATTACCACCGCCTTCGGTGCTGGTTTTGATACCTTCGTGGAAATCAGCCCGAACCCAGTGGCCATCATGCCAATGATGAATACCGCTTTTGCCATTGAGCGCCCTGATGCCCGCCTGCTCTTCGCCCTGAAGCGCAAGGTTGGGGCCTCCGAATCCATCCGTGATTTGGTCTCCAAGCTCTATGTGACCGGCGCCAATGTGGACTTCCGCTTCCTTGAGGGCGATGGTGAACTGCTCTTCACCCCATCCACCCAGTGGAACCACCAGCGCTATTGGACTGCTGCCCGCCCAAGCTCCGGTGGGGCAGTCGCTCTGCCTGGTCGCCGCATCACCCTGCCTAATAACACCATTTGCTTCAATAGCACCGCTGATACCATCCCAAGCATCTATGCTCTGGTAGAAAGCGCTGCTGAGGCAATGAATCCGGGTGCTGCTGTTACCGCCCTTGAGGAGCACTCCCAGCTCCCTGCCTCTGGTGAAGTCAATACTCTGTGCACAACCCATATTGGTGGCATTAATATTGCCGTATATAAGGCTGGCGCCGATGATTCCGCCATTCTCGTTGCTGAGGCCTTTGCCTCCACCAATGCCTCTGTCGATTTTGATATGACCTTTGGCAATGACATTAAGGCTGCGGATGATAGCCCTGCTACCTTCGCTGAGGACTCCACCGATATCGGCACCGCCCCATGGGACCCGAATTCCGGTGAAACGGTGGAGGACCGCCTGCGCGCCATTGTCTCCGAATCCATGGGCTATGAAATTGAGGACCTCCCTGCCGAGCTCCCACTCATTGACCTTGGCCTGGACTCCCTCATGGGCATGCGCATTAAGAACCGCATTGAGCACGACTTCCAAATCCCACCGCTCAATGTCCAAGCCATCCGCGATGCCTCCGTGGCCGATGTGGTCACCCTGGTTGAGGACATGGTCGCCAACCCTGAGGCCTATAGGCAGGAGGGCGACGAGGAGGCCAATGGTGAAGACGCAGCGGGCACCAATGCCAATGCAGAATCTGAGGCTTCTAGTGTCGAGGCGGCTCCAGCTGCAGCGGACGCAGAGGAGAACTCGGCCACTGATAATGCCAGCGAGGACGACTCTGTCATTGTCGCGGTGGCTCCACGTGATGCTGCTGAGCGTATGGTCTTTGCTGCCTGGGCCTCCATTGTGGGTTCGGCTATGCCGGGTATGACCCACCCAATTCCTGAAATCTCCAATGAGAAGGCAGTGGAATTGGCGGAGCGCCTGACTGAGCGCGCTGGTATTGCTGTGACTGTGGAACAGATCCGTGAGGCTCATGCCCTTGAGGATTTGGCTGATATTGCCCGTGAAGGTCTTGAGACTGAGGTCGAGGGTAATATCCGTGTGCTTCGTGCACGCCCAGAAGGTTCCACCAAGCCAGCAGTCTTCATGTTCCACCCAGCCGGTGGTTCCTCAGTGGTCTACCAGCCACTGGCACGTCGCCTGCCGGAGGATGTTCCAGTCTATGGTGTGGAGCGCCTTGAGGGCAGCCTGGAAGAGCGCTGCATGGCCTACCTCCCAGAGATTGAGAAGTACTCCGATGGCCTGCCAATTATTCTTGGTGGTTGGTCCTTCGGTGGTGCACTGGCCTATGAGACTGCACACCTGATTGAGAAGACCGGTGCCAATATCAAGGTCGCCCATATTGCTCTGCTGGATACCACCCAGCCAAGTGAGAAGGTGCCAGATACCCTCGAGGAGACCAAGGCCCGCTGGGAGCGCTATGCTGCCTTTGGTAAGAAGACCTATGGCTTTGACTTCCCAGTCCCATATGATCTTTTGGAAACCGCCGGTGAGGAAGCCCTGCTTACCATGATGACGGAGTTCCTCTCCTCCCCTGAGGCTGCTGCCGGTGGCGTGGCTGCCGGTGTGCTTGAGCACCAGCGCGCATCCTTCGTGGATAACCGCATCTTGGACAAGATCAAGTTCGAGGATTGGGCTGATGTTGACATCCCAGTAACCCTCTTCCGCTCTGAGCGTATGCATGATGGCGCCATTGAATTGGAGCCACGCTATGCCCATATTGATCCCGATGGCGGTTGGGGTGTTATTGTTAAGGATCTTGACATTGTACAATTACATGGTGATCACCTTGCCGTGGTGGACGAACCAGAAATCGCCACTGTGGGTGCGTCACTGACAAAGACCATTGAAAAGTTGAGTTCGGAGGCCTCATAACTAATGAGTCGGTCCACGACATCAGAGAAGCTGGATGCTCTTCGGGAGAAGCTGGAAAAAGCCCAGGATCCCGGTAGTGAGCGTTCCCGCGCTAAGCGCGATGCTGCGGGTATCACCACTCCACGTCAGCGTATCAATATGCTTCTTGATGAGGGCTCCTTTATGGAAATCGGCGCCCTCGGTTGTACACCTGGTGAGGAGGATGCTCCTTATGGTGATGGTGTCGTAACCGGCTATGGTCGAATTGGCGGTAGGCCAGTGGCCATCTATGCCCACGACAAGACTGTCTATGGCGGTTCTGTGGGTGTGACCTTTGGTAAGAAGGTCTGTGAGGTCATGGATATGGCCACCAAGATTGGCTGCCCAGTCATTGGTATTCAGGACTCCGGTGGCGCCCGTATTCAGGACGCCGTGACCTCCTTGGCCATGTACTCGGAAATTGCGCGTCGTCAGCTTCCGCTTTCTGGTCAGTCCCCACAGATTTCCATCATGCTGGGCAAGTGCGCCGGTGGTGCGGTCTATGCTCCAGTGACCACTGACTTTGTGGTGGCCGTGGAAAATGCCGAAATGTATGTCACCGGCCCACGAGTTATCAAGGAAGTTACCGGCGAGGAAATCTCCTCCTTTGACCTTGGTGGCGCCCGCCAGCAGGAACTCAACGGCAATGTCTCCTATGTGGCCAGCACTGAGGAAGAGGCCTTTGACTACGTGCGTGATCTGCTCGATCACCTGCCATCCTCTTGCTTTGAAGAGGCTCCTGAGTTCTATGCCCCTGATGATCAGGACATTATGAATGCCCTGGACCTGGATAGCTTCATGCCGGATGACACCAATGCTGGCTATGATATGCACGACCTGCTGTCCAAGATCTTCGATGACCCTGAGCTCCTTGAGGTCCAACCCGAATTCGCGCCGAATATGATTACCTGCTTCGCGCGTATTGATGGCCATTCTGTCGGTGTGGTTGCTAACCAGCCGATGCAGTTCGCTGGCTGCATTGATGCTGATGCTGCCGATAAGGCTGCCCGCTTTATCCGCATCTGCGATGCCTATAAGATTCCTCTGGTCTTCGTGGTGGATACCCCTGGTTACCTCCCCGGCGTGGAACAGGAAAAGGTCGGTCTTATTCACCGTGGCGCCAAGCTTGGCTTCGCCGTGGTGGAAGCTACCGTGCCTAAGGTCACTCTCATTGTCCGTAAGGCCTTTGGTGGTGCCTATGCCGTTATGGGCTCTAAGAACCTCTCTGGTGACATCAATCTTGCCTGGCCAACGGCGCAAATCGCCGTGATGGGCTCTGCTGCTGCCGTGGTTATGCTTGCCGGCAAGCAACTCGAAGGCCTCTCTCCTGAGGAACGTGAGGTCAATAAGAAGCTCTTTATGGACTTCTACGATGAGAACATGACCTCCCCATATGTCGCCGCTGAACGCGGCTATATTGACGCCATGATTCAGCCTCATCAAACCCGCCTTGCCCTGCGTCAGGCCATGCGTCAGCTGCGCACCAAGCAGGTTGTGGAATATAAGAAGCGCCATACAATCATGCCAATGTAGCGTCTCTGCAGTTATCCAATTATCAGATTCAACCCTAAGAGCTGTGAACAATGTTCACAGCTCTTTCTTATTGTTACGCCCCACCAGGCATTTTCACCTTAAAGAAACACATATATTTCTTAATTTATGGCCGTAACTATGTTCTGCTACTCCCCAAAAATCAGCTTTCACCTAACAAATCCATACGCTTTTCCGATCTTTTTCCCACGGTGTGTCAAAATAAAAACGCTGGTCAAAGCAGTTCTTAAAATAAATCTTAAGAAAATCTCAGTTTCGGCTTGACTCTCTTAAGGATTCTCATTAAGCTATTTCTCAGATTCAAGGAACACAAGAAGTTAAAGAAAGGTACTGTTCCTCATGAAGAAGTCCAATGTCTCGCTGTTCGGTAAGATGGCTGTCTCTTCCGTTCTGGCTCTCTCTACCATCTCCGGTGTTGTTGTTGCTCCTCAGCTTGGCGCTGTTGCTCATGCAGAAACCACTAGCGTTGGCTCTACCGGCAATGACTACCTTGAGCGTAACACTGACGGCAGCTACAACTACGTCTATAAGCAGAGCAACAATGATAATTTCGCTCTGACTGACCTTCAGGTTGAGATTAAGGGTATTACCTTCTGGGGTAATTCTTCTATGGAAGTTCAGACTCAGGACTCCACTGGTGCGAACCGCAGCTATACTAGCACTGGCGCCACTGCTTATAGCTCCAGCCCATTCAAAGAAGGCTTGAAGTATGATGCCAATGGCAAGGCAACGGCAGAACAGAACAGCATCATTGCGGTAGGTCGTTCAAACACTGTCATCTTGAAGAACATTCGCTTTGAAAATCCGGATGGCGCAGGTGCTAGCATTCGAATCACCGGTAAGCATAGCTGGTTCCTGAAATTCGACTTAATTTCGAATGATCTTGGACCGATGGCGTCCTTCTATGCTGCGGACAAGAATAGTACTCTCAATGGTCGTAATCTCGATGCATTCATGAGTGGTGGGGTGGGTTCTAGTGAGTATGACCGTTTTAAGGCCGCCTATCGTTACACTCATTCCACTGATGCTGCTGTCCGCAAGGGCCCAGCACCAGAGAACAATCCTGCCGGTGACATTGCAGCGCATGTGAAGGATCTCTCCGAAAAGAACGCAGCTGAAGAGGCTGCCGCAAAGGCACTCAAGGATGCTAAGGAAAGTGCTACCCAGTATCTTGATCAGCTGACTCACCTGTCCGAAGACGAAGTGGCTGCTGCGAAGGCTGCTATTGAAGGTGCCAAGGATGTCAATGGTGTGATTGATGCCCTTGCAGGTGCTGCAAAGAAGGATATTGACGCAAACCCTGCATACACCGCTGATGAAAAGCAGGCTAATAAGAGTGCTGTTGATGTAGCTGCTAACGCTGCTAAGGGTAACGGTGCTGTGGATGAGAGCATTGTTGCTCCTGCACTGGTTGCTGGTAGCCAGGCTGCTGTAGATGCACGCGATGCAGCTGAGAAGGCACGCAATGAGGCTAAGGCTGCCGCTGAAGATGCCGCAAATCCTGCAACCTCTACCGCAGATGCTCTGAAGAAGGCTACCGACGCTGTCGCAGCTGCTAAGAAGGCTGTCGACGCTGCCGCAGCTGCTAAGAAGGCTGCCGATGAATCTCGCACCCCAGCTGCTCAGCAGGCTGCTAAGGAAGCTGCTGAGTTTGCTAAGGAAGCAGCTGCTCAGGCCGGCCGCGCCGCTGCCGAGGCTGCTAAGAAGCAGGCTGAGGATGCCAAGAATGCTGCTAAGACTGCTGCTGACAAGGCTGCAGATAAGGGTACCTCTGCTGAGGATGCCAAGAAGGCTGCTGAAGAGGCTAACAACCAGGCTGAGGCTGCAAAGACGGCTGCTGAGGAGGCCCAGAAGG
>JAUMUD010000055.1 GCA_030530875.1 Corynebacterium sp.
TAATCCACAAAGGACCCAGCACCGAACGGCGATAGCGCTGCTTAATATCCTGCCAACCCAGCTGCAGCCACAGCTCATGCTGGCCAAACCCGCGCACCAAATCACGCCAGGCAGCAGCGAAGGTCCGCGACTGGGATTTATATTCCGTCTCCGGAATATTCGCCGTCAAACGCGAAAAATCCGGAGTTTGATTAGTAGAGCTCACATAACAACAATACCGGGGTAGAACTAGATATGCGAAGTACCTCGGCGGTATCATAGGCATATATTAAGGAATGAAAACGAGTCAGGGAGGAGCCGGCCCACCAATGGATGGCTATGATTCTGCCAGCGTACGTGGCCTTTATCCTTCTTTGGCCCAGGGGTGGACCTATCTTAATGCCCACACCCAGCCACAAATTCCTGAAATGGTTGCGGGACGTATGGCAAGCGCCTTCCGCCAGGCCCCGATTGTCGCCCCGCCGGCAGGTACAAGTGGCATCCACAGCCGCCAACCCCAGCCCGGTGAGACCTTCGGTGCCGGTTATGATGCGGCTGCGCGCCGGGCGGTGAGTGATTTTCTTGGCGGCAGCGCTGAGGCGGTTGTGCTTGGCCCCTCGATTCCGATTCTGGCCCAGGCCTTGGCCCGTTCCATGCGCGCCCGTATGGGCCGCGGCTCCACCCTGATTTATTCCACCGGCGACCCGGAATTTCTCACGCAGCCTTTCATTGATGTGGCCAGTACCGTGCGTTCCGTGGCTCCTGATGTGGGTTCGGGCCGCAGTGCTGCCGCCGATTATGCTGCGCTCATGGATGGTTCGGTGCGCCTCGCCATCGCTAGCGCCGCCGACTACTACACCGGCATTGTGGGCGAAATTTCCGCTTTGGCTGAAATTGTTCACGGCGCTCGCGCTTGGTTGCTTATCGACGCCTCCGCTTACGCCCCCTACCGGCCCGTGGATATTGATCACTGGGATGCAGATATAGTCCTCATTGACTGTGGTGCCCTTGGTGGCCCGCAGGTGGCTGCTGCCCTCTTCCGCACGGAGGAAATGATTCATGGCCTGGGCTTTGAGGGTGCCCAGGATTTCGAGGCAAAACTGGGCCTTGGGGGTTCCATTGACCGTGGCCTTCTTGGTGGAGTGACCGCGATTATTGACCACTATGCTGGGCTTTCCCAAGAAATTCGTGGTTTACGACGCCGCCGTATCGCCCACTCTATGGGTGTGGTCGCCGAGCATTTTGAGGAGCTCATGAGCTACCTTATTGATTCACTGATGGTGCTGGATTCGGTGCATATCCTCGGTATTAGCGGCGAGACCGGCGACCCCTATGCGGATCATATTGCCCGCCTGAGCTTCATTATCCAGGATGTTCCCGCCAGCACGGTCTACCAGCGTCTGGTGGCGAATGGGATTTTGGCCAGCATTACCCCCTCCACTCCGCTGACCACCATTATGGGAGTGGAGGATACCGCTGGGGCAGTGAGCATTAGTCTTAGCCCCTTTAGCCATGAGGAAGATGTGGATAATCTAGTGCGTGTCCTCACTTCCTTGGCTTAGGACAATCTTGCCCTGAATACCGGATTTCAATAAATCCAACGCGGTGCGGGCTTCCCCTAAGGGGAGGACCGAATGGACTTGGGGCTTAATCTTCCCCGCCTCGAGCATTGGCCAGACCACGGCAATAGTATCGGCCACAATGCGGGCTTTATCCTCATTAGTTCGGCTGCGCAGGGCAGTGGCGCTAATCTGGCCGCGCTTATTGAGCAGCCGTGCAATATTAAACTCGGCCTTCACTCCACCCTGAAGACCAATAATGACCAGGTGGCCCGAATCGGCCAAGGCTCTAATATTGCGCTCCAGGTACTTGGCACCCATAATGTCGAGAATCACATCAGCCTTGACATGTTCCTCAAAATTTTGCTCCTTATAATTAATGAGAATATCGGCGCCTAAAGAGGCGCAATAGTCGAGATTCTCCTGGCTACCAGCAGTAACTGCCACCGTGGCGCCGAGTGCCTTGGCATATTGGATGGCAAAGGAACCAATACCGCCAGCCCCACCATGGATAAGTACGGTCTGGCCGGCATGAAGACCCGCGCGCATACCAAGATTGGAGTGCACCGTGCAGGCCGCTTCAATAATGGCCGCTGTGTCTGTGGCATTCCAGCCAGCAGGAATGGGCAGCAGATGAGTCTCCGGTACTACCGCCCACTCGGCATAGCCACCACCGGCAAGAAGGGCGCCGACCAGCTCACCCGTATCTTCCCGTATTCCAACGGCCTCAAGGCCAAGGACATCAGTAATTCCGGGCGGTGGGGGATAATGGCCGGCAGCCTGCAAAATATCAGCACGGTTGACTCCACTGGCCACAATACGCAGCCTGACCTTACCATTTGCTGGCTCCGGGGTAGGAAGGTCAACTAATTCAAGGCTTGGAAGAATCGCTTTCATGTTTTAAGTTTAGCGCAGAAAATCATTCACAGGAACCATTCAGCAACCTCCCTGCAACACTTCATGAAGCAAAAAGGGATTTAATTGGTATGGCCTTTAAAGTAGCTTTCATGAGCACACAGACCGAGAAGAAAGTCATCCCGGCTGCGCCTCATCGCTTTAATCGCTATGAGATCAAGTACTTTGTTCATGAATCTCAATTGCCGACACTGCGAGATGCGCTCCAGGAGCGACTCAGCGTTGATCCACTTTCACCCCCTGGTGGTTATCGAATCGAGTCCGTCTACTTCGATTCTCCAGACCTTCGCTTCTACCGTGAGAAAATTGAGGGTTTGAAATTCCGCCGCAAGTTGAGGATTCGTCGATACGGCAATGGACCAATCGACCCTCAGGGGCCATGCACCGTGGAAATCAAGCAGCGAGTGAACCGTGTAACCCAGAAGCGCCGCTTTCAGCTTGGTCTTGAGGATGCGATGAGCCTCTGCGATTCGACCCACGAGATGGTCGGCCACGGGCCGGACCTCGATGACCTTGCGCAGAAGGTCGGGCCGCAGAATCTCGCACTGCTCAATGAAATTGCGTCATTTGTTGTCAATAATGAACTCAGGCCAATTGTGACCACGACCTATCTGCGTGAAGCTTATGTGGGTACGGAAGTGGAAAATGGCCTCCGCGTCACCTTCGACCACAATGTATACGGGCGCGATAAAGATTTCTTCAAGGGTGAGGGTTCTTCCCATAATCGCCCAATTATTGCGCCTGATACCTGCATTGTTGAACTGAAGGCCGATGAACGTGTGCCCCTGTGGTGCACCGACCTAATGGGCAAGCTCGGTATGGATGTTATCCGAATTTCCAAATACTGCGCCGCTGTTCAGGCATATAATACCCAACCAACCTCCGCCTTTGGCACTGTTGACCGCGTAATTTAGAAAGGTACAAATAATGTCCACCCTCGAATCCTGGTTTAATTTCCAAGACCTCTCCGGCACTTTCTCCGTGATGGATGTGCTGATTACCCTGGTTCTTTCCTTCCTCCTGACCTCCTGCATTGGTTGGGTTTATCAGAAGACCCACCGTAATGTTTCCTACAGCCAGTCCTTTGTTCAGACCATGGTGCTGGTTGGTATGATTATTGCGATCATCATGCTGGTGGTTGGTTCTAATATTGCCCGTGCCTTCTCCCTGGTTGGTGCACTTTCCGTCATCCGCTTCCGTAATGCGGTGAAGGAAACCCGCGATGTGGGCTTCATCTTCTTTGCAATGTGCATCGGTATGGCTACCGGTACTCGTTTCTATGTTCTTGCCATTGTGGCCACCATTGCTATCAGCCTGGCTATTCTTGTCATGTTCAAGTTCAACTGGTTCAGCTCCAATATCACCCGCCAGGTGGTTAAGGTTCGTATCCCTGCTCAGGGTGTGGATGGTAATCCGACGGCCGATGTGGAAAAGGTCCTTGCCGGTTATGCTAATTCCTTCGAGATGATCTCTGCTGAAACTGTTGCTGGTGGTGCTCTGACTGAGCTCACCTACACCACTGAATTCCGCCGCGGCGTTGACCCTGAGAAGGTCATTGCTGAACTGCGCGATGTGAACTACGGTCAGAAGGCTCTCGTGCTGACTGGCTATGACCAGATGGATGTCTAAAAATGCCTACGTATCGCTCCGCCAAGCTTAAGATGCACCGCAAGTTCATCATTGGCTCTGTTGCGACGCTTGCCATTATCGGTGGTGTATTTGGCACTCACACTGTGGTCCCATATGTTACTTCCTCTGCGCATTTGGCCTCCTCGTCGGGCAATGTGACTGTCACGACCGATGTGGGTGCGGGCAATGTGGACTTGTGGGACCTTAGCAAAAACCACACTTTCTCCCTTCAGGTCTCTCAGGACAATCTCGATCAGATGCTGTCCGATTATCAGAATAATGATGAAAAGACCTGGGTGAAGGCCGACCTCACCATCGATGGGGTCACCATTGAGAATGTCGGCATCCGCCTCAAGGGTAATTCCACCCTCCGCGCTCTGTCCGGTAATTCCAATCAGGGCTTCCCTGGCGGTGGTGGCGGCATGCCACCAGGGATGGAAGAACAGCAGGGTGATCAGGACCAGTCCGCCAGCGAGACGACGACCAATGCCAATGCGGATAGCACTGGCACCGTGACTCTCAACTTTGCTGACGACGCCACGACCAGCTCCTCCGAGCCTTCGACCTCTGCTGCCGAGCAAAATACTCAGCAGCAGCAAGGTCAGCAGGGTGGTGCCCCTGGTGGTTCTAACTACGGCATTGACATTAATGACCCATCAACCTGGCCTATTCTTATCAGTTTCGATAAGTACCAGAAGGGTCGCGTCTATCAGGGCATGACGGAAATCTCCATCCGTCCTGGTATTCCATCTGTCAATGAATACGAGGCTGTCAAGGTCACCGAGGCTTCCAACCAGGCTACGCAGAATGTTGGTTTCACCACCCTTTCTGTTAATGGCGGTGCCACCACGACCCGTCTGATCATTCAGATTCCTGATGAGAACTATGCTGCCTCCCTTGGCAATGGCATTCTCTTCAAGGCCAAGGCTGATAGTAATTTCTCCTATCAGGGTGATGACCAGACCACCTATACCGATCAGTTCAAGCAGATCAATGGTGAGGGCGATGGTGATATTCAGCCAATCATCAATTTCCTGAAGTGGATTGACTCTGCTTCCGATGAGGAATTTGATGAGCACCTGGCTGACTATGTCGATGTGGATAGTTTTGCCCGTTATGTGGCCACGCAGAATCTTATTGCGAATAGCGATGATATGGCTGGTCCGGGTAAGAATTACTACCTCTGGTACGACTTTGACACCAAGAAGCTCAGCGTTGTCTCCTGGGACCTGAATATGTCCATGGAGAATAACACCAGCCTTGAGCCTACCGAGTCCGCCTCCATGGGTGGCGGCGGTGGTGGCGGCATGGGTGGTCCTGCCGGCCAAAATGGCCAGCAGGAGCAACAAGGTCAGCAGGGGCAACCTCAGGGCGAAGCTCCTGCCGAAGCTGATTCCTCCAACTCGTCCACCACTACGACGACCAGTGCAGCTGCCGGTACTAATGGTCAGCAGCAGCACCGTCGCGGTGGCGGCATGGGTGGCCAGCAGGGCTTCCCAGGTGGTGGCCAGATGCCTTCTGGCATGGGCCAACCCCCACAGATGGATGGCAATAAGCAAGGTGGTAACGGCGGCCATGGCGGTGGCGGCGGTGGAATGACCTCGGGCAATACGCTCAAGGAAAAGTTCCTTGCTTCCTCGGCATTCCGCGAATCCTACCTCAAGGCTTATTGGGAAGTCTATGACGAGATCTACGGTGATGATGCTGCAACCAACATCATTGACCAGGTCGCAAGTGAGATCCCGGTTTCGGATAATACGAGCCAGGAGACCATCGACCAGGCTGTAGAGGAGGTCAAGACCTGGGTTGCCCAGCGTAAGGCTTATCTTGAATCCATTCGCTCCACCAGCGATCCAGCCCTGACTGGTACCAGCACAAGTACTAGTGAGAGTACTACTGAAACTTCCACCTCCAACTAGGAAGTGGAAATAACTGAATATCCGGTTCTGTGTGTATGAGCGGCCCCGCATGAGCAATCATGCGGGGCCGGTTTATTTATGCTTTCTTATAGCTGGCAAGCCACCAGCGATAGGTCTTCACACCAATAATAATGAGCAGGATATTACGAGCAATCAGGCAGATGAGCGGGAATGGCATAAAGGTAAGGACCGTCGCCTGATACATATTAGGAAAGACTGCGGTGGTCAGGATAAATACTGGCATAAACCACCTGCAAATAGAGCGCAAATACTTGTCAGAAGGGTCAATGACAAGATAGGCCACAAGCAGGGGGCTAAGCCAGGTAAGGTACTGGGGGCTTAGCACCTTATTAGTAAGAATCAGCGTCATAATAATGACAGCACAATAGCGGGTGGCCACCACAGGGGTCCACTTATCCGTAAAGAAGTGATAGACCGCAATTGCCACCAGAACAAGAATGGAAAGATAAAAGACCACATCGGCAACATGGGACATGGCCTGCACGCCAGGGCCAAAAATCTCATAGGAGCGCGACTCCGCATAGCCAGGCCACCACTTATGGGTGAGGGTGAAGATGCGGGGTAGGAAGAATGGCATTGCCCAGAGGCTCTCCATCTGGATACCGCGATCGGTCTGGTAGCTTAGCGGGGAGAGCGTGCGCTCCACACCATCGACCGCAATGACCACAGCAGTGATGATGATAAAGCTGATGACGAAGACTAGTGCACGGATGTAAGTACCGCGGCGTCGCCAAAGCTCAACCAAGGCCAGCGTGAGGAAAATCGGCCAGATTTTAAACCAGGTTGCCACCGCCAAAAGAATCGGGACGCCGATATTTGTGCGGCCACGAAGGAGCAAATAAGCCGCGATGCCGACGGTGAGGCCGGGGAGCAAATCCAAGCGGGGGAGCACCGTTGGAACGAGCAGAAAATTCGAAAGAACCCAGAAAAGCGCAGCATCTTTCGCATTTGCACGCCACAGGAAGTAGAGGACGATGCCTGTGATGCCGGCCATTACGAAGGAGAAGGTGGCCACAAAATGGCCCCCGGAAAATAAATCCACTGCGCGGAGGAACCACACAAGTGGGGCAGGGTACTCGGCGAGTGGTTCATCACCAATCAGGCCCTGCCAGTAGTAACGCACCGTGAGGTCACGCTGGAACCAGAATCCGAATACAAGGCTGATGACAGCCCAAAAAATCCAGATTGTCTTCCAGGATTTGACTTCGAAGCCCATAAGCTCGCGTGGGTTACGTTGCATAGAATAATTATAACGGGTGTGGTACGCTAAACTTCGTTCGAGGAAGTATGGCAGAGCGGCCGAATGCACTCGCCTTGAAAGCGAGCGTCCCGTGAAACGGACCGGGGGTTCAAATCCCTCTACTTCCGCTTTGTGGCCTGTCCACGATGATAGTTTCGCTTCTCTCATCGTGGGCAGGTTTTTTCATTTTCCGTGGGGGTTCGGGCGAAGGCATGCGCCCAATATTCGTGTGGGGCAAACATGATTGAAAATCCGAAATTTTCCATGAATCCGCAGGAGCGTGTCCGAAATATTGGAAACTATGGTTCTAGACATCAGAACCGCCCTAAGACTCAGTGCTGGCGCCGGCGGGTAGAAACTATGACCCTGACTCGACCAGCTTCCAGTCATGTCCACGGTGATAGTTTCGCTCCAAAGATCCAAAATTCTGCATCGCGTCTTGGGAAAATGATCAAAATTTCAGAATTTTGCGGTTTTGGCTGGTGTTGATCTCGGTGCTCCTCCGGTGCGGTGAAAGGGCCGGGACAGGGGTTGGCGGGGCAGTGGCTGGACTGGTTTCGCGCCGGGCTGGGTCCAGTATGCGGTGCGTGGCAGGAATTGTAATTACACCGATACGAGCCTGGCTCCGGTGGTTCGAGTGGTTGGGACTGGACCGGGCTCGCTCTACTCCTGAGTTGGTCACGAGCGGAGCTGGGCCAGTCGCGCCACCTGGCTGGAGCGGTGCTAAACACAAAAATTTTGAGGTGCGTCCTGGGAAAATGATCAAAATTCTGAAATTTTACCTATTTCCCCAGGAACGGATCGAAAAATCTGAATCACACGGTATCCGAGCGGGATCGGAGCTAGCTTCGCGCCGGGTTGGGTCCAGTGTGCGGTGCGTGGCTGGAATTGTAATTACACCGATACGAGCCTGGCTCCGGTGGTTCGAGTGGCTGGGGCTGGACCGGGTTCGCTCTACTCCTGAGTTGGTCACGAGCGGAGCTGGGCTAGTCGCGCCACCTGGCTGGAGCGAGGCTAAACGAAAATTTTGAGGTGCGTCCTGGGGAAATGATAAAAAACTCGAAATTTTGCGGGTGTGGGCGATTAAAAAAGCGCCCCCGCGTGGAGGCGCTTCGTGGCTCTAGGCCGGTGGCTCGAGGCCAGGAATCATGTGATTTTGATAGGCATAAACCCCGCCACCAATCAGAGCAAGGATGCTCATAATAATGGCGAAAATTCCCCAACGGGAAGACCCCGAACCGGTAGCCGTGCCAGCCTGCTTGGTGCCAGTAAGAGTATTGGAATACTCGTGTTCCAAGAAAGCCACATTGGTCTCATCCGAATCCGTGGGACTCTTCGCAGTCTGACGGGTTGCCTCAGAAGCCTTGCCGGTACCAGTGGCCGGTTCAGTAGTAGCCGGTTCAGTGGTTGCCGCACCCGTAGAGGAATCCGAGCCCGGAGTCTGTGTCACGGTCACCGTGGTTGGCGGCTGGTGGAGCATTGCCAGCAACTTTTGATAAGCATCGAGTGCCTTTTGGTTTTCGGCAGGCTTAAGACTACTGTTCGCAATAGCCGCAACCAAATTGCGGGTGTACTCATTCTCACCGGTCCAGCCCACAGTCTGAAGGGAAGACCAATAACCCGAAAGCACAGCACGGGCAAGGGACTGAGAAGTGGAATACTCAAAACTATTAAAATCCGCAGCCTTCAGTACAGTCCACAGCACAGAAAAAGGCGCACCGGCCTTGACCTGCGCCAAAGCAGAATCCACATCGGACCTCTGAGAGTCATTCAACCACTCATAAAAAAGACTGCCAGGGAGCTTATCCACCACATTCTGCTCGCCGTCAAGTGCCGCAGCAGTGGCCTCATAGGCAGCCACACGTGCTTTGGCCTGCGTTAATGTATCCACAGAAGCCTGGTAGCTTGCCTTCACACTCTCAACAAAGGCTGAAAAACCGTAGACACCAGCCGTATTATCCTGGTCAATTACGGGCACGGAGTACTCCGTTAGCGCACCGAGTGCCGCATCAAAAGCCTGCTTCTTATCAGCAGAGGCAAATATATACTGCGGCGTGGTCCGCGAAGATTGACCCGCCGCACGCGCCGCCGCATAATCCCCAGTCTGATAATTCATTGCCGCATCATATGCAGCCGGTGCCGCATCATAAATCTGCTGCACGGTGCTCATCTGCGCATAAGTTGCATCAACCAGGTCCAACATGCCCGCAACATCGGTAACAGTGAGCATCGGTGGCTGCGCATTTTCCGGAATCACCTGGCCTTTTCCGGAATATTTCTTAAAAAGCGCACGCGCAGCATTGCGTGCATCGGTCGCGGTGGCATCCGCAGCAACCTGCGCTGACTTGCCCGCAATGACCCGATATCCAGACTGCAGTGCATAAATCAGCGCACGGGTCTCACTTTTTAGCGTATCGACGTCCCCGCTAGCAACCGCATCTCGCGCGGTGGCCAGGGTTGCCTGCCATGCAGAATACTTAGCCTCAAGAATATCAAGGCTGGTCCACGAGCAACCTTCAATCTTGCAGGTGGCGACATAATCCCCAAAGCTATCGCCAGTACCCTCCTTGGCACTGACAATATTTATAAGGCTTTGGAGGAAAGCGCCATAGTACTCAGCCTCGGATGGCAGGGTGGTTTTGGCTAGATTCGCGCTTGTAGCTACAGTATCGGCTGCCTGCGCCTGTGACACTACGGTAAGGGGCTGGGCCACGACAGCACAGGTAAGTGCCAGGCCTAGCAAAGCGAATTGTGGTGAACGCATAAATACGAGTCTACTCAATATTAAACAGGACCCTTGCTTCATTCATATGTTGTGAAGCGCGGGTCCTGCGGAATCAA
>JAUMUD010000056.1 GCA_030530875.1 Corynebacterium sp.
ACACCACTACCAGCAGAAACGCGGAAAACTAGCAACACATTCTGACCTATACCCCAAATTTTCCAGCAAATCCGAAAGTGTAAAAGTGAATAAAGTTGTAGAAAAACATAAAAAAGCGTTATCGCTCCGAACCTACGTAACTCGAGCGATAACGCCGTTTAATCAATTCGCTGATACGATTTGATACGTTTAATGGTAACGGTATTGCGCCTAGAAGTCAAATTGCGCATGAACAAAGGGCAACTACCCGGCGATACACCAGGTAGCAACCCCTTTCTTTTTAGGAAGTAAAATTCATTTTACTTCCTAACGGCGAATACCAAGCGCATCATTGATAGCACGCTGCGCATTGGCAATGGCGGTATCAACAACGGCGCGGAAGTCAGCATCGTGGACATAGCCCCAGCCGAGGATGCCGCCAATGGTGGCAATGATGCCCACAATCCAGACCCAGAGAGCAGGACCAGAGGACAGTGAGGAGCCGGAAGGCTTCTGGTTGTTCTGCTCGGCCTTCAGGGCACCGGAGTCGGTATATGGGTTCTCATTGATGACATTATCAATTTCACCGGTGTTCTTGGCATTATTCAGGGCGTCATTATACTTATCCTTCTCCGCATCGGAGAGATTTGGATTAGCATTGACGGAGGCCTGCAATGCCTCTGTGAGGATGGAAACAACCTGCTCAGGGGTGGTAGCAGCAGCAATGCGGTCAGTATAGCCCTTCTTCTGATCATCGGTCAGATATGGGAGCTTATTGATCACATTGGTGGCACGGTTCTTGGCATTCTGCAGGGCATCGTCCGAAGAATCCTTCTTATTATTGGCATCCTCGTAGGCCTGCTTAGCAGCATCGGCAGCCTTCTGAGCGGCATCAGCAGCAGTCTCAGCACGCTGAGTATCAGCGGCATTGGCATCCGGAGCATTCTTGGTCTTATTCAGCTCCTCCTTGGCCTTATTAGCAGCCGCCTGAGCCTTATCAGCCTCCTGCTTTGCCAGCTCAGTATTGCCAGCCTTGGCAGCGGCCTGAGCGGCATCGCGGTGAGCCTCAGCGGCCTTCTGCCATGCCTCAGCAGCGGTGGCGTGGTTAGCAGCGGTATTGTCCTTATCGGCAGCATCGCTAGAGCGCTGAGCAGCATCATCAGCATTCTTGGCGGCATCGGCAGCGCCATTGGCGTCACCATTATTAGCCTTGTCGCCAGCCTCCTTGGCAGCCCCCTCGGCATCCTGCTTTGCCTTATCGACGACCCCTGCCGAAGCGCTCTTAGCTTCCTCCAGAGCCTTAGCTACACCAGCAGCATCGGTGGCCGCATCAACGGCCTGCTCATAGGCATCCTTCTGCTCATTGCTGAGGTTATCCAGGGCCTCAATTTCAGCCTTGGCTACAGCCTTAGCCACAGCCTGGACACTCGCACCATCAGCCTTGGCCTCATTGCGGAACTGGTCCATCTTCTCCTGGCGGGCAGTGGTAGAGCGCTTCTGTGCAGCATCGATGGAGGCCACACCAGCGGTCTTATCCTGAGCGGTAGCAGGCTGGGTATTGGCAGCATTCACATTCTGCGCACCAGCGAGGATGGCATCAGCCTGGCCAGCCACGGTACCAGCATCCCCTGCGGTCAGGGCATCAATCTGGTCCTTATAGGACTGCTTCTGTGCAGCGGTCAGATTCTCGAGCTTATCGACGCCATTCTTCGCATTCTGCTGAGCAGCCTGTCCCACAATCCCTGCTACAGCACCTGCGGTGCCTGCAGCATCAACCTGTGCCTTGAAGTTCTGCTTCTCAGCATCAGAAAGATTAGCCATCTTGTCGATAGCCTCCTTGGCGCTCTGCTTATCAGCGGCCGTGGAAGCTTCTGAAGCCTTCGCATCGCTTGGGTCCTTGGCAGCAGCGCTCACATTGGCAGCACCAGCAGCAATGTCCGTGGCGGCATTGCCATCGGCGGCCTTAGCAATCTGGTCGAGGTAGGACTGCTTCTGATCAGGGGTCAGACCATCCAGGGCCTGAACTGCCTTAGTAGCCTCATCCTTGGCGGTGGTCACAGCAAGAGCACCAGCCTTGCCATTCTCCTCAGCCTTGGCGAGCGCCTCAGGAGTCTGAGCCTTATCAATTTCCTTGTTGATCTGGTCCTTCTGATCCTGGGTGAGGCTGGTATCCGCAGCTACCTCAGCCTTCTTCAGGCCCTTGGCAATATCAAGGGCGCTTGCCTTATCGCCGGCATAGGCCTGCTTAGCAGCCTCAATGGCAGCCTTGGTAGCAGCATCGGTGGCCGCAGTAGCCAGGGCGTCAACACGGGCATCCGCAGCAGTCTTATCAGCAGTAGTAGCTGGCTGGTTGTACTTATTGGCGTCAGCGTTAGCCTTGCCGCTCATGGCCTCATTGACATTATCGGCACCGCTAACAACCTGCTGGGCAGTCATGCCTTCTGGTGGATTCTTATAGGAATCCGCATAGGAGTTGTGCTGCTCGGTAGTGAGGTTACCGAAGGAAGCGAATGGATCGCCGATCTCATTATTAGCCTGGTAGAGAGCATTATCAGCACCACTCTTACCCTCGAGGTTCTTCTTAGCCCAAGAGCTGAAGGTGGTGGTAGTGTCCTGAGCAGCCAGACCATTGTTGTAGTTATTGGCGTACTCATTCATGCTGGTCATATTGGAAGCGGACCATTTCTGCCAGCTATTTACGGCATTCTGACCGTAGACAGCAATGGCATTGGTATTCCCGGAATCAACCCATTT
The DNA here is from genome assembly GCA_030530875.1 of Corynebacterium sp. Taxonomy (GTDB): domain Bacteria; phylum Actinomycetota; class Actinomycetes; order Mycobacteriales; family Mycobacteriaceae; genus Corynebacterium. The sequence goes on from JAUMUD010000056.1 coordinate 2,734, forward strand.
CTTGAACTGGGTGTGAACAGCATCGCTCTGAGGAGTCTTAGAGAAATTAGCAATATCGCGGAAGGTGCCAGAGAAGTAGAAATATGGGCTCTCACTGGTGAACTTCACATTATTGAGGGTGGCAGTCCACGTACCACCGGCAGCAATAACAGCAGTTTCGACGCCATCCCAGGTGGTCTTCTGAGTATTGTCAATCAGCCATTCTGGGGTGGTTTTGACACCATTGGCGGCAAGGCCAAAGGTCTGGGTGGTGTCGCGGGCACCGAGGTTGAGATTAGGGCTGGAGGTAGAACCAGGGGTACGAAGGTCCTGGTAACGCAGGGTGGAGGTGGTGTGGTCAAATTCGAGGCCACCATAGTGAATGCTCATGTCTACCATTGGAATCCAGCGAGCACCGGAGACATTGTAGTAGTTCACGACGAGCTGCATGGTGCCATCGGACATATAGTTAAGCACCAGGGTATCGGAGCCATTGTCATTGGTACCGATGGTCTTGGACTTCACCACAGTGGCCTCGGCGGCATTGGCAACCTGGGCCATCTGTGGGGCAACCATCACGCTGGCGGTAGTAGCCAGTGCGAGAGTGGAAGCAATTGCCATGCGGCCAATTCCGCGGCTTACACGACTGTTCTTAGTCACGTGCAGTAGATCCTTTCCTAGGATTAGATAATTCTATTCGTATACATCCAATCCTAGGCGCGTTCTCAGGATTTTATAAAGTGATCGTGAAAAAATTCACGCCCCGCTATACGGAAGAGCTAAAAATCCAGGCCCACAAAAACGGGCTCCGGAACCAGGCTGACCCCGAACTTTGCCTCTACCCCGGCGCGAATTTCGCGGGCCAGGGCGAGAATATCTTGGGCGGTGGCATTACCACGGTTGGTCAGTGCCAGGGTGTGCTTTGTGGAGAGACTTGCTGCTGCCCCAGGCTTGCCATTGAAAAGTGGGTAACCCTTGTTGAAATCCGCATTATCAATCAGCCAGGCGGCAGAGAGTTTCACATAGCCTTCCTGCTCAACGGGATAATTTGGCACTGTGCCATCCACCATGGAGGAGATTTTCTGCGCGAGCTCCAGGGGCACAATGGGGTTGGTGAAAAAGGAGCCAGCGGACCAGGTGTCGTGGTCTTTCTCCTCATAGACCATACCCTTGGCCGCGCGCAGGCGAAGGACTTCCTTGCGGACACGCTGGGCATCAAAACGCTCAAGGCCTTCAGCACCCAGTGCGCGGGAGAGTTCACCGAAGCGGATTGGTACGGAGAGCCCACCCTTGGTGAGAATAAATTCCGCTGCCAGCACAATTTCTTTGTCCTGGAACTTCAGGCGGGAGTGACGGTAGCGCAGATCAAGTTCGCTGGCATCCTGCCAGTAGATCTCATCAGTCTCACGGTTATAGAGCTTGACGCGGCTAAGAATATCGGAAATCTCAACACCATAGGCGCCCACGTTCTGCACCGGTACAGCACCAGCAGAGCCTGGAATGCCAGAGAGGCACTCGACGCCTCCTAAGCCGGCGTCGATGGCCGTTTCGACAACCTCATCCCAAACCGCACCAGCCTGGGCGGTCAGAACCTTGCCATCAATGCTGATCTCTTTGAAGTCCAGGACGATGGCGACATAATCTATGTCGCCATCGGCCACGAGGAGGTTGGAACCGCCACCCATGAATAGTGGGCGGAGGTCATGGGACTGGATGATGCGGGTGGCGTTGATAAAGGCCTCTTCGCTCTGCGCGATCACAGTCAGCAGTGGGCGCCCACCAATATGCAGGGTAGTGCGGGTGCTCAGCGGCGCATCGCTGAGGATCAGTGCGGGAATTTTCTCTAATTTGGCGCGTACGGTCTGAATTTCCACATCATTAACGGTACTCTATATTTTATGACTACTCGTAGTGAGAATACTGTAACCATCAATGCCCCTGTTGAAAAGGTGCACGCAGCACTCACCAATGCTGACTATTGGGCACATAATGTGGCCAACCTCTCTACTGAACCAGGTCAGGTTCATTCTTTTGAGGGCGACGCTTCCGGCGCTGTCGCTACCCTCTTTGAGGTTCTTCCAATTGACCTGCTTCCTGCCGCTGTTCAGGCTATGATTTCTCAGTCCCTGAAGGTGAAGCGCGTGGTGAATATCGGCCCACTGTCCGATGGCACCGCTTATATTGAGTACACCGCCGATGTGAAGGGCACCCCTGTGGATTTCAAGGGTTCTATCACTCTCACTGGCGATGATGCTTCTTCCACCCTCAACTATGAGAATCAGATCACCGTGGCTATCCCAATGATGGGTGCCGCTATTGAGCCTAAGGTTGCTGACGCTCTGGGTGAACTCTTCCAGAACGAGGCAAATCTCTGCGCTGAGTGGATTAGCAATAACCTCTAATCCCCTGCACCGTCTTTCTCATGGCCGACCACGCACATAATAAACGGGCCTCCTTTGCCCAGCGTGGTCGGCCTATTGGCGTTATTACCCGCGGCACGACGAATGCTAATCGCATTCGTCGTTGCGATAGATTTATTCGCTGGAATCCACAAATTCAGAAAATTTTAAAAAACGCCGATACCCCAATGGCCATCGACGTGGGGTATGGCGCCAGCCATACTACGACGTGCGAGTGGGCGTGGTGGCTGCGTCAAGTGCGCCCGGATATTCAGGTCGTGGGCCTCGAGATTGACCCGGCGCGTGTGCTTCCCCCGCGCGATGGGGTGCGCTTTGAACGCGGCGGTTTTGAACTGGCCGGCTATAAACCACAGCTTGTGCGCGCCTTTAATGTGCTGCGCCAATATGATGTGGACCAAGTTGAGGCCGCCTGGGCCATGGTCACTGATAATCTTGCCCCTGGTGGGGTCTTTATTGAGGGCACCTGCGATGAGATTGGTCGCCGCATGACCTGGATTGAACTCAACCAGGATGGCCCGCAGACCCTCACTCTTGCCTGGGACCCGAAGCATACTGATAGGCCCTCCACCCTGGCGGAACGCCTACCCAAGGCGCTAATTCATAAAAATACGCCTGGGAATAAGATCTACGATCTCCTCCAAGCCGCCGATGCCGCCTGGGATCGCGCCGCCGGCTTTGAGCCCTACGGGCCGCGTATTCGCTGGCGGGAGGCCCAAAAGTTCCTTCTAACCGAAGGAACCCCTTTAATACGTCAACCACGACTCGTGCGCGATAATCTCTTACGCGTGCCGTGGGAATCAGTATCATAGACTGCATGGCTAAAATTTTCAGGCGAGTAATCATCACTATTATTGTGATTCTCATTGTCCTTGCCCTTATTGTGGAAATTGGCGGCCGCATGTTTATCAGCCGCGCAATGCACGATGAGGCCTCGGGCTCCATGAGTCTTGGTTCCAGCTCCATCATTATGGCTGCTGCTACGGGCAAGGTGAAGGAAGTGGAAATCCACAACCCATCCTCTCTGCAAATCAGCTACCCAAATGGCGGTGATAATGCCCCTGAAATCACCGGTGCGCCCGCCATGGACATAACCCTAAAGGGTTATCACCTCTATGGGGATAAGAAGAACACCGTGGACCATATGAAGCTCACCACCACCTTGGATAATGACCTTCTTCTGGCCATGATTCAAACCGCCGTCGGTGACTCCCTTGAGCAAGCTCTCGGTGGCGACCAGGACAACAACCAGCAGGATGATGGCTCCATTGCCTCTGCCCTCTCCGGTTTTGCCAGCGGCCTTGTGGCCAAGGTGGTCAAAATCTCCGGCGTGGAAACCGACCCTTCCAAGGGCACTGTCACCGTTCAAATCACCAATGGCTTGGCGGAACTCACCCTCAACCCAACGGTCAAGGATGGCAAGCTCGACTTCGGTCAGGCCAATGTCTCTGTCTTTGGCATGAACCTGCCAGACTCCGTCAGTGAGAAAATCACCAATGGCCTTGAGCAAGCCACCTCGCAGCTCAATACCGAGCTCGCATTCACGGACCTCCAAATCCAGGGCAATGGCATCAGCGTCACCCTGGAAGGCGATAATGTCGACTTCGAGCAGAATAACCAGGGCGTGAACCTGAGCGACATCACCAGCGAGTCCAGTGAAAGTGCACACACTTCCACTGCGCAGACTACTGCAGCGGCAGCTTAAAGAAAACGCACTGGCAAGTCAGCACTTGCAGGGCCGAGGATCATCAGATTCTCGGCCTTTTTCTTTCCCATTTCAGAAAATTCCGAAATGGCAGTTTCGGAATGAATCCAAATGCCATCGGCGCTAATCATGCGGGCTGCCTCAGCAAGAACCACAAATTCTTCCTCAGTTACTGGGCGAACAAGGGCAGCAATGAAGCTCGCAATGCCCTCATCAATTCCCTGGGTTGCGGCAAGCACACCAGGAAGGATACGGTTCAAATCCCCCATGCTGAGAGTGTCCACGCAAATGGCCACAGCACCTGCGCCTTCGCCCACGGCAAGACGGGCCTCGGCGGCCTTAATCAGTGGCTGGGAACCACCATGCGGATAAGAAATAACCGCACCTGCTGGCTGTGGTGCCGTGGAAACAGAGGATGGGAGCACAAAATTTAGAGTGGCTCCATCGCTCAAAGAAGCAGGGTCCTCATAGGCGCCAATTGGCTCGGTAAAAAATACAGCATGGTGTTCCGGCATGAATTCAGTATAGTAATAAGAATGAGTAATTATGTGTTCACCCTCGGATGCCCTGATGCGACCGGTATTGTCGCCAAAATTTCTGCCTTTATCGCCGAACGCGGTGGATGGATCACCGAGGCTGGATATTTCACTGACCCGGATTCGGGTTGGTTCTTTACTCGTCAGGCCGTGACTGCTGACTCCATTAGTATTCCTTTCGATCAGCTGAAGGAAGAATTCGCTGAACTCGCCTGGTCTCTTGGTGAGGATAAGGTCCGCTTCAATATCTGGGATGACTCCAAGCCAAAGAAGGCCGTCATTCTCGTATCCAAGGAAGGCCACTGCCTGGCTGACCTCCTTGCCCGCGTTCATCAAAATGATTATCCAATGGACGTCACCGCAGTTATCGGCAACCATGAGAATCTCCGCGACATCGCCGAATTCTATGGCATTCCATACCACTATGTCCCATTCCCTAAGGATGCCGTGGGCAAGCGTAAGGCTTTCGACCAAGTCGCCGAAATTGTCAATGCCGAAAACCCTGACGCAATTGTCCTCGCCCGCTTCATGCAGATCCTCCCTGCCGATCTCTGCGAAATGTGGCACGGCCGCGCCATCAACATTCACCACTCCTTCCTGCCTTCCTTCATGGGTGCCCGCCCTTACCACCAGGCTTATAAGCGTGGTGTGAAGCTCATCGGCGCTACTTGCCACTACGCCACCCAGGACCTCGATGATGGTCCAATCATCGAGCAGGATGTCATCCGCATTAGCCACAAGGACACCCCAACCGACATGCAGCGCCTCGGCCGCGATGTGGAAAAGCGTGTCCTTGCCCGTGGCCTGCGCTACCACCTCGAAGACCGCGTGCAGGTCTACGGTAACCGCACCGTCATCTTCGATTAAAAATTTTTGCACCAAACACTATCTTGAAGGCAGCCTCCGGGCTGCCTTTTCGGTTTCTCATTGATTTTCCAACTGGGCCCGTTCTGGCACCCCACCGCTCACCAGTACACATCCCAAAATCTTTGACATCAGTTCGCTGTCGCCATAAGCTTGCTATGACGAATTAACCTACACGTAGTGAAATTCCGTGTGACGGCGGAAGGACTACGGTTTGAATAGATTTGGTACTGACGTGAAGAAACCAACTAAAAAAGTCGTCGCTTTGGTTCTAGCTGCAAGTCTCGCTGCCACCGCAGTGCGGGCTTCTAATTCCAATGCGGACGTCTATCTCGACTACGGCAACGGCCAAGGCATCAACATCGTTGCCCCGGTGAACCTTCCACCAATTAACCTTCCATTCACCGTTCTTGTCGTACTTCTCCTCCTCGGTGCTGCCAATAGTAATTCGACAACTGCGACCGCTACGCCGACTGCAAATGGTGGTTCTACCAGTGGTTCTGCTGGAACTTCGGGTGGTGCGGCGACTACCACTTCGACGAGTAATAGGACTCCGGATGGTTACTATAGTACTGATCCGAATGATGATTTTTATCCTAAGAAGATCAATGGCAAGACTATTTGGAAAAAGCGTCCTCATGCTGTGACTGGTGAGGGTATTTATTTCACGGATGAGGCGATTGATAATTATGACAAGTCTGCCTATGACATTAACTATCCCGATCAGCTTGTGATGACGAAGAGTCTTCCTCAGCTGCGTGCGGAGATTCTGGATGCGGTGAATCAGGCTCGCCGCGCAGCTGGTCTCGGAGCCGTGCAGTATTCTGATCGGATGAATTTCATTGCCCAGGACTGGATTAACGGCTCTTATGAGGGCCGCCCTGGTTACGCGATTGGACACAATCCCAACTGGAATTTCAATGAAAACTACATGACTGGTGACCCAAACCGTGATGGTTACTCTATTGTTGAAGGTTGGATGCAGTCCGCTCCTCACCGCGCTAATATTCTTGCACTAAAGGTCAAGTATATTGGCTTTGGCCGTGGCGTTGGCACTATGGGCGCTGACTTCATTCTTGATCTGTGGGAGACCCCATACCCCAACAAGCGCTAAACAACAAAAGCCCATCACCCCCTCACGGGGCGATGGGCTTTTGCCTTATCTCACATCAGAGTCTCATTCCATATAACCCTCAACAGGCCTAGGA
>JAUMUD010000057.1 GCA_030530875.1 Corynebacterium sp.
TACACTAGCAGGATCAATACGCTAGAAAACCAACACACAAGTGGCCTATACCCCGCAAGTTATTCTTCATACAGGAAATGGAATCTGGCATACGGGAAAATTCCTACCTGTCTAGGTGTGGATTGTACCGGTGGGCTAGACCGTGCTGTTTCCGCTAATATGGGCTAATAAGAAGAGATAAGGAGCCTACTATGAGCGGTCATTCACCAGAGGTTATCGCCAAGAAGCTTGAGGAGGCTGGGCGCCTGGCAGCGGCTGGTAAGAGCAAGCGGGAGATTGCCAAGGAGATTGGGGTTTCCACTGCCACGCTGAAGAAGTGGAGTGAGAAGTATGACGGCATGAGCGCTGACGTCATTGCGCAAATTCAGGAGCTTGAGGCAGAGATAGCCGAGGCCAAGCGCCAGGTGAAGAATACATCTGCTGAGCTTGGTGCGGCGCAGCTGTTTATCAAGAACTTCAAGGAGGGGAAGTTCTAGTCGCGGAACTTCCCTTGACGTTCGGCTTCGAGGAGATCAGCAAGGGCCTTTTTGTCCAAGTTGATCTCCTCAAGCTGCTTCCGCAGTTTGGCATTCTCTTTGGCCAAGCGGGCTAATTCCTCAACGCCGCTTGGGTTCTTTGCTGCTTTTCGTGATGACTTTGTCATGGGGCCTCCAATTGGACTCAATTTCTGCACTATTTTAGTCAAGCACCACGGAACAGGTCGAGTTGAGAACTAGGCTAGGCAGGCAAAGAAGAAAGTGCGAAAAGCTGCTGCGCTTCCGGTGGTAGCTGAATCATGCCTTGGTCTACTCCAAGTTTCGCGAGGATCAGAGCGATAATCGCGATGAGTATGGTGGGATTTTTTGAGCTCGTGTCGAAAATGCTATTGGAATTGCCACCGCCACTTACCGATGGAGTAGTGCGATTATTGGAGCCACTGGCGTTGCTGTTGCTGCTCACGCCGTCGTTCACAGAACTTGGCAGACCAAGGGAGGAATTGAGCGAACTTGCATCCGACTGGAAGCGACCCAATACCTCATTAGTCTTGTTCAGGAGCGAAGAGTTCACCGATGCGCCAGCAGCCTGGCAGGCAAGGAGGTCAAGCTTCAGGGTTGCTAGGCCATAGTAGAGGTAGCGATAAGAACTGTTGAAGTATGAATAATCCAGGTACTGGGTGAGTTTAGCTTCAGAGGGATCCCGCACTACCGGGGTGGAGGAATTCGTAAGGATCTTCCAGTGAAAATTCGTCCGCATGGTAGTGGCCATAGCATCCTTATTGATGCCGATACGGCTAGGAAGTTTTGAAACTTCAGCAGCGTATGCTTGGTAGTTCCGAATGCTGTTAGTAAATTCATCCCATGTGGTCAGCCCGAAAAACCTATTTAGACTTTCAGCATCGGTGACGGTGCCGAATGCATAAATGACCTTATTATTTGCTGTTGTCCATGAGCTAAGTATGCTGTCCGCACGAGAGGATGAAATGCCTTCGGAAATCAGGTACGCGCGTACGTCTTTCACAGCAGCATTCGTGTAGTCATCAAGCAGGGACTTCATCTGTTGGTCTTCCGCTGCTGTGCGGGTGATTGTGCATTTACCATTTGAGACACGTGCCGTTTGTGCAGAGGCAGTTGGTGCCGCAACTAGAGAACCAACTGCAAGGCCGAGGGCCAAGCCGAGGCTAGCAAGTTTTTTCATTTAAACTCCTTATTTAGATTAGAACGAAGCCTGGTTAGTACAGCACCTTGGCCCCGTCGCGGTTCATGAAGAAGGCGTGGTGGGCAACGAGGTCGTGGCAGGTGATGCCATTAAAGTCGATATCGCAGCTGTACCGGTCGTGGCTGGCGGTGGAGCCGTAGGGGACGACCCAAGAATCGGGGATTTCGCGGGTTGCTGGCTTATAGTAGCCATGGGCACGCTGGACGGCGGGGAGGGCGCCACGGCCGGGGGACAGGGCAACACCGTCAGGGTTCGTATTGGGCAAGAGATAAGAGTTATCAAAGCCGACGAGGTTGAGCTTTGGGAATGGGGTTTGATTCATATTTGGCTCTTCCTGCCAGTTCTTCGCCATGCAGTAGAGCATCATGGGTGAATCATCGTAGGAGGTATAGCAGCCAATATTCTTACTTGGGGTGAAGAAGCCATAGGAAATCTTCGAGGCATCATTGGCCTCATGAATTGTGCCGCTAATTGGGAAGTCGACCTTCGGACGAGCGGTACTAGTGCCGCTGCTGGTAGTAGTCGCGTTGCTACTACCAGCAGGGGAATTATTCGAAGTCGAGTTGTTTGTGTTGGAGGCGCTCGTCGTTGTGGTGGCTGCTTGCGGGGTGATGGTCTTCTGTTCCACGGTGCAGGCGGAGAGGAGCAGGGCCGTGGCGGCGATGAGGGTGGCGGCGGATTTTGTGCGTGTGGTCTTCACTATTTTCCTATATAGGTGTTGACGCTGTAGGCGTCCATGTGCATGAGGAGGTCGTTGTATTCGGTGCGGCAGAGGATTTCCTTGGTGCCAATATCGCACTGGTATGAGCCGAGGTCCACGGTGGTGCCGGCGGGGCGGACCCAGGTGGAATCGGCAAGGGCCCAGAGGGAGTCAGGCTGAGTGGCGTCGCCACTGATGGCGGCATCAACGCCGGTGGCGGAGAATACGGCGCCGTTCTTCACGCCGCCATCGGTGTTGGTGCGGTAGAGGTCACTATCGCCATTGGAATAGCCGAGGTACTGCAGGGGTTGGCGCTGCATATCGGGGTTGACATAGCAGCTGATCATATTGCCACGTTCAACGAAGGTAGTTGATGTGCGGCAGGCAATGAGGCGATCGGCAGTAATGAAGGCTTGGTAGGAAATGATAGGACCGTTGGTCGGGGTCGTGGTATACGAGGCCGGGCTGGATGTGGCAGAACTATCAAGGGCGCTTGGTTGGGCAGGGGCAGGGGTGCCAGTGGGAGTGGAGCGAGCCTGGGGCAGGTCCGCGGCATTGGTGATTGTGGTTGGGGACGTCGATACGCTAGCGGGGGAGGAGCAAGAAGCGAGGGCGATGGAGCCGCCGAGCACGAGGGCAGCGATAATAGGGGAGAGGCGCATGGGACTCCTTATTAGGTGCGGGTGGTGGAGGTGGCGGTGCTCTGCGAATTTTCCAGGAGCTGGTTATAGTCGCTGACATCATTATTGCCCTGGCGGAGATTCATGATGCTCAAGACCAGGAAAATAATGAAGACAATAAGGAGCACCACGGCAAGGATGAGATTAATCACCTTGCCCACGGGGAATGTGCGCGGGGTGCTGATTTTTGGAAGTGTTGGTGTTTGTTGTGTTTGCTCGTTGGGTGTTTGTTGTGCCTGTGTTTGTTGTGTTGGTGTTTGCTGTGGTTGTTCGTTGGGTGTTGCCTGTTTTTCGGGCTTAGGCGGATTAATTGGTGGCAATATGGGGTGACTATGCTTTTCCGGCATATTGCAAAGCGCTTAGGCTTCGCGCTGGGCCGCCGACTAAGGAGTTTTCGGCGTCCGTGGCATCCGGTAGGGGCACCAGAAGGTCTTTCATTATTGCCCTGTTGCTGGGTTTGCCGCCGGGCCAGTTTTTGAAAATTTGGGGATGCTGGTGGTGAATAAAACCGGGGCTCGATCCAATTTTAAAAAACGGGTTGGAACCGAGCGGGTTTAGAAAACGCAAGGTCAGGGGGTGCTCGGTGTAAAATTATCCGCTTAAGTCTGGCGTATCGCTAAGTGCTTAGGCTTCGCGTTGGGCTACCGACCAAGGAGCTTTCGGCGTTAGTGGCACCCGGTAGGAGCATCAGTCGGTCCTCCATTATCGTGCTGTTGTTGGGCTTGTCGCCGGGTCAGTTTTTGAAAATTTGGGGGTGCTGGTGGTGAGGTGAAACCGGGGTCCGTTCCAATTTCAAAAATCGGGCCGGAGCCGAGTGAGTTTAGAAAACGCGTGGTCAGGGGCTGCTCGGTGTAAAATTATCCGCTTGAACCAGGCTGATTAGGGGCCGGGCCGAACACTGGAAGTGCTTCAGTAGTGCGGCATTTTGCTCGACTGGGGCTATATGCTCGTCGCTGCTTGTCGTGATGATTTCGTCATGGGGACCTCCACTAGAGCATCAGTTAGTGTGGGGCAGCTGGCTGTTGTGATGGTGTGAGGGAAGACTTTGAAAGATGGGGGAGTGATGCGTAAGAATTGCTGTCCGGATTATCGGATAAACTGAGCATAAGTTGTTTTCATGGAATCAAACGAAAAGGAGAATGACATGAATACACGAGGTGATAAGACCACAGCTAGGTATGGTCGTGCTCTGATGGCAGTTCTTGCTAGTGCGGGTCTTTGCATGGCGGGGTGTGCAGATAATGAGGAAGACAGGGAGGAAGCTGAGCTGGAGGCTCTTATTGAGGCCTTGACTAGTCCCACCAGCGAGGAAAAGAAGGCTAAGCGGAATCTTGATACCATGCGAACTCCGGTGGAAGCCGCAGAGAGCTATGTGGACCAGAAGTATAGCTTTAAGCCCGCTGAAGAGAACCCCTATGAGCCGGCACTGCGCACAGCGAAGTTCTGGATTGATGAGCAGCGGGAGATAATTGAAAGTGCGCACCTCGTGGAGGGAAGCCGGTTGAATCTTCCTAACTGGCAGTGGATGAAGTGGGCTGATGAGAAAGCAGAAATCAAGGCCACTTTTGAGCTACTTGATGCCTCCAGCATCTATTCACCAAATGTGCCCCGCTATGTGGTTAATGGCATTGTCCATCAGTACCTGAATACGCCTGGGAAGAAGAAAGATGACCCGGCCAAGAAAGTTGGCGAATTTACCGTTTCCTTCGTTTTGCATAAGGTCGAGTCTGAGCCAGATGTTTGGAAGATTAAGGACATTAGTTCCTTATTCGGTAAGCCGGCAACTTCACTGTAGGCTGCTGGTTGGTTTTGGCGTCGGATGTGGCTATCCGGCGCCAAATTTCTGCAAAGGCATTAGGGGAGGGTGCAAGGATTAGGTCCATGTTAAGATGAGGGTGAATATGTCCCGGTGAATGGAGGGTCGTGTGCTGCGGTCGATTTTTTCTGTAATGCTTGTATGTGTGCTTGTCGCGCAGGGAGTAACTACGGTCGCATCGCCACCGCCGGCGGTGGCCACAACTGCGGTGGAGCCGGCCGGTACGGATACCGTGCGACTCAAGGTCAGTACTGCTGCAGGGGAGCAAGCAGCGGTGGCCGCGCGGGCCGGGGAACTGGGGCGAGTGCTGGAAGTGGGGGCATACTACGGCTACTTTGTGGTTGAGGTGGGGCAGGGGAGCGTCGAAAAGCTAAGAGAGCTGCCGGGGGTTGTGGAGCTTTCGGAGGCACGGCCACCATTTAGGCCGGGACCGGAGCAGCCGAGTGAGGGGAAGAAGCGGAGTCGTCGATCAGCGCCGGAGCGAGTGGCGGGCTATACCAATATGAATGACGCCGAATCCAAGGCCTACTATGGCCAAACACTACGGGAAATGATGAGGGTCGATGATGAAAGTGCCACCGGGGCGGGCGTGAAAGTGGGCGTTATCTCCGACTCCTTCGGGCGCTGCCCAGGGGTGGAACAGTCGCGAGCCGAAGGGGCGCTGCCGGAAGTGACAGTTTTGCGGGAAGCGAGCTGGGACTGCTGGGCAGGGGCGAGCGATGAAGGGCGCGGCATGCTCGAAATCATCCACCAAATTGCCCCCGAAGCGGAGCTCTACTTCGCGGCCTCCGGGGAAGATAATGAAAGCGCGGCTGATGCGACTATGTTGCTTGCCAGGGCCGGGGTGGATGTCATTGTGGATGATATTCTGACTGGCGATGAGCCGACATTCCACTATAGTCCGTGGTCAAAGGCGATTATGGCGGCGCGTAGCCAGGGGATTCTGTACTTTGCGGCGGCTGGTAATGAGGCCATGTATGACAGCGTGACGGGCACACCGAGTGCGGTGGGTGCGGTGACAGGCGAGTTCGTGCCGTGGCCGTGCCCGGAATGGGCGAATATTCCGGAAGAATGGCCCTGTATGCAATTTGGCTCGCAGGGGTATGATTCCTTCACCCTGGCTGATGTTTTTAATGGTGGGAATAATACGTGGCGGCCGTATTTTGCGACCTCGGTGTTGAATGATGGTACGCGGCGGGATACGGCCCATTTTGCCGTTCACTATTACTTGGAACAGGATGACGGCACTTTCCAACAGTTCTTCCGGCAGGAATCTGATGCGCGTGGGTCTGGTGAAATTGGCTATTATCAGGGCTTCCTTTATCGCGGTGAGCAGCCCGTTCATTATGTGGTTGTTCAGCGTAAGGCCGGGTCAGCACCCCGCTACCATGTGAAGCACATTGCGAGCCTGGGTCGTGCCGTGGCCACTCAGCAGTTTAGTGCTGCGGAATTGGCGGCCATGGGTTTCCATAGCGGCACTGTCTTTGGGCACTCGGCCGATGGTTCGGCGGTGGGTGTGGGTGCCGTGGTTGCTGATGGTACGGCCAATAATGTGCGCGCGGATTATAGTGCTATTGGGTCTAATTGCATTTATTATGACGGGGCTGATGAGCCTGTCTACCAGGAAAACTGCTTTGAGGGCCTGCCCCAAATTTATGGGGTGACGGGTGCGGTCACACGCAACTTCCCTGAGTGGACTAATAGTGAAGGCCTGCATATCTTTAACGGCACCTCGGCGGCGGCCCCGGCGGTGGCTGCTGTTGCTGCCCTCATTCGGCAGAAAATCCCTGGGTGGAATCCCGATTTTTCGGAATTGTCGCGGATTCTGCCGCGTGCGGTGAACCCTTCTGATATTGAGGAAGACTCCCCGCTTGGTGGCATTATGAATTACTCGGTGGCCATGGCGCACTTGCGCCCGGCCGTGTCCCCACTGCTGCGGACCGTGGGTGATGGGTACACGACCGGCGGCACGACGGATGCCGGCGTGATTGACTTGGCCACCGGGACACTCAGCCCCGTGGCGGGCTTCCACTATGCCTATGATGCTGACTTTACTGACGTGGTCGACCCGGCTGCGGTTCGGCCTGGGGCCACTATCTATGTGCGCTACCAGTACCCGAATGAAGCCACACCGGCTTATGCTGAAACCCGCTCGCTGCAATTGCCGGGCCGCTATGATGCGCCTGCTATTAGTGTGAGTCTCGCGCCGAGCTATGATTTTTCAAAAATTACTTTGGGGCGTGATGATACTGGTCAGCCGGCTGATATTCGGATTCTGAAGAAGTCTGATGGCAGCGAGGTATATCGGGGCACAATGGCGACCGGCGCTGCGCTGAATCTCAGCCTCCCGAATGATGCGACCTACGAGCTTCACGTTTCTATCCCCGGCGATGACATTGCCTTCGCCTCCGTGCCGGTGACCCATGAGCTGAGCACCCCGGAAGAAACCGAGCCACCAACGGCGCTGCCGGCGAAGCCAAGCCCGAAACCAGAACCAAAACCGGAACCCGAACCGCAGCCAAAGCCGGAACCAAAGCCGACGGTACGACCAGAGCCGGATCCTGCTCCTCCGACAAATTCTGAAAAACAGCCGGAACCGAGTGAGGTCGCGAAACCTGAGGTCACAGCGCCTTCGCTGCAAAATTATCCACCTGAGGCTGGTACAAAGCCAAGCGCTGAGCCTAAGTCTGAGCCAAGTTCTGAACCGAAGAATGAGCCGAAGCCCGAGCCGCCAGCCAAGGAGCCTTCGACCCCGACAGCACCGGGACGGAATTCCAGTAGATTCTCCATTATCGCGCTGATTCTTGCCCTGCTGCTGGGCGGTGCCGGGCTTGCTGTGCAAAGCCAGTTTCTGAAGATTTAGGACTGCCGGTGATAAGTATCGATCGGATGCCGATTCAATTTTTGAAAACCGGGCCGATTCCGAGTGAGTTCAGAAAGTGCAAGGTCAGAGGCTACTCGGTGTTAAATTATCCGCTTGAGCCTGGCCGGTAAGGGTGCTGGGTCGGGCTCGGCGGTTTGCCATTAGTGGGCTTTCCATGGCCGTGTTAGTTCGCGCTTTGGTACTGAGTGGTTTGGCTTTGTTTGGGCGAAGTCCGTTTTTGAAAAATTCGCCTCTGTGGCGTGGAAGCGCCGGCCGCGCGGATGGGCATAATTTAACAGCGTATGCGTTTTGACCTGCTAAAATCAAAGCATGGGTGTTCGTGGGTGGAGAAGAGCAGTGGTGGCCGCAGTAACGACCGTGGCGCTGGTGGTGCAGGGTGCTGTCACGGCAACGCAGAGCACGGCACGCGCCGAAACCACCTACACCAATCCGAATGACGCGGATTCCAAAGCCTACTATGGGCAGACCCTGCGCGAGATGCTGGGAGTCACCGATGAGACCGCCACCGGCAAGGGCGTGAAGGTGGGCGTGATTTCCGATTCCTTCGGCAAATGTGCCGGTGTGAGCGAATCCCTTACTAGCGGGGCACTGCCAGCGGTGAACGTGGTGGAGGATGCCACGGCACCATGCGGGGATGAGGCCAGCGATGAAGGCCGCGCAATGCTTGAGCTTATCCACCAAATTGCCCCGGAAGCGGAGCTTTACTTCGCGGCGGCCGGGCGCCACAATGAGCAAGGCGCTTTGGCGGTGCGGAAACTTACCGCGGCCGGCGTAAACATCATTGTGGATGATATTTTCAGCGGCAATGAACCGGCCTTCCACCTAAGCCCATGGTCGCAGGCCATCAATGAAGCACGCGCTGCGGGAATCCTCTACTTCAGCGCGGTGGGCAATGCCGCGCAGTATGATGCCGCAGGCAACCCCGTTGGCGCCGTAACCGGTGAATACATCCCCGGCGAATGCCCCGCGTGGAGCGACCCCGGCTGGGGATGGACCTGCATGCAATTCGGTCAGCAGGGCTATGACAGCTTCACACTCGCCGCCGGCACGGAAGCCTGGCAGCCCTACTTCGCCACCTCCGTATTGCAGGACTCTCGCGCGGGTGCCTATAACCAGGACCAGGCCGTATTCAACGCCCTCTATTTTGTGCGTGAGGCCGACGGAACCTACCGCCAAATCGCGGTCCAAAAGTCGGATGCCTGGGAATCCGGGGTGATTGATAATTTCGCCGACCGTGTCCCCGCCGGCAAAACCACCATCTACTATGTCATCGCCCGCCTGCAGGAAGGCGCCGCCCCCGCCTACCACATCAAACACATCGCAAGCCTCGGCCGTGCGGTTGCCAGCCAGCAGTTCAGCACCACCGAATTGACCGCCATGGGCCTTGATACCAGCACGACCTTCGGGCATTCTGTCGACGGCTCCGCCCTCGGTGTCGGTGCCGTCCTAGCCAATGGCACTACCAATTCCGTGCGCGCCGACTACAGCTCCATTGGGCGCAACTGCATCTACTACGATGGCTCCTGGCCCGCCCGCTACCAGGAACAATGCACCGATGGTCTGCCCGCTGTCTACGGAATTACCGGTGGTGTGACTCGCAACTATCCTTCCTGGACCAACTCCGCTGGTCTCCACA
>JAUMUD010000005.1:0-34386 GCA_030530875.1 Corynebacterium sp.
CCAGCTGAGCAGAAACCAGCCGACCAGAAACCAGCTGAGCAAAAGCCGGCCGAGCAACAGAAGCCAAGCACGCAGTCAAGCGAAAGCCCGGCACCAAAGCCCAAGGGCTTCCCATGGCTAATTATTGTGATTATTCTGGGCATTCTTGGCATTATCGGTGCCGGTGCGGCCACCATGCCTCGCTAAAGAAAGGTGTTTTATATGCGTAAATTCACAGCAGCACTGATTACGGGCCTGGCACTGGCAACCCCAGTGGCTATGGCCTCAACCATGGTCACCGCACCAATTGTGCATGCGGAAGTTGTCAGCAAGGACTTCACGGTTGATGGTGGCGTCATTACGATGCGCTTTGATAGTCAGAGCAAGCTGATTACTGTTTCCGGCACTGGTGTGTTTGAGGAGGATCTTGTCTCCCAGTTTCTGAAGGAGCTTATTACTACAGATGAAACCGAGGACTATGTTCTGCGCTTCATTAATGAGAAGAATGCTATTAAGCTACCGGAATATGCCGATGACATCTTCAACTCCCGCCCGCTAGAGACGGAGTTCTCGACACGCTTCAGGGGCACCGTCGAGGGCTTGGAGAATGTGGCTATTAGTGCCGTGCGCTCACTGGAATACACCTTCAGTGCTCTTGCGGGTGTTAAGGGCATTGAGCATTGGGATACCTCGAAAATCACCAACTTCAACAGCGCCTTCACGTACTACCGTGGCGATGCGGATCTTTCCGGCTGGGATGTGTCCAGTGGCACGGACTTCGCCTCCATGTTCAGTGCCGCGCCATCTATTAACCCGAAGGTGACTGGCTGGGATATGTCCAAGGCCGAGGATATTTCCTACATGTTTAATGGCGCGACATCGGCAAAGCTTGACCTCTCTGGTTGGAAGTTCTCCCCCACCGTGAACAAGGAAGGCTGGCTCGATAATAGTGGGGTCACCTACGATCCGAATAAGCCTGCTACGACTGAGCCTGAGAAGCAGCAGCCACCTGTAGAAGAAAAGCCAGTAAAGGAGGAACCCGTAAAGGAACAGCCTGCAGAGCCTAATAAGAATACTGAGGAGAAAAAGACTGAGCCAAGCCCAGCACCACAGGAGCAAAAGCCCAAGGGCTACCCATGGCTAATTATTGCCATTGTCCTTGGCATTATCGGACTTGTGTCCGCTGGTGCGATGGCGGTGGGAATGCCGCGTTAACTGGACTGCCCAGCCCACTCGGCGGGCTCGGGTTGTTCTTCCTTTGTGCGGGCTGTGAGCAGCTGGCTAAGGGCCGAGGACCAGACCAGTGTCATCGTGAGTGCGGGGACGAGCACCACGGTGGCGCCCACGGTGAACTTGGGCAGCACCTTGACAGTCGTTCCGGCACTAAGGGTGTTGAAATCAACAACACCATAGTGGGCAAGGCCAGTCCAATGCCCAACAAACCACACAGTGGCGCAGGCAAGAGCAGAGAGGAAGCCGCTGAAAATCAGTGCGGTGAGGCTTGTCTTTTGGCGAATCACAAAATAGAGGCCAATGACAATGCCAATGAGCAGCACAATGATGTAGTAGGTGGCGAAATTCTGAAACTCAATGGAGTCACTGCCAGCAGCAATGGACAGGGACTGGTCCGAATCCACGGTCACCACATAGGGGGTATTAAACCATCCCCAGGCAGCACCAATGCCGATGGTGAGCAGAAGATAAATCCACAGCATTAGCGACGCTCCAAATAGGCCGAGTCCACCTGCCCGTGGCGGGAACAGGTCGCATCCCAACCATCAGGGCGCACCTGAACAACCATGCGGCGGCCACAGATTTGGCAGTAGCGAGGCGCCTCAAGGCCAGCCTTGGCCGAAGGTGAGAGCTTGATTGGCTCACCGTCGGCAAGCTTTTGGCCAGTGTTGGGATGATAGATGGGCGCATCCCCAGTAAGGATGGCCATCAGGAGTTCATCGCTGTGTGCTTTCTTCGCAGGCATATTAAATAGAAGAATTCAGGGCCTTAATTGGAAGACGCAGACGACCGAGCATATCCACATCGGTCTCCTGTGGGCGGCCAAGGGTGGTGAGGTAATTACCCACGATGATGGCATTAATACCACCAAGCAGCCCCTTTTCCGCACCCAGATCACCCAGGGTAAGCTCACGGCCACCGGCAAAACGCAGCATGGTGTGCGGCAGGGCCAGACGGAAGGCGCCAATGGCACGAAGGGCATCATTGGATTCCATCACAGGGTAATCCGCAAAAGGCGTACCAGGGCGCGGATCGAGGAAGTTCATTGGAACCTCAGTAGGATCGAGTTCCTGGAGGTCAATGGCGAACTCGGCACGCTGCTCAAGGCTCTCACCCATGCCAAGAATGCCGCCGCAGCACACCTCAATGCCGGAGTCCTTAATCATCTGGAGGGTCTCACGGCGGGACTCCCAACTGTGGGTGGTGACCACATTCGGGAAGAAGGAACGCGCGGTTTCAAGATTGTGGTTATAGCGGTGAATACCGGCCTTGACCAGGCGGTCGACCTGCTCCTGAGTGAGGATACCCACGGAGGCAGCGACCTCAATATCAACCTCAGCCTTAATGGCAGCCACAGCCTTTTCCAGCTGCTGCATGAGGTTCTCATCCGGGCCCTTGACTGCAGCAACAATGCAGAACTCGGTCGCACCGGTCTTCTGGGTCTGCTTAGCGGCATTGACCAGGGCCGGAATATCGAGCCACGCGGCACGCACGGGGGACTCGAAAAGACCGGACTGGGAGCAGAAATGGCAATCCTCGGGACAGCCACCCGTTTTCAGGGAGATAATACCTTCCATCTCAACCTCTTCGCCGCACCACTTGAGGCGAACCTCATGGGCGAGGGCGAGGAGGTCCTCGATGCGGGAATCATCAAGCTGAAGAACCTGGCGGACTTCATCCTTATTCAGCCCCTGGCCTGAGCCAAGGACTTTTTCGCGTGCAATGTCGAGAATATCAGCCATATTTTTCCTTATTACTGAGTGGTGCAGTACTTCCAGGAGCCGTTTTCCTTCTTGAACTTCATAGGAACGGTCTGGGACTGGCCGGAACCACTCATGGTCACATTAGCGGAAGCTTCATCACCATTGACCTTGGCATCAGCCACATTGGTAATGGAAATAGCAGCGGCACCCATTGGGGTATCTGGAATCTGGTCGAGCTCAGCATAGGCTGCCTGCTGGCCACCGGACTCGGTGATCAAATCACTGCAGGCATTATCGAGGGTAGCGCGCATAACGCCCTTCAGGGTTGGCTGGCCGAAAATGTTGGTCAGCATGGAGCGCATGGCATCCACATCAGCCTGGCTTGCATCCTGGCCCGCAACAGGCTGGAAGGTAGCGGTCATCTGGGCAAGCTGCTGGGAGAGCTGCTGCTGGGCAACTTCAGCCTGGGAAGAAAGCTGGGCCTCGTCAAGGCTGGTTGGGGCGGCGGCTGGGGCCTGAGCCTCAGAGCTGGACTCGGTTGGAGTCACAGCCGATGGGCTTGCATCGGTAGCCGATGGGCTCTCAGGTGCAGAGCTGTCCGTTGCAGAAACGGAGGTAGAAGCGCTGCTGGTGCTGGATGCTGCATCATCACTCTTAGAGGAGCAAGCAGTCAGGGCAACCATAGCCACCATGGTGGTGGCAATGAGAGTCTTACGCATGAAAGTTCCTTTACTTTAGAATTTGGTCTGTTCTATAGATTAGCACGAGCGCTCAACCCACTGGGTACCAGCGGGGATTGCTTCGGCCTGGCCGGAGGTTAGGGCGGCCAAGGTGGAGTCCAAATCGGCTCCGGGCTCGGTGGCGATGGTGAGCGTCACCTTCGCACCATAGTCTATATCGGTAATGGTGAAGCCACGATTACGCAGCTCAGCCTCAATGCGGCCGGCTTCCGCGTGCTCAAGTTCCACAAGGTAGAGCTCACGCTGGGCGCGCAACATAGGAGTTACCTGTGAAAGTGCCTGGTTGGTGGCATCACTGTAGGCGCGCACCAAGCCGCCGGTACCGAGCTTAATGCCACCAAAATATCTAACGACGACTGCCGCTATATCCAGAAGCCCCGATCCTTTGAGCACCTCCAGCATGGGCATGCCAGCAGTACCGGAGGGCTCACCATCATCACTGGAGCGCTCAACGGGATTGGAGTTTTCCACGTGGTAAATATAGGCGCTGCAGTGATGCCTGGCATCGGGATATTGCTTCTTAATCCCATTGATAAACTCACGGGCCTCCTCCTCATTTTCTACCCTGGTGAGGTAGGTAATGAAGCGGGAGCGCTTGATTTCGAGTTCAGTCTCGATGAGATCCGGGCTTGGCCTTCGGTAGTCCTGATTCATTAGGTCAGGAAGTCATACTCCGGGGTACCAGGCTTGAGCTGCTGGCAGTGAATACGTGACACACTCATACGCTCAAGCAGCGGCTCAAGGTCAACCGCGCGGGTAAGCTGCACACCAACAAGAGCAGTACCAGTCTCACGGTTATTGCGCTTGAGGTACTCGAACAAGGTGATGTCATCATCAGGGCCAAGAATATCGCTTACGAAGCTACGCAGCTGACCAGGCTCTTGAGGGAAGTTCACCAGGAAGTAGTGCTTAAGACCACGGTGAACAAGGGAGCGCTCCATAATCTCGTTATAGCGAAGCACATCATTATTACCACCGGAAATAATGCAGACCACGGTCTCACCCTCGCGGAAACGCAGGTCCTTCAAACCAGTCACACTAAGTGCACCGGCAGGCTCGGCAACAATACCCTCATTCTGATAAAGGCCAAGCATCTCAGTACACACTGCACCCTCGGACACACTGGTCATGTGCACGCGGCTGCGGTTGCGGTCAATAATGGCGTAGTTATTATCACCCACGCGACCAACAGCAGCACCGTCGACAAATGGGTCAATATGGTCAAGGGTCACTGGACCATCATTATCCAGTGCTGCCTGCATGGAGGCAGCAGAGGCAGGTTCCACAGCAACCACGGCAGTACGTGGGGCCATATCGGCCAAATAGGAAACAGCACCGGCGAGCAATCCGCCGCCACCCACTGGAACAACCAGGGTATCCAGGGTCTTGCCCAGCTGAGTAAGCTGGCTAAGAATCTCGGCGGTCACGGTGCCCTGTCCGATGATGGTATTGACGGCGTCGAAAGGCTCAATGAAGGAGGCACCATTCTCCCCTGCCCACTTGTGGGCAGCGGCACTGGCCTCATCAAAGGTCGCACCAATTGGCACTACCTCAATGGCATCCCCACCGTGGACCTTAATGCGGTCAAGCTTCTGCTTTGGGGTTTGCTCCGGGACAAAAATGCGGCCTTTAATCCCCAGGCTTCGGCAGGCATAGGCCACACCCTGGGCGTGGTTGCCAGCAGAAGCCGTGGCAATTCCAGCTGCGCGCTGCTCGTCGGTAAGCTGGACGATGCTGTTGTAGGCGCCACGAATCTTATAGGAGCGCACATCCTGCAGGTCCTCGCGCTTGAGATACACCTGTGCCCCGGTCTCTTGGGAGAGTCGGGGGCAGTATTGCAGAGGTGTTGGGGCGATTACTGAGGAGATGCGCGCCTGGGCTTGCTGAATATCGGCTGCATGAATCTCTGGAGTCATGCACCTTATTGTACTCATTTCAGGGCCTAGCCTAAAATATTGGGTCCCATCGTTGCTTTAAGGTCGCCCATTAGCGAGGGACTTTTCTCCACTCGGTAACGCGGGCCTAGCACCAAGGTGGATTCTTCCTCATGGTCCTGAATCTTGAGGTAGACGGAGGATTCACCCTTATTGGCACTGAGCACACCCTTGAGTTTATTGAGATTTGCGACGGTGCATTGTTCCGCCCGCATGGACAGGTGCAGTGGTGCTCCACCCCCGCTTCCCGGGCCAAGGTCGGCGGTTTGCAGGGCCTCGCAGCGCACACTCATACGGTCATCATTGGTGGAAATTTTCACCTTGGCGACAATGATATTATCCTCCACGATTTGTGGGGCATAGACCTGGTACACCTTATTGAAACAGAGCATTTCGACGGAGGCACCGGAGTGGTCTTCAATGGTGACAATGGCCCATGGGGAGCCATCGCGCTTGGCGTATTTGCGCTCCACATTGGAGATAATGCCACCGATGGTGAGCTCCACGCCTTCGCGGGCTTCGCCGGCCACAATGGTGGTCAGTGGCGTATCCACCTGGGCTTCGAGGGCCTTTTCATAGCCATCGAGTGGGTGGGCGGAGACGTAGAGGCCGAGCATTTCGCGCTCGAGGGCGAGCTTTTGCTTCTTATCCCACTCGGTTTCCGGCACGTCGACGCGGAAGACATCATCCTCGGTGGTGTCGGTGGTGGAAAAGAGGTCAAACTGGCCTTTTTCGGCGGCCTTCTTGGTATCAAGCACCGCATCAATGGCCTGCTCATGGATTTGCAGCAGACCCTTACGTGGGTGGCCGAGTGAGTCAAAAGCACCGGCCTTAATCAGCGATTCGGTCACACGCTTGGAGCAGGCCTGGTTATCAATCTTGTCCACATAGTCGGAGAAATCCGTGAACTTGCCCTTGGATTCGCGGGCCTTAATAATGCTGGCCACGACATCTTCACCCACATTGCGCACGGCACCAAGACCAAAGCGGATGGTCTTTTCACCCACTGGCATGAAGGTATAGGAGGACTCGTTCACATCCGGACTTAGCACCTCAATGCCAAGGTGGCGGCAGTCAGAAAGATAAATCGCAAGCTTATCCTTCTTATCGGCCACGGAGGTAAGAAGCGCTGCCATATATTCGGCGGTGTAATTGGACTTCAAATAGGCAGTCCAGAAGGAGACCAGACCGTAGCCTGCAGCATGGGACTTATTAAAGGCGTAGGAGGCGAATGGTTCGATGGTATCCCACAGGGCCTGGAAGGACTCCTCGCTAAAGCCATTTTCCTCCACCATGCCCTGGCGGAAGGTCACCTTCTCCTTGGCCAACACTTCTGGCTTCTTCTTACCCATGGCCTTACGGAAGCCATCGGCCTGACCAGCAGTATAATTAGCAACCTTCTGGGAGATACGCATGATCTGCTCCTGATACACGATCAGACCATAGGTATCGCCAAGAATATCGGAGAGAGCTTCTTCTAGCTCGGGGTGGATTGGGGTGATGGGCTCGCGACCATTCTTACGGTCGGCATAGGCCCAGTGCGCACCCATGCCCATTGGGCCCGGACGATAAAGTGCCAAAGCGGCGACAATATCATCAAAGCCGGTTGGTTCCATGCGCTTAAGAAGCTCACGCATACCACCAGAGTCCAGCTGGAAGACACCGAGAGTATCACCCTTGGCCAGCAGCTCATAGGAGGGGTCGTCCACGGTGGGCAGGCCTTCAAGGTGGAGGTCCTCACCACGGTTACGCTTAATATTTTCCAGACAGTCACCAATAACCGTGAGGTTACGAAGACCCAGGAAGTCCATCTTCAGAAGACCAATGGCCTCACAGGCTGGATACGGCCAGCCGGTAATAATGGCACCATCATTGGGGCGCTTCCACATTGGGATATGCTCCAAAAGCGGCACGCTAGCCATAATCACAGCACAGGCGTGCACACCAGCCTGGCGCACCACGCCCTCCAAACCCAGGGCAGTTTGGTAGATCTTATTGGCCTCCGGGTCCGTCTCAATAACTGTACGGGCCTCACCGGCCTCCGCATAGCGCGGATGATCCGGGTCCATAATGCCCTTGAGGCTAATGTCCTTACCCATAATGGCAGGTGGCAGCACATTGGTAATGCGCTCAGCAATCTTATAGCCCGGCTGGCCAAACTGCACACGCGCCGAGTCCTTCAAGGCCTGCTTGGTTTTCACCGTACCGAAGGTAATCACCTGCGCCACCTTGTCCTCACCCCAGTTTTCGGCGGCATAGCGAATCATCTCACCACGGCGGCGATCATCAAAGTCGATATCAATATCGGGGGCGGATGGACGCTCAGGATTCAAGAATCGCTCGAAGAGCAGGTCGTGCTCAATGGGGTCAATATTGGTAATGGTGAGCGCATAGGCCACCAAGGCACCAGCCGCCGAACCACGACCAGGCCCCACACGAATACCCACGCTACGAGCGTGCTTAATCAAATCGGCCACAATGAGGAAGTAGGAAGGATAGCCCTTCATATCAATGACTTCAATCTCATAATTGGCGCGGTCAATATAGGCCTGTGGCACCTGTTGCCCAGGGAAGCGCGCGGCCAGGCCCTCCATCACCTGATGGGTCAACCATGAGGTTGGCGTATAGCCATCGGGCACATCGGCAATAGGCATGCGGTCGTGGGTATGGGGCTCCCAAATCTCCCCATAGTCCTGCACACGCTCCGCAATCCACAGCGTATTATCGCAGGCCCCCGGCACGGTCTCATCCCACATTTCGCGCATCTGGGCAGCCGACTTAATGTAATAGCCCGAACCATCAAACTTAAAGCGGTCGGTATCCTGCAGAGTTTTACCCGTCTGCACGCAGAGCATGGCCTCATGCTCAGCAGCCTGGGATTCGAGCACATAGTGGCAGTCATTGGTCACCAGCGGTGGCAGACCCAAAGTCTTACCAATCTCCAAAAGCTCACGGCGCACGCGCTTTTCAATCTCCACACCGTGGTCCATCAGCTCAAGGAAATAATTCTCCTTGCCATAAATATCCTGCCACATGGCAGCGGCCTCAAGGGCCTTGTCATACTGCCCCAAGCGCAGGCGGGTCTGCACATCACCCGAAGGGCAGCCGGTGGTGGCGATAATGCCGGTGGAATTTTGTGCAATAAGCTCGGCATCCATACGCGGCCACTTACCCAGCTGACCCTCATAGGAGGCCATGGAGGAAAGATAAAAGAGGTTCTTTAAGCCCTGAGCAGTCTCAGCCACCATGGTTTGGTGCAGGTAGGCGCCGGAAGCGGAGACGTCGTCACGCTTCTGATGTGGCTCGCCCCACAGCTCGCGCTCTTTCTTAAAGCGGGAGCTTGGCGCAATATAGGCTTCGATACCGATAATGGGTTTAATGCCCGCATCCACCATGCGGCGGTAGAAGGCATCGGAGCCGTACATATTGCCATGGTCGGTCATACCCACCGCCGGCATTCCCTGGCGCTTGACCTCCTCGGCCAGCAGGTCGACCTTGGCCATGCCGTCCAGCATGGAATATTCCGTGTGATTGTGCAGGTGCACGAAAGATGAACCCATAGGGGTTATTCTAACAACTAGAGTACTTTTTGAATACCCATGCGGGCGCGGCTTGCATCGGCATCCGAGGGCTCCACGGAGAGCACTGCGGACTCGGCTGCAACCTGCTCGAGCTTCTCCTTGGTGTCATAAACAACCAGGCCAGCAACCCCGGAAATCTTGGCCCCTGCCTGGGAATAGTGGGCAATGGTGCGGTCAAAAACTGCTGTCCTGTCCTCAGTCCCGGTTGGCTCCGGCACCGCAATTGGCGTGCCGACGTCCACCACCACGGACCCCACTCGCCCCAGCTCCTTGACAGCTTGCGCTGCTTCCTGGGTAGAAACGACCTGTTTGAAGGTCACCAGCGCCCAAAGTTTTACCCCATCAGGAGCGGCATCAAGCTCTTGCTTTGCCCGATCTTGATAGTCGCCGAGGCTTTCCGAGGCGTCGCGGCCCAGAGTATCGCCATTGATGTGGGCAACTGGCACGGTGTATTTGGCCTGCATCATAAAAGCAAAGCCGCCGGCAATGATAATGACCAGGATAATGGCCCAGATGATTTGTCCCTTTTTACTCACCGCGCAACACATCCAAAGCATGCTGAAGGTCTGGTGGATATGGAGAGCGGAATTCCACATAGCGCCCATCAGCCGGGTGATTAAATCCAAGGCTCACAGCATGGAGCCACTGGCGATCAAGACCGAGCTTCTTATTGAGGTTCGGATCAGAGCCATACATTGGGTCGCCGCAGCATGGGTGGTGCAGGGCTGAGAAGTGGACGCGAATCTGGTGGGTGCGGCCAGTTTCCAGGTGAATCTCCAAAAGGGAGGCCTCACGGAAGGCCTCGATGGTTTCATAGTGGGTCACCGAGTGCTTGCCATCAGTGGTCACAGCAAAGCGCCAACCGGCCGATGGGTGGCGCCCAATGGGGGCCTCAATGGTGCCATTCAATGGATCTGGATGCCCTTGAACAAGGGCATGGTAGGTCTTGGTTACTGTCCTATCGCGAAAGGCGCGCTTTAAAACACTATAGGCGCGCTCACTTGCGGCAACCACCATCACACCGGAGGTGCCAACATCAAGACGCTGCACAATGCCCTTTCGCTCCGGGGGACCCGAGGTAGAAATACGAAAACCAGCAGCTGCGAGGCCACCGACCACTGTTGGGCCTTCCCAACCCACAGTTGGGTGTGCTGCAACACCTACGGGCTTATCCAGCACAATGACATCATCATCGGAGTAGAGGATTTCCATGCCCTCGACAAGTTCTTCATCGGGCACCAAAGATGGTGGGTCAGGCAGGGTTACTTCCAGGAAAGAGCCTTCAACCAGTCTGTCAGACTTGGCCACGGGCTTGCCATCGAGAAGCACATGCCCATCTACTACCAGGTCGGCCACCGAGGAGCGCGACATGCCCAGGAGCTTGGAGAGGCCGGCGTCGACACGCATGCCCTCAAGACCTGGTGGAACGGGCAGATTACGGTGCTCAGGCATTCTTTTTCACCCCCAGGAAGATAATGAGCAGGCACACTCCTATCGTAATGCAGCTATCAGCAATATTGAAGATGGCGAAATTGCCCACACTAATAAAATCCACCACATGGCCAATGAAGAAGGCCGGGGCGCGAAAGAGGCGATCAATGAGGTTACCCAGCGCCCCACCAGCAATAAGGGCGAGTGCCACGGCCATCAGCGGGTCCTTTACGCGACTGCAGGTGGCGGCAATAATAATGACAAAGGCGGCCTGAATGAGGGTGAAAATCCAGGTCATGCCGGTTCCCATGGAGAACGCGGCACCGGAGTTAAAGACGAGGTAGAAGCGGAACCAATCACCAATCAATGGGCGGATTTCGCCGGCGTGCATGGTGGACAGAATTGCCATTTTGGTGAGCTGATCGACAATGGCGACCACAATAATAATGATGGCCATGAGCCCAATGAATCTACCTTTTCTCATCATTTCAAATAATACTGGTATCTTAGGGGTTGTGTCAGTATTTCATGCTTCTTCTGCTCGTTTTTTGCTCGCCGGCGCCTTGATTTTGGGCGGGCCGGCCATGCTTGCTGCATGTTCTTCGAGCAATTCTTCCTCTGATTCCACCCAGGCCAGCAATGAGCAGGCCGTGTCGCTCAATGTGGATACCCCGCGCATTAGTGTTTTGAGCCTGGGACAGGACCCAAAGACGAGCTTTAGCTATACTGCCTCCTCGGATTTTTCGGAGAGCGTGAAGATTTCTACTGGTTTTAGCCAGTTCACCACCCAGGATTCCGTGGACGGGACCGCCCCCGCGGGCGGTGATGTCAATACTCTCTCGGCCACTGTGGCCTCCAAGGCTACCGACGGCACCAGTGCTAGCTTCAGCTTTAATGACATGACCTATTCGCAGCTGAGCATGAATAATAATCTCTCCACAGCCAATGGCTTTAGCCTTGGGTGGGATAATGACCCAACCGGTTTGATTCGCACCGTGCGGCTGGCTGCCCCCGTGGGGGCCTCCGATGAGGGCAGGCAGCTTCTGGAAACCAGCCTCATGAAGTTCATTTCGCTGCCCGTCATTTTCCCAAGCGACCCGATTGGTGTGGGGGCAAGCTGGACTGTGGACTCTAAGGTGCCCGGTGCCACCTCTACCCTGCAGACTGTCACCTATACGCTTAATTCCATTGAGGATGGCACGCTAGGTATTGGCGTAAAGGTGGAACAGCGCCCATCGGTCGGTGCGCTGGACCTCTCCACTGATACGGACAGCGCTGCCCCGTCTACCACTGCGGGCGAGCTCAAGGTGCTCTCCTCCAATACCACCTCGGAGGGCAACCTTACTGTGGACCTTTCTCGCCCAATTCCTACCGCTGGTGATGTGAAGTTCACGACCCGCGTGGTCTATGGCACGGATAGCTCCGCGGTACGCGTGGTGCAGGACTCCACCACCGCCATCCAGTACGGCCAATAAATTAAGACAATAACCAAAGAAAGGTCCGATTTCCGTGGAGCGAGAATCGGACCTGCCGTATATTCTACCTACTTATAGAAAATAGTCAAGATCAAAAAACCGGCCCACGCGCGCGGGCCGGCGAGCTACGAAGAATTAGTTCTGGGCAGCGGAGGTTTCGATGCTTGCAGAAGCAGTATCATCCTTACAGGTTGCTGGGACCTGGTCAGGCTCCACAACATTGGTAACCAGGGTACATGCCCAGTTCTTAGCCAGCTTCCACTGGCCATCCTCGTAGACGAACTCGACATTATCAGCGGTCTGCGGCTGGCGGCCATCAGCGGTGAAGGTGACGGTGGCCAGTGCGGAGTTGGAGGTATAACCAGGAAGCACTGGGTCCACAACGGTGAAGACAGCGCCGGTGTCCTGCTTGGACTTTGCCAGGGAGTCGAAGATCTCAGGGGCTTCGTCGCCACCCTCAACGAGCTTGGTGCGATCAGCCAAAGGCACGGATGGGTCAGCGGCCTTCTCAATCAGGGAGTTGAGCTCAGCAGCGGTAGGAAGGTCGGTAGAAGAGCTAGAAGCAGAGGAGGACGTGCTGCTCGAAGCATTGTCCTTGGAATCAGAGGAGCAGGCTGCCATAGTCATAGCAGCGGTCATGCACAGGCCGGCAGCGACCATTTTCGAAAGCTTCATTGGTGTGAATCTCCGGTCGATTATCGAAAACTTATTAACCCCACCATTTTAAACCCCTGTGACTATTGGTGCAAAAGAGAGTTGTTTCTGCGGTATGATAGTTTTATGACTCGCATTGCCCTTCTTGCTACCGGCGGCACCATCGCCTGCGCCCAAGATGAGCTTGGGGCCCTGGTGCCACGCATCTCCGGCCACGGCCTGGTGGCCGGCCTTAATATTCCTGATGTGGAGTTCGAGATTGTGGAGGTCACCGCCCTGGATTCCTCCGCCATGAACCTGCGCGATATTCAGGACCTCTGCGAGCAGATTCAGAAGGTCGAGGCTGACCCCAGCATTGATGGCATTCTCATCACCCATGGCACGGACTCCATGGAGGAAACCGCCATGGCTCTTGACCTGCTGGATTTCCACACCCCTATCGCCATTACTGGGGCCCAGCGCCCCTTTGATGACCCGAATCCCGATGGCCCGGAGAATCTTCGCACCGCTATCAAGGCCATTCAGGATGGCTTCCAGGGTGTGAAAATCATCTTCGGTGGCAGGGCCCTTGCCGCCCGCGGCGCCTATAAGCGCGATACGGAGGCCCTTGATGCCTTTGAGAGCCTGGCACTGCCTCGCCCAAATCCGGTTCCGCTCTCCGCCATTGCGGCTCTTGGCCGCCAGGAGGTGGAAATTCTCACTTCCGGTTCCTCCACTTTGCTTATCGACGCCTGTCGCCAAGGCCCCACCAATGCCATTGTTGTGGCCGGTAAGGGCTCTGGCAATGTGAGCCCCGAATTTGCCGATGGCATGGTGGCCGCCGTGGAATCCGGCCTGCCAGTAGTACTGGTCACCCGCGTGCCGGAGGGCCCTGTGGCCGCTGTTTATGGTGGTGATGGCGGTGGTGCGACCCTCGCACGCAAAGGCGTCATGTTTAGTAATCTTCGTGCCCCGCAAGCGCGTATTGCCCTTGCTGTGGCCCTGGCTGCCAAGATTGACCCGAAGGAACTCCTCTAGTCGAGTTTGAGCTCCTCCTCATCCCAGTCAAGACTCTCCAAAGGGTCTGCAAGGGTTAGTTGGCACTCGGCGATTTTGAAGGTCTTGAGGCGGGGTAATTGGTGGGTGCGGGTTTCAAAACGCACAGTCACAAAACCCTGCCCAATACCGGTTATCCACCCATGCCCAAATTCGGGGTGGGTGACATCATCACATCGCCGAAAGACTGTGCCGGTCGTGCTACGAATAATGGGTTCCGGGGCCGAGGTAGTGAAGGTCGTTTCTGTTTCCATGGCATCCTCAAAAAGCACCTCCTGAACCTCAGTGCTCAGTCCCGAAAAGCCCACACCTACCAGGCGCACGGCCCCAATTTCATCCGGGTAGCGCACCAGGCCCGCCACTAAATTCCACAGGCTTTCCTTGGAGGTGGTCCCATAGCTCCTGCTGGCTGAGCGCGTTTCAATATGAAAGTCATTGAGCCTGGTCTTGAGAGTGACCGTGCGGGCGGCGCGACCGTCCTTTTCGAGGCGTCGAAAAGCTGCCTCAAAGGCGCGCGATACGGCAGCATCCATGGCCTCGCGGGTGGTGATGTCCTCCGAGTAGGTGTACTCGGCGCTGACCTGCTTGCGAGCAGCGCGCGGCTGGACCGGGCTGTGATCGCCCTGGGTGAGCAGCCGCCAAAGCCCAATACCGTTCTTGCCCAGGAGTTTTTCCACATCATCCATGGCCACAAACTGGCCAATGGTATCCACGCCAAGGGTGTGCAGATAGTCCTTGGTAACCGGCCCAATACCCCAGAGCTTGGAAACCGGCAGCGGGTAGAGCAGCTCCTCATGCTTAGAATCCGGCAGCAGAAAAATCCCATTCGGCTTAGCCAAACCGGAGGCAATTTTGGCAAACTGGCGCCCGGAGCCCGCCCCCACTGAGGCCACCAGCCCGGTTTCCGCCAAAATGGCGTGGCGAAGCTCCATAGCAAAGGCCAGAACCTCCTCCTCCGTGGCATCCTGCAGCTGCGGTGGCTCAAGGAAGCCCTCATCCACGCTGATTTGCTCCACTACCCCACCAAGGCGATGCAAAATACGAAAAACCCGGCGCGAAACCACGCTATAGACCCGGAAGCGCGGCGGCACGGTGACCCCTAGCGGCTCCACCAGGGCCTCGGCCTGGTACATGGGCTGCGCCGAATGAGCCCCCAGGGCGCGCGCCTCATAGCTGCAGCCGGCCACGACCCCGCGCCTATCCACCCCGCCAACCAGCACGGGGCGGCCCTGCAGGGAGGGCCTGGTGAGTTGCTCTACGGATGCGAAAAAGGCATCCATATCCACATGGAGTACCCAGCGCATTAGCGGCTTAAGACCAGTGCGATTCCGAGGCTGCCGAGCAGGGCGAGGATAAAGGCAATAAGCCCGGTGGTCCTATTTGGCGGCGCGGTGGTGGGGGTAGTGGCGGTTGGTTCCGCACTGATGGCGCTTTGTGGTTCTGCTTCTGCCACCACGGTGGTTGTGGTGGTGTGGTTGCGGGTCTGGGTGGTAGTCACCGTATTGGTGCTGGTTTGCTCGGTGGTGTGGGTATTGGTGGTTGTGTACCAGGCGGTGGTGGTTTCCTGGGTGGTTTCGGTCGTGGTCACCGGCACGGTGGTGGTTTCGGTCACGGTTGAGCGCGCGGGGATGGTTGCGGTGCCCAGCGGCCCTGGCAGCAGGTTCACCTCATCGTCTGGCACATTGCCATAAATCTCCGGGAAGCTTGAGCGCGTATAGGCAAGCAGGTTATAGCGCTCCTGGTAGTCGGCCGGGCGGTTGACCTCAAACTGGGTGCGAACAAAGAGAATGTCCATCCAGTTGTTATTGAGGTAGGTCGCATTATCCGCCACCGCATTATAGGACCCATAGTCGCTGGTAATACCGGATTCGATATTCAGGCGGAATGGGTGACTAAAGGCCGCATCGTACCAGTTATTGGAATCCGGGTAGAGGCTGCGCAGCCTATCGCGCGTATGGATGGTGCTGGCAATGAGCTGGTCATCCAGATAATAGGAAATGGTGTGGTCCACCACCCAAATGGAAAGCACATGGCGCGCGGCTTCGATGCTTTGGTTTGGGTCATAGGAGTACATGGTGGCCGCGGCTGGCTGGCCAAAGCTATCGGTCCCTTCGCAGCCTATCGACGAGCTCGCTACATAATCCTTACGTGGTGCATTGAGGGAGAGTCCCGCAAAGCGCGCATAACTGCTTATGTCTTCATTGGTACCATCACAGACTGGCTGGTCATTTTCCAGATAGATAAGCTGGCGAAGGCCCTTAATGGTCACGCCTTCTTTGGATGGTGGGATGGCGAAGCCCACGGTGACACTGAAGTTGGTATTGGCGGGAATTTCGGGGCTAATGATTTTGGAGCTGCTGTAATAGGAGGTTTCATTTTCCCCGCAGTAGGACTGGCCCGCATTCTTTTGGCGAAGCGCATCAAAGGAGAACTTCGTCTTGTTATCCAGGCAGTAGCGCTGGGCCTTCATACGAATGGCATTTACGCCACCATCGCTGGTCGCCCTGCTAATGCCATCGGCAAGATAAACACCATAGGGGCTGGTGGGGTCGAGGGTATTATCCACCTTGGTCCAGCCCTTAGTATCCAACTGGTTCAGAATATTTTGTGAGCTGGTCAGGCCCAGCCTGCTTTGGGTTTGCCAGGAGATTGTGCGCCCTAGCATCTGCTCGGTGGGGTTTGGGGTCGCGGCAGTAGCCACATTAAGGCTTGTGGCAATTAGTGCAAGACCACTAAGAAGCGAGCAAACAGCAATAAGGGGGTTAGAGCGCACAGTAATCCTCCATGTTCTTTGTCAATAGAATATCAAAAAAGCGCAGCCCCTAACGGGACTACGCTCATACAACATGTTGGATTAGTTCTTGGTCAGGGTGGCGGTGACGCCATCCAGAACCTCATCCTTACCGGCACCCTCGGTGCTGATGCTGAAGCTGGTGGCAAGGACCTCGCCAGCCACGCGCTCCTTGTGGGCCTCGGCCCAGCCAAGCTTATCGGCAGGAACATGGAGTTCCACGCTGATGCGGTCGGAAACCTCAAAGTCATTGGACTTACGGGCATCCTGCAGGCCACGGATAAGGTCATTGGCCCAACCCTCAGCCTCAAGCTCTTCAGTCAAGGTCATATCCAGCACAACCAGGCCGGTATTGCCCTCAATCTGGGCGGTGGACTCAGGGTCCACAGCAACCAGGCGCTCGGTGTACTCATCGGCATTGAGGATGATGCCATCGGCATTGACCTTGTCACCCTCACGGGTGTAGTTGCCGGCCTTGACGGCCTTGATGGCCTTCTGCACATCGCCACCGATGCGAGGACCAGCAACCTTGGCATTAACGACGACCTCGAAACGACCCACAGAATCCACATCGGTGGTGAGCAGGACTTCCTTCACATTGGTCTCATCAGCAATCAGACCAGCAAAGGCATCAAGGGCTGCCGCCTGTGGGGTGGCCACGGTGAGCTTGGACAGTGGCAGGCGGTTACGCAGCTTATGAGACTTGCGGATAGAGGAGGTTGCGGAGCACACTGCACGAACCTCATCCATAGCAGCCACCAGAGCATCATCAGCTGGGTAATCCTCAGCCTTTGGATAATCAGCCAGGTGTACGGAACGACCACCGGTGAGGCCCTTCCAAATCACCTCAGTGACATATGGAAGCAGTGGGGCTGCCACACGGCACAGCGTCTCAAGCACGGTGTAGAGGGTATTGAAGGCCTCATCATCATTACCAGCCCAAAGACGTGCACGGGAGCGGCGCACATACCAGTTAGTCATGGCATCGCAGAAGTTACGTACCTCATCGCAGGCAACCGCAACGCTGGTATTATCCAGGGCCTCGGTGACATTCTTGACCAGGTCGTGGAGCTTGGCCAGGATATAGCGGTCAAGGATATTGGTGGAGGAGGTGTCAAACTTTGCGTCCTTCTCAGCATAGAGCTGGAAGAAGGTGTAGGTATTCCACATTGGCAACAGTGCCTGGCGCACGCCCTCACGGATACCCTGCTCGGTAACAATGAGGTTGCCGCCACGAAGGATTGGGGAGCTCATGAGGAACCAGCGCATAGCATCAGAGCCGTCGCGGTTGAAGACCTCATTGACATCTGGGTAGTTGCCCTTGGACTTGGACATCTTCAGGCCGTCGTCGCCAAGCACGATGCCATGGGCCACAACCTTCTTATAGGCCACCTGGTCGAAGAGAGCAGTGGAAAGCACATGCATGGTGTAGAACCAGCCACGGGTCTGGCCGGAGTATTCCACAATGAAATCGGCTGGCCAGTGAGCCTCACACCATTCCTTGTTTTCGAATGGGTAGTGCTTCTGGGCAAAGAACATGGAGCCAGATTCAAACCAGCAGTCCAGAACCTCAGGCACACGGCGCATGGTGGACTTGCCGGTTGGGTCATCTGGGTTTGGACGGGTCAGCTCATCAATATATGGACGGTGCAGGCTGGTTGGGCGCACACCAAAGTCGCGCTCGAGCTCGTCGAGGGAGCCATAGACATCCACACGTGGATACTCTGGGTTATCGGAAACCCAGACAGGAATTGGGCTACCCCAGTAGCGGTTACGGGAGATATTCCAGTCGCGGGCACCTTCGAGCCACTTGCCGAACTGGCCATCGCGGATATGGCTTGGAATCCACTCAATATCCTTGTGGTTGAGTTCGACCATGCGGTCGCGGAACTTGGTCACTGCCACGAACCAGGATGGCAGGGCCATGTAGATAAGTGGGGTGCCGGAGCGCCAGGAGTGTGGGTAGGAGTGCTCGATGGTCTGGTGGCGCACTACCCTGCCCTTTTCCTTCAAATCACGAATGATGTTCTTATTCGCGTCGAAGACGAGCTGGCCCTCATATTCAGGGACCTCGGAGGTGAACTTACCGTCCAGGTCTACTGGAATCTTGAGAGGAATCTCGTACTTATTACAGGTATTCATATCGTCCTCACCGAAGGCTGGGGCCTGGTGGACGATACCGGTGCCGTCCTCGGTGGTGACATAGTCAGCCAGGAGGATCTGGTGTGCATTGGCAGTGCCAACAAAGTAATCGAAGACCGGCTTGTAGGTAATGCCCTCCAGCTCGGTGCCCTTGAAGGTGGCTGTGATTTCGGCGTCGCCAAGCTCCTTCTTGTAGGCAGGGACGAGATTCTCGGCGAGCAAATAGCCACCAACCAGTGCGTAGGTGACCTCTGGATTAACAGCCAAGGCAAGGTTGGATGGGAGGGTCCATGGGGTGGTCGTCCAGGCAAGGGCGGCGGCCTCGTGGAGCTCTGGGTGCGCGGCCCAGGTCTTTTCACCAGCGGTACCCGGATTTGCGCCGGTCAGTGGCATGGTGACGGTCAGCGTTGGGTCCTGGCGCATGCGGTAGGAGTCATCCATGCGGGTCTCCTGGTTGGAGAGCGGAGTGTGCTCAGCCCAGGAATATGGCAGGACGCGGAAGCCCTGGTAGATAAGGCCCTTGTCATAGAGGCGCTTGAAGGCCCACATGACAGATTCCATGAAGTTGATGTCCATGGTCTTGTAGCCATTATCGAAGTCCACCCAGCGGGCCTGGCGGGTGACATAATCCTTCCACTCCTGGGTGTAGCGCAAAACGCTCTTGGCGCAGTAGTCATTGAAGGCGGCAAGACCCATGTCTTCAATCTGGCCCTTGTCCTTGATGCCCAGCTGCTTTTCCGCCTCGAGCTCTGCTGGCAGGCCGTGGCAGTCCCAACCAAAGACGCGGTCGACGCGCTTGCCCTGCATGGTCTGGTAGCGAGGAATGATGTCCTTCACATAGCCGGTCAGCAGGTGACCATAGTGTGGCAGACCATTGGCAAATGGTGGGCCATCGAAGAAGACGTACTCGGGTGCGTCTTCGCGCTGCTTGAGGGATTCCTGGAAGGTATTGTCCTCGCCCCAAAACTTCAGGACATTCTCTTCCATATCAGGGAAGCGGTTGGAACCGCCGGTCAGATCCGTCTTTGGATACACCTAAACTCCTTCGTAGTGAACTGGCAGGGACGGATTTCTCCGCGGTACCACCCTGCTTGAGCAAAGTGCGGATGCACTCTACCCCGCTTCATTTATGAAGGAATTAACGGCTCCGACCGTTCGGTTCTACTTAGCCTTTGGCTGTTCTTCCGAATGCTCCCCGGTGATGGCCGGATCATCGCAGTTAAGGCCATATTTTACTGTGGTCATCAATGATGGTCAAGTCTCATGGCCGTTTGATCAATTTACTTCTTGCGCTTCTTCATGTGGTCAATAAACCACGTAATCAGGCCGATAATGGCCACGGCAATCACCAGGTATGGGTAGATGCCACCGGGATCCATGACAGCAAGCACGAGGAAAATCACGCCCAGAATACACAGGGCTAGTGCAGTGAGGAGCACGGTTTCTCCTTCCAGTTTGTGTGTGAGTTAAAAGAACAAAGGCCCGTTAGCCTATTAAAGGCTAGCGGGCGAAGGATAAAAGACGCTGAATTATTTCTTATCCTCAGGGGCAGCGGAGCTGCGAGTTTCCAGCTCTTCGAGCTGACCTTCAAGGTAGGTCTTGAGGCGAGTGCGGTACTCACGCTCGAAGTTCTGCAGCTGCTGGATACGGTCCTCAAGGGCAGCACGCTTGGTATTGATGGTGGCCATAATCTCAGTGTGCTTGCGCTCGGCATCAGCCTGGAGGGCATTGGCCTTGTCCTCGGCACGCTTCACGGTGGCCTCAGACTGAGCGGTAGCATCGCTAATCATGGTCTCAGAACGCTGCTTAGCATCGGAGAGCATGCTCTCGGAACGCTGGGTGGCGTCGTTCACCATCTTCTCGGAGCGGGTACGTGCATCGGTCAGGGTGGTCTCTGCTTCCTGACGTGCAGACTCCAGCTGGGTACGTGCCTTGGTGGAAGCCTCGTTCACGGTCTTCTCAGCATTGAAGCGAGCCTCATCCATCAGGGACTGGGACTCAGAACGAGCGTCCTCAACGAGACGGTCCGCAGTCTCCTGGGCAAGAGCCAGAACGCGGGTAGCCTGCTCAAGGTCATTGCCACGGTTAGCTGGTGCAGCGGCGGCAGCAGGAGCAGAAGCAGCAGAGGACTTAGCCTTAGCAGCCTCGTCCTGAGCGGCCTTGGCAGCATCCTGAGCAGCCTTCACATCAGCATTGGCCTTAGTGCGAACAGCCTCGGTCTCACGCTGTGCAGCGTTGAGCTTGTTATTAAGCTCCGCAACCTGCTTCTCCAGTTCGGCTACGCGAGCATTAGAACCACCCTGTGCAGGGGCTGGTGCAGCACCGCCCTTTGCAGCAGCCTGCAGTTCTTCAACCTGTGCTTCCAGGTCTTCCTTTTCTTCAATAAGCTGAGCCAGTGCATCCTCAACCAGGTCAAGGAACTGGTCGACCTCATCCTCGCTGTAACCACGCTTGCCGATCGGCGGCTTATTAAAAGCAATATTGTGCACGTCAGCTGGTGTCAACGGCATGAACGGTTTCCCTTCGCTTCAGGGCGAGGCACCGGCCCCGCCGTTATTGCAAACTTTCCTCACAATTCTATAACATTTTTGAGAAAAATACACCTTTTGCCTAAATTTGCGCCACGGTATGTATATAAGCGCCAATAATAATCATGCGGAGAATCATGATCAGGAAGAAAATCACGAGGACAGAAAGGTCGAGGCTCACATTACCCATCCTCAGAGGCGGCACGACCTTACGCACCGCCTTGACCACCGGGTCAGTAATAGTAAAGAGCAGCTCGGCAATCCAGATGAACCATCGTGGTGGGCGGAATTGCCGTGAATAGCTCTGAATCATTTCAATGACAATGCGCGCCACGAGAATATAGGAGAAAATCTCCAGAATGTCGAGGATAACGACAGCAACGACCACAAATACCTCTTACTAGTCCAGCGCAGTGAGCAAATCCTGCTCACTAACATGAATATGTGGGGGAACTACAGCAAGGATACCCTGCTGGAGGTTGCGGAGGCATACTTTACCGAAAACACCGAGGCTAACACCGGCTGCAAAGTCGGCAATGCGCACGGCATCCTCATAATCCAGGTGTCCGGTATTGATAATGACAATATCGCCCTCGCTCAATGGAGTCTGGATTCGGCTGGCTTCACGCAGAGAGTTGAAGGTGAAAGGCACGATGCTTGGCTCATGCGCTTCTCGACGCCTCGTGGAATCACTCACCCTATCAATCTGCTCGGTCTGATATGGGTCCTCGATTGGTGGGTTTGCACCAAGACCGAAGAAATTCAGGCTCTTCTGGAACTTATTCGAAATAGTCATGTCAGTTATCCTTCTTCTCAAGCTTCAGGTTCTAGCCACACAAGACCAGCTTGACGTCCTGTCTGGCGGCTACGTCGATAAGAGAAATAATCGCGATCCTCATAGGTGCAGGTCCAGTTGACGTCGAGAAGCTCACTGCCGGAGCTCTCCAGAAACTGAACCGCGAGACCCCTACGAAGGTCAAGCCCCTGCGTGCCTTTAGCCGTGCGGCACGCGCTGCCGGGGAGGTGATTCTCTACATCCATGGCCATAGAGGCCGGCACCTCATAGTGGGAACCACAGATTGCCGGGCCCATAAGGCAATGGATGGGGCCCGCACCGAGATCTTTCATGGCCTCAATAGTGGTGCGGAGAATCCCATTGCGAGCGCCCATGCGGCCTGCATGGACGGCGGCCACCACGGTATCCGAGGACAGCAGAACCGGAACGCAATCCGCCACCATGACGGCCAGTGGCGTCATGGGGTCGGTGGTGATTAGTGCGTCCGTGGCCTCAATTGTGTGGCCAATATCTGCTTTGGACACCACAGTGACGTGGTTAGTGTGGAGCTGTTCCATCCACACAATGCCTGGAAGGCCAAGCACGCTGGAAAGTCGCTCACGGTTTGCCGCTACAGACTGGGGTGAATCACCCACATGGTCCCCAAGGTTGAAGGACTCATAGGGTGCGGCGGAGACCCCACCTTTGCGGTTCGTGAAGACTTTCCTGGCGCGCATTTTTTTAGCCCCAAGGAATGTCGATATTGCGACGCTTTGGAGCGTACATGCCACCATCATCGCCGCGACGGCTGTAGGAATCCTCACGACGCTCTTCGCGGTAGCGTGGGGCCTCATCGCGGTAGCGTGGAGCCTCATCGCGGTAGGAGATTGGCTCAGCTGCTGGTGCAGGGGCTGGGCTATCACCGAAGAGACCGGTGTTGGTGGTGGAACCGGAGGTCTCATTGAAGAGGGTGGAGTTTGGATCATTGGTGGTGGCGGTGGCATTGTTAGCGGCGGCATCGAAGCGCTCCTGCTCAGCATCGAAGCCGGTGGCAACAATGGTCACGCGCATTTCATCGCCCAGGTTCTCATCATTGGAGAGGCCATAAATGATATTGGCATCTGGGTGGGCAAGCTCAGCGATAACACCAATGGCGTCTTCCTGCTCGGTAATACCCATCTGGGAGACAGCACCGGAGATATTCACCAGAACGCCGGTGGCACCCTGGATGCTCATATCGATCAGTGGGCTTTCAAGGGCGGCCTGGGTAGCCTTGATAGCGCGGTCCTCACCCTTGGCCACACCAATGCCCATCAGGGCGGTGCCGGCATCAGCAAGGACGGTGCGAACATCGGCGAAGTCGGTGTTCACAATGCCTGGCTTGGTGACCAGGTCGGAGATACCACGAACGCCGTTTACCAGCACGCGGTCAGCAGCGAGGAAGGCCTCGGCTGCGGTGAGACGACCCTCTTCGAGCTTGAGCAGGTTCTGGTTCTTAACAATAATGACTGCGTCGCAGACCTCGCGCAGCTTCTCGGTGCCCTCAACGGCATAGTCCATGCGGCGCTTGCCCTCGAAACGGAATGGGTGGGTAACCACACCAATGGTCAGTGCGCCGACCTTCTTAGCAACCTCAGCCACCACTGGGGCTGCACCGGTACCGGTACCACCACCCTCACCAGCGGTGATGAAGACCATATCGGCGCCACGGATGGCATCCTCAAGCTCATCCAGAGCTTCCTCAGCAGCCTGACGGCCAACCTCAGGGCGCATACCTGCACCAAGGCCGGCAGTAGCCTTGCGGCCAAGCTCGATCTTCATATCAGCCTGGGAGTAGAAAAGCACCTGGGAGTCGGTATTGAGAGCGATGAATTCCACATCGGTCACTTCATTCTCAATCATGCGATCCACAGCATTGCAGCCGCCACCACCGACGCCAATCACCTTGATTACTGGCAAGGAGGACTTCGCGAGGTCTTCCATTATTTCTCCGCCTTTCAAAAAACCTGTTGTCTAACGCACTTAATGATGAATTAAAAACAGATTTTTTTGCGTATTGAGTCGGCGTGTCACCACCTTAAACCTATAGTTTAAGGTTGCTGACCAGGGCTTTTACAACCTACGGAGTCGTAACTAGTGCAGGGTTGGAAATATTCCACATTTTCTCTGCGCGCCCGAGCAACATGCGCATAGCAATGCCCTTCTGGTCCGCCTTTTCGGAGCTTCCCCAGTAGAAATTATGCCCATCCTGCGTAAGCACACGAATGGCATTAGGGCCCGCATAATCCACACTGGCCACTTGGCCGCGCGTATTCGGATCCAGGCCATTGAGGCAGGTAATAATGTCCATATAGGCGTCGGTATTATCCTCCGCAAGCC
Organism: Corynebacterium sp.; assembly: GCA_030530875.1. Classification (GTDB taxonomy): domain Bacteria; phylum Actinomycetota; class Actinomycetes; order Mycobacteriales; family Mycobacteriaceae; genus Corynebacterium. The sequence continues at coordinate 24,381 of JAUMUD010000005.1, forward strand.
CGGTCACCTGTGGCACACCAGCCGGTGGCACATCAATGGTGAATGGAATGCCCTGATCGTCAATGATGTGCTGACCATCATCATGCTGTGCCCACAGCACAGCAATACGCTCAGTGATATCGACAGTGACCGTATCAGGGAATTTGCGGTCCACATGCGCGGTTTTGATCCACGGGAGCGTCGCAATGCCCTGGGCTGCACTATTGGCATTCATAGTGAGCAAATTTCCACCAACTGTTAATCCACTGGCCTTTTCGACGTCCTCTAAGGCGTAGTGCGTACCGCTGACCTGGAAATTCTTAATGGCAAAGACGGGGTACGTGAAGCAGCCAATAACGGCGGCAATGACAATTACTGCAAGCGCAATGGCTGCGATCAAATAGCGTTTCATGAGAGCTCGTCGATAATCTCCGTGCCAAGCATGGTGACACTACCGGCACCCATGGTGATAATCAGGTCGCCTGGGCGGGCGATATCGCGCAGCCGTGCAGGTACTTCGCTGAAGTTTGGCTCATAGAGGCCACCCTCAATCTTTTCGCTGATGATTCGACCACTCACACCCTCCACAGGCTTCTCGCGGGCGGCGTAAATATCAAGGACGAGAACTTTATCCGCATGGCTAAGGGCCTCAGCGAATTCCTGAGCGAACTCAATGGTGCGCGAATAGAGATGCGGCTGGAAGACCACCACTACCCTGCCCTTGGTGTGCTGACGCGCAGCATGGACCACGGCATTCACCTCGGTTGGGTGGTGGGCATAGTCATCATAGACCTCGACCCCTGCATATGGGCCGGTCATAATGCGCCCCTTAAGCTCAAAGCGGCGGCGCACACCGGTAAAGCCAGCAACACCACGAATCAGCTTCTCATAATCAGCCTTGTCGCCCAGAAGGCAGATGGAACCGGCAATGGCACCGCAGGCATTGAGAATCATATGGCGGCCAACAGCGCGGAATTCCGCAGTGGAACTCAGCACCCTATCGGCCAGGTGGATAGTAATCTGCGCTTCCTGGCCATCGACCTTATTAAGCTGCACCAAAAGCGGAATATCCGTGCCATAGGTGCTATCACCATAGCCCACCACCGAGAAGCGCTGCGCCTCCGGAAGAGTTGCGGCATACTCCTGGGCGTAGAGGCCAAGATTGCGGGCATGCTCATCCTCCAGGCACACAACCAGGGTGCCACCAGGGGCCATGCGGGCCACAAAGTCACGGAAGACCTGGAAGTACTTTTCCGGGTCACCGAAATAATCAAGATGGTCGGGCTCAATATTGGTAACTACCGCTACCTTTGGGAAATACTTGAGCAAACTTGCATCGGACTCATCAGCCTCAGCCACAAAATATGGGTCATTACCCTGGTGGGCATTCGTGCCGGACTTATTGAGCTGACCACCAATGGCAAAGCTCGGGTCAACCCCGGCCTCCTGCAGGCCAGTGACAGCCATCGAGGTTGTGGAGGTCTTGCCGTGGGTGCCGGCAATCAAAAACTCATCGCTACCGCGCATCAAAAGCGCCAGCAGATCGGAGCGGCAAATCACAGGAATACCTGCCTCGCGGGCGGCCACCAGCTCAGGATTATCATCCGGAATGGCCGCATAGGAGATCACCACCACCGTGGCACCGGCAATCTGCGAGGCCTCATGGCCAATAAAGACCTCCGCACCCATGGACTTCAGGGCAAAAAGCACGCGGCTGTCATTGGCATCCGAACCGCTCACCTCAAAACCACGGCTAAGCACAATGCGCGCCAAACCGCTCATACCGGCACCACCAATGCCGATGAAGTGAACGTGACTCAGGTCCACCGTATCCAAATCCACGGGGGCAAGATTATGAGTAGCCATTATTTTCCTTTCACTCCATCAATAATCATGCGGGCAATGGTGCCAGCCGCATCGCGACCAGGATAGTTAGCCAAAGCCGCGGCCATCGCCTCACGCTTCGAGAGCACGGAGAGAATCTCCGCATTCAAATCGGCATCCTTCAACCATGCATCCTCATGCAGCACTGCCCCACCGGCAGCCACCACAGGCTTAGCATTCAGTGCCTGCTCACCATTACCAATTGGCAGCGGAATATAGATGGCCGGCACATGAGCCTGGGTCACCTCCGCCACCGTCATGGCACCGCAACGACACAGAACAATATCAGCAGCACGCAGGGCTGCAGGCATATTGTCAATATATGGCACTGGCACATAGCCAGGGGCTGCTGTAGGCGCCGCATTCTTCTTTCCATAGGCATGAAGAATTTGATACGTGCGCTCTGTACCAGCAATGGCCTCCACAGCACGGTTAATGGACTGGGCCCCCTGGGAACCACCGGTGACCAGCACCACTGGCTTAGCCGGGTCCAGCCCCCACAGCGCACAGGCCTGCTCGCGGCTCATGTCCAGAGTCTCAAAAGAATTACGAATTGGCACACCGACTACAGGGCCAGGAATACCGGAATTCTCCACGGAATTCAGGCCACGCCCACCGAGCTTAATGCCCAGCTTATTGGCCATACCGGCACGGGCATTGGCCTCATGAACAAAGAAGGGCTTCTTTAGGCTTTTCGACGCCAAATACGCAGGCGCCGATACATATCCACCAAAACCAATAACCACATCAACATCAGCCAAGTTTTTCTTGGTCTGACGGATGGCCTTCAGCACGCGAAATGGCAGGGTGAACAAGTCCTTATTAATCTTACGAGGCACCGGCACCGGGTCAATCATGCACAGTTCATAACCTCGGGCAGGAACCAGGTCCTTTTCCAAACCACGAGGAGTACCCAGGGCCACAACCTTGGCCACTTCCCCGGTTTTCATGAGCGCATCGGCAACCGCCATGGCGGGTTCAATATGGCCGGCAGTACCACCGCCAGCAACAGCAACAGTCAGCATTTACTTATTCCTCCTGTCTCGACGCTCACGCCAGGTTTCACCAGGCAGTGGCCTTTCACTAAAGCTTCCAAAACGTGAACGCTGCGCCTGGTAGCGGTCATAATCACTCACACGCGATGGCCTGCTAGACGAGGTCCTCGTGGTACCAGTACTCCGAGTAGTCGTCGAACGCGTCCGGGTACTAGCAGTCGGCGCGGAGCGCTTAGTCACCGGCACACCGAAACGGTCCTTGGTCTCATTCTTCTTTGTGCCATGACGTGGGTCAATATCCGATGGATCTGGCTCAGGAATACGCAGAGCACGGTCAAAGACCGAACGGCCGTAGTTCTGCATGGCGGAAATAGCTTCCGGCTCATAGCGACAACAACTGAGCAAAATACCCATGGCCGCCAGGTTAATCACGGCCGCTGTACCACCGGCAGAAATCAGTGGGAGCTGAATACCGGTCACTGGCAGAAGACCAATCACATAGGCCATATTAATGAAGGCCTGAATCACAACCACACTAGTCAGTGTGGAGGAGAGCATGCGCATGTAGCCGTTCATGGAGCGCGTTGCACAGCGGATACCAAAGACGGCGAGCACCGTGAAAAGAATCACCACAAGAGCGGCACCCCAGAGGCCCATTTCCTCACCAATAATGGCAAAAATGAAGTCATTCTTTGCCTCAGGTAGGTAGAACCACTTGGCGCGGGACTGACCAAGACCAACGCCACCAATGGAGCCGTCGGCAAGCGAAAGGAAGCCCTGGTAGGACTGGAATGCGACACCGCGAGTGTCCTGGAAGTGGCCACGGAAGGCGTCCAAGAACACGGTAATACGGGCGTTACGGAAGCCACCGCCCAGCGCCAGCACAATCACCACCGCCACGGCGAGCGCGAAGACAGCGCCAAGCAGGCGAAGGCTGAAGCCAGAGAAGAAGAGGATGGCCATCACGACCATGGCATAGGAGGCGGTCATACCGAGGTCACCCTGGGCCACAATCAAAATGGCAATGACCATGGAGACCGCGAGGAAGATCGTGTACGGGTGGCGCCAAATGCTGGTCTTGCGTGGGCGTGGCAGCGAGAGATAGTGCGCACCCCAGATGGCGGTGGCGATTTTGGCATACTCGGAAGGCTGGAAGCGGATTGGGCCGAGCACAATCCAGGACTGGGAACCAACCTCGGTACCACCGGTACCAATACCAGGAATCAGCACGGCAATGAGCAGCACAATGGCCAGGATAATAATCCACATCGAGTAGCGGCGAAGCACACGGGGCTTAACGCGCATGGCCACCCACATGGCAATCAGACCAAGCACGACCATGACAGTCTGCTTGATAGATTCGGACCAGGCGCTCTCGCCTTCAAAGACCGACCAGGTCATTGAGGAGGACAAGACCATCACAAGGCCAATGGCTGTCAGGATAAAGACAGCGCCCATGACCATGAGGTAGTCAAGCTGCGGGCGGCCCTTGGTATCCGTCCAGCTGCCGGTTAGCCAACCGTAGAGCTTCGCCATTGCTTCTCCTAACAGGGGTATAGTTCACGCGCAAGAGCGGCGAAAATATCACCGCGCTCGCTCATTCCGGAATACATATCCAGGGAGGCGGCGGCTGGTGCCAAGCAGACATTGGCTGGGCCTTCCTCGATATAGGGGCGCATTGCCTCAAGCAGGTCGCGCATTGCTTCCTCAGGGTCGGTGCTATCCGTCACATGGATAGGCAGATGAGGGAAATGGCGACTGAGCGCTTCTACCAGAATCTCACGATCCTTGCCCAAGAGGAATGCGGCGCGCATATGTGGGCCGTGGGTTGTGACCAATTCTTCACAATCGGCCCCCTTGAGTTGGCCCCCGCCAATCCACAAAATATTCTCCACACCATCAAGGGCGGCGAGGACGGCGTGCGGGTTTGTGGCTTTGGAATTATCGACAAAGGTGGCATTGCCCGCGCGGTGCACAATCTGGCCGCGGTGCTTGGCCACTTCAAATTTGCGCAGTCCCCCGGCAATATCCTTGACACCTTGGCTGCGTGCGATGGTGGCGGCGGCCAAAGCATCCACGAGGCCTGCCCTGCCGGCCACTGGCACATCATCGACATGAAAGAGGGGTTCGGCGGAACCAAAGGCGCGGTCGATAACCTGGCCGTCGACAATGCCAACCTGGCCTGGCTGTGGCTCGCCGAGGGTAAAGCCCACCACGTCCTGAATATTATTGCGCTCTACGGCCTCAAGAACCTTGGGGTCATCGGCATTGATAATGGCGGTCTGGGCGTGGAGGAGCTTCGCCTTATCATCGGCGTAGTTTTCAAAGGAGCCGTGCCAGTCGAGGTGGTCATCGGCAAGGTTGAGCAGGCAGCCGGCATGAGGGGCCAGCGTGGAGGTCCAGTGGAGCTGGAAACTCGAGAGCTCCACGCACAGCACGCGGGCATCGCTGGTCATGGCATCGCCAATGGGGGTGCCAATATTGCCCACAGCGAGGCTCTTATAGCCATTGTGTTGGAAGATGGTATTGAGCATGCCGGTGGTGGTGGTTTTACCATTGGTGCCGGTAATACCCAGCCACACATGTGGCTCACCGAAGAAGGACTGCTGGTCCAGGCGCCAGGCAAGCTCAATATCATCCATGACCTCAAGGTGCTTGGCAGCTTCCACCAAAAATGGGTGGTCGGGGCGCCAACCCGGTGAGGTCACCAGGAAGTCAAATTCATCCAGATTTACTTCATCCGGATGGAGGTATTCGGGGCGTTCATCAACAATGACCACCTCGTCGCGGGAGGATTGGAGCATGTGCTGAACACCGATGCCGGAGACACCGGCACCTGCTACAAGAATGCGCATTATGGTCCTTTCTTTCCCGTGCTTTTAGCGGCCGGAGGCCAGCCACTCGCCATAGAAAATGGCCACACCAATCACGCAGGCAATGGCGCTAATGAGCCAGAAGCGAATCACAACGGTGGTTTCTGGCCAGCCGCCCTTTTCAAAGTGGTGGTGGAATGGGGCCATGCGGAAGAAGCGCTTGCCACGGGTCTTGAAGACCAGAATCTGGATTGCTACGGAGGCAACCTCAATAACAAAGAGTGCACCAATTACGACCATCAAAAGCTCAGTGCGGGAGCAAATGGAGATACCTGCAACCAAACCGCCGAGGGCCAGCGAACCGGTATCACCCATAAAGATTTTGGCCGGTGCGGCATTCCACCACAGGAAGCCCACGCAGGCACCAAGACCGGCAGCGGTCAGCACCGCAAGGTCGAGCGGGTCGCGAACACTATAGCAGCCAGGGGCTGGGCTAAGGGCACAAGAGTTGCGGAACTGCCAGAAGGTGATAAGAGTATACGCACCCATGACCATGGCGGTGGCACCAGCAGCGAGACCATCGAGGCCGTCGGTAAGATTCACCGCATTGGACCACGCACTGATGACCAAGTAGATGAAGATGAGGAAGATAATGGTGCCAATAATCACACCACCAATAGCGATATTGAAGGTATTTAGATCCTCAACGAAGCTGAGCTTGGTGGACGCCGGGGTAAGCCCATACTGGTTTTTGAAAAGCAGAACCAGGATGCCGAAAATCACCGAGACGGCCAATTGGCCAATGAGCTTGGCTTTCTTGTTCAGGCCCAGATTGCGCTTCTTGGCGAGCTTAATGTAGTCGTCGGCAAAGCCCAGGAGGCCAAGACCAATGGTGAGGAAGAGCACCAAAAGACCGGAGGCCGTGAAGCCGCCATTGCCAAGAATCAAGGAAATAATCTTGGTAATGACATAGGCCAGGGTGATGGCGATCAGCATGGCGATGCCGCCCATGGTTGGGGTGCCGCGCTTGCGCATGTGGCTGGCGGGGCCATCCTCGCGGATTTCTTGTCCTAGTCCTTCGGCACTAAACCAGCGAATGAGCACTGGCGTGAAGAAGATAGAAATCAGGAAGCTAATAGCACCACTGATAATTACCTGAGTCACGATTCTCCTTTAGTTTTCAGTACTTAGTTCGCTGCTTAGGGTTTCTGCAACCTCCCACAGGGCGGCTGATTTACTTGCTTTCACAAATACTACGGCAGGTAGCCTATCACGGACGAGGCGCAGGGCCTCCTCCTTATCCGAAACTACCACGGCCTCAGAGTAGTCACTCACCCCGACGGCGATTATGCCTGGGGCTGCGCACTCGGCATAGGCTTCATGGGCGTTCTCTCCCAATTCTCCCATAACTCCAAGCACGGGTACCAGCGGTAAGCCATTTTCGGCGGCAATATGGGCCGCGGCGGCAAGGCCGGCCTTCATGCTCGATGGGTTCGCGTTAAAGGCATCATCGATGATGATGGAGCCGGCCAGTTCGCGCACATCCATGCGGTGTTCGCTGCGGGCTTCGTATTGCTCAAGAGCGGCGATGAGCTGCTCTACTTCCCCACCATTTTCAATGGCTGCGGCCAGTGCCTCGAGGGCATTTGCAACATGGTGCAGGCCATAGACCTTGAGGTTGACCGGGTAGCTGTGTCCTCCGAATTCGAGGTCGAAGCATGGGCGGGCGAGCCTGTCGAGGCGCACATTGGTGGCGCGGTAATCCACACGCTCGCTAAAGACTTCCTGACCTTCGACAGCACAGTATACAATGCGCCCTGGCGTGGTCATTTTTGCCACAAATGGGTCATTGGCATTCAAAATAGCCACGCCTCCCGCAGGAAGTGCGGCGGGCAACTCGGACTTGGCCTTGGCGATATTTTCCTGGGAGCCAAACTCACCAAGGTGGGCTGTGCCCACATTGAGGACTACGCCGGTGTGTGGATGGACAATATCGCAAAGCTCGGCGATATTACCAATAGCACGGGCTGAGCATTCGGCAATGAGGAACTTGGTATTCTCATCGACCTTGGTGGCCGTATAAGGAAGACCAATCTCATTATTGAAGGAGCCCAGTGGGCTCACGGTGGGGCCCATGGTTTCAAAGAGGCAGGCCAGCATGTCCTTGGTGCTGGTCTTGCCGGCCGAACCGGTAACACCAATGACGCCCACATCACGCACCATGCGGGAGGCCAGCAGGCCCAGGGCGTGGACAACGGCACGCAGTTCACCGCTCGGGTCGTGCTCGAAGGCCACGGCATTGGTCTCGTGGAGTTCTACTGGTGGCACCACAATCTGTGGAATATCAGGAATCTCATGGGCGCTAATCACCAACTTTGTACCAGCTGCGACAGCTGCGGCGGCAAAGTCATGGCCGTCCACCTTGGCGCCCTTGAGGGCGAGGAAGATGGTGGAGGGCTTACGGGAATCGAACTCGATAGGCCCCTGGAGGAGCTCCTCGGGATTCGCATTAATAATGCGACCACCGGTAATCTCGGCAATCTCGGCAATACTGAGCTTAAGCATGATTACTGATGTGGTCTTTCTAGCAAAGCAGCGCGCAATTCTTCGCGGTCATCAAAGTGAATCTTGGTATCACCAATCTGCTGACCAGTTTCATGGCCCTTACCGGCAATCACAATGGCGTCCCCTGGGCGGGCCCAGGCAACGGCCTTGCGGATGGCCTCTGCCCTATCGCCACATTCCATGACCTCAACCTTGCGGTCAGACTTCATGGAAAGCTCAATCAGTGCACGGGTAGCACCACTTAGAACCTGGGCGCGAATATCGGCTGGGTCCTCGGAGCGTGGATTGTCATCGGTAATAATCACGCAGTCTGCACCGTAGACAGCTGCGGCACCCATGATTGGGCGCTTGCCGTGGTCACGGTCACCACCGGCACCAAGAACAATACCGAGGCGGCCGGAGATTTCACCGCGTAGGGCCTCAAGTACGGCCTTGACAGCGGCTGGCTTATGGGCATAGTCGACCACAGCGAGGAAGTCTTGGCCGACGTCGATACGCTCGAGACGACCAGGGGCCTTGACGTGGGCAATGGCATTGACAGCATTGGAAAGTGGCATGCCATCCACGGCCACGCAGGCAAGAGCAAGGGCGGCGTTCTGGACATTGAATCGGCCTGGAAGGTCAAGGCCAACATGCCAGGAGACATCGCCACGGCGGAAGGTGAAGACCTGGGATCCATCGCGGTGGGTTTCAATACCGGTCTCTTCGAACTCGCCGCCTTCGCCAACGGTGTGCGCACCGGTGCGGGCGGCCAGCTTCTTGCCCCACTCATCATCGGTGGTGACCACGCAGGTTGCTGGGTCAGCTTCCTCAAAGAAGGAGGCCTTGACCTCGAAGTACTCCTCCATGGAGTGGTGGAAGTCCAGGTGGTCTTGGGAAAGATTAGTAAAGCCACGCACATTAAAGTCGGTGCCGGCAACGCGACCCAACGCAATGGCATGGGAGGAAACCTCCATGACCACATGCGTAACGCCGCGCTCTACCATGGTGGCGAAGAGTTCCTGAAGCTTCGGTGCTTCTGGGGTGGTGAGTGCAGTCTCCAGTGGCTCCCCATTGATGCGGGTACCGGTGGTGCCAATCAGGCCGGTGTGGTAGCCCATGGAGCGGCAAATGGCCTCAAGCAGGTAGGTAGTTGTGGTCTTGCCCGAAGTACCGGTAATGCCGATGATATTGAGCTTCTTTGATGGTTCACCAAAAACCAGGGAGCTAATTGGACCCAGCACTGCACGGACATCCTCAGCCACAAGCACTGGGCGGTGGTCAGATTCGAGGTGTGCGAGACCGGCGTCGTCGGTAAGAATCGCGGAGGCAGCCGAATCAGCGGCGAATTTTGCACCATGCGTGCGCGTGCCTGGAAGGGCGGCGAAGATGCCACCCTCGCGGGACTCGGCAGCATTGAGGGAGATGTGGTTGGGGCGAAGCTGCGCGTGGGCGGCATCGCGGTGGATAAGGCACAAGTTAAAGCGCTCGGCTAGGTCTGCGAGTGTCGGTTTAGAACCTTCAGACATTAGTTAACGGCCTCCAAGGTCAGTCGATTTGCGGGTGCTGAGAGTGGCACATTATCGCGGTTGAGCAGCCAGGCTGCAATATCGTGGAAGAGTGGGGCGGCACTTTGGCCACCTTCACCGTGCACACCGCGCTCTGGGCGGTCAAGCATGATGCCCACGACAAAGCGCGGATTATCGGCGGGTGCGATACCAGCGAAGGTAATCCAGTAGGCGCTATTGGAATAGGCGCCGGTATTTGGGTCCACCTGCTGGGCGGTACCGG
>JAUMUD010000005.1:34486-75017 GCA_030530875.1 Corynebacterium sp.
GCCCATTGGGTCGGACTGGGTAACCGCTCGGAACATATCACGCACAGTCTGGGCGGTCTGTGGGCTCACCACGGTGGTCTTCTGTGGCTCTGCCAGTGGCTCCACGGTGCCATCGGCCTTGGTGATCTGCTTGATGATACGGGGCTGTACGCGCACACCATCATTAGCGATGGCCTGGTACATGCTGGCCATCTGGAGCAGGGTCACGGACATACCCTGGCCGATTGGCAGGTTAGCGAAGGTACCGCCGGACCACTGGCTGATATCTGGCAGCACACCAGCAGACTCATTCGGCAGCTCAATGCCGGTGGCGGTGCCAATGCCGAACTTGCGCGCCATATCAAAGAAGCGCTGGTCGCCCACACGCTGGGCAAGCATCAGGGTACCAACATTGGAGGACTTACCAAAGACACCAGCGGTGGTGTACGGCATATTGCCGTGGCTCCAGGCATCACGCACGGTCACGCCCGCCATGGAGATGGAACCTGGGACGCTAAGCACCTCATCAGGGGTGGTGAGGCCATATTCGATAGCGGCAGAAGCCGTGATAATCTTGGCCACCGAACCAGGCTCAAATGGCGTGGAGATCGGGGTGTTATCGAAGCTACGGCCGGCACGAAGCTGGGCGGAAATATCGCCATTCGGGTCGATGGTATCCGCATTGGCCATGGCCAGCACCTGGCCGGACTTTGCATCCAAGACCACAGCCTCAGCGGCCTTGGCACCGGAGTTCTTCTTTGCCTGCTCCAGCTGCTGCTGCAGATAGGTCTGCAGGTCCAGGTCGATGGTGAGCTCGATGGTGGAACCATCGATGGCTGGAATCTGGTTGCGGGCAGTACCCGGAATTACCTGGCCATTGGTGGAAACATCCTCAGTGCGCTTACCGTCAATACCGGAGAGCAGCGCATCGGAGGAAAGCTCAAAACCAAACTGGCCCTCACCATCAGAGGAGACCTTGCCGATAATATTCTCGCCCACTGCCCCATTCGGGTACTGACGCTGGTCGAGGCGGTCAGCCGCCACACCGAAGTACTTATCAGCAATCTGCTCGGCCAAATCAGGGTCCACAGCCGGGGCCAGCACCTGGTAGGTGGTATCGGACTGGAGCTTGGTCAGCAAGTCATCAGAATTAGGAATAGTCTTTGCTGCGCCATTGCCCTTGAGCATGTCGGGAATGCCATTGGCCATATCCTGCAGAGCCTGGTCCACATCGGGATAGGTGTCTGGATAAAGGTCATGACGCTCAGCCAATTCCTTGCGCAGAATAATAGGAGATACAGTCAAAGCGCGAGCCTGCATGGTGTAAGCAAGCTCGCGACCGTTGCGGTCCTGAATTGCGCCACGTCGAGCTGCTTCAACATAGACGCGGGTGCGCTGCTGCTCTGCCAGGGCTGAGAGTGATGGCCCCCACATCACCTGGACCATGGCCAGGCGCACAATCAGGATTACTGCAAGAATGACAGCAAGAGAAGATGCTGCTTTATATCGTGGGTGGGCGTTGGCAAATAGCCTAAACATCCATACTTCCTATCGGCGACTATAAGGAAGACCCGCGCTTGGTGCGGTTACTGCGGTAGGGCTAGTAGCCACGTTGGATGCAGCATTCTTGCCGGCATCATCAGCGACAGAATTGGTGTCAGTCACTGGACGGGTCTCGGTTGGATTAGCGGCACGAACCTCGGCTGCCGTTCCATCCTGCTGAGTTTGAATGATACCAGGAATATTAGGTACGACCATGCCCGACTGGCTGGCGTGTTGGGCCAAAGCAGCGGAAGCCTGCTTCTGCTCCAGGTCACGGTGGAGGGTCTCAATCTGATTGCTCAGAGTCTGGTCTGTGGCCTTGAGATCCTGCAAATGGAAAGTCTGCTCAGTGGTGTAGACAGAAAGCCCCATGGCGCCTGCAATTGCGCCTGCAATAACCACGGTCACCATCACAAGCATGCGGATGACAGCTGGGTTTGCCTTTGGCTGTACTACCCTGCGGCCGCGGTTGGTGAGCTGCTGCTTGGAACCCAGGCGACCGTAACGGTCGGTGCGGGTGCGGGTAGCAGTGCTCGCCGTCGACAGGCGACGCCCCCTCGTTGCAGTACTGGTCGAACGAGCAGTACGCGTGGTGGACTGGTAGTCACGCTCAAGAATCTTCTGTGCCATTAGGATTCTTCCTTCACTCGCTCAACTGCGCGCACTCGTACTGAAGCGGCGCGCGGGTTTTCTTCTACTTCTTCTTTACTTGCTTTCTCCGCCCCGCGGGTGACTAAAGCAAAGTGTGGGGCCAGTTCCTCGAGAGGAATTGGCAGACCTGGAGGGGTCTTGTCCTTCGTAATTTCAGCGAAATAAGACTTCACAATTTTGTCCTCCAGCGACTGGTAGCTCATAAAAATGGCGCGACCATGAAGGGCAAGCCTGGAAGTGATTTCCGGGAGCACATTCTCGATGGCTTCAAGCTCTTTATTAACTTCCACGCGCAGTGCCTGGAAGGTGCGCTTTGCTGGATGGCCACCAGTGCGACGAGCGGGTGCTGGGATGACCTTGTAGAGCAGCTCCACCAGGCGGGCGGAATTGCTGAAAGGTTCCTTAGCGCGCTCATTGACCACGGCTTCGGCAATGCGGCTGGCAAATCGCTCTTCGCCGTAGACCTTGAGGATGCGGGTTAGCTCTCGCTGGTCGTAGGTGTTGAGAATATCTGCAGCTGTAATGCCCTTGCTCTGGTCCATTCGCATATCCAGTGGGGCGTCCATCTTATAGGCGAAGCCACGCTCTGCTTCGTCGAGCTGCATGGAGGAAACACCCAAGTCAAAGAGTGCGCCGTTGATGCCGTTCTCTAAAGCTGCTTGGCAGACCTGGTTTGATGGGTCAAAGCCCTGTGGAAACTGGTCAAAGCGTTCATTAATAAAGAAGACCCGATCGCCGAAACGCTCGAGCCTTTTCTTGGCTCCGGCCATTGCAGCGGCATCCCTGTCCACGGCAATCAAGAAAGATTCTGGAAAGCGCTCGAGGAAGTATTCGCTGTGCCCGCCGGCACCAAGGGTTCCATCGAGGATCACGGAATTAGGTGCAGTACACGCATCCTGGAGAATATCTCCCATGCGGTTCCTCATAACAGGAACATGACCGTACATAACTCTCACCCGCTGAAATACTTGGGCTAGGGCTCCACAGCGACTTTGCTCTGGTATCGGGGAAGAATATCAGAACTTCGCCGCTGTGAAACCCAAGCCAGGTGGCCTACTTAGAGGAGGCCACCAAGGACATCTCCTGCAGAGAAGGACGCTTCCGTCTCTGCCTGGTAATTATCCCAGGACTGAGCATCCCAGATTTCAAGGAAATCAACCGAACCAATAACCACGCATTCCTTAGTGAGGTTCGCGTACTCACGGTGATCAGCTGACAAGGTAATACGACCTTGACCATCTGGTACCTGCTCATCCGCACTTGCTGCCAAGTTACGGATAAATGCACGTGCCTCTGGGTCGGACCTGCTGATAGACGCTGCCTTGCGGGCGCGTGCTACGAATTCTTCTCGAGGATAAACCGCAAGAGAATGATCCTGCCCTTTGGTTACCATAAGGCCGTCTCCCAGCTGCTCGCGAAACTTCGCTGGCAATGTGAGACGACCCTTGGCATCGAGTTTAGGTCGATAGGTACCAAGAAACATGGTTCCCACCTTCCTGTCGGGAAGTGCTTAACCGGGGAATCGTCAAGCACTGCTCTAACTCGCATTTAGTTCTGGAGCTCCGGTTTCCCGTTGCTAATACCCACAATACCCCACTTTCCCCCACTTTTGGTAACCCACTCCCCACCAATAGTCCCCACTCCCCACCGCGTCCCACAATATGAAAACTCACTATTCACAAAGGTAACAGGCGTAACACTAGGTAACAGGAGCATAAAAAAAATACCCCGTCCGAAGACGGGGTGTGTGATACATTTAACAAAATCTCGGAAAACTCCCTCGATTCTGCCAGCTTCCTTTTATTGGAAGCGACGGTAGAAACGGTCCTCAATGGAGCCATGACCAGGGCCACGGCCGTTCCTACCACGACCACTATTTGCAGGCCGACGAGCACCAGGCGCATCATTGCGCGAAGCACGCAGCATCCAGATGCAGGAGCCGAACATGGCCACAAATCCCACAATACTGAGGATAAGGAACCACCAGCTCATCTGACTCAGGACAACGCCGAGTACGAGTACGACCAGACCGACGATGACCAGGCCTGCTGCACGAACATCAAAACGTGCATTCTTGCCGGTCATTGAGGCACCGAAATGCGGATCGTCGGCCATCAAGGAACGCTCAATTTCACGCAGAGCGTTCTGCTCCTGCTCTGATAGCGCCACGATTCCTCCTTAGAACTGCGGATATAGTACGAGGCAAAATTGCCCTTCTACTATCTAAACGAATCAGACTCCATTTTAGTTCCCAAAGCCCAATATTGGTAGCCGGTGTGGGGCAAAGTGGGGCGCGTGGTGGAAAGTGGGGGACGCGCCCCACACTCCCCCACCAACTATGCGGCGAGGGAGGTTCCCTCGTACTGGACCTCGCTAATGAATTCGTCGACCGCATCAATGAGGGTGCGGACCTTAGCCTCATCAATATCAGTACGGAGTCCAGCCACTACGCGCTGGCGGATACGGCTGAAGGCTTGGAACTGCATAGCCCGCTGCTTCCCTAGCTCATCAATCATGGCCAGTTGCTCCCAGGCATTGGATGGCTTCCGCTTCCGCTTGGCCACCGGGCTATCGGCAACGCGGGCACCAGCGCAACGAAGGGCTGCGCGGTAGGCATATTCCACTGCTAGACTCAGATCACCAGCAAAGAGAAACTCGCGCGCCTGCATTAGAAGGTCAATAGAACGAACGAGAAGAGCGCTCTTAGTATTTTGTACACGTGCCATGGTGGTCACCTTTCTCTTTTACTATATTCAACGAAAAAATTTAAACTTTTGTTCCAAGTTTAAAAGGCGATCCGGACATTAATTTTCCTCAGGTCCGATTGAACTAATTTCCGCTGGTAGTGCTAAGGTAATGTGCATGGATAAAACCTTGGACATCGCACCTATCAACATAGATTTCTTCATCGAGTACGTCACTGAATTTGTCGAAATCTACTCCAAGGCCATGAAGGACGCTTTCGACTATGAGGCCGATGAGAATATCATTGCCGCCATGTGGCGTCGCGATACCCGCATGCCAGGCTTCAAAGCCTTCGAATGTCTTGACCAAGGAACCCCAGTAGGCTTCGTCTACGGTTTCGACTCCGTAGAGAGTAATTTCTGGAACACCATCATTCGCCGCACCTTCATGCGCACCGGCCGTATGGAAGAGTGGGGATTCTTGCTCGATAACACCTTCCAGGTTTCTGAGCTCCACGTGCTGCCTGAATATCAGGGCCGTGGCATTGGCCGTGCACTGCTCTCCCACCTCATTAAGCAGACCGAAAAACCATATGCCATTCTCTCCACCCCGGAAAATGCTGCTGAGGCCACTGCTGCTTTCAAGCTCTACCGCAAGATGGGCTTTAAGGACTTTGCACGCGACTTCACTTTCCCAGGTGACAGTCGTAAATTTGCCCTGCTTTATCTCGACGTTCCGGCCTACGTCAAAGACAATCCTGGCTATTTCTAACCTGCGCCAGCACTTCGTCAACACGCCTGTGTGCCACTACCCCCATCCGTTCGGAATTACAACGGTGTAATTACACATATGTAATTAAAAAGGATACAGGTCGTAGATCTCAGTAGCCCCTCCAAAAACTTCTGCCCCAGGCTGGTTTTGTTCGAAACTACCCCCGTTCATAACTCCAGGTGACAACGCTTTTGCGCTATGCCATAATTGGCTTCAACCGCGTCCCAGCTACACCAGAAGGAGGTGAACAAGAATGACGACCGTGACTGTGGAATCCCGTTTCCTTGGCCCCGAGGTCAATTACCACGAGTTCGCACTATTCGTGCACAAGGAGTTCTCTGGCATTGCTTATGGCTCCTATCTCACCGTAATGTACCGCGATTATCGTGCCGATTTGAAGGAAGCACAAGATCTGCTCTTCGCTGGCTATGCTTATAAGCACAAGGCTCTGGGCACCTGGCTTCGTGCGAATAATATTCGCTACCAGGTTGCTGCCCGCTTCACTGAGATTGCTCGCACCCTTGAGGGCGAGTGGACCATGCCTGATAAGGGCAAGGTGAAGGTCAAGCAGCTCGATGAAATTCTGAATTTGGCCAAGAGCATCAATTTTGCTGATGTGAATGCTGGTCTTCGTATCCTTCGTGGTGCAGCCCGCAAGCACAACGAGGAATGGGAAGAGGCACAGAAGGCCAAGAAGGAAAAGGAATACGAGGAGCGCAAGGCTGCTGGTATTTCCGTTAAGCCTGAGCAGGGCTTCCAGCCGAACTTTGAGGACCTCCTCCCGGTTCTGCCTGCTGCCCATCCCCATGAGAATCCACCGGAGCCGACCGGGGCATCCGAAACGACCATAACAACTGAGCCAGGTGGCGCAGTGGGTCACTTCCCCACCGATATTTTCGTCGGCGAGGATAAGGCCTACTGGACCACGGAGGACCTCAGCGCACGCTTCTACAATATCCGCCCTGGCTATAACGGCCTGGTCATTGAGGGTATTAGCGACCTCGATGTTGCTGTTATGCGTGATGCGATGCGTCGCCTCCACGGTGAACTCCCGGAGGAGGTCAAGAATGCCCCAGTCGAGGTTCGTGATGGCCACGCCATCCACCGCATTCTTGTTGATTCCTTCCGCCGCAGTGAGGCAACGGCCAAGGTGCGATTCAATATCGTCGTAAGCCTAGATAATCTCGAGCAGCACCCGGAGTGGGTCGCCTTCTACGAGGGCCGCTCCTATACCCCGTTCGACATTTTCAGCCTCACCAATACCTGGGGCGCGGAGGAGAATCTGCTGGTCCGTAATTTTGAGGGCCGCGTGATTAGCCTCGCAACTGTCCGCCTCTCCCCGGAGACCTTCCGAATAATCTGGCAGGCACAGGGTGGTCGATGCATCATGCCGTTCTGTAATAAGCAGCATGACCTCGAATATCATCACCTCGAGGATTATAAGGACACCGGACGAACCGACCTGTGGGGAGTGCGCCCACTATGTAAACACCACCACAAAATGGTCACAAAATATCCCGGAAGACTTGAGGTCTTTGACCAATGGTTGACCTCAGCCTGGGTGAGTCCAAGTTCCGGTGAGGTGTCTGTCGATCTATGTGTCGCGCCTACAAGCACGCTTTTGCAGGCCCAAGGTGAGAAACATGGTCTCGACCCCTTGGTTCCAGAGGAATTTGACCAGCTTCGGAAGATTCTAATTCTGGAAACCAAGAAGCACATCGACGGAATTCGTCGAGAGAAAACTCAATAGTGTTTAGTGGAGAACATCCTGACCGAGCTCAGGGCTCCAAGCAGGAGCCATACCCAGGTTGTGAAGAACTTCCTGGGTAGAGCGAGGATTATTCAAAGTCATAAAGTGAATATCAGGAACACCTTCAGCAATGAGGCGCTCAGCCATCTTGGTTGATTCCTCAATACCAACCTTACGAACATCCTCCGGGGTCTGGGCTTTCATAAGACGCTCTTCAAGGTCACGTGGAAGCTTGGAGCCGGAGAGTTCGGTGGTGCGTCGTGCCGAGCGCAGAGAAGTGATTGGCATGAGGCCCGGAATGATTGGCTTGGCACCCTGGATTGGGTCGGCAGCAATCAGACGGTCACGAAGGCGAAGGTAGTCCTCCACATCGAAGAACATCTGAGTAATGGAGAACTGGGCCCCGGCGCGAAGCTTCTTCAAGGTGTAGTGAGTATCTTCCTCAAGGCTCTTGGCACGATAGTGCCCCTCAGGGAAAGAAGCGATACCAACTTCAAAGTGGGAGCACTCAGGAATAGAGCGAACCAGCTCGATGAGCTGGGAGGCATATTCCAAACCACCCTCAACTGGCTTCCAATCGCCAAGTGGATCTCCTGGTGGGTCACCACGCAAGGCCAGAAGATTAGAAAGACCAAGCTCCGCGTATTCCTTGAGGATCGCAGTGAGCTCTTCAACGGTGTGTTCCACCAAAGTGAGGTGAACGAGGGTGGTCAGTGGGTGCTGGGCCAGACGACGGGCAACACGGGCGGTGCGCTCGCGGCTCGATCCGCCGGCACCATAGGTCACGGAGACAAAGGCAGCTCCCAAGTCATGGAATGTTTCTGCTGCGTCCCAGAGGCGTGCTTCGGCTGCGTCGTCACGCGGTGGCATGAACTCGACAGAGAATGGAACGCGACCGGGCGAGGGCAATTCAATGGCTTTGGTAATGGGAAGCTGGTACATGCCCACCTATTCTAAGTAGGATTGAGTGTAAAAGCTAATCCCCCAATGGAAAGCCTAGTAATGAACCACTCCCCTGCATCCAATGCAGTCTTTAGCCCTGCCCTGGTTGAGTCCACTCTTCGCACCTATCTTGATGGGCGACTGCGTGACTCGGCGCGTATTCACCCTCAGGTAGAAGCGCTGGCACGATTCCTCGTGGATTTCACTCTTGATGGTGGTAAGCGCATGCGTCCACTCTTTGCATGGACTGGTTATGAGACTGCTGGTGTGAGTGCGTCGGCTGAGGAGCGCGAAGCTGTGGTCAAGGCTGTCTCCGCGCTGGAGCTCATCCAGTCTTGTGCCCTTGTCCATGATGACATTATTGATGCCTCGGATTCCCGGCGCGGTAATCCTACTGTGCATCGCCGTGTTGAGGCTTTTTATGGGGATGCCCCGAAGGCTGCTCGTCTGGGCAATGATGTGGGAATTTTGCTTGGTGACATGGCCTTGGCCTGGGCGGATGACATGTTCTACGAGTCTGGTGTGAGCCCTGAGGCTTTGAAGCGTGCCTGGCAGCCATGGCGTGAGATGCGCACTGAGGTTATTGGCGGCCAGATTCTTGATATTGATAATGAGACTAAAAGCTGCGATATTGACGCTGCCATGCAGGTAATGCGCTATAAGACCGCCGCATACACGGTGGAGCGTCCGCTGCATATTGGTGCTGCTTTAGCTGGTGCCAGCGAGGATATTATTTCTGCTCTTCGTACCTATGGCGAGTCAGTGGGTAAGGCCTTCCAGCTTCGTGATGACTTGCTTGGTGTCTTCGGTGACCCAGCGATTACTGGTAAGCCTGCTGGCGATGACCTTCGTGAGGGCAAGCGGACCGTGCTGCTTGCCTTTGCTGCTGAGGAGCTTGGTTCTGATGCGGAGCTCGTCGAAAAGTATCTGGGTAAGGCTGAATATGTTGAGACCCTGCGTGACCTGATTAGCTCTACCAAGGCTGAGGCACGCTGTGAGGAGCTCATTGAGAACCTCCGCGATGAGGGTCTGGCAGCAATTAAGGGCCTCCCTACTGAGGAGACCCTTGAAGCTTTGGCTATGAAGGCAACGGCTCGTAAGTTTTAGAAAGCCATTGCCTGTGCGCGGCGCATGACCTCGCGGGCGAGGTGGCCGTGCAGTGCATCAATTGGACGGCCTGGGAGGGAATCATCCTCGGTGAAGAGGAAGGAGATGATTTCCTCGTCGGTATAGGAGCCGTCGGAAAGCAAGGCGGTCAGGCCTGGCACGAAGCGGTTGAGTTCGCCGTCTTCGTTGAAGTAGCGCTGTGGCAGATAGGCGATGGAGCCATCATAGACAGCAATAATCTCGTGGTCCTTGAGCATGTGGATGAGGCGGGTAACCACCACACCCATGCGCTCGGCGGCATCGGGAACGGTAAAGACTGGTTCGCCCTCAGGCAGGGCGGAAATTGGTGTTTTGCTCACAATTGAAGTTTAGCAGTTAGACTAGTGGGCATGGAAGGAACCTTTCTTGACGGCCGCTATCGGCTCGACCGCCTGATTGCCAAGGGCGGAATGAGTACCGTATACAAGGCCTATGACGTGAAACTACGTCGTTGGGTGGCCGCCAAGGTCCTTGATGATGCTTATAGTGAGCGCTTTTTGCGTGAGGCCCATGCGATGGCGGCGCTCTCGCATCCTAATCTCATCGCCATCTACGATATTGGCGATAACTACCTGATTCTTGAGCTCTCGGATGGCGGTACGCTCCGTGAGCTTCTTCGTGAGCGCGGCCCAATGCCCCCGCAGGCTGCTCTGCAGGTAATCAAGTCTGTGTTGCGTGGCCTGAGTGTGATTCATAATGCGGGCATGGTGCACCGTGACATCAAACCAGAGAATATTCTGATTAATCAGAATCATGAGATTAAGCTCGCGGACTTTGGTCTGATTCAGCGCGGTGGCGACCGCACGAGTGCGAATGTGCTGGGCACTGTGGACTATATGTCGCCAGAGCAGGTGCAGGGGCGACGCCTTGGCCCCGCTAGTGATATTTACTCGGTGGGCATTGTGCTCTTTGAGCTGCTTACAGGCCGTGTGCCTTTTGAGGCCTCGGAGACTATTGCGCGTGCTCAGATGCGTCTGACCCATGAGGTTCCGCCACCAAGCAGCTATATTGAGGGCATTCCGCCCATTGTTGATGAGCTGGTGGCGCGGGCAACCCAGCATTATTATGGCGATGCTGGCGAGTTCTTGGCTGATATTGAGGACCTCGAACTCCCCCGTTTTGAGATTCCTGCCCCAACTGAAGCTGCCGCTTATCGGGCTACTACAACTATGATGCCTGCTGTGCCGGAAGTTGACCGGGTGCTGAGTAATAGGCAGTTCTGGAAGCTCTGGGTCTTCCTAATTTTTGTCATTATCGCTCTCATGATTCTCGCCACCGGCGCGTGGTGGTTCGGCTCGGGCCGCTACGGTGAGTCCCCTGAGCTCTTCATCCACCTATTCGGCTAAGCACGAGCGAAACCACTCAGGAGCGCGATCAACCCCTGAGTGGTTTTTGCAATTTCTGGACCCAAGGAAGCCCGCATGGGCTTCCGCGGGAGCCCAACTAGGAGGAAAGTGAACTACCCAAGAAACTAGAGCCCGACTTGCGGTCCTCGCTTGTGGTGCGCGGGGTTCCACCAAGTGCCGTGATGGCACTAGCTGCGGTAGCCTTCACATCATCATTATTGGTTCCCAGGGCACTCGAGCACTTGTCGACAATCTGGTAGGCCAGCTGCCACCCCATTAGTAGCATCTCAGCGGTCGCGTTCGCTTCAACACTAGTCAAGGAGTTAAGGATCTCGAATCGCTGCTGATTAGTGAGCGTGGAGCCAGTAATTGACATTGCGTTTTGACCGAAGATTGCGACAGTGGCTGCCGCCGTTGCCTTGGAGATACCCAGCTTGCTTGGCATGTTCTGGAAAATTTCCACCAGCTGGGCTGGGACAGCAGTTCCATCATTGGTCATTTGATTCTTCATGGCGTCGAGGAGTTCCTCGTATGTCTTATCATCCGAATACAGTGGCAACATGTCTTTCATGACAGTATTCCGAACTTGGGCGTTCGTGTAGTCCTCAGACGTAACGCTGACATCACTGAATCCGTTCCGAATGGTCGCGATTAGATACGAGCGGCGACTGCTGTCAACACTTACTCCGAAGCTACTTCCGTTACGGATAAGCCAATCGGTGAAGACAGTAGCAAATTTAGTGAGCGTATCGTCATACTCTTTGCGCTCAGCATCCGAATAGGTGACCGTGCACGTATTTACACCATTACTGGTGGTCTTCTTCGCAGTAAGCGCGTGCGCCGGAGCTTGGACAATCAGACTTGCTGCGAGGGCAATTGCGGCCGCGACTCCCATTACGCGGCGGGTATGCGTTCTAACCATGATTTTGGCCTTTCTGTATTCAGCAACAACGAACCATGTGGTTTGTCTTCATCATAAAGGCCGATCAGGAAAGGAATTTTTAGAAGATATGAAGCAGCAAAGCCCAAGGTCAAACATCTTTAAGTCGCCGGGTCGCGCCCAGCGGAATAATGTCCAGCAGCATCGCGTTATATTTGTTGAACTAACAGCAAAAATGGAAGGAACATCAGTGAAAGTTCTGATTATTGGCGCTAGCGGCCGCGTAGGCCAGGAGACTATTAAAGCGGCTGCAGAGGCCGGCCATGAGGTCCTCGCCTTTGTCCGAAGCCCCGAGAAAGTCGAAGGTCTTCCAGCAGTAGCTGTGCAGGGCGATATTAGTGCACCAGTCGAGAAGCTTGTTGAGGTGTTCCAGGAGACCAAACCAGAAGCGATCATCTTTACCGCCGGTTCCCGTGGCAAGGCTCTGCTTGAGGTAGATCTCTATGGCGCAATCAAGGCGATTGACGCCGCCGAGAAGGCCGGTATTAAGCGCTTCATTATGCTCAGCTCCGTGAAGTCCCTCTCCCCTGACGAGTGGGATATTCCAGCCTTGGCACCACTTCGTAATTACATTATTGCGAAGCACGTGGCTGACCGCTGGCTGGAGCGCTCCACCTTGGATTGGACTATTGCACAGCCAGGTCCACTGCATGAGGATGCCGACACGGATCTCCCACGAGGCCTCGCTATTGGTGAAGGCAAGGGTGGCGCCATTCGCATTAGCGCTGTCGGTAAGGGACTTGTAGCTTTGCTGGATGCTCCAGGTAGTGTTCACCAGGCAGTAGAGTTTACTGCCGGCGAGCAGAGCGTTGAGGACGCGCTGGCACCACTGCGCTAGTTAAAACAGAAGAGGCAATGAGCACATGCTCATTGCCTCTCTTATTTTGCTTACTGGCTGTCTTTACTTCGAGCTACTACCGCTAGAAGTAATGATGCTGGAACCGAAAGAGCTCAAGCTCGACATTGCGGAGAGTGGGGAGAGTTTCCTCACTGCTTCATCCAATTCTGGATCCACATACGAAATTGAGGTGGTATTTGCCTTGGCATCATAGGAAACACGGAAGCCGAGGTCGTACCAAGCGGAATTCCTGCTACTCTCTAAGACTTGACTAATTTGTTCACCTGTAAAGCCGAATTTACGCAGGCACTGCGCCTTTCCAGGAAGCCAAGAGTTCAAATACAGCACACCAAATACACCATAACTATTGGTAGCATCCTTGAGGACTTCATCGGTCAATGTATCAAGGCGCTTATCGATCACGTCATTGGTGGTAGCCTGCGTCGAGGTGAGCACGTCGGTGCTCACCAGTGGTTTGGCAAAAATAGTTGCAACAAGGCCATGATCAAGCTTGAGCTTATCAGCGCGAGCCTCGAGCTGCTTTCTCGCATATGACGAATGGTTATAGAGTTCGTCAATGTCACGCGACTTGACCGTGACTCCCAAATCGGCTAGTTCGTCTTCTTTGTTGATATACTTGGTGGTTGGCTCACCTGGCGTGAATAGCAGGTAATGGCCACTCTTGAACATATAACTCGCGTATGGTTTTGGACTAGTAACCGTGTCCCATTTCTCCAAGATTTCAGCGGTTTTTTCTCGTGCATTCGAGATGGCACGAGTTTGATCACCAGAGACTGTAAAACTACAAATGTTACCATTGACAGTCACATCAGGGTTATCCTCCGCATGGGAAACACCAGGAAAGACAATATTCAAGGTACCTGCAAGAATTACAGCTGTGCCAAGACTGGAAGCAAACTTCTTAAACTTCATAGAACTCCTCACGTTAGATTAGAGCGTAGTTCTGCCGTAATAGGCAACATCAACAACGACTTTTTCATGTTACCGCAACTGTGATACGCAATCCCGGTTCACGTTCTCTGATGTGCACTGATGCACAAAGTACGACTGCTTCTGCCAAGGCAAAAGCCCCGCACGAGGCGGGGCTTTATAAAAGCACGAAATTCGAGCTCAAACAAGAATTAATCACGGGCAACGGCTGATTGAGAACACCAGTGGGCGACAACGGTCCGCTTCTTCCCTATTAATCGGATCGATAGCCAGCCCGGAGGCTTCCACGTATTCCGGAATCATAGCGTAGCCCCGCTCCACGAAATAGCGGTTATTGGGCTTCTCAGGACACACGGTATTAAGGTCATCCCACAGCCGAGACGTCGACTGCTTGTAGGCATATGCCTTATCAATTAAGGCACTGTCGATTAGATCCAGGGCTTCCTTGTAGCTCGGGATTGGACCATCAGCAAGACGCAGGTACTCAACAGGAAGGAAAATGACAACAAAGCTCTCGGCGAACTTTTCCTTCTGCTCATCAATTCTCTTGAGAAATTCGTCAGTTTCCGCAGCTTGCTGTGGGTACATGTCCTTTTGTGGAACTGAGCTGCGCTCAAATTTATCCTATGTCAAGCCTTCTCAAAACAGTTCTGGATAATCAATGGTCGCATCTGTGGTACCAAATCGGAGATTCTGCGCGGCCAAGACTCTCTTGTCCCGTTCAGAACCGACAATGGCAATGGCTGCATCGCTGCCACCATGGTCCTTCGCGTACTTCTGGGCAATGTCAGCGGCGTATTTTACGTAGTCGGTATACACGGCGATGTAATTTTCAAGCTCAGCCGCCGTATGGGCCGCTTCACAGTTGAACGTCATGCTCCCCTGTTCCACGGCAGCATGAGCTAAAGGTGCGGTAAGCATGCTGGCCGCAAGGCCGCAGGCTGTAAGAATCCGCTTAATCATAGGGGTTCACCAACCTCGGTCGAAAACGGTGTAATTACCCTAAGAATAGCAGCACTGTGCGCAAAGGAAAAGCCCCGCGTGAACGGGGCTTTGGGGTGCGTGGCGCTTAGTTGCGCAGCATCTCAGCAACGAGGAAGGCAAGTTCCAGGGACTGCTGAGTGTTCAGGCGTGGGTCGCAAGCGGACTCGTAACGGCCTGGGAGATCCACATCGGTGATGTCTTCAGCACCACCGAGGCACTCAGTGACATTCTCACCGGTGAGCTCAACGTGGATACCACCTGGGTGGGTACCAAGAGCGCGGTGAACCTCGAAGAAGCCCTGAACCTCATCAATGACCTTGTCGAAGTGACGGGTCTTGTAGCCATTGGAAGCGGTGTGGGTGTTGCCGTGCATTGGGTCAGACTGCCAAACCACCTTGTGGCCAGAAGCCTCAACAGCCTCAACAATTGGAGGCAGTACACTGCGGACTTTGTCATGGCCCATACGAGCAACAATGGTCAGACGGCCAGGCTCGAAGTTTGGATCGAGACGGTCAGCGTAGGCCACTGCTTCCTCAGGAGTACAGGTAGGACCAATCTTGATGCCGATTGGGTTACCAATCAGAGCGGCGAAGTTCACGTGGAAGTCCTCAAGACCACGGGTACGCTCACCGATCCACAGCTGGTGGGCAGAGAGGTCGTAGAGAGCGGTCTCGCCGGCCTCGTCCTTAGCCAGACGCAGCATAGCGCGCTCGTAGTCAACGAGCAGAGCCTCATGGGAGCAGTACAGGTCGGTGGAGTGCAGAGTGGAGTCATTAACACCACAAGCAGCCATGAAGTTCAGGCCATTCTCAATCTCGTGGGCAAGTGCCTCATAGCGGGCACCAGCTGGGGACTGAGCGACGAACTCACGGTTCCACTCGGTCAGACGGTGAAGGTCAGCGGTACCGGAAGCGGTAAGGGCACGCACCAGGTTCAGTGCTGCAGAGGAGTTTGCATATGCACGAATCATGCGTGCTGGGTCGTGCTTACGAGCCTCAGCATTGGCCTCAACACCATTGACAATATCGCCACGGTAGCTTGGCAGACCATGCTCATCAGTATCAGAAGAGCGTGGCTTAGCGTACTGGCCAGCAATACGAGCAACCTTAACCACTGGGGTGGAAGCACCGTAGGTAAGAACCACTGCCATCTGCAGCAGGGTCTTCACATTAGCGCGAATATGTGGCTCGGTATTGGATTCGAAGGTCTCAGCGCAGTCGCCACCCTGCAGAAGGAAGGCGCGGCCAAGAGCAACCTCAGCAAGCTGCTTCTTCAGCTTCTGGATTTCTGGTGGGAGAACCACTGGTGGCACAGATTCGAGAATCTTGCGCACAGTCTCAGCGCTCTTACGGTCCCAGGAAGGCTGCTGCTTCGCATCACGGGCAATTACATCTTCAAAACGCTCCTGGATACCACCTGGCAATGGTGGGAGGTCAGGAAGCTCTTCAACTGGAATATCTACAGTCCAACTCACGAGGTCTATTCTTTCACGAAATAGGTTTTGATACTAATTTGGGAGATTAACGAGTTTCGATCGGCGATCAAGTGGAGCTATTTCCATTAACCGCTTGAATCGGAGGAAGTTGTGCCGGGCATCTTCCAGGGCATTGTGTTTACCCTGACCGATGAGTGGTAGCTCAGGGCGGCCCACAAATTCCCAATACTGTCGCAAATCACGCGTATAGTGCGGCATTCGCTCAGGAAGTGCGGACATATCGCCCCAAAGCTGCGCCAAAAGCACATGGTCATAGGCGCCAACCCATGCCCAGAGTTCTGGCCTCCTGTGGTCCTCGAGCAAAAACTCCTCGAGTTCCTTTCGGATGGTGGCTGAGCTCTTCCATAAGCCTGAATCCTTGGCTGGAAGCTGGCTAATTACATTAGCCTGCACCCAAGAACAGGCCCGACTCAAATCACAATCGGTAGAAACAGCATAGTACTCACGACCATCTTCGGCAACAACCCCGATGGAAATCAACGAGATAGTTGAACCGTCTTCGATGAACTCGGTGTCGTAAAAATAGCGCATTTAGGCCTTAGGCTCCAAACCTTCTGGATAACCCTTGCCCTCTGCCAGACGTGCCTTGATATCAGCGGCATAAGCATCCACATAGTCACGGCCGGTAAGGCGAGCAAGCTCATGGATGACATGGTCGGTAAGAGCGCGACGTGCCTCACGGCTCTCTGGGTCCAAGCCCTGGGCTTTGACCCACGCCAGTGGGTCAATTGGCATGCCCACACGGATACCCACCTTGACTGGGCGTGGGAACCAGGAACCAATAGGATTGGCCTTACCAGAGTCAATCATGGCGATTGGAATCACTGGCGCACCGGTCTCAAGAGCAATACGTGCCATACCGGTCTTACCCTTATAGACGCGACCATCTGGGGAGCGGGTGCCCTCTGGATAGATACCGAAGAGGTCGCCCTTCTCAATGACCTTAACTGCGGTACGAAGAGCTGCTTCAGCAGCAGCACCAGAGCTACGGTCAATTGGCACCTGGCCAACAGAAGAGAAGAACCACTTCTGTACCTTGCCCACAAAAGTCTTACCCTCAAAGTATTCGGCCTTGGCCAGGAAGGTAATCTGACGTGGGCACATCAGAGGCAGGTAGAAGGAGTCCATCACCGACTGGTGATTCGAGGCCAAGATGGCAGCACCTTCGCGTGGAAGATACTCTTTGTGCTCGATAAATGGCCTGTTCCACACATGGAGAAATGGGCCAAAGAGGACATTACGGAAGATTGAATACCATTTATTATGCATACATTCACCTTCTAGAGACCCTGACGGGCAAGGTCTGCAACACCAATCATGCCAGCATCGCCACCGAGTTCAGCGACACGGATTCGTGGAAGCGGACGGTAACCTGCGCCCACAATGCGCTGGGAAAAACTCTCACGAGCTTTATCCAAGTACAGTGAGGAGGCAGAGGACACGCCACCGCCAATAACGATGAGCTCTGGGTCGAGCACATCGCTTACCAGGGCTAGGCCTTCGCCAAGCCAATTGGAAAATTCATCCAGGGTGGCAAGAGCAGCAGGATCACCATTTCGTGCTGCTTCCATCACAATTCGACCAGTCAGTCGCTCGGGGTTATCGCTAAACTCGGCGGCCAACATAGAAGTCTCATATTCGCCACTGCCGATAAGACCACGGGCAGTGTATTCAATGGCGGTACCGGAGCAATAGCGCTCCAAGCAGCCGGTTTTACCGCAGGAGCATGGGCGACCATTATTGTGTACCACGGTGAGGTGGCCAAATTCTGGGGCGGTACCAAAGGCGCCACGGAAGAGCTTGCCATCAATCATGAGCGCACCACCAATACCGGTACCGATGGCAAAAAGGGTCCAAATCTTAGCATTGCGTGCTGCACCAAAGCGGTATTCACCCCATGCAGCGGAATTAGCATCATGCTCAAGACGGACTGGCAGACCAAGCCTATCTTCGAGAATTTTCTTTACTGGGGTATTTCGCCAAGAAAGATGCGGAGCGTAGCGCACAGTTGCGCAGTCAGTATCCAAAAAGCCAGCCAGTGCCACACCTACTGCAGCAATCTCGTGCCGTTCACGAAGCCTATCGACAATAAAGGCAATCCCGTTTTCCAAAGCCTCGGGAGTGGAAGGCGTGGGGACCTGTTCCGAGTCAATAATCAGACCGGAAGCGTCCACGGCTGCACCACGGAGATTTGTTCCGCCGATGTCAAAGCCAACCGTAATCGGTTGAGACATAAGTAAAGCTCTCTAGACTGGACAATAAATCTTTTACTAGCCTACCCCATTTAGCCCACACATGTATAAAACCGTTGGCCCAGGATTGGCCTAGAGCAGGATATCCCTTAAGCGCTGGCCCATAATTTCCCAGGTCCAATTCTCACAGACCCAGTCTCGTCCGGCCTCACCCATGGCGGTGGCAAGGTCCTTATTCTCAAGTAACTCGGCAATGGCTGAATAGATGGCATCCAAGTCGCGACCGTTAACCACAATGCCGGTACCGGTACTTACTGCTTCTGGCGCACCACCGGAGTTACCGGCAACCACGGGGATACCTGCTGCTTGGGCTTCGAGATAGACAATGCCAAGCCCTTCAACATCCAGTCCCCCACCGCGGGTACGGCATGGCATGGCAAAAACATCGGCAGCACCAAGGGCAAGCACGAGGTCTTCATCACTCAGTTTGCCCATAAAGTAGATGCCGTCATAGAGGGAATCGGGGTTGGAGGAGGCATCGAAAGCCTCCTTGGCCTCGGAATAACGGTCAAAACCCTGGGCGGTTGCGGCGTGCTCTTTGAGCCCTCGCTCATAGGGGCCGCCACCGATAATGCACAGACGTGCATTGGGGAAATGGGTGCGGATGCGTGGCCAGACACTGATGAGTTTGTCTTGGCCCTTGCGTCGAACCAACCTGGAAATGCAGACTACAACGGGGTCATCACCCCAACCGAAGCGCTCACGACCGGGCTTCTTATCCACCGGTTGAAAGCGCTCCACATCTACCCCGCTTGGCAGATGAACAAATTCTGGGTGGTCGCCAAAGGCAGGCTTGATGCGACCTAGGGTATAAGAGGCGATATAGGTGACCACATCGGCGGAGTTACCAATGGCGCGAAGGCATTGGCGGGCACCAGGAATCATCGACCAGCCAACTTCATGGCCGTGGGTGGTGGCCACTACCCTTTTAGCGCCCGCAGCCTTGGCAGCTTTGCCCATAAGACCCAGGGGTGCTGCGGCACCAAACCAGACGGTCTCAATATTGTGCTCGCGAATGAGTTCCTGCATTTTGGCCATGGTGGGCAGGGTTGGGAGCATGACTTTGCGTGGCCAGCGCACCACAGGATATGGGAGGGTCTTGTCATATTCCTCGGCAGCCTTGGCATCCTGGGTGGAGGCGAAAACCATGACGGATTCTGGAGGAAGGGTCGCCAAAAAGTCACGAAGGTAGGACTGAATCCCGCCAAGGGTTGGCGGGAAGTCATTGGTCACCAATAGGACCTTCGGCACTCATGCTCCTTTAGCTAGTCGCCCCTAATAACGTCGTGCTCCATAATAAGGCATTGAGTCGATACTCACTACTTGGACCGGAATTCCGTAGTCCGAAGCGTGGAGAATAAGCCCATTACCGGCGTAAATGCCCACATGTGTCGCTCCTGGGTAGAAGCCGACCACATCGCCTGGCTGGAGATCATTTCGGTCAACTGGGGTACCGCCGGCCATCATGGCCTGGGAGGTACGCGGAAGGATCTTGCCCTGCTGCTGGTAGGCCCAATACACAAGACCGGAACAGTCGAAAGCATCAGGACCGGCAGCACCCCAGCTATATGGGCTACCAATCTTGGTATAGGCCACCTTGAGCGCGGTCAAACCGGATGGGTTTTCGGAGTTCAAGGTATCCAAGTCCAGCGTGGAGGTTGGGCCATAGCGGGCAATCCACTGGGCACGCTGGGCAGCATTAAGACCATCGACCTGAGTCTTAATTTCCTCAATCTTGATGCGAAGCTGATCCTGCTGGGCCTGAAGCTCAGCCTGGGCCTGGCGGATGTTATTAGCCTGGAACTCAGCAGCAGCCTGGGCAGCAGCGGCCTTAGAGTGGGTCTCAGAAGCGGCCTGGGCATTGGCCACCAAGCCACTAATAGTCTTTTCCGTACGCCTAGAAAGGGCCTCAGCATAGGCTGCACGGTCCACAGCGGCCGTTGGGTCAGTAGAAGCCATGGCGCTAGTTAGCGGGTCGACAAAGGCGCCACGGTACTTAGAACCAGCAATCTTATCTACTTCCGTCTGCGAGTTAATGAGCGCATTGCGTGCGTCATTGGCAGCTTGGGTGGCGACGTCGACTTGCTGGCGAAGCCCATCAATCTCGCGCTGCTTATTTTCCAGATCGACCTCGAGCTGCTTGATCTGCTCATTCTGGGCCTCGGCATCACGAGAGACTTGCTCCATGGTGCCCATCAGCTGCTCAACATCATCTGCATGCGCGGAAACCGCGGTGCCAGAGTGGCCCGCGGTTGACATAATGCTAATCCCCGAAAAAGAAGATGCTGCCAGGATGGCAGCAATCCAGCTACGGTTGAAGAAAGTGCGGTTAAAGTAGCGTGGAATCATAAGGGTATTTTAGGTGAAGCGAACGGCAGAGTGAAATGGCATATATGCCATGGAGACCTCGGCCAGTGGCTTACCGGAAGTAGAGGCGTGAATCACAGTGCCGTGACCGGTATAAATGCCCACGTGGGAAGCACCGGAATAGAAGGCGACAATATCACCTGGCTGAAGGTCATTATAGGAGACCTTCTGGCCCTGAGCGGCCTGCGCATAGGAGGTACGAGGAATCTCAATACCAACCTGCTTATAGCTCCAAGAGGTAAGACCGGAGCAGTCAAAAGCAGATGGGCCAGCAGCACCATAGACATATGGGGAGCCAATCTTGGAGGCGGCGGCGTCAACAATCTTCTCGCCGGTGCTCTCCTCAGGAACTGGAGGTGCAATCTGAGTCTGGTCGACTACTGGGGCATCAACATTGGCGTTATACGCCTCAGGTGCTGCTGCAGTGGCCTGACCAGCCAGGGATGGAACCCACTCGCTAATACCTGGCACATTGGCGATATTAGGAATGTTCTCCAGGCCTTCGACATTGAAGCGCACATTGGTATTTGGAATCACGACGTCGGTGGCGTGGGCGCTTGGCGCAATGGCAGCGCTGACACCTACGGTCACTGCGGTGGTTGCTGCGACCTTGGCGCTAATTCCACCGGAACGGCGACTATGTTTACCCATGTGTGTTTTCTCCAGTTCTTAAGTTGCCCCGCTTGTCGGGATGGCTTGAATCTGATGAATTAAAGGTAACAACTTGATAACAAGACTGTCCACTGCAAGCTCCGTTATCAAGTTGTTATCTTTCGTTTATAGTTTCTTTGCTTTAGGCCACAGATCAGCGAAAATACCCTATGCCCTGCTCTTTTAAGCTGATCAACTTAGGCACAAATTTCACCCGGAAATAGTGCTGTGATTCGCGTCACATTCCCACTTTTTGAGACAGATCCTCGTGAAGTGGCGCCGATCAAAGAGCAAAAAATTAACCCCGCATGGGGGTAAATTTGGCGCTTTTTAGGCCTAATGTGGCTAATGGAGTTAATTCCAGGCTGCAAATATAGTGGGAATTGCCTGAATTTCGCCCGTCAAAGAGAAAAAAATGGGCCCGCCAATGGCGGACCCATAGTCATTTTTCGCAAAAACTTAACGAGCTGAGCGAAGAATATGCAGTGGAAGCACAATCTCACGATCACTAGACCGGAAGAAGTCCACAATCTTCTTAAGCAGTGCCATTGTTGGCCTCCTATCTTCAAACGAGCAAATGGTTAATGAGTTTGACCGGAAGGTTAATACTTGGAGCCTTCCATTAGTTGGTCTGTCTCAACTATTAATTAAATGATAAGACATTCGCAGGCCTTGCACAACCCCCAAAGCGCAACCCCACTGACGCGGGGAGCAACTCAGTGTTTATTGGGGCGAATGTGCAGGTTAGGGGATATTTATTTGGGTTTGAGAATTGCGATAGGAGCTACGGTGCGTAATGCAATGTTAACTATGTACGTTGGATCAGATAGGTGGAAAGTAACCCCGAAGGGTCATTTTTCTAGGAACTCAGTGAGGAGCCGGAGACCAGGGTTGAGGAGCTGAATGCTTTCTTGGGGTAGCTCACCTGGGGACTGGTGGTGGTGTCATAGGCGGCCACTTGGGCATTGGGGTCATAGCCCACCTCAAAACCAGCATCGGTCCACTGCTTCATGATTTGCTGGCGCTGGTGTTCCAGAGCCACGGACATCTTTGTGTATTCAGCAGTGTCCTCAATAACAAGCTTCCAGTACTCAAAGAAATAGGTATAGATGAGGTTCATATAGTCGCGGGCGGTATTGAGAAGGACACGCTGCTGTAGTTCTTCACAAGCTGTGTACACCCGAACAATATCGCCACTTCGTACCCAGTCTTCCGTCAATTCATCAAGATTAAAGAGCATGATGGTGGCATATTCGGTATCACTCATCCCCCACTTCGCACCGGCGCCCTTCTCATAGTCGTAGAAGAATTTGTTATTTAAAATTTCGCGGTTCTGGACGGCGGTTTTATATTCCTCAAGGGTGTGGGGCCGCGGAAGAATAGGCAGGTTATTCTCCTTGAGGTCGCCCGTGGCGACAACCAATTCGGCGAATTGCTCCATGATTGTGGTTGGGAGGTCCGTGGTCTTGATTTTTTGTGTTGGGCTGCACGTGGTTAGAGCATCGCTATAGGCGGTGGCCTTGGCCACCAGGGCGTCCTGCTCCTCCTTGGTAAGTATTAGGTGGTTGGTCTTTTGGCCATCCGCAAGAAAGCCGGGGGCAAGTTGGAGAGCCTGGGCTGAGTGTGGGGCGGCGAGGATGGTGGCTGTAATAATAGCCGTAATGATGGTCCTTGTGGTTCTCAGAACTCGTCGATAAGCGCGCATAGCAGTCCTTAATTTTTAGCAATTATGCCAATTATAGCAGTTAGCAACCCTTTGTATAGTGGGTATAAAGAAAGGGTGAGGTCCAAATTGGACCCCACCCTATTACCGCATAGCGCAGTCATTCACGAGTAAGGGAGACTACTCTCGGCCGGCCTCTTCGTCGGCCTTGCGGTTTGCTTCATTGAGCTTAGTGAGAACCTCCACCTCATCGCGGTGGTTCTGCTCCTCAATCTCCTTGGCCTTGCGTGCAATCTCAGGATCATCTGGGGAGAAGTATCCGCCACGACCTGGACGACCGGCAAAGCCGAGCTGGTTCATACGGGTAGGTACGGCAGCACCTGCGTACTCCAGTGGGATTGGGTGACCATGCTCATCCACTGGGCCGAGTGGCTGGTGAACCTCAACATAGGCGCCATTTGGCAGCTGGTTGATAATACCGGTTTCAATACCATGCTCAAGTACCTCACGGTCCTGACGCTGCAGGCCGATGCAGATACGGTAAGTAGCAAAGTACAGAAGTGGTGGCACGATGATGAGGCCGATACGACCAGCCCAGGTCATAGCATTCAGGGAGACATCAAAGTGGTATGCAATGAGGTCATTCTCACCGGAGATGATGAGCAGTGCGTAGAATGCAAGACCCATAACACCAAGGGAGGTGCGGACAGGCACATCGCGTGGACGCTGCAGCAGGTTGTGGTGAGCATCGTCGCCAGTGATCTTCTTTTCAATGAAAGGATAAGCAACGAGGACAACAACCATGATGCCGAGCATCAGAGCAACCCAGAAGACTGCTGGAATGGTGTAGTGACCGAGGTAAAGCTCCCAAGCTGGGAAGACACGGGCAGCACCATCGGTAGCCAGCATGTAGACGTCAGGCTGGGAACCGGCAGAAACCTGAGATGGGTTATATGGACCGAGGTTCCAAATTGGGTTGATCTGGAAGAGACCAGCCAGCAGGGCCAGAACACCGAAGGTCAGGAGACCGAAGCCAACGGACTTCACTGCGAAGATAGGCAGGATTCGGACACCGACAACATTGTTCTCAGCACGACCTGGACCAGGGAACTGGGTGTGCTTCTGGTACCAAACCAGAGCCAGGTGAGCTGCAATCAGGGCGAGCAGGATACCCGGAATGAGAAGCACGTGGGCCACATAGAAGCGGTCGAGCATGATCTCAGATGGGAAGTCACCACCGAAGAGCATCCAGTGGAGCCAGGTACCAATGACCGGAATCGACAGGACGATAGCGGACATAATACGAAGACCAACACCGGAGAGGAGGTCATCAGGAAGGGAGTAACCCATGAAGCCCTCGGCACAAGCGAGAACAAAGAGTACGCAACCAATGACCCAGTTTGCCTCACGTGGACGTCGGAACGCACCAGTGAAGAAGATGCGCAGCATGTGAACAATGATCGACAGAGCGAACATCAATGCTGCCCAGTGGTGGAGCTGGCGAACAAAGAGACCACCGCGGACCTCGAAGGAGAGGTTCAGAGCGGTCTCATATGCACGAGACATCTCCATACCACGCAGAGGTGCATAAGCACCGTCGTAGATGACCTTCGTGATGGAAGGATCGAAGAACATAGTCAGATACACACCCGACAGCAACAGAATAATGAAGCTGTAGAGGGCAATCTCACCCAGCAGGAAGGACCAGTGGGTAGGGAATACCTTGTTGATCTGACGGCGCACACCAGAAGACATGGTGTAGCGCGAATCCATGTTGTTGCCGATTTCGGCTAGTTTATTACTCATGACTTACGCTCCCAGAAAGCTGGGCCGACCGGCTCAATGAAGTTGCCGGCAGCGACGAGGTAACCCTCTTCGTCCACGGTAATCGGCAGCTGTGGCAGTGCGCGGGCAGCTGGACCGAAGACCGGCTTGCCCCAACGCAGAGCGTCGAACTGCGACTGGTGGCATGGGCAGAGGATACGGTTGGTCTGAGCCTCATAGAGGGAGGTTGGGCAACCGATGTGGGTACAAATCTTGGAATATGCGTAGTAGTCGCCATAGTGGAAGCTCTCCTGGCCCTGACGCTGAACTGCCTTGGCAGCATCAGCGGAGCGGAGACGAATCAACATAACGGCATTACGCGGACCGTGAATGGACTCCATCTGCTCTTCGTATACGTCACGCTTTGGATCGTACTTATCTTCGTCATTGACGTAATCCTCAGGCAGTGGGAAGACGGTCTCCATGGCGCCAGCGCTCAGATCCTCTGGGCGCATACGGACCAGGCGGGAAAGACCAACGGTGCTGTAGTGCTCGTTATAGCCTTCGCCCTGCTTGGTAGCAGTAATACCGGTATCGCGGCCAAGGTACACCTTGACGTTATTCTCAGCAAGAGTCCAACCGGAGGTCCAGAGAGTGCCATCACCCTGAACGGTGAGCTTGCCCTTCTTCCATGGGTTCTTAATCATGCCACCCACAGCTGGGATGACAATGGAAAGACCAGCAACCACTGCACCGCCGGCCATCAGGCCCTTGAGGACCTTACGGCGACCGAGAGTGGAGGTCTGCCAGGAATCATTGAGCAGAGCCACCAGGGTCTGACGGTCAACTTCCTCAGAAGGACCATCGTGGCGACGCTGAACGGAAATCTCTTCTGGGATGAAGCGCTTAACATAAAGCACAGCGCTAAAGCCGAAGCAGATAATTGCAAGACCCAAGGTCAGGCCGAGCAGTGGAGTGTAGAAGGTGTACATCCACATACCGGACTGGCCGAGGTACTTATACTCATGTGGCCAGAAAAGGTACACGAGGATAAATGCAATAGCTGCGAGAATACCGACGATGAGCCAGAAGCCAATCAGGCCGGCAGCACGCTTCTCAGCTGGGTCATTGGCAATTGGGAAGCGCTCCTTGCGATAAGCAACGGTGACGCCGTCGAGCTCAGTACCAAGACGAGCCAGTTCCTCATTGGACATGGCCTTGAGCTCTTTATCTGTGTAATTCTTGTTTTCCTTATTACTCATGAGCGCGATCCAATCCACAGTGCAGCTGCGACGCAGAGGACAATACCAACGCACCACATCAAGATACCCTCAGTAACTGGGCCGATACCGCCCAGGCTGTAGCCACCCTGGCTTGGGGTGTCCTTCTGAGACTTGATGAATGCAATGATGTCCTTCTTTTCATCGGCAGTGAGCTGACGATCAGAGAACTTAGGCATATTTTGTGGGCCGGTGAGCATTGCCTGGTAGATTTCCTGCTCATTAGCTGGGCTCAGCTTAGGTGCGAACTTACCGGAGGAAAGTGCACCGCCTTGACCAGTGAAGTTGTGGCAGGAAGCGCAGTTCAGGCGGAAGAGCTCAGAACCACGTGCCACATCGGCAGGATCAATCTTGCCATCGGAGTAATTAGCACCACGCAGGGACTCCATGGCAATCGAGCCATCAGCATTGCGGACAATGCCTGGGCCGCCACCATTGGCGTTCACATAAGCAGCAAGTGCGAGCACCTGCTCCTCGTTATAGCGTGGCTGCTTGCGGGTTGCCTGGGCCTCGTTACGCAGCATAGGCATACGACCAGAGTGAACCTGGAAGTATACTGCACCTTCACCGACACCAATCAGTGAAGGACCGCGGCCGTCGACACCCTGCAGGTTTGCACCGTGGCAGGTAATACATGCAACCTCGTAGAGATCCTTACCTTCATTAATGAGGGCTTGGTCATCCTTGGCTGCAACGGCTACCTGAGAATGGGGAGTGAGAGCACCGGCGAGAACGCCGGCACCGGCCAGAGCGACCGTGAGGGCGAACGCACCAGCAACGGTGCGACGCACCCGACGGCGCATCTTGACCTTCTTTGCCGAGGTCTTCTCCTCGGTAGTCATTGGGTTGGTTTCCATCATTTCCCTTTAAAACTCGTGAATGGAAAGTGAGGGGAGTCAGTCTTTAAAAGACCAACGGCCTACTTAACGGAATTAATCTACTTAACGAAGTAGATGGTGATAAAGAGGCCGATCCAGACCACGTCCACGAAGTGCCAGTAGTAAGAGACCACCATGGCAGCCGTTGCCTGGGCTGGGGTGAACTTGGACTTGGCGGTACGAAGAAGCACAACCAAGAAGGCAAGAACACCGGCAAGAACGTGAGCGGCGTGGAAGCCGGTCGTGATGTAGAAGACCGAGCCATACACACCACTAGGAATCGTCATGCCGTCCATGATCAGCTCGGCATATTCAATGCCCTGGCCAACCAAGAAGATGAGACCCATCAGTGCGGATACGAGATACCAAATGCGGAGCTTGAAGACATCGCCACGCTCTGCCGCGAACACACCCGCCTGAGCGGTGAAGGAGGAAGCAACCAGGATGATAGTAAAGATGGTTGCGCTCACAACATTCAGGTGTCCACTAGCGGCGTGCCATGCGGCTCCACCGTCTTTACCTAGACCATTCGCACGAGACACGAAGTACATCGCGAACAGGCCGGCAAAGAACAACAATTCCTGAGACAGGAACACAATAGTGCCAACACTGACCATATTTGGTCGGTTGAGTGCGGCAACACGTGGTGCTCCCGTCATTCCTGTGTTTCCAACTGCGCTTGTCACGCTTATTATTATTCACCTTTTGGGCCTAAATTTCATCTCACTACCCCCTGTAAAAATGCGGGTAAAAGACATAAAAAAATTTCAGGGAACTTTTTGGATTTTTATCCGACGCGCCATTTATGCAGGTCATAATAACTGTTTGCACAAGCCCCCAAAATCCACCCCAAAAAATCAAGAAAAATAGCCCTCTTCAAAAAGTTCCCGCCGTGATACACATCACACCCGAATCAACCTTTTTTCCACCCGATCATACTTTAGTATTACCCCCACCACTCCCCTATTCCCCGGAGGATCGCAAAAGACCCCCTCCTGGATAAGACCAGGCAGGGGGCCGAAAAGTGCGGGGAAAGACTTAGTGCTTTTCCTTTGGAACGCCATACTGGAGGTTCAGCATAGTGCCGGACCAAATCAGTACAACTGCACCCAAAACGAGCAACCAGTAAGCCATATAGACAATACCGAAAGCGAGGATGGCAACAGCCAAAGTCATGACGGCTGGCCAAATGGAGCTTGGGGCGAAGAAGCCGAGCATACCGGCGCCATCTTCAACCTCAGCCTCTTCCCAGTCCTGAGGCAGGACGTCCATACGGCGCTCAGTGAAGTGGAAGTATGCACCGAGCATCAGGGTGAGCAGAGCGGAGAAGACCATAGCCACGGCACCGAACCACTCGAGACCCTTAATATTTCCGGCATCGGAGGAGTGAGCGGTGATGTACATGTACAGCACACCAGCAATCACATAGAAGACCGTAATGCCGTAGAAAATCTTAGAAGAACTACGCATTTCTACTCCCTTTAGCTATTGAGATTAACCGTGTTGGAACCGTCCTTAACGGAGCGGGTCTCGGTGCGGCCAGTCTTGAATGGGCTTGTAGAGGTTGCGTATGGAGCCTCACCAATGGAGGAGAGAGCCTCAGCGTTGGTGGCATTAGGGTTGTCCATACGGAACTTCAGGTACTGGGTGAACTTCTCTGGGGTCACAACGCGAACCTCGAAGTTCATCATAGCGTGGTAGGTACCGCACATCTCGGCGCAACGACCGACGAAGGCACCTTCGCGCTCAATCTCAGTGATCTGGAACTTGCTCTGAGACTTGTTCTCCTCTGGATAAGGGAACACGTCACGCTTGAAGAGGAACTCTGGAACCCAGAAGGAGTGAACCACATCGGCGGAAGCAAGATCGAACTGAATTGCAGTGTGCGATGGGAGAACCAGAACTGGAATCTCATCGGAGGTACCCAGGGTCTCAATCTTGTCGTAATGGAGGTACGAAAGATCGGACTTGGAGTTACCGTTGACTGGACCAGTACCGACGGTCTCCTTTTCCTTAGCATTCTCAGACTCGGAGGTGTAGTCGCTGTTATCAGAAGCGGATGCGGTACGAGCCTGATCAACACCGTCATAAGTAGAACCGGTTGGGCTCAGGCTGGAATCAACCTCACCGTAACCGAACTTCCAGTTCCACTGGAATGCGGTCACATCGACCTTCACCTTTGGATCCTTATCCAGAGCGGTGGCCTGGTCCTGTGCCTGGGTCGAGAAGAAGAAGAGACCCATAACAATCAGAACTGGCACACAGGTCAGGACGAGCTCAAGACCAATGTTATAACCGGTCTGGCGTGGGAATTCACCCTTACCCAGACGCTTTGCGCGCTTCGCGGAGAAGCGGAAGAGGGACCAGAAGAAAAGTCCCCACATAATAATACCGATAATCCAAGCAACCACCCAGGTCCAAACCCAGAAGTTGCCCAGCTCATGAGCCTCAGGGGTAATACCCTCTGGCCAGCCCATGCGCAGGAACTTACCGATTGGACCACCTGGCGCCTGAACGTCACAGCCTGCTAGCGCAAAGGAGCCGACGGCCAGAAGACCGCCGAGCGATGCCTTGCGCAGAAAACCATGCTTGTTTCGCGTTTCCACGTGTGTCTGCCTTCCTTATCCACACAATTTTCTAGAGTAAGCCTTTTCATGCCACTCTCTATACATAAAAAATATAGTAGATATTCACGCAAAATCTACCTTAGGGTACCCCAAGTAAAACGGCAGGATAAAGCCAAAAATCCCTAATAATATGTAGATTTTCCGCCACAAGCCGTGGTGAAGCTCACAAAAGTATATGCAGAAATCCACCATAAGGTTGATCTAATAGGGGTACACAACGGGGGTAAACTCCGAATAAAACTTAGACAACCACCAAAGCACACACAAAAAGAACACAACAGACACAAAGCAAACACGCCAGCAGAACTCATTCCATCTACCCTTATTAACGAGTAAAATGGCCACATAGTTCCCGGCCACACAAATTGGCCCAAAAAATCTTGAAGAAAAGGACTTTTTCTCTATGTGCGGACTTCTTGGCATGCTCAGTGCCAAAGACAATGCCCGTGATTATGTCGACGCGGTCACCCATGCCCTGCCCTGCATGCGCCACCGTGGTCCGGATGATTCCGGCACCTGGCACGATGAGAGCGCAGTATTTGGCTTCAACCGCCTCTCCATTATTGACCTCGCCCATTCCCACCAGCCGCTGCGCTGGGGCCCTGAGGGTGAGCCTGACCGCTATGCGCTGACCTTCAATGGTGAGATCTATAACTATAAGGAACTGCGCGAGGAGCTCCAGGCCCTCGGCTATACCTTCAACACCAATGGCGATGGTGAGCCAATTGTGGTTGGCTACCACCACTGGGGTGCGGACGTGGTCAATCACCTGCGTGGCATGTTCGCCTTCGGCATTTGGGATACCAAGGAACGCCAGCTTTTCCTGGCCCGCGACCCATTCGGTATCAAGCCTATGTTCTTTACAACCAATGAGGAAGGCACTATCTTCGCCTCGGAGAAAAAGTGCATTCTCGATATGCTGACAACCATGGGTCGCACCAAGGACGTCACAGATATCAATCTGCGCACCGTGGAACACTATGTGGACCTGCAGTACGTCCCAGAGCCAGAAACCCTTCACAGCGCCATTCACCGCTTAGAATCTGGCACCTATGGCTACCTCACCCCTGGCAAAAACATCGAAGCCACTCGCTACTTCATTCCGGAGTTCACCCCTAATACCACCATCACCCCGGATACCCTCTATAAGAAGATCCGTGAGGCCCTGGAAGACTCCGTGGCCAAGCACATGCGTGCTGATGTGACTGTGGGTTCCTTCCTCTCCGGTGGCATTGACTCCACCGCCATTGCCGCACTCGCTAAGCAGCACAATCCAAACCTGCTAACCTTCACCACCGGCTTTGAGCGCGAGGGTTACAGTGAGGTCGATGTGGCTGCCGAATCCGCCGCCGCCATTGGCGTGGAGCATATTGTCAAGGTCGTCTCCCCTGAGGAATATGCCGCAGCAATCCCACAAATCATGTGGTACCTCGACGACCCTGTGGCCGA
Organism: Corynebacterium sp.; assembly: GCA_030530875.1. Classification (GTDB taxonomy): domain Bacteria; phylum Actinomycetota; class Actinomycetes; order Mycobacteriales; family Mycobacteriaceae; genus Corynebacterium. The sequence continues at coordinate 65,438 of JAUMUD010000005.1, forward strand.
CCCCGCCCTGGTCCCCCTCTACTTTGTGGCCAAAGAAGCCCGCAAGCACGTCAAGGTCGTTCTCTCCGGCGAGGGCGCCGATGAGCTCTTTGGCGGCTATACCATCTACAAGGAACCACTCTCCCTGGCTCCTTTTGAAAAGATCCCTAGCCCACTGGCCAAGGGTCTTAACCGCCTCTCCAAGGTCCTGCCTGATGGCATGAAGGGCAAGAGCCTGCTCGAGCGCGGCACCACCCCAATGGAAAAGCGCTACTACGGCAATGCCCGCTCCTTTAACTGGGAGCAGCTCAAGCGCGTTATGCCGGGTGCCAAGCCTGAGTGGAACCATGAGGAAGTCACCGCCCCAATCTATGCGCGCTCCCGCCACATGGACCCAGTTGCCCGCATGCAAAACCTCGACCTCTTTACCTGGATGCGCGGCGATATCCTCGTCAAGGCCGATAAAATGACCATGGCTAACTCCCTGGAACTGCGTGTTCCTTTCCTCGACCGTGAGGTCTTCAATATCGCGCAGACCATCCCTTATACCCAGAAAATCACGGAGGGCACCACCAAGTACGCCCTGCGCAAGGCCATGGAAACTATCGTCCCGCCACATGTCCTTCACCGTAAGAAGCTGGGCTTCCCGGTCCCAATGCGCTTCTGGCTTGCCGGCGATGAGCTCCACGGCTGGGCCTTGGAGCAAATCGAAAACTCTCAGACCGATCATATCTTCGACAAGAAGGCCCTCAAGGAAATGCTTGAGGAGCACCGCAAGGCCGGCGGCCTTGGCCCCAATGACCACTCCCGCCGCCTCTGGACCGTGCTCGCCTTCATGATCTGGCACGGCATCTTCATCGAGGATCGCATCCACCCAGAGATCGACAACCCCGACTACCCCGTGGAGCTCTAAGCACCACTCCCCTACCCTACGAGGATCAGCATCAGCTGGTCCTCTTTTTTCTTGCTTTTCGACGACCCCGGCGAGCGACCTTTGGCCGCCACCGGGGTTGGAATATCGAAGCACACATAGAGAAAGACCCTCGGGCCAGGTTTAGTACCGTGACGCAAGGGCCTTATAGGCGAGAGTAATTTTAGCTACTGCCAGGAATGTGCAGGAGCTTAGCAATAAAGGCAGCAAGAAAAGTGGAAGCTTGATTGGGAACAGGAGAATATCCCAGAAGCTCGTAGCTTCCGCTGCTGCCGTTTCTATCTTCGATATTGATTTCTACTCATCCCTAGTACCCTGCAAGGAACACGAGTCCTGCAATTTTGCACTACTATGGAGAGATATAAATCATCTAAGGCGGAGAGGAATCCGTGGGCGGCAGAAAATCTGGCATTGCCACATGGAGTCGTGCGGTTATTGGGGCTGCGATGGTCATTGCATCTACCATGAGTCATTCCACTGCTATGGCGGATGAGACGGCCATGACGAATGCCAATTCGTCTATTCCAACGCCCGCTGAGATAGCTGCACGCTTCCCTTTCACCCCTGATTCGGATACGAGCACCGTGGAGGATACGGCTCAGGTTTCCGCGCGCATGGTCGATGAAATTGGCTATACGCCCCAATTAGAATATGTCCCCTCATTGAGCAGTGAGTTCAATGCGCCTTTGGACCAAGATAGTTCTTTCAAAACATGGCTGAAGCGCGGGCCTAGTCAGGCCTATCCCAATAATGGCTCCTGGTGGCGGCCAGAACAGTACACGGAGCTCAATGGCGTATTCCGCGATACAATGCTGCGCTACTGCATGCCACAGGGGCAGGTGACCAATGAGGACTTCGATAAGTACGCCCCAACCGAGGATGCCTGCCCGAGCGATAAGCAGACCGTATACACCACGACCCGTTTTGAAATGCCGGCTATTCCGGCAAAGAACTTCAAGGTAGTTGTGCGTGCCTATTATGGGTCGACGCTGCCAGTGAATGGTCTTCGCCGCAATATGTGGTTGCAGGCCGCCAATAAGAACTCCGCTGACCCCAAGTACACGGAATTTGATATGAGTGAGCATTACTCGGAACGCCCTGGCATCCAGTATTCCTGTACACACCTGGCCCACTTCCCTGATAACAGCCGCTACTCCATCTGCCGTCAGTCAAACTATGCCGATGATGGGATTCTTAATGGCTGGCATACCTGGTCCATTGAGGTCTTCAACGGCACAGTGGCCTACTACTTCGACAATGACTTGGTCGGCGGCGATGTGGTCTCTAAGGCGAAGGTTGACCCATCCCGGCAGGATGCCCTGAATGTCTATGATTCGCTCTTTAACCAGAACTTCCGCTTTGTGCATGACACCATGATTGAAACCAGCCATAGCCCCTGGTTAAAGCAGACGGATAATACTGCCCCATGGGGTAAGCAGTGGGTGGATTTTGACTATATTCGCACCTATATCGAAAAGCCGGGCACAGAACATCCTGCGGCAGCAAATAAGCCCGACACTGGGGCGCGGAAACCTACGCCCACCAGTTCGGGCTCAAGTGCACCATCCTGGCTGCTCATCCTGCTCGGCATTCTTAGCCTTGGCGGACTTGCAGCCGGAATCTATCAGCTCCTACCGGCGAATCTTCAAATCCACCGGTAGGCATAATTGCTGTTGTTCATTCTACTTTAGCTTTAGTCCTCCTTACGGCGGAAGCCCAGCATCAACATGAGGCCCATGACAATGGTCATGAGTGCAGCAACTAGCGCATTGGAGCTATTGGCGCCGGTGGCGGCTAGGCGCTCGCTCTTGGCAGCTGGCTTTTGCTCAGGTGCTGTTGTTGTGTCTGTTGTTGCTTCCGCCGCTGTGTCTTGAGCTGCAGTACCTTGTGCCGTTGGGGCTTCGGTAACCGTGGAGGCCGCATCCGCCGGAGTGCCATCGGCGATATGGTTGGCAGGTCCCTGACCATTATCATCGACCGGGGCTGGTGGTGGCATGGTGGCATTGCGCACGGCAATGATAATGCCGACCAGACCGAGGCTCACACCGGCTACAAGCAGAATCTTTTGGAAAGTACTGGAGCCGGTAGCAGGGAGCTCATCAACAGGGGCTTCGGAAGGAGCGAAGTTCTGATAGGCCTGAATGAGGGCATCCAGGGCATCATTGACTTCCTGCTGAGTGGAATTCTTGTTATTCAGAATTTCCTTCGCTTTAGCCATTGCCTGCTGATAGGCTTCCTTCAGGGAATCAGCGGCGCTGGTGTACTGGGTGCTGCTGGTGAACTTTTTAGCCTCAAGGGAATCAACCTTGCTTTGCAGCTTGGAGTAATCCACCGAGATGCCATTGAGCTTATCCTCGCTGCCAGTGATGGATTCAGCGGCAGAGGTGAGATTAGCCAGCACGGTCGAGTCGAGGTCCGAATAGGACTCGGCGATGTACTGTTGCCCGGCGCGAATTGCCTCCTCATAGGCCTGCTTCTTTTCCTCGCTGGCGTACTTGTAAGCATCGGATTTGCGGACTTCATCCACACGCTGAAGGTGCTTGCGCAGTACTTCTTGTTGGGTGTTGAGTTTTTCCATGCTTGCTGCAAAGGCACCAAGTTCCTTGAGGTCCTTGGTCTTTTCAGCAGCGGTTGATACGGCCTTTTGCTGACCACGGGTGAGGTGTTCAAGCTTTGTCAGTGGCTCAACCACAGCATTGAAATTTTGCTGACCGTCCAGAGCGTTATCGGCAGCTTGGGCAGAAGTGAGAAGGCGCGTGACTCGCTCAGCATCAGCATTGGCTGCGTCAATACCGGTTGTGAAGGCATCCACCGCGGTGGTGAATGTGGTCTTCTTCTGATCTTCAGCGTACTTGTACTTGGCCGAGTCGGTGCTGCTAAAGACCACTGTTGGTAGCTGGGCCTGAGTACGGGCCGTGGAGAGTGCGCGAGCACGGCCGAGTACCGCATTAATCCCGGCACGGTCAGATGCCGCATCAATATCGCTGGTGGCCTTGTCCTTTTGTGCTTGGCTGAGGTTGAGGCCGGCGATTTCCGCCTTGGCAAGCTCCGCATCGCTCTTACCGTCCAGTGCACCAAGGGCACGCTTGATGGCGTCGATGGTGGAGTCCAGATTTGCTGCGGGGCTTAGCTCGTCCATGCTGACTATGGTGTCAACAGCATCGGTATAGGCTTTTTGCTTTGTGGCATCAGCATTACGATAAACCGCACTATCAAGCACAGTTGGCTTATCTGCTTGCAGGCCACGCAGGGTTTTCTGCTTGCTGGCCAGGTCGCGGATGCCTTGGGCCCAGGTGTTGAGTTCCGACTGGGTCTTATTGGCCTTGGCGCCGGCGTCGAGCTTATCCTTCTGTACCTGCGAGAGGTATTCCAGGCCCTTCAGCTCAGTGAGAATGCCATCCAGTACGCTGGCACCATTGAGTGCTCTGCCGGCAGTCTGTGCTTCTTGCAGAGCTGTGCTAACTCCATCGGCGTTTGCTGTTTCAGCATCAAGTACCGTGGCCAAGTTAGTGGCCTTGGTATCAAAGGCCGAGCGCAGGTCGGCATCGGCGAAGCGGTACGCCACAGTAGACTTATCTACCAGCGCGTTTTCTGGCTTTTGGGCTTCAGTGCGTGCATTGGCAAGTGCGCGGGCAGCACTAAGAATTGTGCCAATCTCTGCGGTGTCAGTTGTTGCCTTGAGGTCGCTCTTAGCTTTGTTCTTCTGCTCTGTGGAGAGGTTGAGCCCATCAATGACGGCCTCATCAGTTTGGCCATTGAGTGCATCACGCGCGTTCTCAATATTGCTGATAATGGTATCCAGATTTGGGTCCCCATTGAGGGTAGCCATATCTACACTGGCAAGAAGTGCCTGGTCATAGGCAGTTTGCAGGCTCTTATCCGCATTGCGGTACTTGTAACCTGTCTTTACCGTCGCGGCATCATTCAGCAGAGCCCTGTAGGAAGCTTGCTTAGAAGCAAGAGTCTTCACATCAGTTGCCCAGGTGTTGAGGGATGTGAGATCCGTCTGGCTAGCGGCTGCATTACCAAGAGCATCCTTCTGCGTTTGTGAGAGATAGTCAAGGTCAGAGAGCTCATCAAGCACATCTGCTAGATTTTTCGCACCATTCAGTGCATTATCCGCATCAACCAGATCGTTGTAGACTGTTTCGACATTTGCTGAGGTCGCATCATCTGCATCCATCGCGGTGCTCAGTGCCTGCGATTTGTTGTCGAAGTCCTGCTTGAGATTGTCATCAGCGAACTTGTACTGATTGGCGTTCTTATCAGTGAAGGAGTGATTCTGCACCGTGGTGCGGGAGTCACTAAGTGCCCGCGCGGCAGTCATGAGTGTGGTGACAGTATCCGTGTCCTGTGCTGCCTTAATTGCTGTGCTGGCCTTCTCCTTCTGGCCGGTAGTGAGGTTCAGCGTCTCCAATTCTTTAAGCGCGGATTGACGGGCACGCTCCAGGTCAGTCTGTCCATCAAGTGCATCCCGCGCATTAGTGATGGCAGTAATACTATTCTGCACTCTGGAATCCAGGGTTAAGGTGTTAAGGCCATCCAATACGCCCTGACCATCAGTGATAGCGGAATCATAGGCCTCGGTTTTCGGAGTACTACCATTCTTGTACTGGTAAGTTTCCCGAACATCTGGTGCAGCCTCAACGAGGGTCTTGAGGGTTTGCTGGGTTCCGGCAAGAGTCTGGACGCTTGATTTCCAAGTATTCAAGGCATCCTGATCAGCATTGTCATTCGCGCCTGATTCGAGCAAGCCCTTCTGTGTACTAGTCAAATACTTGGCACTATTAAGGTCGGTAAGCACGCCATTCAGTACTGTGTCGCCGTTCAAATTGGAGTCAGCGGTCTGGGCACTTGTGCGTGCATTATTCACATCATCAGCTGTGGAATTCCGATCATCATAGAGACGTGTGTATTCACCCTCTGCCTCATCAAATGCAGTTTTCAAGCTTGCATCCGCAAACTTGTATTTAGCAGTGGTTTTATCCGTGAAGGTCACGCTGGTATTACGTGCCTCAGACAAGGACTCCGCAGCCTGATATGCAGTATTTACTGCCTCAGTACTTGTGGCATCATTGATCTTTGTCTTGGCAACCTCACGCTGGCCTTCGGAAAGATTCAAGCTCTCAAGATCACTCAGTGCCTTGGTCTTGGCCTGCTCCAGCTTGCTATTGCCATTGAGCCCATTAAGAGCATTCTCGATATTCGTGATAGCTATAGAAACCTGGGTGCCAACCTCTAAGGTGTCCATACTGATAGCCGCGCTCACCGCAGTGTCATAGGCCTCCTGCAGATTAGAATCCGCAAGCTCGTAATTTGGCGACTCCTTGACAGTATTCACTGCATCTGTAGCTCGCAATCCACGAAGCTTCTTCTGGTTTGCCGCCAAGGTCTTGATACCCTCAGCCCAGCTATTGAGTGCCTCTAGGTCCGCATTCTGCATCGCGGCATTTGCTAGCAGCCCCTTCTGTGCATCGGAGAGATAGTCAAGGTCTCCAAGGTCCTGAAGAACTCCGTCCAAATTGGTCTGGCCATCCAGTTCATTAATGGCGCTTTGGAGATCGCTAAAGTCGATCGCCGATGAATCCGTCTCAGCAGTGGAAGCCCACTTCGTCAGTTCGGTATCCACGGCAGTACGCTTCGTATCAGTGGCGAACTTATACGCGGCCTGCCCCTTATCAACAGTCGGCTTATTTCCCATAGCTGTGATCAATGGCTCCACTGTATCAGTGCCGTATTTATTGACCGCATCAGTTGCAGCATTGACTGCAACTTCATCCGGATTCTCACTCAAAGTCGCATTTTTATCAACCTGCTTAAGCAATGCGCTCTTTTGTTGGCTGGTCAGCGCATCACTATCATTAATTTTCTTCTTCAGAGCAGCAACGGCAGCATCCAAGGCGCTAGTATCTGGACCATCTGACATAGCGCTGTTAGCACTCTCGAGAGAAGTCTTTAGTTCGTCAACGATGGTCGTGTCATTGAGATGGTCTCCATCAAACTTATTCGCGACCGCGTTCAAGGTATCAATAGAGTTCTGCAGTTCCGACTTATTAGTGGTATCCGGGTCATCAATCTTCTGCTGAAGCTCATTCACTTTAGTCTTAATATCGCGCTTGAGCAGAACAAAGACATTATCCAAATAAGATTGGAGTGAGCGCACACCGGGAGCGGATTCGTGGGTAATTGTCGTTCGATCAGACAAACCGTCCTTGAGAAGGCCATCGCGCTTCATGTCCGAGGTGCCAAAGACATTACGCGTCCAGTTAACGGCGTTGGTCATTCTTTCAGCATTAAGTCCCAAATTCGGGTTACTCGAAGCCAAGCTAAGCAGTGAACCAATCATGCCATTTTGCGCAGAATTCAAATAGTCAACGGCTTTTTGGAGATCCTCAACAGTCGGTGGACCACCATTTGCGGCTGTACGTGGGCTTTTCTGTGTCGTTCCAATTGGCACATATGGTGCGGGCTTGCCCGAGTCATCAGTGAAAGTTGTGTTCTCCGGTGCAGCGTACCACTCGGCCCATTTGGTCAGATTCAAGTCGCACTCATTGTAGATACCAGTGTTCTGGTCATAACAGATGGGTGCTTGGACAATGACATCGGTGGTTGCATATGCTGGCGCGACGGCAACGGTGGTGCTGGTCATGGTTGCCACCACAATGGCGCTACGGATAGTGCGCTTATTCTTCTTTGCTGCATGGCGTGCTCGTGACACGAGTTACTCCTTAACGGTTGCTTAAATTTCCCTAATATTAGCATAAACGCTATCCCTAAACAAAGGTTGCAACCTGCAATTTTTGCACGATCGGGAGCCGAATGTAAGTCTTGGTTTGAAAATTACCCCCACGCCAGAAAATATATGCACACAATCAGTAGAGACCAGTATCCACCAGCAATAATGCAAATATGGCACGAATATTATTAAACCCACAAAACGGGCATAACCAGGCAAAATAAAAATTACCACTACCCCCGCGCGGTAAGTACCGATAGCCCCAGTAAAATGTAATTACGAAAAGGAGGTAACCATGGCCAAGGAATCACAATCACCCGATTCAATCATCGAGTCCCTCGAGCAGCGAATCGTGGATTTGGAAAGTGACCTCAATGAGGCACATCGCATTATCGGCAAGCAAACTCAGATGCTATACGCGGCACAGGAACTCATTGATAAGCTTCAGCAGCTACGCGCTATGGAAGCCGACAAAAATAACGCTGAAGAGAATGCTTCAGAAGAGTAAGGCACTGAGCGATTAAAGCCCGCACACACAGAAAAAGGTCCAGCCCCATCCAAGAGGCTGGACCTTCGGTAGTTAAAGATCAGTTGAAGGAGTCACCACAGGCGCAAGAACCCTTGGCATTAGGGTTGTCAATGGTGAAGCCCTGCTGCTCAATGGTGTCAGCGAAGTCAATGCGGGCACCGGTGAGGTATGGAGCGCTCATCTTATCAACAACGAGACGAACACCGTCGACGAGGTCGCTCTTGTCACCATCGAGGTCACGGTCATCGAAGAAGAGCTGGTAACGCAAACCGGAGCAGCCACCAGGCTGAACGGCAATACGCAGGGCAAGGTCATCACGACCTTCCTGATCGAGCAGCGCCTTGGCCTTAGCAGCAGCTGCTTCAGTAAGAATCACACCCGTAGTAGTAGCAGTCATGAGCGGGTTTCTCCTAACGTGTAATGAGGGGTAATTTTAGGGATAAAGACTATTCTACACAGATTCAAAGAATTGTCACTTAGTATACCCTAAAAGCCCCTGGCAATTAACCCATATTTCCATTACATAGCCAGGATGACACAGCTAAACCCGAACCTATTTATGAGGCGAAATTCTTCCTTATTAATGGTACTCTTGTACTCGTGACTGAAAATTCTGGAACGAGCAAAAACTCTGGTAAGGGCCGCCCAACACCGAAGCGTAGGGATCAACAGGCCAAGCGCGGTCAGCGCCGTGGCCCATATACCCCACCGGAAACACGCAAAGAAGCACGCGCCCGCCGTAAGGAATTTAAGCGCACTCACACCAAGGAAGAGCTCAAGGAACTCAAGCGCCAGGAGCGCGCTGAGCGTCGCGCCAAGCAGGAAAAGATCCAGGCTGGCATTGACGCCGGTGATGACCGCTACCTGACCGCCCGCGATAAGGGTGAAACCCGTCGCTTCATCCGCGACTATGTCGACGCACGCCGTTACCTTAATAACTATGTGATGGTCGCTGCCCTTATCCTTCTGGTAATCCTCTTCGTCAGCAGCAGCTTCCCATCCCTGGCCACGGTCATTTCCACCGTAACCACCATCATCATCCTCATCTTCTTCCTTGAGGGTCTGTGGATTGGTTACTCTGCCGGCCGTGCTGCCAAGCAGAAGTTCCCTGGCCATGCTGATACTGGTATCCCACTGCGCTTCTACGCTTATTCCCGCGCTACCCAGCCACGCCGTTGGCGTAGCCCTAAGCCACGCGTCAATATTGGCGACAAGGTCGAATAAGCATCACCAAATAAGAAAGCACAAATGCGCAGACTTATTCTTGGCGGGGCTCGCTCCGGGAAATCCTCCTGGGGCGAGTCCCTTTTGCATTCCCACTCACAGGTCACCTATGTGGCCACCGCCCGCCCTTTCAATAGTCCACAAGGCGCTGACAGCACTGGCAGCGTCGGCAGCACTGGCA